>JAZBOX010000191.1:0-21792 GCA_036351355.1 Halieaceae bacterium
AGCGTCCGGGCCAGCAGGTCGATCTCCTCCTCGGAATAACCGCGGGCGAGGCGATTCATCAGCGTCGCTGCCGCCTCGCCGCTGCGATACGCGCGTAGCTTTTGCGCGATCTCATCGGCGCTCAGCCCCGCAAGGTCGGGAATACCGTTGGGGCGCGAGAGCCCCTCACGATGGCAGCCACTGCAGCTCGCCGCGAGCACGCGTCCGCGCAGCTCGAGACCGCTATCGCCAGCCTGCGCTGCGGCCTGGCCCGACCCGATGAGCATGATCAGGACCAGAAGCCGTCTCACGCGCGCAGGTTCCGTCCCTTGAGCGGCACATCGCGAACACGTTTGCCCGTGGCGGCGAAGATGGCGTTGAGCACCGCCGGCGCCGCCACGGCGATCGTCGGCTCACCCACGCCTCCCCAGAATCCGCCGGAGGGCATCACGATGGTTTCCACTTCGGGCATTTCTGCCAGCCGCAGCGATGGATAGTCATCGAAGTTTTGCTGTTCGATGGCGCCGTCCTTCACGGTGCACTCGCCGTGCAGCAGCGCGGACAGGCCGTAGACGAAGGAGCCCTGCACCTGCGCTTCGACCTGCTGCGGGTTGACCGCGTAGCCAGGGTCCGTGGCCGCGACAATACGGTGCATGGTCAGTTCACCCGCGTCGTTGACGGAGACTTCGGCGCAGGCCGCGGTGTAGCTGCCGAAGGAATGGCAGGTCGCCAACCCAAGGTGGCGACCCTCCGCAGCGGCCTTGGCCCAACCGGACTTCTCCGCCACCGCGTTCAGGACGGCCAGGCCCTTGGGATTGTCCTGCATCATCTGCTGGCGAAACACCAGCGGATCGACGCCTGCCGCATGAGCGCACTCGTCGAGAAAGCACTCCATGTAGATCGCATTGTGATTCACGTTGACCCCCCGCCAGAATCCCGGGCGGATGTGCGGGTTACGCATGGCGTGGTCGACGAGCAGGTTGGGGATGCTGTAGCTGATCGAGTGGTCGCCTTCGGGCGCCAGGGCTTGGAAGACCACCGGATCGGGGCCACCGTCGAGGCGTTCGGGCATCAGGCCGTAGAGAATCGACTGCCCCGAGATGCGCACGCGCAGCGCCGTGAGGCGACCGTTCTCATCGACACCGCCTTCCAGCTTCGCCTTGGTGATCGGGTGATAGAAGCCGTGCATCATGTCCTCTTCGCGAGTCCAGCTCAGCTTGATTGGCGTGCCCGGCATCTCGCGGGCCACGAGCACGGCCTGGCGCACGTAGTCCGTCGCGCCGCGCCGGCCGAAGCCGCCGCCGAGGAGCTGCTTGTAGACCTCGCACTGCGTCAGTTCAAGGCCCGCTGCCTCGGCCGTGGCCGCCAGCGCCGCCTCGCCGTTCTGTGTCGGGCACCAGACCTCGCAGCGCTCCTCGGTCCACTTTGCCGTGGCGGTCATCGGTTCCATCGTGGCGTGGTTCAGGAAGGGATAGCTGTACACCGCTTCGATGCGATGCGCCGCTCCCTCGAGAGCCGCCGCAGCGTCACCGGCCTCGTTGCCGACGAAGGCGTCGCCAGCGGTGAGCCCCTCGTCGAGGCGAGCGACGATGTCGGACTGGTTGACGCTGCGGTTTTCGCCGTAGTCCCATTCGATGGGCAGCGCGTCGAGAGCTTTTTTGGCGCGCCAGAAAGTATCCGCGATCACCGCCACGGCGTAGTCCTCGACCTGAACCACCGCCTTTACGCCCTTCATGCCCTCGACGGCCGAGGCGTCAAAGCTGGCAACGCTGCCGCCACGTACCGGGCAGGCGCGAATCGTCGCGTTGAGCAAGCCCGGAAGCTTGATGTCCGAGCTGTAGATCTGCTTGCCCGTGAGCTTGTCGGCGGTGTCGAGACGCTTCAGCGGCTGACCGATCACCGTCCAGTCCTTCGGGTCCTTCAGCGTGACCTCGTCTGGCGGCACAAGCTGCGCCGCGGCTGCGGCGACGGCACCGAAGGTCGTGCTGCGGCCGCTCGGCGCGTGGGTGATCACGCTGTTCTCGGCGCTGCATTGCGCGGCGGGCACCTTCCAGCCGTTGGCGGCGGCCTCGATCAGCATCATGCGCGCGGCGGCACCGCCCTCGCGGACGTACTGGTGGCTCTCACGAATTCCGCGACTGCCTCCGGTGCCGAAGCTTCCCCAGACGCGATCCCGGCGCACGCTTTCCGCTGGAGAGGCATATTCCCAGCTGACCTTGCCCCAGTCACAGGCCAGTTCCTCGGCGACCATCTGCGCAAGACCCGTCAGCGTGCCCTGCCCCATCTCGGAGCGGGCGATGCGTACGATGACCGTGTCGTCGGCTTCGACCACCACCCATGCGTTGATCTCATCGGCCTGGTGCTGGGCGGCGCCCGCTCCCAGCGGAAGTGACAGTCCCAGGCTGAGCCCGAGGCCCGTGAGACCGGAGCCAACGACGAAGCGACGCCGGCTGATATCGATCTGCTGGTGGCTGTCGTCGTCCTGTCGGCCCATGCTTGCGTCGAGTAGTCTGTTCATAGCTATGCCTTCCTGCCGAGTTCTGCCGCCCGATGGATACCTGCCCGTACGCGCTGCAGAGTTCCGCAGCGACAGATGTTGGTGATGCTCGAGTCGATATCGGCATCGGTGGGGGCCTCGTTGCTGGCAAGCAGCGCCGATGCGGCCATGATCATGCCGGACTGGCAGTAGCCACACTGGGGCACGTCGAGCTCGGCCCAGGCCTGCTGCACCGGATGGTCAGCGGCTTCGGAGAGCCCCTCGATCGTGGTGATTTCCTGGTTTTCGTTCAGCGAAGCCGCGGGATAGCTGCAGGAACGGACCGGCGCACCGTCTATGTGCACGGTACAGGCGCCGCACTGGCCGATGCCGCAGCCGTATTTGGTACCGGTCAGTCCGGCCTGCTCGCGCAGCACCCACAGCAGCGGAGTGTCATCATCAAAGTCGAGATCGACGGTCTTGCCGTTTATTCGGAGTTTTGCCATGTCTGCTTGCTTCCGTCGGGGGGAGTGAGTGAAGGGCGATTCCCGGCGTGAGCCGCACGTGTCGCTGACTGCGGCCCGGGCGCAAGGCGGGCGCGCAGAGCCGGCACAGCACGGGTCGCTGAGCTTGAGTCACCAGTATAGGTGATCTGCGCGAGGCTGCGCGTAGGCACGGTTGGGCGACCAGTTGCGCGGCCATTTGCGCGACCGTGACCAACTGTCCGTCCTGCCGTCTGACCCGACATCTGCGCTGCTTTGTCACGCGGGCTGCCCGCCTTCGTCGCCTGCTCTTGTCGCCGGGGACCGGGCTCGGCGAGGCGCGTCAGAGTTCAGCGGCGACTTCATCTACCGCATCGCGCACGGCCGAGACCACCTGCTGCAGCTGCTCGTCGCTGATCACGAAGGGCGGTGAGAAGGCGAGGCTGTCCGATGAGGGCAGCGCGCGGCTGATCACGCCGCGCTCGCGCGCCGCCGCTACCACGCGGGCACCGACCTTGAGGGCGGGATCGAAGGCGCGAGGCCGATCGCGATCGGCAACGAGTTCGATGGCCCCGATCAGGCCCTGGCCGCGAATCTCGCCGATAAGCGGGTGATCGCCGAAGGCATCGGCGAGACAGCGGTGCAGCGTTTCACCGCGGGCACCGGCCTGCGCGACCAGGCTTTCACGCTCGAGGATGTCCAGACTTGCGAGCGCCGCGGCAGCGCCAACGGGATGCGATGAGTAGGTATAGCCATGTCCGAAGGGACCAAACTGGTCGCCGCCGATGAGCAGGCCTTCCCAGACCCGCTCGGACACCATGCAGGCCGAGAGCGGAAAATACGCCGACGTGAGGCCCTTGGCCACGGTGATCAGGTCGGGACGCATGCCCATGGCCTCGGCGCCGAACATGGTGCCAAGGCGCCCAAAACCGCAGATGACTTCGTCGGCGATCAGCAGGATATCGTGGTGATCGAGTACCTCCTGAACCGCTGCATAGTAGCCCGGCGGCGGTACGATCACGCCACCGGCTCCCATGATCGGCTCCATGATCATGGCGGCGATCGTGTCGGCGCCCTCTCTTTCAATGAGCGCCTCGAGATCGGCGACGAGATACGCGACGAATTCCGCGTCGCTCATGCCCTGCCCCTGCCACAGCCGATGGGGAGCAAGCGTGTGCTTCACAAAGGGCAGCGGCAAATCAAAACCTGCGTGGAGGCCGGGCAGCCCTGTCAGCCCCGCGGCAGCTACGGTCACGCCGTGATAGCCGCGCTCGCGGGCGATGATTTTCTTCTTCTCGGGCTTGCCACGGGCATTGTTGAAGTACCAGACGATCTTGACCTGCGTGTCGTTGGCGTCGGAGCCCGAATTGCCGAAAAACACCTTGGACATGGGCACCGGGGCAATCTCCTTGAGGCGCGCTGCCAGCAGTGCCGGCTTGTCGCTGGCCATCGACGAGAAAGCGTGGCAGTAGGACAGCTCCATTGCCTGGTCGCGCATGGCATCGGCGATCTCGCTGCGCCCGTAACCGACGTTGACGCACCACAGACCCGCCATGGCATCGATATATTCGCGCCCCTGCGTGTCGCGCAGGATCGCGCCCTCACCCTCGTGCATCACCACCGGCGCGCCGCCTTCTTCATGGGCGCGCAGGGCAGTGAAAGGATGCATCACGCTCTGCCGATCGAGATCGGCGAGGCGCGCCGCTTCGTCGGCTGCCAGCGCGTGATCGAGCGTTTGGGGTTTGTTCATCAACTTGTCTCCGAGATCAGGAAGGCCGGCGCCGGACCCCGGTCGCGCAGTCGCAGACGGAGCCCTGCGCACAGGTGTTCGGGTACTGGACGCGGTGCTATTCTAGGCCTCTGCGTGCGTGTCCCGCCAGCGCGAGTTCGTCCGGCGAAGCGTCGCGCCGATGGGATCGGGGCCGGATCAGCGAACGCCGCGCCCTGACGGCTGTCAGCAAGCGGGCGGCTGACTTCGCCGGCGAGGCTCCCGGGCTTCGGGCGTCGCCCCGCTGTCCGCTTGGCGACCGCCGCGCTGCGATCAAGGCCCGGACTGCTGCGCATAATCCGACACCGGTTACGAACACCATTACCATCACCCAGTACCCGACACCGAATTCACGAATCACCGAATCCACGAATCACCCAGCGGGAAACCTGACCAACATGCTTGAACTCTCTGACCCGACGCTCCTCCAGACGGGCGCGTTCATCAAAGGAATCTGGCGCGCGGATGCCGGCGCTGCTCCCGTCGCTGTCCACAACCCGGCAACGGGGGAACTCATCGCCGAGGTCAGCGGGGTCGATCGCAACACCACGATCGAGGCGATCGACGCGGCGGAGGCCGTGCAGGCCGAATGGGCGGCGACGCCGGCAAAGGAACGCGCGGCGATCCTGCGCAAGTGGTACGAGCTCTGCGTCGAGAACGCCGACGACCTCGCCAGAATCCTTACCGCCGAGCAGGGCAAGCCGCTGCCCGAGGCGCGCGGTGAAATCCTGTACGGTGCGGCGTTTTTCGAGTGGTTTGCCGAAGAAGGCAAGCGCGTTTACGGAGAGACGATTCCCGCACCGGACCGTCAGCGTCGCCTCAGCGTGCTCAAGCAGCCCATCGGCGTTTGTGCGGCGATCACACCGTGGAACTTTCCCATGGCGATGATTCCGCGGAAGGCGGCGCCGGCGCTCGGAGCCGGCTGCACGATGGTGCTCAAGCCGGCCAGCGCGACGCCGCTGTCGGCGCTTGCTCTTGCCGAGCTTGCTCGGCGTGCCGGTGTTCCCGCCGGCGTGTTCCAGGTGCTCGTAGGCAGTGCCTCGGTGGTCGGCGAAGAACTCGCCACGCACCCCACGATCCGCAAGCTGACCTTCACCGGTTCTACGGAGGTCGGCAGTCACCTCATGGCGAAGGCTGCTCCGACGGTGAAGAAGCTGTCGCTCGAACTCGGCGGCAACGCACCGGTGCTGGTCTTCGACGACGCCGATCTCGAAACCGCCGTAGCGGGCACGATCGCAACGAAGTTCCGCAACATGGGCCAGACCTGCGTCTGCGCCAACCGCATTTATGCCCAGGCCGGCATCTACGACGACTACGTGGCGGCCCTCTCCGAGGCTGTCTCGCGCTTGCGCGTCGGTAACGGCATGGAAGATGGTGTTGAACAGGGCCCCCTGATCGACATGAACGCTGTGGCGAAGGTGAGCGAACACATCGAGGATGCGGTGAAGTACGGTGCCCGGGTCACCACCGGTGGTGCGCTGCACGAGCTTGGCGGCAGTTTCTTCCAGCCCACAGTGCTCGCCGATGCGACCGCGGAAATGAAGATAGCCCGCGAGGAAACCTTTGGGCCGGTGGCGCCGGTGTTCCGCTTCGTCGACGAGGCCGAAGCCCTGCGCGAAGCCAACAGCACGGAGTTTGGTCTTGCTGCCTACGTATTTGCGCGCGACAACGCCCGCGTCCATCGGGTCACGGAAGCGCTCGAGTTCGGCATCGTTGGTGTGAATACGGGCAACTTCTCCTTCGAGGGAGCGCCCTTCGGCGGCTGGAAGCTGTCAGGTGTGGGCCGTGAGGGCTCGCGTCACGGTATCGACGAGTTTCTTGAACTCAAATACATCTGTACGGCTCTCTGAGGGTCGTTTTCGACGGGAGCGTCGTAGCAAGGGGGGAGCGTTGGTCGATGAACGAGCGTGTCAGCAAGAATGTCAGCGACGCTGAAGAGCGCGACATCGAGGTAGAGATCGGCGATGACGCCGTTGCTGCAACGGATGCGCGCGGGGCTGGAACGAGGGCAACGGTCAATGTGACCACGGGCGTGGATCCCGATGCGATCAGCGATCGCGATTTCATCAATTCGCTCGCCCGGGGCCTCGAGGTGATCTCTGCCTTCTCGCGCAGCAAACCGCGCATGACGCTCAGCGACATGTCACGCGCTACGGGTATGACCCGGGCGACGGTGCGTCGTCTGCTGCTCACGCTGGTCCGCGAGGGCTATGCGCGGACCGATGGCCGTTACTTCAGTCTGCAGCCCAAGGTCCTGAAGCTCGGCTTTGCCGTCATCTCGTCCATGGGAATCTGGGACGTCACGCAACCGGTGATGAACACGCTATCGAGCAGGCTTCAGGAGAGCTGCTTCGCCGTGGTCCTCGACGGCGATGAGGTCACCTACGTGGCCAAGGCCGACGCCAAGCGTGTTGTGAACATCGGCATCGATGTCGGCAGTCGCTCGCCCGCCTATGCCGTGTCGTCAGGCCGTGTGCTTCTCGCTGCGCTGACCGATGGTGAACTGCAGGACTACCTCGATCGCGGGCGCTTCGAAAAGCTCACACCGCACACCACAGTATCCAAGGTGAAACTGCGCGAGGAGATCGAGGAGACGCGGGCACGCGGCTGGTCGATCGTCGATCAGGAACTGGAGATCGGACTGCGCTCGATCTCCGTGCCCGTTCGCCACCCCGATGGCGAGGTGCTCGCGGCGCTCAACGTGTGCTGCCCCAGCGCCCGCATTTCGCCGGAAGAGATTCGCACGCGCATCCTCGGGGACCTGCTCGCGGCCTCGCGCGAGATCACCCTGGCGCTGCAGTCCTCGTGAAGCGATCGCCTGAAAGCGGGGCCCGGGTTGATCAGACCGCCTCTGGACGCCAGCGCTTCAGGAACCAGGCGTACTGATCGGGCATCAGTTCGTGGGGTGCGGGGTGGCCCAGCGCGACGGCGGCATGGTAGGGAAAGTTCGGATTGGAAACGAGGCCGCGTGCCATTGCGACAAGGTCCGCGTCGCCGTTCGCGATCACCTCGTTGGCCTGGCTGGCCCGCGTGATCATCCCGACGGCCATGGTGGGTACCCCGGCCTCCTCGCGAACGCGGCGCGCGTAGGGCACTAGATAGCCGGGTGACGGCGGCACGCTGGCGCGGCCCGAGGCTCCCGTAATGCCTCCGGAAGAGCAGTCGACGAGGTCCACGCCGGCCATCGTCAGTGCCCGCGCAAGGGTCACGGTATCTTCTAGCGTCATTCCACCCTCGACACCATCTTCGGACGAAGTCCGGTAGAACACGGGGAATTCCTCACCCACGACTTCGCGCACGGCGCGGGCGACGGCGAGGGGAAAGCTCATACGCGCCTCGAAGTCACCGCCCCAGGCGTCGCTGCGCTGGTTGGACAGCGTGGTCAGGAAGCTGTGTATCAGATAGCCGTGGGCGCCATGGATTTCCACGAAATCGAAGCCGGCCTCCACGGCACGGCGCGCAGCCTGGGCGAAGGCCTCGATATGCGCCTCCACCTCTTCCGCGTCGAGTGCACGCGGCGCCGGCCACTCGGGTGTGAGCGGTATCGCGCTTGGCGCGACCGCTTCCCAAGCCTCGTCGGCATGGCCGTCTATTAACGGTGCCGCCCCGCGGGTGGGTTCCGCGGCGCTGCCCTTGCGTCCCGCGTGCGCCAGTTGGATTCCGACCGGCCTGCCCTGACGATGGTAAATGTCAGCCACGGAGCGAAGGCCCTCGATGTGCTCATCAAGGTAGATGCCGAGGCAACCGGGCGTGATGCGCCCGTCGCGCGTGACGCCGCTTGCCTCGAGGACGGCACCGCCGACACCACCGAGGGCAAAGCGTCCGTGGTGGGCGCGGTGCCAGTCGTTGACGAAACCGTCTTCGGCGGAGTACTGGCACATGGCCGACACCACGATCCGATTCGGAAAGGTCACTCCGCGCAGCGTGAAGGGCGTGAACAGGGCAGGCAGCGAATCATCCGGCGCAGCTTCGGCAGTTGTGTTCATGGTTTTCCGGGGTTGCGTTCGTGAGTGTCCGGGCTCGTCTTCGAGGTTTCCCGGGCCTGTGTTCGCGAGTTCGAGAAGGACGGCCGATTTTCCGCGACGCCCTCCCCTCAGGCGGCGTTCTGCGCGTCGGCGTCGAGCTTCTGCATCAGCTGGTCCATTTCGCCCATGAGCGCGACGACCTTGTCGCGCCGCGCGGCGCCCTCGGCGCCGAGATCGGCAAAGCGGGTCAGGGGCGGACGCACGTCGCCCGTCGGGTATCCCGCCGCCGCGGAGAAGGCCTTGGAGAAACACTGGTGCCCGTAGGTGGGGTGACCCTCGGCAACGATCGTGTCGATCCGGTGCAGGATGCGCTGGATCGCGGCGGCGTCCTGCGTGCGTCCTTCGACGAGGAAGTCCCAGATCCGGCGGGTGCTGTAGGGCAGATAGTTGCCGTAGGGGTTCACGTAGCCCACGGCGCCAAGAAGAAAGCTCTCCACCGGACGCTCACCGGCGAATACGTTCATCACACCATCGGTCGCCTCGACGATGTCGTACACGCGTCCCACGTCGCAGCTCGCCTCCTTGATGTATCGCACGTTGGCAAAGGCGCGCGTCAGACGGCCGATGAGCGCGGCGGACATGTCCACGTTCGAGGTGAAGGGGTTGTTGTAGAGCATGATCGGCAGGTCGACGGCATCGCAGATGGCGCCGTAGTAGGCGTAGATCTCATCTTCCGTGGGCGTGTAGTAGTACGGCGGAATGATCATGAGACCGTCGGCACCACTCTCCTGGGCTTCGCGGCTGTAGCGGACGGCCTTGTCCGTGCTCGCGTCCATCGTGCCGACGAGAACGTCCATGCGCCCCGCCGCGTGCTCGACGGTGGTCTCTACGATCTGCCGACGCTCGCTGTCGCTGACACAGAGAAACTCGCCCGTGGTGCCGAGCATGATGATGCCCGGTACGCCGCAGTCCAGCTGCCAGTCGATAAAACGGCGCAGCCGATCCAGATCGACGCTGCTGCCGTCATCGCTGAAAGGCGTGACGGCTACCGTATAGCTTCCGCGAAAGGTCTTGCTCATGGTGAAATTCCAGCCCCGGGGCTTGTCTCTGGTTTTTTCTGGCTTTGTCTTTCTGGCTTTGCCTGCTTTCGAAATCGAGCGTGAAGAGCGCGACCGACAGGCCGCAAGGCGCGGAAATATACCACCAGCCCCTTCGCTGCGTACAGGCGTTACCATAGCGTACGAAATGCGACGCCTCGCGCGCCAATCGTATGCGGAAAGCAAGCAACGGCCCGCCCCTCCGTCGTCTCTCATTCCTCCGAAGGAACCCGTCGGTCATGCCGAACAGTCCCGATCACGTCGTAGACATCGCCATCGTGGGCGGCGGTATTACCGGCTGCGCGGCGCTGTGGTATCTCGCCACCGGCGGGGCCGACGCGCTGCTCATCGAGACCGCGGAGCTCAATACGGAGGCCTCCGGGTCGAATTCAGGCAGCCTGCACGCGCAGATCCCGCAGGACACCTTTCTCGACCTCGGCGAGGACTGGGCCGACGGTTTTTTGCCCACGGTACGGCTGCTACGTGCATCGATCGAGCTGTGGCAGGCGGCTGACGCCGCGCACGCCGGCGCCCTCGAGGTCCGCCTCGGCGGGGGTCTGATGCTCGCATCCTCCGACCGTGAGCTGCGCAACATCGAACGCAAGGCGCGCTTCGACCGGGCGGCAGGCAGCGCCTATGAATTCCTCGGTGCCGACGAACTGCGCCGCCGGGCCCCCTTCCTTTCGTCGCACCTTGTCGGAGCCGGCTACTGTCCCGGCGAGGGCAAGGCGAACCCGCTCGTCGCTGCCCCCACCCTCGCCCGCAGCGCCATCGCTGCAGGCGCGCGCATTCTGAGCCAGCGTCGCGTCGAGAACATCACCCGGGCCGCGCAGGGCTACCGTTTGCGGGCCGGTGGCGAGAGCATAGATGCCCGGCGTGTGGTCATCGCTGCCGGCGCTGGCAGTCCGCGGATAGCGGGTGTCGCGCCCCTTGCGCGGCTGCCGATCCAGTCCGTACCGATTCAGGTTGCCGTGACCGAACCGCTGGAGCCCCTGATCTCGCCGCTGCTCTACTACGCGCGCGCACCGCTGACGATGAAGCAGACCTCTGCGGGCACGGTGGTCATCGGCGGCGGCTGGCCGGCGAAGTTCGATCGTTTGCAGCGTCCGGTGCCCGATGCCCGCTCCCTGGCGCAGAACCTCGGACTTGCTCTCGAGGTGATGCCGCGCCTCGCCGACGTGAGCATCGTGCGCAGCTGGGCGGCCACGGTGAACGGCACGCCGGACTGGAAGCCGATGATTGGCGAGATTCCCGGCGCGGCGGGAATGTACCTGGCTTACGTGCCCTGGATGGGCTTCACCGGCGGACTGGCCGCGGCCAGGATTGCCGCCAGCCTCGCCCTCGGCCATGCCCCCGGCGACGCTATCGCGCTGAGCACGGAGGACATCGCGAGCTTCGCGCTGGCCTGAGTCTGCCCCGACGGCCCCGCATCGATCGTTCGGGACAGCTTTGCTGTGGGTGCCCGGGCAGAGGGACTGCTGATACGCGATATCAGTGCTTGAGTATCTTGCCGACGAAGTCCCGGGTGCGTTCCTGCGTCGGCGCCTCGAAGATCTGCTGCGGCGGCCCCTCTTCCACCACGTAGCCGCCGTCCATCATCACCACGCGCGTCGATACCTCGCGAACAAAGGCCATCTCGTGCGACACGATCAGCATGGTGATGCCCTCCCCCGTCAGCTGACGGATCGTGTCGAGAACCTCGTTGACGCGTTCGGGGTCCAGCGCCGAGGTCACCTCGTCGAGGAGCAGGATCTCGGGTTTCAGCGCCAGCGCGCGGGCGATGGCCACGCGCTGCTGCTGGCCACCGGAGAGATCCGCGGGATAGGCATCGAGCTTTGCCTCCATGCCGACGCGGGTGAGCAGGTCCCGTGCCAGCGCCTCGACTTCGTCGCGCGGTCGTTTCTGGATACGCAGGGGCGCTACGGTCACGTTGCCGAGCACGGTCATGTTCTGGAACAGGTTGTACTGCTGAAAGACGATGGCGAGGCGCGAGCGGAGGTCGCGCAGACTGCTTCGCTGCGCGTAGTCCACCTCGCTGCCATCGAAAAGCACACAGCCGCCATCGGGTGCCTCGAGCCCGACGAGAGCGCGCAAAAAGGTACTTTTCCCCGATCCGGACGGCCCGATCAGGCTCACGACCTCGCCACGATCCGCACTCAGGGAGACGTCGCGAAGGACTTTCTCGCTGCCGTAGGAGCAGGACAGGTTACGAACGTCGAGCAGGGGCAAGGCGATTCTCCAGGTAAGCGCCGAGGCGACTCAGGGGATAGGACATGGCGAAGTACAGCAGAAGCACGGTGCCGAAGCCGAGCAGCGGCGAGAAGCCGCGATTCAGGAACATCTTGCCGGAGAAGGTCAGTTCGATCACACCGATGTGCGAGGCGAGCGAGGTGTCCTTGATGAACATCACCGCAAAGGCCACAGCGGGCGGAATGATCACGCGCCAGGCCTGCGGCAATACGACGTACCACAGCGTTCGCAGCGGGCCGAAGTTCAGCGTGACTGCACCGTCGATCTGCTGTTGCGGAACGGATTCGAGGCCGGCGCGCACGATCTCGGAGAGGAACGCCGTTGCCACGAGGCACACGGCGATCGTCGCGATGGCGAAGAGCGAGGCATCGGGAAACAGCGGCTGAATCGCGTAGAGCACGATGAATACGATCACCAGGAACGGAATGCGCCGGAAGAGCTCCACGTAAGCAATGGCGATCAGGCGCAGGGGCAGGAAGGCCGGGCTGCTCGTCTGGCGCAGCAGCGCCAGGATCAGGCCGAATACGAAGCCGCTGATACAGCCGGCGGCGGTCATGCCCAGCGTACGGCCGGCGGCCTCAAGGAAGAAGATCGCGTTGTGATAGGTAAAGAAGCCTGGCGCTTCGAACCAGATGCGCTCCCACATCAGACCAGCCTCTGGCGTACGCCGAGCACGCGCCGACCCAGCAGCGACAGGGCGCCGCTCGCCAGCAGCGTCAGCATCACGTAAATCACCGCGACGACGATAAAGGTTTCGATCGTGCGCAGGTTGGCGGTGCTGATGTTAATCGCACGGCCCGTGAGCTCCTCGACGCCAAACAGCGCCGCAATCGAGCTACCCAGCATCAGCCAGATGAAAAAGTTCGACAGCGGCGGAAACACGGTACTGGCGATATGCGGCAGCAGCACGTGGCGGAGGATCTGCAGTCGCCCCATGTTCAGCGTCAGCGCCGCATCGATCTCTGTCTGGCGTACCGACACGACACCGGCACGAATGATATCCGTGAGATAGGCGGCCGAATTCAGCGTCAGCGCGATCACCACGGCGGTGAGGGAGTCGAGCAGGATGCCCGCATCGGGCAGCGCGTAGTAGAGCACGAAGATCTGTACCAGCGCCGGCGTATTGGTCACGAAGACCACATAAGCATTGATGCTCCGACGCAGCGGCGAGGGACCATAGACCTTGCCCAGCGCGCCAAAGAGTCCGAGCAGTGCACCGCCGAAAAACGCGATGAACACGATCTGCAGCGTGATGGCGGCCCCGCCGAGAAGGTAAGGCAGTTCCGCAAGCACCTCGGCGAAGTCAAAGGAGTAATTCACGGTTCAGGTCGTTACGCATCCAGACCGGTGCTCCCGGGCTCGCGGCGGCGCCGCTGCGGGCATCGACGAAACGGTCAGGAGCCCGCCCGCGGATCGACGGGAACGGTCATCGGCGCACCGAACCAGTGTTCCCAGCGCGCGTTCACATAGCCGCTGTCGTGGAGCTCAAGGAGCAGATTGTCGAGGAAGGCCTTCAGCTCAGCATTGCCGCGCGCAATACCAATGCCGCAGTTGGCCTCGTAGAGCACGTCATCGAGATGTCGCCATTCGACCTGACGGTAGATCTCCGTGAACTTCAGGAACAGGTCGATGTTCTCGACGAGGGCGTCGGCCCTGCCCTGCGCCAGGGCGCGGACCGTGTCGGCGTTACCGTCGACGAGCAGCGTCCTGGCCCGCGGCAGACTCTCCTTGAGCAGCTCGACGGAAAGGTTGCCGCGCATGTTCACCAGGGTGATGTCGGGGCTGTCGAGTTCGCGCCAGGAGCTGATGTTGAGGCGATCGGTCGTCAGTACGCTCATCGCCTCCGTGTGCAGCGGAATCGTGAAGTCGATCAGCTGTTCTCGTTCGGGTGTTTGCGTAAGCGCCCCCAGCGCCAGATCGATACGGCCGGAGGACAGGAAGGCCACGCGGTGCTGCGCCGCCGTCGGTACGAGGCGCAGTTTGACGCCCAGCGCGTCGGCAATGCGGCGCGCGATGTCGACATCGAAGCCCTCGAGCTGGTTGGTCATGCCATAGGCGCTCATGGGCGGGAAGTTCGGATTCACGCCGACGCGGATCGAGCCGCTGCTGCGAATATCCTCGAGGCTGCGAACCTGCGCCTGCGCCCCATTCGGGACACCGAAGGCGAGGGCAGCGATCAGCATCGACAGCGCGACGGCACAAGTGGGGTTCCAGGACGTGCAGGAGCGGGCGGCGGCAGGGTACGCCCGGAGGGTTGCAAAGACCGAGAGCAGGCCGCGGATCAGAGGGGTTAGCATGACACTCGTGTTCTCATAGCGAACAAGTATTCTCTGGAGCGCCATCTGGACTGTCAAGCCGAGTCAGTCGGGACCGTACCGCGCAGGGGGTTCCAAAGCGGGCGCAGAGGGCAGGATCAGCCCCGGAACGCCGCCACGAAGCGTCGGATACGCTCCGCATTGGCACCAACATCGCTGCGACCCACGCGTGACTTCGAGCGCATGTCGAGCTGACTCTCGCTCGCCGATCCTTCGATGCGGATGACCACGTCGTCCTTGAAGCCAAACCAGAAGGTGGTGTCCGTTGCCTCGATGCGGCCCTCATCGGCGGCGCTGGCGACAATCTCCCAGCCGAGTCCTGCCGCCACTTCCAGCGCACGATCAAAGGCCTCGTCGGCGCCCATGGACAATTCGAGCGTCTGCACGTCGGGATAGGCCTCGCGCTGCTGTGCGGCAACTTCCTCGCCCGCGTACTCAGGCGGATTTTTGGCATCAGCGCGCAGGGGCAAGACGGCGACAAAGGCCGGTGGGTCCTGCGTGTCCGTGCTGATGTCGTGGATGTAGGGCAGCGAGCGCGCCTTCTGCACGCCGCTCCAGGGTACCCAGGCGGTCGCAAGCCCCAGGACCAGGGCCAGCGCGGGCGGCAGCACTCCAGCCGCCCGGGTTCGGGGGATCAGCAGGAACAGCAGCCCCAGCGCCGCGGCGCCGAGCCCCGCGAAGAAGGCGATGCGCATGAGCAGGAAGCCCGAACCGTATTCCCACACTCCAAAGCGCGTACCGGGACCTGCCGCGAGCAACAGGAGCAGCGCCAGCAGCGCAAGACCCAGGGTCAGTTTCCCCAGCATTGAAACCAGCGGTGAAGTCATATCGATGACACTCTGTTGTAAACGAGGCGCGAAAGCCTACCCGTCTGCAGCGCGCGCGACCAGCATCGCGTCCCTGTGCCGCCCGTTACCTAGTCCGTAACGGCAGCCGTCGCCATGCCCGCCGTACGATCGAAGTCCACGGACTCGTCGAGGCTGGCCGCCAGCTCGGCGACGGTCAACGGCTTGAAGGGAGGCCGCGGTGCGAAGTTCGCGCCGTCGTCGAGGTCGGACAGTCCCATGCTTTCGCGCAGGAGCGCGCCGCAGTAGCGCCCCTGGCAGCGACCCATGCCCGCGCGACTCTCGCGCTTCAGGGCTCCGAGGCTGGCGACCCCCTGATCGCGCAGCGCCTGCAGTCGTCCAAGACTCACGCTTTCGCAGCGGCACACGATCGTGTCGGCATCGGCGGCCGCCAGCGCGGCCGCGGGGGCACCGTAGTAGGACCACAGCGCGCGCTGGAAGCTGCGGTGGCGCTGCAGGAGCCGACGGTGGCTCGCGAGCTCGCGCGCACTCTGGCCGACCCGGGACTCGTAGCCCAGCTGCCGCGCGACCGCGTCGCCGGCGAGCCGCCCCTGGGCCATCGCGACGCGCGCGCCGCCGAGGCCGCCCGCATCGCCGATCAGCAGAGCCTGCCCCGCATCGATGCCCGGCGATCGTTCCGTCTCGCTGGCGAGGAAGGCACTGTGCACCTGCGTCACGCCCTGCAGCGCTCGCGCCAGTTCCGACTGGGCAATGAAACCGTAGCCGAGGCAGAGCGCGTCGCAGGCGATGCGCCTCTGTGTGCCCTCGATGGCCTTTCCATGCTCGTCGACGCGCGCTAGCGTGACCGCCTCGAGGCGCTGCTCACCCTCGGCGGCAACCACGGCGCTCTGGTGGATCAGCGGCACGCCGGCGCGCAGCAGGCGCAGGCGGTGGCCCAGACCCGCCAGGAGCAGATCGGGCGACGCCAGGCCCATGCGTATTGCCGAGGGAATGCGCCCCGGCGTGAGACCCGGCGCCAGCTCGGCGATCGCCGCAAGCTCGGCGCCGGCGTCAAGGAGTTCGCGTCCCACCTGCAGATTCAGCGGCCCGTTGCCCGCGACCACCACGCGTCTTCCCGCTGCAGTCTGGTAGGCCCGTAGCAGTGTCTGCGCCGCGCCGGTAGTCATCACTCCGGGCAGCGTCCAGCCGGGAAAAGGTCGCGGTCGCTCAAAGGCGCCCGGTGAAAGAATGATGCGTCGCGCACGCAGCAGGCGGTTTCTGCCCGCGCTCGCTACTGCGATTTCGGGACCGGGAAACACGCCCCAGACGGTCGTCGCGAAGAGGAATTCGACGCCGGCCTCGAGCGCCCTCGCGTACATTCGTCGCCCCTCGACGAACTGCGCGTCGAGATGCGCCTCGTCGACCTGAAAGCCGCCCCCGGGCTGCTTGAAATACTGCCCGCCGGCCTGGCTGCGCTCGTCCACCACCAGCACGGAAGCACCGGCGCTGCCCGCGGCCTGCGCCGCCGCCATGCCCGCAGGTCCAGCGCCGATCACCAGGATTTCGACCTCGCGCTCCTCCCAGACGGCCAGCGGTCGTTCGGCCCCCGAGGCGGGCAAGCTGCGACGGGCCGGCTGCCGTTGCACGTCGAGGCCCGGAAGCGCCATCTCCATGCACGAGCGTCGCGGCTGGCCGTTGACCAGCACCGTGCATTCGCCGCACACGCCCATACCGCAGAACAGTCCGCGGCCCTCACCCTGCGCGGTTTCCCGGCAGACCATTTCACCGGCAGAGATCAACGCGGCAGCAACGCTCTCCCCCGCGTGCGCTTCGATGGGCCTGCCGTCAAAGCTGAAGTGGAACGCTTCGTGAGCGCGGGCTACGCCGCCGAGGCTTACGCGCATCGCATCACTCCGCGCGCCAGCGACGAAACGCGGAATCGACGTGAGGCACTCATCGGATGTAGCTCGCGCCGTTGATGTCGATGGTGCCGCCGGAAAGGCTCGGCGAGGTTCCGCGGGAAAGGAAGCGTACGAGTTCGGCGATCTCCACCGGCTCTACCCAGCGACCCATGGCGAGGCCCGCGGTTACCTTCTCCTCTCCGCCCTGGCTGCGGGCGAAGGCTTCGGACAGGCGCGTGCGCACGACGCCCGGAGCGATAATGTAGGCGTAGATGTTTTCCTGGGCAAAGTTGCGCGCGATGGTCTGCGTGGCCGCCTTGATCGCGGCCTTCGACGCGGCGTAGGCGATCGTTGCCGGGTTGCCGACACCGCGCTGCGCGGCCCAGCTGGAAATGGTGATGATCGAACCTCCGCCGGTGGCGCGAAACTCGCGCACGGCGCGCCGCAGAAGTCGCGCAGGCGCCATCACGTTCACCTGCATGCTTTCTTCCCACACCTCGTCCCAGCGCTCGAGTTCCTCATCGATACCACCGTCAAAGATCATGACAGCAGCATTGTTGACGAAAACGTCGATCCCGCCGCGCCAGGCGCTGGCGCGCTCCCACAGCATCTCGACCTCCTCCGACCGCTTCAGATCGGCGCGAAGCAGTAGCTTGCGTTCATCGGGAATCGCTTCCGTAGCCGCCAACGCGCCGGCCTCGTCGCTGCCGTAGTGGGCCACGAGCGACGCGCCTGCCTCGCCGAGGCTGCGCGCGATTTCGGCACCGATGCCCTTCGACGCTCCCGTCAGGAGAATGCGTTTGCCCTCTAGCTCCATATCCGTGTCTCTAAAACTGTGTAACTGTTTGCTGGACCTGCTGTCGCAGGGTCGGCGTTCGAGGCGGCCGGTCAATGCCCCCCTCTCGACACATCCTCTCCACGCATCCTTGACAGCCGGGACGGGCGCCTCTGACCATGCGCGGCGCGCGGGCGTCGCTTCGCGCGTAGCTCCACAACCCACAACTTTCGTCGAAGCCGCCCGGCGTTGCAGGTAACCCGCGATGAACATTCCAGGCCTGGATCCAGACGCCACCCCGGACTCACGAAGCAGCGCCGCAGGAGCGCGGGTTGCGGTTGTCGGAGGCGGCAGCATCGGCTCGGCCTTCGCGCTGGTGTTTGCCTCCGCAGGCTGCCGCGTCGCGCTCTACGACCCCGAGGCCGCGTCCCTCGAAGGCGCGCTAGCCTATATCGAACGCAGCCTGAACGCACTCTCCGAGGCCGGTCTCATGGAGGTCCCGGTGGCATCGGCCATGGCGAATATTCGCTGCTGTCGCGAGCTCGAAGCGGCGGTCGACGGCGCCTCCTGGGTCCATGAATGCGCGCCGGAGCGCGTCGAGGTGAAATCCGCCATCTTTGCGGCCCTCGATCGCGCTGCACCGCGCGACGCCATTCTCGCCAGCGCGACCTCGGCCATACCGGCGTCGCAGTTCGCGTCGGAGCTCGACGGACGCGACCGCTGCCTCGTAGCCCATCCGGGCAATCCGCCCTTCCTGCTGCGCGTGATCGAGCTGGTCGCCGCTCCCTTCACCAGCAGCGAGACCATCGAGCGCGCAAGCGCCTTCGCGCGGGCCGTGGATCTGGACCCGATCATCGTTCGCCGGGAAGTCGAGGGCTTTCTCTTCAATCGACTCCAGGGGGCGCTTCTGCGCGAGGCCTATTGCCTCGTGCGCGACGGCGTCGCCTCCGTCGATGATATCGATCGACTGGTGCGCAAGGGACTCGGCCTGCGCTGGTCCGTGATCGGCCCCTTCGAGACCGCCGACCTGAACACGCGCGGCGGTATCGAGGCGCACGCGCAGAAGCTCGGCCCGGCCTACGCGCGCATGGGCGCCGAGCGCGGCCAGAACGATCCGTGGACCAAGGACCTCGTGGCGCAGGTCGTGGCCGAGCGTCGTGCCCTGCTGCCGCTTGAGCACTGGGCCGAGCGCGTCGCCTGGCGCGACCGCGAACTGATGCGACGCCTGAGCGCCGCTGCCGACAGGGGCCCGGTAACCGGCACCGACGATCGCCAGGAATGACACCTGTGCTGACCATCTTTTCCCCCAGCCATTCGAGGTAATCACGACACAGGCCCACGATCCTGTTGGACCGGGCTGTACGCAGAGCGGTTTTTTGTTCATTATCCGACCAGTTTTTCGGCGGCGCCGCGGGGCACGCTGGCGTCAGCACGTCGCGAGACAGAGCGAAGCAGATATAAGGTCGCGAGGAACAAGATGATTCGAATCAACCGGAACTCACGCATCATCCGGTCAATCGCAGCGCAGGTCCGACCCGCCCTGGCGGGAGCGCTGCTACTGACGACGTTACCGGCGATGGCCGCGGAGCCCCCCGCGGGCAGCGGCAGCTACCAGGATCTGATCTCGCTTACCGCCGAGTTCTTCAGCTGGAAAGGTACCGGTGACGATCCGCTGAAGCGCTCCGCGGCGCAGGCCGCCACGCGCCTGGGGGAGCTGTCTTCGCTCCAGCAGCGTCTTTCGGACATGAACGCGGCAGCCTGGAACCGATCGCAGCAGGCGGAATTTCTCGCCCTGCGCGGCGCCATGGACCAGCACGAGTTCATGCTCCGCGTCAGCCGCCCCTGGGAGCGCGATCCCGGCTATTACGTTGACCGTATGCAGCGGCTGACCTTTGTCGACCTGCCCGCCGAGGGTGACGCGCTGAGCCGCCTGCGCGAGGGCCTGCGCTCGACGGTGGCCCTGGTCGAGAACGCCAAGAAGAACCTCCGCGATGTGCCCACGGACTTCGCCGCGCTCGCCATCCACAATCTGACCCAGCCCGATGGCGTCGGCCACGGCCATCCCTACCGCGCCGTGCCGCCCGCCGGCGTGATCGGCTGGTACGACGACCTGCTCGGCCGCGCGCGCCAGAGCCAGCCGGAACTGGTCGAGGAGATCGCCGCCGCGACCGATGCCGTGCGGGAGCTTCATGCGTGGCTGCTCGAACATCAGGCCGAGATGACCGCACAGGCCGGTGTGGGTGAGGAGCTGCTCGACTGGTACCTCATGCACGTGAAGTTCATGCCCTACAGCTCCGACGACATAGAGGCCCTTGCCGAGCGCGAACTCGAGCGCACCTGGGCCTTCTACGCACTCGAACAGCACCGCAACCGCGATCTACCGGAACTCACGCTGCCCGAGTCCCGGGAAGAGTACGAGGCCCGGATCCGTCAGGTCGATATCGAAATCCGCAATTTCATCGACCGCGAAGCCTTCATGACGCTGCCCGACTACATCCCCGACGACTTCCGCGAGGTCGGCTTCAACGTGCCCTGGATCGAGCGTCCCGGCGGTCCGAACTACTGGGAGCAGATTCAGTACCGCGACCCCTCGCCGGACCACTGGCACGCAGATATCCCCGGACACAAGGTCGATGGCCGCATGCTGCGCACGATTGACCATCCGATTCGCAAGTACTTCCGAGACGGCGGCCGCATCGAGGGATGGGCGCTCTACCTCGAGGAAACGCCGCTGCAGCTCGGGTTTTACGAGCACCGCCCGCGAACGCGCGAGCTGATCTACAACTTCGGCATCTTCCGCGCCGCCAGAACGCTTGGCGATGTGCGCCTGCAGCGAAACGAAGTAAGCATCCCCGAGGTCATCAAGTTCTGGCGCTCCAAGACACCCTGGCTGGACGCCAACGTGGCGCGCGTCGATGCGGAGATCTACCTCCGCCGGCCCCCGGGCTACGGCCTCGGCTACACCATGGGTAGCTTTCAGATGTACAAGCTTCTCGCTGACCGCAAGCAGCAGCTGCGCGATGATTTCGTTCTGCGCGATTTTCACGACAGCGTGATGGCTGCCGGTGGCCTGCCCGTCGCCCTGATTCGCTATGAACTAACCGGGCTCGAGGACGAGGTCGAGCAGTTCTGGGATCACACGTCGCTGACGGCAAAGCTGGAGGAGATCGGCCTGGTTAGCGGGGCGCTCGCCGGGCCCTGATGCGCCGACGCAGGCGCGTCAGGGTCCAGCTCACCGACACCGCCGCCGCAATCCAGGCCAGGTAACGCAGCAGCTGAAACAGCGGCAGGCCGCCGGCGTCCCACTCGGGTGCGTACAGGTAGCTGGCGAAGGATGCCGTGAGCAGCGAGAAGGTGAGGATGAGGCTGAGGTAGTAGGCCTGCCGACGCCTGATGCCAAGCACCAGAAACCCGAGCAGGTGCAGTGCAAAGAGCACCATGAGCGCGTAGGCAAGCAGTTCCGACATGATCGCTTAGAGATAATCGCTTCGAGTTAGGCGCTTCGAGTTAGACGCTTTGACAAAGGCGCTTCGAAATGAAACGGGCGCCCTGAGGTCGCCCCGCTCAAATAGCCGCGTCAAGCGTATCTCCAGCCGGCGCGGGTTCAAGCCCGGCCGGCTCGCTTGACGTCTGGCCCCCTGAGCTTCGAGTAATTAGGGATCGAGCAGCAGGGCCTCCGGAACGAGGTCGAGCGCCTCCTGGCGCAGCGCCTCGACCTCGTCGATCTCGATCGGGATGAAGCGCGTCAGCCACTCCTGACCGTCGTCCGTGACCAGCACGTCGTCCTCAAAGGCGACGCGCGTGCCGTTGACGACGGCGCCCTGCTCGATGGCCAGCACCATGCCGGGCTGCAGCGGTGCCACGTAGTCGCCATGCTCGTGTACTTCCATGCCGATGAAGTGGCCGATACCGTAGGTGTAGCTCTCGTCCCAGCCTCCGGCGTCGCGCAGCATGCTCATCGCCAGTTCCTGAAGTTCGCTCCAGGTGACGCCTGGGCGC
>JAZBOX010000192.1:0-12051 GCA_036351355.1 Halieaceae bacterium
CCCACGACCATCCCCCAGAAGGCACCGTCGGCATTGATGCGCCGGCTCCACACGCTCATGAAGGCAACGGGCCCCCAGCTCGAGGCGAAGACAGTGCCGATGAACAGCATGATCCAGAACACATTCGGCGGCAGGTACAGGCTGAGTACCAGTACCGTCACGCTCACCGCGCCCATCAGCGCCCGGGTGCTTCCGAGGCGGACGGGGTCGCGGTGGCGGAAGATGTCGTTGCTCAGGCTGAAGCCGACCAGGGACAGGAAGGTGGAGGCCGACGACAGCGCCGCGGCGACGATGCCCGCGAGGAGCAGGGCGCCGAGGAAGGGCGGGACGAGGTTCTGCGCCGCCCACAGCATCACCGTTTCCGAGGGCTCGATGTCGGCCTTGGCGAGGTTGATGAAACCGCCGGCGCCGTAGATCAGGATCTGCATGAAGATCACGGCGAAGCAGGCGTAGATGGCGGCGCGCAGCACCACGTGCTCGTTTTTCGCCATCAGGTGGCGGCTCGACTGCCAGGGGCTCACGGCGTACACGATGCTCCAGGCCAGGTCGATGATGATGAACCAGATCAGGAAGTCCCAGGCCGTCGGCCAGTCCGTGCCCTCGCCGATGGTGCCGTGCCAGGCGGTGAGGTCACGTTTCACGTCGCGCCGTGTCAGCTCCTCGATCGTGGTCTGGAAGCCGCCGAGGCCGTCGAGGAGATCACCGACGAAAAAGATCGTCGCGCCGGTAAACAGCAGAAACATCAGCGTGTCGGTGATGACCACGCCCTTCGAGCCCGCGTACATCGTGAAGCCGGTGTAGCTGATCCAGGACAGGATCACGGCGCTGGCATAGCCGATGCCGGTCAGGTCCGAGATCAGGATGGCGGCACCCTGTGTGACGACCAGCAGATACCCGCCCAGGCCCAGGATGATGGTGATGCCGGCCATCTGCTGCACGCGGTGGCTGTCGAAGCGCTGCCCGAAAAAGTCCGCCACCGTCGGCGCGCGGCTGCGGCGCAGAAAGGTGCCGAAGAACAGGGCGCCGTAAACGTAGCCCGTCACGGCAACGCCCGGTAATAGCAGGTAGGGGCCGAGCTGGCCTTCGTAGGTGAAGCCGGCCTCGCCGAGGAAGATCGACGTCGAGAAGACACTGGCGACGAGGGTGCCGACGATCAGCAGCGTGGGCGAGCGGCGTCCCGCCACGAAGTAGTCGTCGATGTTCTGGACCTTGCGCCCGGCCCAGCCGCCGATGGCGATAAACAGGATGACGCTGATGGCGATGGTGGTGGTGTAGATCGTCATCGCTGCTTCTCTCCTTGCCGATCGGGCTCCCCGCTTCCCTGGCGCTCCGAGAGCGACGCCCTAGCGGTCGCGGAGAATGACCTGCGCCGCGTTGTGTCCGGGGAGCCCGCTGACGCCGCCGCCAGGGTGCGC
Source organism: Halieaceae bacterium (assembly GCA_036351355.1). GTDB lineage: Bacteria > Pseudomonadota > Gammaproteobacteria > Pseudomonadales > Halieaceae > Congregibacter. Next base: position 1,416 of record JAZBOX010000192.1, read on the forward strand.
GCCGGAGCCGCACAGATAGACGCCTTTCGTGGGCATGCGGTGGTCGGCCAGCCCGGGCACGGGTCGCATCGAATAAAACTGATCGAGGTGCAGGGCGCCGTGAAAAATGTCACCGCCGACCATGTTCAGGTCGCGCTCGATATCCAGCGGCGACTTGATCTGGCGACCGACCACCGATGCCCTGAAATTTGGCGCGTGCGCGTCGATGGCGCCGATGATGCTGTCCGCCACCGTATCCTTGACTTCATCCCAGCTCTGACCTCCCGGCAGCTCGCGCTGGAAGTGCTGACAGAACAGGCTGGCCACGTGCGCACCGGCGGGTGCGAGGCTGTCGTCCTGGGTGCTGGGAATCTGCATCGAGATGATCGGCTTGCGCGTCCAGCCGTCTGCCTTTGCCTCGCGATAGGCTTCCTGCATGTAGCCGAGCGACGGGCAGAGCTCGATCGCGCCCTTGAAGTGAAAGGTCTCATCGGCCGGGAGGCTGGAGAAGCGCGGCAGCTCCGAGAGCGCCACGTTCATGCGGAAGGTGGCCGAGTGGCTGCGGTAGGCGCTGATGCGGCGCAGCGTGTCTGCGGGCAGCCTATCGCCATCGAGGAGTCTGGTGAGCAGCAGCTGCGGATGGAGGTTGGCGGCGATGGTGCGGGCATGGAACTCCCGCCCGTCTTCCGTGATCACCCCGCGCGCGGCGCCGTCGTCCTCGATGATCCTCGCGACGCTCGCGATCGCATCGGAAATCGCACCCATGCCGCCGCGGGCGATGCCCCAGGCGCCCTCGCGGCCCTTCACCTCGCCGAAGGCGTGGTGGAGCAGGATGTAGGCCGTGCCCGCCTGATAGGGATCGGCAAAGTTGCCGATCACGCCCTCGAAGCCAAGCAGGCCCTTGAGCGGATCGCCCTCGAACCAGGCGTCGAGGTGATCGCCGAGGGAACGCGTCATCAGTTCGGCGAGGACAACCTGGTGCTTGCTGTCGAGTCTGCGCAGCTGGTTGCCGCCCTTGAGCAGCGCCAGCACATCGCGCCAGCCGCCGCCGAAGTTGGGTGGTGCCTGCGTGGCCAGGCTGCGCAGGGCGCGAGCGACGACGGCGATCTCGTCTTCGAAGGCGTCGATGCGCCCGGCGTCGCGCTTCGAGAAACGGGCGATCTCCGCCCGGGCCTGCTCGCCGTCGCGCGTGAGCTGCATGTGGCCGTCTTCAAGCAGGCTGAGGGAACCGGCGGGGCGTTCCATGATCTCGAGGCCGTGCTCCTCCAGGCGCAGCTCCGAGATGATCTTCGGGTGCAGCAGGCTGATGGAGTAGGAATAGACCGAGTTGCGAAAGCCCGGATGGAACTCCTCTGTGCATGCGGCGCCGCCGATGACCGGGCGGGCTTCGAGGACGCGCACGGACAGCCCGGCCTTCGCGAGGTAGGCCGCGCAGACGAGGCCGTTGTGGCCCGCGCCGATCACGATCACGTCAGAGGAGGAGGTGTCAGCCATGGGCCTGCCCTGCTGGTCAGCCTCGAGTGTAGGAAGCGTGTAATTCGTGGGCCTCCTAGCGGATGGGCTAGGACAGGTGCCACGGCACGCAGTGGATGCGCGATACGGGACTGGTGACCTGTAGCCTGAGGCGGCGTAGCAGATTATTCGTGCTGGTTATCGTTGCGGCTCCGCTGGCACGATGTTCCGGGCACTCGGGCCGGACAGCGCAAGCCAGCGCAGCGACGCAAGGAAGGCGCGGACGAGAGCCAGGACGAGAGCCGGGACAAGGCCATGGCCAAAAACAGGAACACAGCCAGGACTAAGCCCAGGACTAAGCCCAGGACTAAGCCCAGGACTAAGCCCAGGACAAGGCCGCAACCGTGAAGCAGAAATCGTACCGTCGCGAGTCCACCCGCGAGCCGGCTGCAGTTGCAGAGGGTGCCGCCTTCGGCCGCAGCTCCGGCTACGGTCGAAAGTCTTTCCGCCCACGCGAGTTGCCGACTTTCTACTACCACGCGCATTTTCTCGAGATGCTCGACTTCGTCGAGAAGCACTATGTCCACGCGCTCGATGCGTCGCAGAGTCGCTTTCGCAGCGATTTTGAAGCGCTGAGCTTCTCCGCTCAGTGCCTGTACGTGCGTATGCTGAACCGGCGCGGCAGGCTGTTTGTCCGCCAGCGCCTTCGCTACCCGGAGATCGCCGACATCGATGCGGCGCTTGCCGAGCTGAGTCGCGCTGGCTTCCTGGCGCGCCCTGGCGTGGACTGCGTCGATGAGATGCTCGCGCTGATGACGCGCGTAGAGCTGCTCGGCGTCCTGCGACAGCGGCTCGCCGGTATTCGTGCGTCGGCGAAGAAGGCGGAGCTCCTTGCCCTGGCGCGCGAGCAGTTCGACGCAGAGCGCCTTTTTTCCTGGCTGCCAACGGAGCGTGTCGTCGCGCAGGGCAGGGCAGAGGACGCACGTTTTCTTCTGTTCCTGTTCTTCGGTCGTGTGCAGGACGGTCTGACGCAGTTCACCATGCGCGACCTCGGTCTGGTTCGAAGCCGTGAGCCGGATGAGGCTTACGAGGCGCGTTTCAGCGACCGCGAGGACGCCGTGCACGCCTACTTTTTCGCCCGGCGCCTGGAGCAGCTCCGCCGCGACGGCCACAAGGCTCAGGTGCTCTTCGCCGAGCTGCATGCCTGGCCCGAGCCGCAGGCCCCGGCCGCTGCGGACTTCCGCGACCAGCTTGCCCTCGAGCTTGGTCGGGCGCTGGAGGGTGACCCCGATTCGGCGCTTAAGGTGTATCGACGCGGCGAATCGGTGAAATGCTCGGAACGCATTATCCGCCTGCTGCTGGCCAGCGGGCGTCGCGAGGCTGCCCGGGAGTACCTAGAGCGCTGTATCGATTCGCCCTCCTGCGACGAAGAAGCGCTGCTCGCAGCCGACATCTACGCGCGCAAGTTCGAGAAGAAGCGCACCTCGGCGCTCACGGATCAGCTGCGCGATTCCGAGGTCATCGACATCGATGAGGCCTGGCGTGGCGCCCCCGAGCGCGCGGCCGCAGCCTGGTTCACGGCGCGGGGGCAGCAGGCCTTTCGCGTCGAGAACGGCCTCTGGCGCACGCTTTTCGGGCTCTTGTTCTGGGATCTGCTGTTCGGGGCCGACAGCTCCGGCTCGCACTCGCCGTTTGAGCGACTGCCATCGGCGCTCGTCGAGCGCCGCTTTCGCAGCGATAACGAGGCCGCGATTGGCGAGCGCCTGGCGCTTCTTGAGGATCGCGCCGGCGCCAGGCGGTTTCTGCTGCGCGTGAGCGTGGCACGCTTCGGAACGCCGAACGGGATTTTTCGCTGGCGCCAGTCGATCCTCGATGCGATGTACGCGCTGATCGACACCGCCCCTTTGGAGGCACTGCGCCGGGTCATGCTGCAGTTCTGCGATGACTACCTTTCGCTCCGCCACGGCTACCCCGATCTGATGGTGATCGACGCCGCCGGTCCGCGCTTTGTCGAAGTCAAGGCCGATGGCGACCAGCTGCGTCGCAACCAGCTCCTTCGCCTTGAGCAGCTGCGGCGCGCGGGCTTTCGCGCCGACGTGCTGCGCGTGCGCTGGGTGCTGCATCCCGATCAGCCCTACGTGGTGGTCGACGTTGAAACCACCGGCGGTCGCGGCGAGCAGCACCGGGTAACGGAAATCGGCGCCGTGAGGGTGGTGAATGGCGAGATCGTCGGCCGCTTTCAGACCCTGCTCAATCCGCAGCGCAGCATCCCGCCGGGGATTACGCGACTTACGGGCATCACTCCCGCCATGGTGGCCGAGGCGCCGGTATTCGCCGATGTGGCGGACGACTTCGCCGAGTTTCTCAACGATGCCATCTTCGTGGCCCACAACGTCGACTTCGACTACCGCTTCATTGGCCAGGAGTTCCGCCGCCTCGGACGACCCTTCCGCATGCCCAAACTCTGCACCTGCGCGTCCATGCGCAGGCTCTATCCCGGCCACAAATCCTACGGGTTGGGAGCGCTGGCTGCGGCCTACGACATTCCCCTGGTGACCCATCACCGTGCGCTCTGCGACGCTGAGGCCGCGGCGCAGCTGCTGCTGATGATCAACGAGAAACGGGCGCAGAGCCTCCCGGCCTGAGCGGCTCCGGATCGCCGCCCGCTACCCTTGATACAGATCAAGGTGATCGCGTTCCGTCGGCCCGCGCGCACCGGTCTGCTCTACAATTCTGCGCAGTTGTTCCCGAGGTGCCCGTTCCATGTATCGATCCGTCCCGACGACCGCGAGTTTTGTCGTTCTGTCGCTTGCCGCGTTTCTTGTCTTTCTTCCCGCCACGAGCCATGTGCTCGCACAGGAACCCGTCTCTCCGCTGGAAATGCCAGAGGATATCGACGCCGCCAAGGCTGATCTCGGCCGCAAGCTGTTCTTCGATCCGCGTCTGTCGCGTTCCGGATTTCTGTCGTGCAACTCCTGCCACAACCTCAGCATGGGCGGCACGGATAATCTAGTGTCCTCGATCGGGCACGGTTGGCAGGAGGGGCCGATCAACTCGCCAACGGTTTTGAACGCGGTATATAACATCGCCCAGTTCTGGGACGGTCGTGCCGCGGATCTGCAGGAGCAGGCAGCAGGGCCGATTGCGAATCCTAAGGAGATGGCGCTACCGCACGATATTGCCCTTGCGGTGGTCGCTTCGATCCCCGAATACGTGGCCGAGTTCGAGCAGGCTTACGGTGATGAGACTGTGAATATTGAGCGCGTGACCGATGTGCTCGCTGAGTTCGAGCGCACGCTGGTGACCCCCGACTCGCCCTTCGATCAGTGGCTGCGCGGCGACAAGAATGCGATCAGTGACTCGGCCCTCGCCGGCTATGAACTCTTCAAGACCTCGGGTTGCCTCGCCTGTCACAACGGCCCGGCGCTCGGCGGTACCTCCTTTCAGAAGTTCGGCCTGGTCAACCCCCACAAGACGGACAATCCGGCGCAAGGGCGCTATGACGTGACCGGCAAGGAGTCCGATCGCATGGTGTTCAAGGTGCCGACGCTGCGCAATATTGCACTGACCTATCCCTACTTCCACGATGGCAGCGCGGCGACGCTGGCCGATGCGATCAACGAAATGGGCGTCACGCAGCTGGGGCGGAAATTTACCGGGGAAGAGACGCAGAATATGGTGGCCTTTCTCGGCACGCTGACGGGGAGGCAGCCCTCCTTTGCCTTGCCTATCCTGCCGCCCTCGACGGCGAGCACGCCGCCACCGCAACCCTTCCTTCGCTAGCTGTCGCAGAACTTCCAGCGCATGCCGACGGCCTCCGAGGGCCACCAGCTCGTTGTCTGCTGCCTGAAGTGGGGTGAGCGCTACGCGGATGGCTACGTCGATCGCCTGCGTCGCGCCGTAGCCGACCATCTGCAGCGTCCTCATCGCTTTGTCTGCTTCACCGACGAGGCTGATGAGCTCGGAGACGGTATTGAAGTGCGGCCCCTGCCCGACATCCCGCTGCAGCGGAACGCCTGGAACCGCGGAATCTGGCCAAAGCTGGGTCTGTTCGCGGCGGACACCTTCGAGCCCGGCACGCCCGTTCTGTATCTCGATCTCGACGTGCTGGTTCTCGGCGATCTCGAACGCTTCACCGACAGGCTGCTGACCGAGGGCGGCCTGCACATCATCCGCGAGTGGAATCCGACGCTGCTGACGGTGCTTCCCGTGGCGCTGCGGCCCGATCGCGGCGGGAACTCGTCCGTGGTCGCCTGGATCGCCGGCGAGCAGTCCCATATCTTCGACCGTTTTTGCGCAGACCCCGACGCTGCGCGCGCAAGCTGTCGCAACGACCAGCAGTTCATCAGTCTCCACGCGCGTGGTCGCAGCTACTGGCCCCATCGCTGGTGCGGAAGCTTCAAGCGTCACTGCGTCTGGTACTGGCCATTGAGCAAGCTGCGCGGTACGCCGCGTCGGCCTGACTGGTGCTCGGTGCTGGTCTTTCACGGCAAGCCTGACCCCAGCGACCTGATCGTCGACGATCCGACGCATCGCTGGGGGTCACGACGGCGTTTTGGCTACGGCCCCGTCGTCTGGGTGCAGGACTACTGGCGGCGCTACGGCAGCTGAGCGCGCTCGCCGCGACGGGCGGTGCTCAGATCGCGTCGAGGGCCTTGTAGTAGGCCATGCCGATAGCCAGCGCCGGTCGGCGCAGGTATTTGCCGCCGGGGAAGGGCCAGTGCCTGATCTTTTCCATTACCTGGAAGCGTTTCGATTCTCCGGCGATCATCTCCGCCGTGATTCGCGCCATGATATGCGTCGGTGCCACGCCGTGGCCCGAATAGGCCTGAATGTAGGCGACGTTCTCGGCGAGCCGGCCGAGCTGCGGCATGCGATTCAGGCCGATGCCTATCCAGCCGCTCCACGCATAGTCGATGCGGATTCCCGTGAGCTGCGGGAAGACAAACTCCATTTTCCGGCGCATCACACCTTCGAGGTCCCGCGGCTCCATGCCCGTGTAGTTCGACAGGCCGCCGAAGAGCAGGCGGCGATCGGCTGACAGTCGGAAGTAGTCGAGTGCGGTACGCGGATCGCAGACGGCGACGTCGCCCGGCATGATCTCCTCTGCGAGGGCTTCGGACAGCGGTGCCGTTGCGATGATCGAGCTGGCCGAGGGTAGGATCCGGCTCGCGAGGTTGGGGATCAGACCGCCGAGATAGGCATTGCCGGCGAGAACGGCCTGCTTTGCGCTCACGCTGCCCTGCTCCGTGCGGACGCATACGCTACGGCCGTGCTCGAGTCCGGTAACGCGCGACTGCTCGAAAATCCGTCCGCCGAGCGCCTCCAGCGCGCGTGCCTCGCCGATGCACAGGTTGAGCGGCTGGATGTGTCCGTTGGCCGTCGTGTGCAGTCCGCCGAGGTAGCGATCGGAGCGTACGTATTCCCTGAGCTCGTAGCGATCAAGGAGCGTGTAGGGGTGCGGATTGCCGATGCTTTTTTCGAACGCCTGCCACTCGGCGAACTGCTTCATGTGGCGGGGTTTCAGCGCCACATCGCAGTAGCCCCACTTCAGGTCGCAGTCGATCTCGTAGGTCTCGATGCGCTCGCGAATCACGTCGCGCGCTTCGATGCCCATCTGATAGATGGTCTTTACGCCTTCTTCGCCGATGGCCTTCACGAAGCGCTCGGGATCGTGGCCGATGCCGCCGATCACCTGGCCGCCGTTACGACCGCTGGCCCCCCAGCTGATGCGGTTGGCCTCCAGCAGGATCACGTCGTAGCCGCGCTCGGCAAGTTCCAGCGCTGTGTTCACGCCGGTGAAGCCGCCGCCGACCACGACGACATCGCAGCTCAGATCGCTTTCCAGACGCGGGTAGTCGGTCTGCCAGTTGGCGGTCGCCGCGTAATAGGAACCCGTGTGTTCGCTGCTTTCCTGAAGTGCCCGCAGGCCTAACATGTACCTCTCCCCCGCGTTTTCCATCACCGGCGCGCGGCGAAGGATACCGAAAGCGCGCTCAGCGGCGAATTCATCCCTACACGGCAGGTAGACCCGGGCGCTGGCCGTTTCTACTTTGACGGGCATCATCGGGCCTGTCGGGACTGCCATGGAATTTGCCGATCACGGGGAACTGGACGCCTTCCTCGCCGCCAATCCCGACGTCGAGCTCATCGAAGTGCTCATGCCCGACATGAACGGCCTGCTGCGCTGCAAGCGGATCCAGCGCGCCGAGTTCGCGGCGCTCTTCGATGGTCGCTACTGCGTGCCGCGCACGGTGCCTCTGCTGGGGATTCGTGGCGACATGTACGACGGCGTGCCACAAAGCGAAATTGGCGGCGATCCCGACCAGCTGCTGCGTCCCATTGCGGGAACGCTGGTGCGGATCCCCTGGTTTGATACACCGGTCGCGCAGGTGCTCACCAGCTACGTGAGCGCCGAAGACCGCGTCGAGTGGCTGGACCCGCGTTCACCGCTGCTCGCCGTGCTCGATCGCTATGCCGCCGACGGCATGGCCCCCACAGCGGTCACGGAGCTCGAGTTCTACCTGCTCGATGGCACGCAGGAGCCGCGGCCGCAGCCTCTTCTCGGGCAGATTCCCGGCACCGGTCTCCGCCAGCAGGGCATCCAGTACTGCATGGCTGACGACCTCTTCGACTGCGATGCCTTTCTCAATGACGTACGCGAGGCCTGTGCGATTCAGGCGGTGCCGCTGACGGCCATTCACAGCGAGTTCTCGCCCGGTCAATGGGAGATCAACACGCATCATCAGGACGATGCGGTGCTGGCCGGGGATCACGCGCTGCTGCTGCGCCGCATCGTGAAGGCGGTGGCGCGGCGCCACGGTTTCGCCGCGACGTTCATGGCCAAGCCCTTTTCGGAGCTCGCGGGCAGCGGGCTGCACATCCACGCCAGCGTTTACGACCGCGAGGGTAAAAACGTGTTCGCTGACCCTGACCCTGAGCACCCGCCGCGACTCATGCCGCGCCTGCGTCATGCCGTAGCCGGCCTTGGCCACACGATCGATCAGGGTATGGCGATTTTCGCGCCCAATCCGAATTCCTACCGCCGCTTCCGCGCCGGCGCCTTCGCGCCCTCAGGAGCGAGCTGGGGCTATGACCACCGCGAAGTCGCGCTACGCATTCCGCGCTCATCGGAGGCTAATCGGCGCATCGAACACCGCATCGCCGGCGCTGACGCCAACCCCTACCTCGTTCTTGCCGCCGTGCTTGCCGGCATGCACGCCGGCATGGCGCGCGGCCAGGAGCCCGATGAGCCGGTGCGGCGTGAGGCCGATCTGTCCGATGATCCAACCACCCTGCCTACGCGGCTCGATGAGGCGATCCGCATTTTCCGCAAAGGGGATACGCTGCCGGCGTATCTCGGTGACAAGTTCGTGCAGGCCTACGCGGCAGGGCGTAAGGGGGAGAGCGACGACTACCACGCCCAGGTTCCCGATATCGACTACGAGTGGTATCTGCGGGCAATCTGAGCCGTCAGATCCGCGGCCGCAGCCGGCGGTAAGGATGGCGGACTAGAGTGGTGCCTGCGACTTGCGGTAGCTGGCGGGCGTCTGTCCCGTGGCTTTCTTGAATGCCGTGTAGAAGGTCGACGTCGAGTTGAAACCGACGGACAGGGCGACATCGAGGATGGCCGGGAACTGGCAGTCCTTCTGGCGCAGCATGCGCGCGGCCTCGGCCACGCGAAACCGGTTGATGTAGTCGAAGAAGCTGAGCTTGTGGCCGGCGTTGATGGCCTGCGACAGGTGATTGACGGAGCAGTCCAGCGACTCCGCCAGCTTCGGCAGCGACAGATCCGGATCCAGAAAGGTTTTTTTCTCCACCATTGCCGTATCCAGAGCGGCGAGCAGTTCGTTCATGGCCTCCTCGCCGAGGCCGGATTTGGCGTAGCGGCGCCCGCCGGCACTGGCGCTGCCGCGGCCCGGGTCGCTGCCGGGCACAAGGTAGTAGTCGCTGATCTGCGTCGCCGTATCGCCGTCGAGCACGATGAACTCGGCGCCGCCCCAGCCGGGGTCGTCGGAGGTGGGGTCGCGCGGCACCACGCGATACTGGAAGGCGACGGTTTTTCCGTTGCTGAGCACGTCACCGACGATCTCGTAGCGGAATTCATCGTTGCTGAAGTAGTCCACCAGGTGTTCGATGAGGGACTCACCGGCAAGCGTCTGCTGTCCGGGGACATCCACATAGGTGCCATCGCTGCAGAGGTGGCCGGCGATGCGCGGCGCATCCTGATCATTCCAGGCGCTGAGGTAACTTTCGACAAATTCCTGTGGCGATCCCAAAGCGGCTGCCTCCCGTTGATCACTGAGCGGGCCTCGCGCCGGCGCGGCTTCCTGCGCCGAGCCGCGGCCGTCCAGGGCCTGTCCCGATTGAGTTTTATTCGCTTACGGACTCTGGGGGCTTTCGGATTCAGACGGGCCGGCCGAGGCAGAACCGCGCTGCGCGCCGTGGCTTCAGGGTCTGCGAGGCAGCGGATGCGCTGTGCCTGCCTATAGGCTCCGACGAGGAGCGGCGGGCGCGCCGCTATGTTGCTGAAAAGGCGATAGTTTCGGCGTTCCGCTGCGATCGTCTGCGCGATTGGCGATGCGATTGACGGTGAGATTGACCGGGCTGCTTTGCGCGATCGAATCGACGCTGCCTCCAGCCGGGCAGAAGGGTGCGCGATTGACCACACACGAGGTCACGGAATCACGAGCCGCGATGGCGGGCGTGACGGACACGACGGGCACGACGGGCACGAAGGGCACAGGAAATGAAAGAGCCCCGAGGCTGACGCGCGATCCGCGGCAGTTGGTCAAGGCGGTGGTCTACAGTCTGTTGCTGGTCAATTTCGCCCACTACGTACTCGTCGATATCAACGTCGCCGGCCATACGATGCACCCGGGCTGGCGCTGGCACGACTGGCTGGCGGCCTTTGCCACAAGCCTCGACGAGACCGCCTGGTTTCTGCTGCTGATACTGCTCGAACTCGAGACCTATCTCCTTGATGACGCCGCCTTTACGCCGCTGCGCCTGCGCGTCATGCAGGCCCTGCGCCTGCTCTGCATACTGTTCATCGGACATACGGTCATCGCCTTCGGCAACAGTCTCGTTGAACTCAGCAGGAGCACGGAACTGGCGGAAGCCGATGTCTGCGCTTTGACGGGGCGCGATCTCAGCTTCGCGCGCAACCTCGACTACACGGAGATCACCGACGAGTCCTGCGCCG
>JAZBOX010000193.1:0-6075 GCA_036351355.1 Halieaceae bacterium
GCATGACCGGACCGTTCGCCAGCACGGCGCTGGCCTGGCCGGCGGCGCGGCGCACCAGGGCGCGCAGGCGCGCGAGGAGCTCCTCCATCCGAAAGGGTTTGGGCAGGTAATCGTCGGCACCGGCGTCGATCCCCTCGACACGCTCGTGCCAGTCGCCGCGCGCCGTTAGGATGAGAACCGGAACCCGCTGCCCGCCCGCCAGCGCTTGAGGATCGACAACCCGTCGAGGCTCGGCAGCCCAAGGTCGAGGATGATCGCGGCATAGTCCTCGGTGTCGCCCTTGAACCAGGCGGTTTCCCCGTCCCCCTCGCGCTCGACCAGGAACCCTGCGGCCGTCAGTGCGTCGCGAACACCGGCGGCGACCCGCTCATCGTCTTCGACCAGCAGCACGCGCATCAGTCCTCATACTCCTCGTGTTCCTGGTACTCCTCGTATTCCTCACCCAGGATCTCCGCCGTCGCGGCATCGACGTAGATCTCGCGCAGCCGCCCGTCCGGCGAGATGACGACCAGCTCGTAGGCCCAGCGCCGCTCGCCGCGCGCGTGCCAGCGCTCGAGCTCGACCTCGACGATCTCGCCCGGCATCTGCGTGGCGACCCGCTCGAGGATCTCTACGAAGGGACGCACCTCGCCGCGCTCCAGCGCGTGGCGGGCACGGTCGTGGTCGTGCTCGTCGTCGTACTCCCCCGGCTCGTGATCGGCCTGGGCGACGGCAGCGAGCAGGAGTAACGCCCAGCTGAGCGTCAGTGATCGGAATCGCTTGGTGTGCTTGGGCACGCGTCTACCTCCTCGTGGCCATTGAGGGCCTGCCATCGCTTACGAGTGAAACGCCATGCGGCCAGACAGGGCAAACACCCGGGATATTGGAACGGATCCTTGCTGACAGTTCGCTGACGGTCGGGCTCAGGGATCGGTCAGGCGCCCTTCGTTAGGCTGCCCCCCAAGTCGCCACGAGCGACTTCCGGCAAACCTAAAACGGGAGAGCAACAGATGTCGACAACGACGACGGTCGCCGCAGCGACCGATTTCAAGCCGAAGAGCGAGCCTTTGCGGGTCTGGGACCCGCTGGTGCGGATCTTCCACTGGTCTCTGGTGGTCGGCTTCGCCACCGCCTTTCTGGTCGAGGACGATCTGCTGGCAGTTCATGTCTGGGCCGGCTACCTCGTCTTGACCCTGATCGCCGTGCGCCTCGTCTGGGGTCTGATCGGTCCGCGCTACGCCCGCTTCGGTGACTTCGTGCGCGGCCCGCGGCAGGTCGGCGGCTACCTTGCGGCAGTCTTGCGTGGACGGGCGCCGCGTTATCTGGGGCACAACCCGGCCGGTGGGGCGATGGTCGTGGCGCTGCTGCTGGCCGTGACCGCGACCGGACTGAGCGGCCTGGCCCTCTTCGGGGCGCAGGAGCTCTCGGGGCCGCTCGCCCCGTTGATGAGCGGCCTACCGCGCGGGTGGGGTCATACCCTGGAGGAAGTCCACGAGGTCCTGGCCAACTTCACGCTCGCATTGATCGTGGCTCACATTGCCGGTGTCGTCTTCTCGAGCCTGGCGCACCGCGAGAACCTGGTCCGCGCAATGGTCACTGGGACCAAGCGGAAGGACGCGCGATGAGGGCCGTCTTCGTATGGGCGCTGATCGCCGCGGCGGGTTGGGTGTCCACGCAGCCCGCGCGGGCCGGGGATCCTGACGCCGGCGCTGCGGCGTGGGTGGAGCAGCATGCGCAGTCGGAAGACGCTCCACCGCGCAGCTGCGCCACCTGCCACGGGCGCGATCTGACCGAGCCGGGGCGTCATGCGGTCACCGGCAAGGTCATTGAGCCCTTGGGCCCATCGGTGAATCCAGAACGGCTCACCGATTCGGCAAAGATCGATAAATGGCTGCTGCGCAACTGCCGCTGGACGCTTGGGCGGGAATGCACGGGGGCCGAGAAAGCCGACTTCCTGAGTTACATTCGCAGTCAATGATTCGGAGACGACCATGATGCACCATTCGTCCTTGTTACTGTCCACGCTGATCGCTGGCCTCCTGGCGCTCGGGATCGGCGGTGTGGCGCTCAGCGATGACGACGATGACGACGACTATCGCCGCGGCTGGCGAGCGAGCGCCGATGTCGCCCCGGTGGCCAACGAGGCGTACCGAGCCGAGTGCGGCGCCTGCCACATGCCCTACCAACCGGGCCTGCTGCCGGGCAGTGCGTGGGAGGTCGTCATGCGGCCCGAGGCGCTCGCCGAGCACTACGGGGACATTGCCAGCCTCGGCGAGCCGCTGCGCGCGGAGCTCGCGGCCTATCTGGTCGACAACGCCGCCGACCAGGCGAAGCGCTCGCGCTCGCGGGCATTCGCCGTGGCGTCACGAGCCGGCGCGACGTCCACGACGACCGGGTTGCCGCGGATCAGCGAGACGCGCTACTTCCGGCACGAGCATCACGAGATCCCGCAGCGGCTCGTCGGCGGCAACCCCGAGGTGCGCAGCTTCAGCCAGTGCGATGCTTGTCATCGCGGTGCCGATGACGGCGTCTACAATGAGGATCAGGTAGTCATCCCGGGCGTCGGGCGCTGGGACGACTGATGGTGTCATTTCTTTTCCTGGCACGGTGTGTGCCGCGATGATTTTCGAGGAGGCGCGCGCTGCCCGCGCGCGTCGAGTGCATCAATGATCCGGAGCAAGACGATGAACATGAAGATACGAGCGACGCGCCTCACCTTGGCACTCGCTGCCGTGGGTCTGGCCTTTGTCGCGAGCGCGCAGCCCGCAGGTGGCCCGCCGCGCGGACCGATGAGCCTCTCGGCCTTCGATCAGAACGGCGACGGCGTCGTGACTCGGGACGAGTTCGACGCCGCCCGAGCCGAGCGCATGGGCCAACGCGCTGCGCAGGGTGCGCCGATGCGCGGTGCCGCGAGCGCACCGGCCTTTGGCGACTTCGACCGCGACGCCGACGGCCAGATCACGCCCGAGGAATTCCACGCGGTGCAACAGGAGCGCCGGCAAGGTGGGCCGGGCATGGGCGGCGGTCGCGGCATGGGTCCGGGAATGGGTTGGAACATGCCGGCGTTCAGCGATTTCGACCTGGACGGCAGTGGCGCCCTGACGAAAGAGGAGCTCAACGAGGCGCGCGGCGAGCGGATCCGGTCGCGCGCCCAGCAGGGCTATCAGATGCGCAACCTGGCAAATGCCCCATCGTTCGAGGAAATCGACCAGAATGCCGATGGGCTCGTCAGTCCCGAAGAGTTTGCTCGAGCCCAAGCTGGCCACATGATGCCAGGGGCCCAGCGTTGACGATCTGCAGCGTGATCACGCTCACCGTTGACCACGATCGAGGGTTGCAAGAGTAATCGGAGATGGCTCGCTGCGACACGCTGCAAGGACGTCCGTGTCACCTCGCCGGCGGGATCCTACGGCATCCGGGACTACTGCCTCGGCGAGTTCTACACCGACCATGTGAAGCGCTACAAGAAGCGGCCCATCTACTGGCTGTTCTCCAGCGGCTCGGGTAAAGGGGGGGCAGCTTCAACGCTCTGATCTACATGCACCGCTACCGCCCGGATACGGTCAGCGTGGTGCTCAACGACTACCTGCGCGAGTTCCGCACCAAGCTCACCTCGCACAAGAATCATTTGGAGGCGGTCAGCATTAGCGCCAGCAGCAGCCAGGGCGAGAAAACCAAGGCCCTGAAAGAGATCGAAAAAATCACCAAAATGATCGCCGAGATGGAGAAGTACGAGCGCGAAGTGCTGTACCCGCTGGCCACCGAGCAGGTGGAGATCGACCTCGACGACGGCGTGAAGGTCAACTACCCCGAACTCGGCGCGGCCTTGAAGAAGATCGTCGGTCTGGATGCCAAGGAGGATTGATGTATGGCGACCATGAATTTCAACACCACGAACTCAACCTTTCGCCAATTGCTGGCCAACGGGTTGAGTTATCGCGTGCCCCCGTTCCAGCGCGACTATTCCTGGACGGAAGACGAGTGGGATGATCTCTGGCAGGATATTCTCGGCCTGTTCGAGGAGGGAGGAGAGCCGTCCCACTACATGGGTTACCTGGTGCTTCAGTCATCGGACAGCAAACAGTTTGACATCATTGATGGTCAGCAACGCATCACAACGATCAGTGTGATGATCTTGGCCTCACTCGGTCATTTCAAGGACTTGATAGAGGCGAAGCTGGATTCCGACAACAATGCCAAGCGAAAAGAACAATTTCAGAACAGCTACATTGGCTATTTGGATCCCGTCAGTCTGGTTCCCCGATCGAAGCTGGAGCTCAATCGCCACAACAACCGATTTTATCAAACGTATCTGGTTCCTTTGGAGCGAATGCCGCAGCGCGGTTTGAATGCATCCGAGCATCAGCTTCGCAAAGCGTTCAACTGGTTCAAGGAGCGGATGAAAGCGCACGCGGGGGTAACGACTGAAAGCGGGAAAAAACTCGCAGCATTCATCGACACGCTTGTCGATAAACTCTTCTTTACCGTCATCACGGTCACCGATGAGCTCAACGCCTTCAAGGTTTTCGAGACGCTGAATGCACGCGGGGTGAGATTATCGGCCACAGATCTGCTCAAGAACTATCTGTTCTCAGTGATCAGCACTCAGCAAACGCACGAGACGGAACTAAAAGCGCTTGAAGAGCGATGGGAGCGAATTGTCGGTCTGTTGAGCAGCGAGAGTTTCCCCGAGTTTTTGCGTGTGTTCTGGAACAGCCGAAATAAACTCGTACGGAAATCCGATCTATTCAAGACCATACGAAAGCGGATTACTGCACGCGATCAGGCATTCGAACTGTTGCGGGACTTGGACCAGTCTGCAGCCGTCTACGCCGCCTTGCGAGATCCTCAGGACGCCATTTGGAATCGGGAGGAGAAAGCGGCGCTGGAACAACTTCTGATGTTCAATGTGCGCCAGCCGCTTGCCATGCTCATGGCCTGCTATACCCATTTCTTCGAGCGCGATCGTGCGTCCTTCACACGCATCATCAAGGCCGTCGCCGTCGTGTCATTTCGCTACAATGTCATTTGCAACCTACAGACACATGAACAAGAACGCCTTTACAATGAAATTGCATGGAATGTCACCGCCGGAGGTCTGAGCAGGCCCGCTGAAATATTGACGAAACTAAAAGAGGTGTACCCGGACGACTCCCAGTTCAAGGCCGCTTTTTCCGACAAGGAATTTCGGACTACGAACAGTCGAAACAAGAAGGTGGTTCGCTACATCCTGTTCGAGATCGAGCGCCAGCGATCGGGGCAGGACTTTGATTTCGAGAGCGCGACCTACAATCTGGAACACATTTTACCGGAAAGCCCATCGGACGCTTGGAATCATATTGAAGAGGCAAAACAAGATCGCCTCATTTATCGAATCGGGAATATGACACCTCTTGAAACCAGCCGCAATCGCGACTTGGGTAACGGTGACTATGAACGCAAACGCAGTGCCTATGAGCAGAGCTGCTTTCAGATTACCAAGGCTATTGCTGAGCATTACGATATCTGGGACGAAGCAAAAATCGAGGCGCGGCAAAAGCATTTAGCCTCCGTTGCTGCCGGGATTTGGAAGATTGAATTTGGAGGGTGATCTTGGAAGACCGTATAGCCCATGCCCTGGCCAAACTCTTCGGCCGGCACAGGATCGTCTTCTGGTACGACGCCAAGCAGGAGTTGCGCGACGACTTCGAGGCGCTTCAGCTGCCCGGCGTCGAGAAGCTTACGCTCGCCAACAACGAATACGGGATCAAGTACAAGCTGCTCCGTGAGCAACCGGAACAGAAATTCCTGCTCTACCGCGAAGGCCCTCAGCCCCCCGATCTGGATAACTGGCTGCTGGATGTACAGCTGGCCCACGGCGAGTTCCGTACCGATCAGGTGGCCATCTGGCAGTCCGAACGTGAGCTCGGCCTGGAGTTCACGGAAATGGTGCAGGCGCATGCGGAGTTCTTCCAGGCGATCAAGCGCAAGGATGCCCTAACCCGGAAATCTCACAGGGGGATTGAAAAAGGGCTGCCTTTTGGGGCATAAAGGTTGTGCAATCAAGCCATTATGAACCAACAAAAGGACAGCCCTTCGATGACAGAGTGTAGCGCA
>JAZBOX010000194.1:0-76449 GCA_036351355.1 Halieaceae bacterium
GGATCGCCGCAGCAGCATCCTACGCAAACCCTTGAACCATGGCACACCATAGCACCGACGTTCAAAGCTCACTGCGGATGCGCTGCAACTCCTTCACACGCTCATCGTCCACCGTCGAATAACTCATACCGAGTCCCTTCATGGTGTCGAGGATGATCTGTGACACGATAAGGCGGGCGTTCTTCTTACTGTCGGCAGGTACCACATACCAGGGCGCATGCGTGGTGCTCGTTGCCCTCAGGCAGGCCCTGACTGCGCAATATCTCCGGATGCACGCAAACGATCACGACTTCCTCGTAGTAGGATCGATTGAAGATGCCGATCCGTCCCCGTTCCGGCAGGCGACAGGTCGTGCGCCAGAGAAAGTCGTGCTTGAGTTCTTCTGCCGTAGGCTGCTTGAAACTGAACACCTGACAGCCCTGCGGGTTAATCCCGGACATGACGTGCCTGATCGCGCCGTCCTTGCCGGCCGTGTCCATCGCCTGGAAAATCAGCAGGATCGCATGGCGGCTGGATGCGTAGTGCATGCGCTGCAGTTCGCTGAGCTCCTCAACGCCCTCCCTGAGCCGTTTGCGGTAATGCTTCCTCGACTTGAAGAACGGCTTCACCTTCGTGGCGCATGTGCAGAGGCTGAACTCGTTTTCCGACGACACCAGAAAGTCTCGAGAATCGATAATTGATCGGCATCTCTGGGTACCGCCCGCGTGCACTGGCAACATGACGTTTCTCACTGTTGGCAGCATCCGGATTGATCCTCACTACCCCCGCCAGAATCGGGCGCTCTTGCGTACACCCGCACATACACTACGGGAAGGCAAGGCCGGGAACAGGATCGGCCGCACCGGGGGCGGAGCCGTGAGTCCGGCACGCGAGGGGCAGATTCAGGCGTCAAGGGCTCACCGCACCTGAAGTGCGCTGGGCGCTGTGAGCGCTACTGTTGAGGCCTCATCCGCTTCCGGTGCTGACTTTGGGCCTCAGCGAATTCCCGGGCATCGACGGCACCATTGCCATCGAGGTCAATGTCCGTGAAGGCGGGCGCATTGCCGAGATTTCTCATCCGATACCCCTCTTGATCCCGCTCCGTGATGCGCTCGCCTCGCGCTTCGACGAACTCGTCTTCAGTCAGGGTTCCATCAGCATTAAGGTCGAATTCGGTGAAGGAGGGCATGTTTCTTCCCGCCGTCGCTCCCATCCCGGGGCCCATGGCAGGGCCCATGCCGCGCCCCTTGCCAGAGCTCATATCGGACCCCATGGCGCGACCGGCACCGCCCCTCCTGCGATCCTCCTGGCCTGCGGCGAACTCATCGGCCGTGAGCTGTCCGTCGCCATCTTGATCAAAATCAGCAAACGCGGGCATGACGGGCATGCCACGCAGCGTCGCGCCGTCCTCAGCGCGAGCCTGCATACGCTCTGCATGGACAGCATCGAATTCCTTCTTGCTGACCAGGCCATCGGCATCGCGATCGAAGGCACTGAAAGACATGCGGCCATAGGCACCGGGATCCACGCTTTGCGCCTCGACAGAACACGCGCCGATCATGGCAAGCGGTAGAGCAAGATTTCTAAACAGACTGTTCATCATTCGATCTCCCTGAAGCTTTGGTGGTTCCCTGAGCTTCGCCGCATCACGCTTAGCGGCGCAAGGCGCAGCGATCACGCGCATGAACGATTGCAGCCACCCTATTCACCCTTGCCTGCCTGGTCGGTTCCTTACCGCACAGACCGTCGCGCATACGAATGGCAAGGTCGTCTACATCGACGCGGCGCGCCCTTTCATGCCCGTTTCATACCTGTTAGTCGGGATGTCCCGCCTCGACTGGGCTGCCCAAGGGACTGTGCCATGAAGGCTTCGAATGCTCTACCGATCCGCTCCGACATCGCCCTCCCGCATAGATGGCGCCGGAGGGACGAGACCTCCCGGGCGCTGCTGTATCGCGACGAAGGGCTTCCGCCTGGTTTTCAGACGCATTCTGAAGGCGACGCCGGCGTCTCCGAGCCACGGTAAGTGGCCATGGCTCTCGCGATCTCGGAGCCCGGTGAGCACCACATTCTCGCCATCAACGGAGGCTCATCAAGCATTCGCTTTGCGCTGTACTCGGCCGACGGGACGCTGAAACGAGGCACCCACAGAAAACTGGACCGGATAGGCCTGCACGGGACGAGCCTCACGGTCGGGGGCCCGGATGGGGACCAAAAAGCGGCTGACGCCAGCGCCGTCGAGGACCACAGATCGGCGGCGGCTTTCCTCGTCGACTGGCTCGAGGGGGAAGCGCTCTTTACGTCAGTGCAGGCCGTAGGGCACCGCGTGGTCCACGGTATGACGCACAGCGCGCCAGAGATCGTGACCGCGGAATTGCTCGAGGAGCTGCGTCGCATCAGTCCAGTGGATCCGGAGCATCTTCCCGGGGAGATCGAACTGATTGAAGCCTTCGCGCGCCATCACCCCACGATGCCGCAGCTGGCCTGCTTCGATACCGCCTTTCACAACACCATGCCCGGCTTGGCGAAAATGCTGTCCATCCCCCGGCGTTTCTATTCCCGGGGCATCCAGCGCTACGGTTTCCACGGCTTGTCGTGTACCTATTTGATGGAGTCCCTCGTACGACTTGGTGATCGGGCGGCAACGCAGGGCCGCGTTATCCTCGCCCACCTCGGCAACGGCGCCAGCATGAGTGCCGTCCTTGACGGCAAGAGCATCGACACCAGTATGGGCTTTACGCCGGCTGCTGGAATGCCCATGGGCAGGCGCTCGGGCGATCTGGATCCGGGGCTGGTCGGATACCTGGCACGTAGCAAGCATATGACTGCCGGGCAGTTTGACCGGATGGTCAACAGTGCTTCCGGGCCACTGGGCTTGTCGGACATCAGTTCCGACATGAGCGAGTTGCTGGCCTGCGAGCAATGGGACACACGAGCAGCCGAGGCCATTGCGCTTTTCTGCTACCGGGGAAAGAAACCGATCGGCGCCTGCGCCGCAGCCCTTGCTGGCCTCGACACCCTGGTCTTTTCAGGCGGTATTGGCGAAAACGCAGCCCCTGTGCGGGCCCGCATCTGCGAAGGTATGGGCTTCCTCGGTATCGAGCTGGATGAGGCGGGACTGCGGAAACTGTTCAGACAGTTCTCCTCCCCCGGCGGGATTCTCAGCCACGCGTCGCCGGAATGCCCCGGATCGATCCATAAAGGCGACAAGCTGGCGGAGCATCGCCGGTATATCAACGAGCACGGGCAGGACATGCCGGAAGTCAGAAATTGGAAATGGAACGGATAACGACAGCCGAGGCGCGTGATCAGGGAGATACGCATCTCTCGCCCCTCGGACTGGTGGCTTCCGTGCGCGGTAGCGTCGTCGACATACACTTTCATGATCACTTGCCACCGATATATTCCGTGCTACGCGCGGGCACAGAAGAACAGATTGTCATCGAGGTGCTTGCGCACCTTGATGCCCATCGCGCGCGGGGCATCGCCTTGACGCCCACGCAGGGACTGGCCCGTGGCATGCCCGTGAGAGACACGGGCGGCCCCCTGAAGGCACCCGTGGGCAAGGGAATTCTCTCGCGCATGTTCGATGTGTTTGGCAACACCATCGATCGCGAGGCTGCCTTGTCCGATGTCCAGTGGCGCTCAGTGCATCACGCCCCTCCCCCCCTTGCCCAGCGATCCACGAAATCCGAAATCTTCGAGACGGGCATCAAACTGATTGATGTGCTCATGCCCCTGGAACTCGGCGGAAAGGCGGGCCTCTTCGGTGGCGCAGGGGTGGGCAAGACCGTCCTGCTCACGGAATTGATACACAACATGATCGGCAAGCAGAAGGGCGTAAGCATCTTCTGCGGCATCGGCGAGCGCTGTCGCGAAGGCGAGGAACTTTACCGGGAAATGAAAGAAGCCGAGGTATTGGCCAACATGGTGATGATCTTCGGCCAGATGAACGAGCCTCCCGGCAGCCGCTTCCGCGTCGGCCACGCTGCCCTGACGATGGCCGAATATTTCCGGGATGATGAGCATCGCGATGTGCTGCTGCTCATCGACAACATTTTCCGCTTTATCCAGGCCGGCTCCGAAGTATCCGGGTTAATGGGAAACATGCCGTCGCGTCTGGGTTATCAGCCCACCATGGGCACGGAGCTTTCAGGCCTCGAGGAGCGCATTGCCAATACGGACAGCGGCGCCATCACCTCGATTCAGGCCGTTTATGTGCCGGCCGACGATTTCACGGACCCGGCCGCCGTGCACACCTTTTCCCATCTTTCCGCGTCTATCGTGCTCTCGCGAAAGCGGGCTAGCGAGGGCCTTTATCCCGCCATCGATCCACTGCAATCCAGTTCAAAGATGGCTACGCCGGGCATCGTGGGCGCACGGCACTACGGCCTGGCTCAGGAGGTCCGGAGCACCCTCGCGCAGTACGCGGATCTCAAGGACATCATCGCCATGCTGGGCCTTGAGCAACTGTCAGCGAAGGATCGGAACATCGTCGCTCGTGCGCGGCGGCTGGAACGTTTCCTCACTCAACCCTTTTTTACCACCGAGCAATTCAGTGGCCTCAAGGGAAGGCTCGTAAGCCTTGATGATGCCCTGGACGGCTGCGAGCGAATCCTGCGTGATGAATTCAAAGACCACCCCGAGAGCGCCCTTTACATGATCGGGACAGCGGACGAGGCACAGGAGAAAGCCGGCGCCAGCGGTGAGGCAGCACCCGACGACCCTGCGCCAGACGCTCACCGGAAGGGGATTAATGCCCCAGGGACCGATGAATCTTAAGGTTCTCCTGCCCTTCGGCGTCTTCGCCGATAAGCCCGACGTCGCTCGCATCGTGGCGGAAACCCGGGAAGGCTCCTTCGGTCTTTTGCCGCATCGTCTCGATTGCGTGGCGGCCCTCGCTCCCGGGATTCTGATCTATGAAAGCGACACAGAGGGTGAGGTTTATGTGGCTATAGATGAAGGAACTATCGTCAAGACCGGACCGCAGGTCCTCGTTTCGGTACGCAATGCCATCGCGGGAACGGATCTCAAACAATTGCGTGCCGCCGTGGACGCGACATTCCTGGACCTCGACGAACGTGAACGGACCCTGCGCGCAGCCATGACGAAGATGGAAAGCGCTCTGATTCGCCGGATGGCGACCTTCCACAATGACTGACGATTCCCGCGAGGAAAAAAGGCGCACAGCGTTGCCCCTCAGTCGCGAGGTTGGCGCGAAGGCAGCTCGCAAGCTCCGGGCTCAAGGCGACGAGACCCCCGGCGTCTGGTTCGGCCTGGGCATGATGGGGCTCATCGGATGGTCCGTCGTGGTGCCGACGCTCCTGGGCGCCGCCCTGGGTCTGTGGCTCGACCGCCACTATCCGGGAGGCCGCTCCTGGACCCTGGCCCTGCTGATCGCCGGACTCATGATCGGCTGCCTCAATGCCTGGCATTGGGTAAGCAGGGAAGACGGGGAAATCGGAAGAACACAGGAGGAGGACGATAATTGACGCGGTGAAGCTTGTTCTGGCGCTTGCTGCGGGGATGCTGCTCGGAGCAGTATTTTTCGGCGGTCTCTGGTGGACGATACGAACACGCCTGAATGCCCCGCGTCCCGCGCTCTGGCTCCTTGGCAGCCTCATCGTCCGTTTGGGTATCGTCCTGACCGGGTTCTACGCAGTCTCGGACAATCAGTGGGAGCAATTGCTGGCTTGCCTCCTGGGATTTGGCATCGCGCGCCTTGTCCTGACGTGGCTCGTGGGCCGCGAATCCCGGGCCGTAAACGCTCCGCACAAGGCAATCAGTCATGCGCCTTAGTCCGGACGAAGTCATCTTCTGGCGGTACGAGGTTTTCAGACTCAACGCGACGATCCTGTTTACCTGGGTCCTCATGTTTGTGCTGGTCGTGGGCGCCATGCTCATCACGCGCAGGCTCTCGATCGCCCTTGAGCGCGCCCGCTGGCAGAACCTGCTAGAAATCATTCTGATCGGCATATTGCAGCAGATCGAGGAGGTCGGTCTCCGCCACCCGCGACGCTATCTGCCGTTTCTTGGCACGTTATTTCTATTTGTCGGCTTTTCCGCACTCTGTACCGTGATTCCCGGCTTCGATCCGCCGACGGGTTCGCTTTCGACGACGGTGGCCCTGGCCCTGTGTGTCTTTGTGGCTGTGCCGCTGTTTGGCATGGAAGAACAGGGCGTGGTCGGCTACCTGAAATCCTACGTGAAACCAACGCCCCTGATGCTGCCCTTCAACATCATCAGTGAACTGTCCCGGACCCTGGCCCTGGCTGTTCGCCTCTTCGGCAATATGATGAGTGGAGCGATGATCATCGCCATTCTGCTGAGCATCACACCCTTCCTTTTCCCCATCGTCATGACAGCCCTTGGCCTCCTCACGGGCATGGTGCAGGCCTACATCTTCAGCATTCTGGCGGCGGTGTATATCGCCGCTGCCACCCGGGCAAGCAAGGCCTGAAGGGGTCTCCGACGGAACCTTCGACACTGATGCACAACGCATGAGAGAGACACTATGGACAACATGACCATTATCGCGGTGGCGTCGATCATCATCGCGGGTATCACCACGGGTTTCGGCACGATGGGCCCGGCTCTGGCTGAGGGAAAGGCCGTTGCCGTCGCCTTGCGCTCCCTCGCGCAGCAGCCCGATGCGTCGGCCACGATAACCCGGACCCTCTTTGTGGGTCTGGCGATGATCGAGTCCACGGCGATCTACTGCTTCGTGGTCTCGATGATCCTGCTCTTCGCAAACCCATTCTGGAACCTCGCCGTCGCGCAGGTCGCCGGACCGTAAGCCATGCTTATCGACTGGTTCACCGTCGCCGCCCAGGTCCTGAATTTCCTGATCCTGGTGTGGTTGCTCAGGCGTTTCCTTTACACGCCTATTCTTGATGCCATAGATGCGCGGGAGCAGCGCATTGATGCTGAGCTGACAAACGCTCGCGCCAAAGAGACAGAGGCAGAGCGCGAACGGGACAAGTTCCGGCACAAGAACGAAGAACTGGACGGCCACCGTGCCGACCTGTTGAAGCAGGCAGCGGAAGAGGCGAAAGCCGAGGGCCAGCGACTCCTCCAGGAGGCACGCAAGGCCACAGAAGCCTTCAGCACGGAACGAATGGAGACGCTCAGGAATGAGGCCCGCGCCATCAAGGAGGCCATCAGCCTCAGGACCCAGCACGAGGTCTTTGCCATCGCCCGCAAGGCTCTGAAAGACCTTGCCACCTCGACCCTGGAGGAGCGCCTGGGCGACGTGTTCATGCGACGCTTGCGGGAAATGGATGAGGACACGAAGCACAGCCTTGGTGCGACCTTGAAAGGTGCGTCGGAGCCTGCCCTCGTGCGCAGTGCCTTTGAGCTGCCCGAAGCACAGCGCCTTTCGATCCAGAACGCGCTGAACGAAACGTTTTCGGCTGACATCCCGCTTCGCTTCGACACAGAGCCCGGCCTGGTCAGCGGCATTGAGCTGAAAACAAGCGAGCACAAGGTAGCGTGGACCATCGACGACTACCTCGCATCCATGGAGAGCAGCGTCGATGAGTTCCTGAGGTCGCTTCCCCTGGAGAGCACATGACCCAGGCCCCGATCAGCCTGCAGAGCGTTCTCGATACAAGCTTTTCCGGTATCAGCCAGGCACGCAGCGCTTTCACGCCGCGCCTGACGCCCCAGGAAGTCGGCACCTTAACAAACGTATCCAATGGCGTTGCGAAGGTCTCGGGTCTTCCCAGCGTTGGCAGCGAGGAGCTTCTCCAGTTTGCGGGTGGTGCCTTCGGCATTGCCTTCAATGTGGACCCTGACGAGATTGGCGTCGTCCTTCTCGGCGACTATCACGATCTGCATGCAGGCGAGGAAGTCAAAGGCACGGGGCGCGTCATGGACGTGGCCGTAGGCGATGGGCTCCTGGGTCGCGTAATCGACCCCCTCGGCCGCCCCCTCGATGGTATTGGACCCCTCATAAGCAGCGGGCGCCTGCCCATCGACCGGCCCGCGGCAGCGATCATGGATCGGGCACCCGTGAGTGTGCCCCTGCAGTCCGGCCTCATGGTCATCGATGCGCTTATTCCCATCGGACGCGGGCAAAGGGAGTTGATCCTCGGAGACCGGCAGACGGGTAAGAGCGCCATAGCCCTCGATACGATCCTCAACCAGCGCGGCAAGGATGTGCTGTGCGTCTACTGCGCCATCGGTCAGCGTTCTGCCGCCGTGGCGAAGGCCGTAGCCCGCCTCCGCGAACACGACGCCATGGACTACACCGTCGTCGTGGTGACCGAGGGCAACGAGGCGCCGGGGCTCGCCTATATCGCGCCCTACGCGGCGACCAGCATAGCCGAGCACTTCATGGAGAGCGGCCACGACGTGTTGATTGTCTACGACGACCTGACCCACCACGCCCGCGCCTACCGGGAACTCTCCTTACTGCTTCGACGCCCACCGGGACGCGAGGCCTTCCC
This sequence comes from Halieaceae bacterium, assembly GCA_036351355.1. Lineage (GTDB taxonomy): Bacteria > Pseudomonadota > Gammaproteobacteria > Pseudomonadales > Halieaceae > Congregibacter. The sequence goes on from JAZBOX010000194.1 coordinate 8,430, forward strand.
CGGCGATATTTTCTACATTCATTCGCGCCTTCTGGAGCGCGCCACCCATTTGGGCGAGGAACAAGGCGGCGGCTCCCTGACGGCCTTGCCCATCATTGAAACGCAGGCGCAGAACATTTCCGCCTACATCCCGACCAACCTGATATCCATCACCGATGGCCAGATATACCTCTCGCCTTCGCTCTTTGAGCTGGGCGTACTGCCCGCCGTTGACGTCGGCAAATCCGTGTCGCGCGTGGGCGGCAAGGCGCAACTGGCTGCCTATCGCGCGGTGGCAGGTGACCTCAAGCTGGCCTACGCACAATTCGAAGAACTCGAAACCTTCGCCCGCTTCGGTGCGCGCCTCGACGAAGAAACGCGCAAGAACATCGAGCATGGGCGTCGCATTCGCGCATGCCTCATACAGGCTGAATTTTCGCCTGCGTCCGTGGCCCAGCAGATTGCTGTGCTCCTGGCCCTGACGGCAAGGCTCTTCGATCCGATTCCCCTCGATGAGATGGGAAAAGCCGTGCGCGCCGTGCAGCAGGCGGCAGCGACGATTCCCGAGGAATTGCTCGGGAGATTCGCAAGCGCCGATACGCTGAGTGAGGCGGACCGGGACACGGTGGTCGACATGGCCCGCGAGGCACTCGCCTCCCTTGAGTCCGGACACGCCGGGGGGTCCGAGGCGGAGCCCTCGCCCGACCCTCACGCTGACCCCGACCCAGACCCAGACCCCGACCCCGGCCCCGGCCCGAGGAGTAAGGTCGACGCTGAAAACGGCTCATGAGCGATACGACGGCAAGCTTGAAGCGAAAGATCGATGGCGCTTCAGACCTTCAATCTGTAGTCCGCACCATGAAGGCCCTGGCGGCCTCGAGCATTGGGCAATATGAAGAATCGGTGCGCGGCCTGGCGGATTACTACCGGACCGTGCAGCTGGGACTGGGCGTTTGCTTTCGCAATGCGCCAACCCCGGCGATGGCTGAGCCCGCCCTCGCAAGACCCGCGGGGCCCGTGGGCGCGATCGTGTTCGGCTCCGATCAGGGCCTCGTGGGCCAGTTCAATGAGGTGATCACGGAGTTCGCGATGCAGACCCTGGCTGGGCTTTCCGGCAACGCTCAGGTATGGGCCGTCGGCGAGCGCGTTCATGCGCGCCTGGCAGACGCCGGCCTGCCCGCGATGGGTCTCTTCACCGTACCCAACTCCGTACAGGCCATCACCCCGCTGATCACCCGGATTCAAATCGAGATCGAAATGCATCGGGGCACAGACGACATGGCACGGGTCTACCTCTTCCATAACCGTCCGCAGTCGGCGGCCGTCTATGAGCCCGTGGGTCAACGACTGTTGCCCCTCGACGCGCAGTGGCAGCAGGATCTGGCGAGGGAAGACTGGCCCGGGCGGAGCTTGCCCGAGCTCGTGGGTGACGACGCCGTGACCCTTCGCGCCCTGGTCCATGAATATCTCTTCATATCGCTCTTCAGGGCCTGCGCAGAATCCCTCACCAGTGAAAACGCCAGCCGCCTGGCCGCGATGCAACGTGCGGACAAAAACATTGATGAGCTCCTCGACACCTTGCGCGGCCGCTTTCGCGTGTTACGCCAGAGCGGTATCGACGAGGAACTCTTCGACGTGATCTCGGGCTTCGAGGCCCTCGAGGGAGCCCGGACGGGGCCGCCCCGCGGACATCGCGAAGTTCCCGGATAATCAATCGGCCATACGGAGGAGGATCGTGTGTGCCCCTCCCGTGCTATCCAGCCTGATGACCCCATCGCCCTGAAACTCGCCGTCGAGAAACAGCCCTGGCGTCCCTGTTCCCTTGCGCTCTATGTCGATGGCGTAATGACTCCCTTCGATATGAAGGTCCGCGTGATAGCCGCTCCAGCTCTCGGGTATGCACGGGCTGATTGTGAGCGTTTGGCCTGATTGCCTGATGCCCAGGATCATTTCTACCGCCAGGCGATAGGCCCAGCCGGCCGCACCGGTGTACCAGGTCCAGCCACCACGGCCCAGGTAGGGCGGTACTCCGTAGATGTCGGCGGCCACGACATAGGGTTCAACCTGATAGGTCGCCAGCGCCGCGGCACTGTCTGCGTGCCTGACGGGCGCCACGCAGTTGAAAACTTCGAGCGCACGATCGCCATCTCCCAGCATGGCAAAGGCCCAACCCGCCCAGGTTGCGGCGTGGGAGTACTGGGCGCCATTTTCGCGCACCCCGGGCGGATACCCCATGATGTAGCCGGGATCGGACTCGCTGTGCTGGAATGGGGGCTTGAGCAGGCGGACGATACCGTCGCCCATCAGATATTGCCGGACAGATTGCATGGCTCTCCCAGCCTTTACCGTGTCGGGCGCCCGCGCCTGGACCGACCAGGTCTGGGCAATCAGTTCAATGCTGCATTCGTCGTTTTCCGCCGAGCCGACCGATCTGCCGTCGTCATCATAGGCGCGCCGGTACCAGTCACCGTCCCAGGCTGCCGCTTCCGTAGCCAGAACCAGCTCGTCAGCGCGGTCCCGGTACTTTTGCGCCGAGGCTTCATCGCCGGCCTGATCCGCCAGCCAGGCGAATTCGCGACAGACGACGGTCTGGAACCAGCCAAGCCAGACGCTCTCTCCGCGCCCCTCAATTCCCATTCGGCTGAAACCGTCGTTCCAGTCTCCCGATCCGATCAGGGGCAGTCCATGCTCACCCAGGCTGAAGGCCTGCTCCATCGCACGACGGCAATGATCAAGGAGCGATTCCGGAGCCGACCTGGACGGATACTCGGCGTAACGCTCTTCTTCATCCGCTGCCAGCGCCGGTGCATCGAGGTAAGGAATGTCTTCGGCAAGAATGGAGAGATCCCCGGTGCTCCTGACATAGTGTGCGGTCACATAGGGCAGCCACAGCAGGTCATCGGAGCAGCGCGTTCGAACACCGCGCAGGGGATTGTCGTGCCACCAGTGCAACACGTCACCGTCCTGGAACTGAACCCTCGCGGCGCGCAGAATCTGCTCGCGCACGAGAGCCGGCTCCACGCCCGCAAGCGCCATGACATCCTGAAGCTGATCGCGGAAGCCGAAGCCACCGCCCGACTGGTACAGCGCCGTCCTGCCCCAGAGGCGGCATGCCACGGTCTGATACAGGAGCCAGCGATTGACCATTAGGTTCAGGCCGTCGTCGGGCGTACGCACCTGTAAGCGACCGAGCAGATGATCCCAGAGCCCCCTGATCCTGGCCCAGGAGTCCGCTCGTTCGCTGTCCTGTCGATAGCGACCGACCAGTTTCGAGGCGTGCGCGGCGTCCCGCCCTTCCCCAAGGACAAAGTGCAGTTCTACACGGGCACCCGCCGGAATATCCACATGCACCTGGAGCACGGCGCAGGGATCGGCATTGGCCTCGCCGCTGTCGGACAGGCCAATTCGAGACAGGGCGGCGGGCCGCCCGGGGTCGCCATCGAGGCCGAGAAACTCCTGTCGGTCCATCGTAAACCCGTGTACTTTTTTGCTGACGGCGAGAAAGGCGATTCCCGAGTCCTGGGGACTGAAGCTGTTGCGCGCGAAGACGGCCTGTTCACCCGCGTCGTATTCGCAGACCACATAAGGTCGCGTCGAATCCCTGCGCTGTCCCAACACCCACTCGACGTAATAGGTCACGGTAATCCGGCGAGGGTGTTGCCACAGGTTCTCAAGGCTCAGATGCAGCAGCTTCACGGGGTCGCGCGTATCCACGAACACCGTCAGCTCCTGCTCCAGACCCTCGCCACGATGCCTGAATCTTGAATAGCCCGCTCCGTGGCGGATCTCATAGGGGAGGTCGTCGGTCATGGGCTGCGGTGTCGATGACCACACCGTGCCCGTTTCCTCGTCACGAAGAAATACGGCCTCACCCGAGGGATCCCGAACGGGATCATTGCACCAGGGCGTCAGTCGGTGCTCGCTGCTATTCCCAGACCAGGTGCACATGGCACCACTGTCCGTCACGAGGCATCCGAAGTCGCGGTTGGCGATCACGTTACTCCAGGGCGCGGGCGTAGTCTGACCAGGCTCGAGAAAGATCACGTACTCGCGGCCATCCGCGCTGAATCCTCCGATCCCATTATCGAAGAGCAGATCGTCGGGCCGATGAAGCCCCTCCGTCACCTCCGGTATCGCGGGGGAAAACGCGATGGGAACCAGGGGAGGAAGCTCCACCCGGCCTTGATGGAGAGCGGCCAACTGCTCATCCATGCGGCCCTTTTCCGGATCAATGATCAACCAGGCCGCCGCAAGCAGGCACCGCCGATCGTCTTGCGTAAGCTCCGCAGCAGGCACGATGTAGACGCTGCCCTGGACGTAGTGTCGCCGACGGGTACGCGCCTCCTCGACCATGCGCCCCAGACGGGTTCGCGTGGGCTGCGCATAGCCACCGATTTCGCTGTCCAGAAGAACCAGGTCTACAGCGACCTGCTGGCGATCCCAATAGCTGTGCGCGCGTAAAAGTTCCTCGGCGAGCCTCGTGTCCTGGAAACCTCGAACATGCATAAGAAGAATAGGTAGATCCCCGGAAATCCCCCTCGACCAGAGCACCGACTGGATAGCCTGCGATTCGCTGCGATCCAGGGTCGTCGCGCGCAGCTTCGGATTCAGCGCGTAGACCCCCGAAAGCAGGGCCATAACGCGAGCGACATCGCCTTTAGCGATGCGCAGATCAGACAACACGCCCCGACTGCGCCGACGGGCGCGCTCGAATGCCCAGTCCACGCGCGGCGCCGACCGGTAGGCCGAGATGCTTCGCACGACGTTGGAACGGCTATGGGCGACGGCGCAGGTGAACGCCAGGTGAGCTACGGCGCGCGCGGGAAGCTCAAGCTGAATCCCCACGGCCATGATCGGATCCAGGCTGTTCTCCGCACCCAGCGCCTGAACCAGGGTTCCGGTCGCGAGCGCTGCCGGGGCCTTGATCGAGCCGCCGCGTCCAAGGAACGATTTTCGGTCCGTGAAGAAGATCTGGCGCCGCGCATAACCTGAAAATTCGCTGACGGCATGGGCGAGGTAGATCGGCTGTTCACCGGCTTCCCGTGCCCGACGCCGCGCCAGGAGGACGCCCTCCGTCGGCAGCTGGCTGACATCAAGGAACATCTTGTTGAAGGACGGGTGGCGGTCGTGGTTACGCTCCGGTGCCAGCACGGGCTCTGCATAACTGACGAGGAGGAGGCTGCGGGGTCGATCACTGTCGTTGGTCAGAACCACCCGGCGGATTTCAACGTCATCGTCGGCGGCAACCGTGACCGCCATGGTCACATGGATACCATGGTCGCGACGATGGTACTCCGCCATGTGCGGCGAGTAGTGGATTTCGCAGTCGCCGATATCGCTCGGCGGCAGGGGTTGGACGCCTGCAGACCACGTAAGCTCGGACTCCAGGTCCTTCAGATACAGACACCCGCCCTGAATGTCGCAGGGATCCGTCTGCCAGCGCGAAAGGCAGAGACCCTCCCAGTAGCTGCTGCTCATCCCACTGTGATTGAGCATGACCTGATAATGGCCATTGGAGAGCACCTTGAGGTTATGGGACTTCAGATGGGCGGGAACGTGCCAGCTTTCGAGGGTCTCGGGCAGCGGCGAGGTGCGCTTGCCCGGATCCGGATCTCGCCAGCCGATCGGCTTTGCCGTTCCGCGAGGTACCTGTTCGTAGAGAAGGTGCTCGTACACGGCGACCTTGGGATCGGAGTGAAACCGCCGTCCAAGCACGTCGTCGTTCAAGGCATTGTTGAGGGCGGCGAGGATCATCCCCTGGTGATGGCTCATATAGGATTCAACGAGTCGAGGACGCGTTTCGCGGTGCGATGCGCTCGGACCAAAGTCCATGGCCTCCAGGAAACCGTAGCGGCGGAGCATGTTCAAGGCGGCGAGCCGTTCCAGATTGGCCAGAGCATCAAGGGGCGCGGTGGGCAAGGCCAGGGCCGATGAATAGGGTGAGATCACGAGGCGATAGTCAGACTCCACACGAAGGCCCAGGCCGGGCACACCGAAGGCCCGGTATTGGTAATGGGCCTGCTTGTCGAGCTGGTAGTAGGCTGACTCCGAAATGCCCCAGGGCACACGAAAGCGCGCAGCAAACTGCTGCTGCTGCTCGACCGCCACCTGACAGCTCTCGCCGAGGAGGCTCTGCGGCGGCTCACGCATGAGCAGGCGCGGCATGAAGTACTCGAAGGCCGTAGCACTCCAGGACACGAGGCTCCGCTTGTTACCCACCAGGGTGAACGGTCGGCCCAGGTACAACCAGTGTTCGGGCGGGACGTCGCCCTTGGCAATGGCGACGAAGCTCGCGAGGCGAGCCTCGGACGCCAGAAGGTCGTAGTAGTTCGGGTCGTCCTGACCCGTCGTCGCGGTGTAGCCGAGACGCAGCAGGTGTCGCTTCGGGTCGTAGAGAAAGGCAAAGTCCATCTGGGCGACGATCAGCTCCGATTCCCGAGCCAGATCGTCAGCGATTGCGATGAGCCGCAGCGCCTGATCACGGGCGGCGGCAAGCTGCTGCCGCATACCCCGCAGCAGGGAGGCGAGATCCACGCCCCTACCCGTCGCCGCCGCCAGGTCTGCCTGCCGCGCCTCGATGCCGTCGAGTTCGGCGGCCAGCACCTCGCACTGACGCGGGACGTCGCGGAGGCCGGGGATATCCCGAAAACGCGCGTACAGCGAGCTCAGCTCCTCGTCTGCCCCGTCGTCGCCCGTGGCCGCCGCCGACCATTCCAGCCAGGGCGCCAGGTCAATCTCGTGAAGGCAGGCCGTGAGATGAGCTCGCAGCGTATTGAAGGAGCGGCGCAGCTCCGTGAACTCCTCCGTGGCGATCTTGCCCGCCGCCCTTGCGCTCAGGATCACCAGCACCTGTGATTGAAGGGCGGGCAGTTCCTCACGCTCAAAGCGGCGGACGAGATCGGCCCAGGGCCGATCCCGGCCGACCTCCTGAACCTCTCCAGCCATAGCACTGAGCCGCGCCTGCAGCGGCGCCATGTCATCGTCGCGCACCATGCTGCGCAGCGTATCGGCGAGGTCGCAGAGCATATCGACGAGGCCTGAACGCAACTTGTAAATTGGCAGGGGCGCATCAAGGATCTCCTGCAGGGCCCTTGCCACGACCATCAGGCATGCAGCGAGATTGCCGCTATCCACCGTCGAGACATAGCGTGGCTCCAGGGCCGACAGGTCGTCGAGGCGATACCAGTTGTAAAAGTGTCCCCGATAGCGCTCCAGGCGCCGCAGACTTGCATAACTGTGGCGCAGACGAGGGAGCATCGAGGACAGGCCCTGGTAGCCCAGGTCGTAGGCCGACACGGCGGCAACGAGCATCAGGCCGATATTGGTCGGTGAGGTTCGTCGCGACACGAAGATCTCTGGCGCCTCGTGGTAGTTGTCCGGCGGCAACCAGTGGTTGTCGGGGCCGACGAAGTGCTCGAAGAACTGCCAGCTTCGGACAGCGAAGCGACGCAGGGTCTGCCGCTGCTCATCAGTGAAGGAGCGTGTCTCAAGGTTTCGCCAGGTCCTTCGCGTAGCAGCCAGGGCGACGAGGGGGGCCAGCAGCCAGGCAAGGAGTAAGGGCGCTGCCAGAAAGAGTACACCCGGTGCTGTCACGGCGAGGATGACGGTAATGACGATGGCGCTGCCGGGCGCCGCGGCCATCTGCTGCAGGAAGTAGAACGCGTCGGAGCGACCTTTGGCGGAGAGCCGGGATTGCGCCGCCGCTGTCCATTCGAGGAGATGGCGACGACTGACGCACAGACGCCAGAGGGTTCTGACAATGGCGTCAAGGGCCGTATAGGCCTCGAAGGGAAGCAGGACCAGCAGGAACAACCATCGGAGCACTTCCCGACGCATTGACCAGGACAGCTGTTCCCCCAGGGCTCGAAGTGTCCGTCCCTGGGCAATGCCGCTACCGAGGGCGTGGACGGAGCCGAGCGCAATGGGCGTCACGGTCACGACGAGTATGCCCAGCGTCCATGCCCATGCGGCCCCCGGCAGTACGGTCCATGCCATCACGAGGCCCGCCAGAACCGCCGGAGCGAAGAGATTGCGACGGAGGTTGTCGAGGATTTTCCAGCGGTCCACGAGAGTAAAGCGGTTCCGCCCGCGTCCATCCTGTGTCGGGACACGGGGCAAGAGCCATGGAATCAACTGCCAGTCACCCCGTGTCCAGCGGTGAGAGCGTCGGGCGTAGGCAATGGCCGAGTCAGGGTAATCCTCGAAGAGGACAATGTCCGTGGCGAGACCGACGCGACCGTGCAGGCCCTCGAAGAGATCATGGCTCAGGATGGCGTTCTCCGGGACACGCCCACGCAGCGTCTCCTCAAAGGCTCGAAGGTCATAGATGCCCTTCCCGGCAAAAATGCCCACGCCAAAGAGGTCCTGGTAAACGTCCGAGACGGCGTGGGTGTAAAGATCCAACACCACGTCACCGGCGAAGGCACGCGTAAACACGTTCTGGCCAACAGCCTCCGGGTCTACGGACAGCCTGGGCTGGATGATCGAGTATCCCTTGAGCACCCTGCCGGACGCGTGATCGACGTCTGGCTGGTTCAGGGGATGTGCCAGGGCACTGATCATGGCCTGCGCTGCTCCCGCCACCAGTTGCGTATCCGCATCGAGGGTGATGACAAAGCGCACCCGACTTAACTGCTCCACCTCACCGACCAGCAGCGCCGTGCGCTGGTCTTCGTCGCCGAGCAACAGTCGATTGAATTCCATGAGCTTGCCGCGCTTGCGCTCCCAGCCCATGTAGCAGTTCTCGGCAGGGTTCCAACGCCGCGGCCGGTGAAACAGGAGAAATGGTCCATCCTCGTCACGGCCGTGACGCGCATTGAGCGCCTCGATGCCGTCAACAGCCAGGCGCAGGCGATGTGCGTCCTCCGGGCATTCCAGTGCATCGGCATCAAGGTAATCGCTAAGGAGAGCGAAATGCAGCGCCGGATCAGGATTCGCCAGATAGTTCATCTCGAGGCGCGTGATCAGGCGCGCTATATCGGCATCATCGACCAGCAGTACGGGGACAACCACGACCGTTGAGAACTCGGCGGGAACGCCTTCGGAGAAGTCCATTTTCGACAGAACATGGGGCCTGAAGCTGATGCCCACCCACCAGTGGATCAGGCTCACCGCGACGGTGAGCGCCAGAACCAGGGCGACGGGCGCAGAACCGATGAGCATGGCCAGTCCCGCCGACTCCCGGAGATAGACGGCGATCGGCCATAACAATGCAGCGGTGACCACGGCAATAGCACCGAGATACCACCACGGCATGCGCTCGCGGCCCCAGGCGGCAATCATGCTTGCCCACGGCCGCTTGTCCTTCAGATCGTCGAGAAGGACTCGCCGGCCCGTATCAAGGAGATAAAAGCCCACGTGGGCTTCTCTTCGCACCCTGTCCCGCGAGGGGTCGATATGTTCCTGCGCGAGAGCGACAACGCGACGCGCCACTTCAGCCTCGCTGCGGGAGGTCTGGCGCGCGCTTGTTTCAATCTGATGGCGGTAGTGATTGCGCGTAGGAGAATCCATCGCGGGATAGGCACCTGCAGGGTCCCGGCTGAGGATTTCGTGGACGAGGCTGATCGATTCGATGAAGGGGCCCCAGGCCTCGGAGGCCAGGGTGTGCAGATTGATCACATGGCCGGAGATCGCCGCCGAGTAGTCAGGGAGCGCGACGCCCGGTTTCGCCAGATCGTCGAGCATCACGCGCAGCGTCCCTGCAAGGCGGTTCAGCACGATCACCCGCAGCAGATTGGGCAGGGCCCAGAGTTCCCCGAGGGACAGTTCCTCCATCTGCTGATAGGCGCGCAGGAAACGGCCTGCCCAGGCAATATCAAGGGGCGTGCCGCAAACGTTCAGGAGTTCGTCGGCCAGGACCAGCGCACGTAACTGGCTCCGGTGAGGCGTAACGGCAAGCACCGGGAGCTTGCGGTAAGCGTCGTCCGGTGTGTTGTCGCGGACCAGGGCAATGGCCTGCTGAATCACGTAGTCGTTATCGAGGAACCACTCGATGCCGGCGAGGCGGTCGAGATCGATCGGGTCCAGATCTGCGAGAGACGCCGAGATACTCCGGTAGTCGACATCAAGGGTCATCGGCGCCAGGCCGCGACGCGTTCCGAAAGCCCGGGGCCTCGGCCTCGAAGAGGCATGGGCGAGGGCCAGGTTTCGCGCAATGCCTACCAGGTCGTCGGGTTGTGACTCCGTCTCCGCTGTTTCAGCTCGCTCGCGCACGACGATCCAGAGGCCGCCACCCGTCCTCCTTCTCGAAGCTGGCGGCAGGCAGCGTGCTCCGCGGTTTAAAGCTTAAGTCACGTCCGCGAAGTTCCTGGAACACCAGAAGAGGAAGGGAGCCTTGAGCCAGAATCGATTCGGCAAGGGAGCCATGCAGCCAGTCGCTGCCCGCCGACATGCCATCGGCGCTCAACACCATCAAATCGGCGTTATCGGCTTGCGTCATCTGCTGCACCAGCAGCGGAATCTCGGAGCCCGCAACCACGTGGGTCTTCACCCTCAGATCACTCGGCAGACGGCTCTTCAATTCCTCGAGGTGCGTGACGGCATCCAGCCAGTTCAACTGCGCAAGGCGACCGATAAGCTTTTTACCCTCAATACTGGCACACACCTCCGGGGAAGCCGCCGGTGGCGCTACGATCTGCAGCAAGCTCATCTCTGCGCCCGTTGCCCGGGCGATGATCGCGGCGAGCTGCAGCGCCCAATCCGACCGACGGGAGCCATCGAGTATCACTAGAATCCGGCGATAGCGCGCCTGATCATGGTTGGGCGTCGTATCCGGATGCACGAGAAGCACCGACGTATCGGTGTTGCCGACCACCTTCTGTACGGTGCTGCCCTTTGGAAACTGCTTGCTCCCGCCGGCGCCATGGGTGGACAGCATGATCAGATCGATATCGTGCTGCCTGCTGAATTCCAGAATTTCGGCTGCGGGATCCCCCTCGACGGTATGGATACTCGACTCAATCCCCTGCTCCTTCAGGGTGCGCTGAAGATTCTGCAGATAGCATTCGCATTGGGAACAGCGCATTTCCCAGTCGAGGTTATCGAAGGGAATATCCGAATCGTGAGAACTCTGCTCGACGACTCGCAAAAGATGGAGCTCCGCCTCGAAATAGCTGGCGAAGGTTGCAGCGTGGAGCATGGCTTTTTCGGCGATGGGCGAGCCATCAAGGGGCACCAGTAGACGGATCATGAAAACCACTCCGGTCGTAGTTGACAGGTACCGCAACGCGGCGAGACGCAGGCCTTCACCATCGCCAGGTGACGTGACCTCGCCGGACTCCAGAACCCGCTTTGCCGCTCATGCGGATACAAACAGCCTAGGCGTGGCGCGTGCAGGGAGTCTGTACGTTGACGAACAGATGGACCTCGCCATCCTGCGCTGAACTCCCCTCAGGCAGAGCAGGGCCGGTGTTCCTTAGGACAGGCAGGCAATGGAATTCAAGGACTACTACAAGATCCTCGGGGTTGATCCGAAGGCCGACGCAACGGACATCAAGACGGCCTATCGCAAGCTGGCCCGAAAAACGCACCCGGATCTCAATCCGGGACCGGAGTCGGAAGAAGCCTTCAAGGCCATCGCCGAAGCCTATGAGGTGCTCAAGAACGCTGAGCGGCGGGCCGAGTACGACGAACTGCGCGAGTACCGGTCCCGAAGCCCGGATGAGGGGTTTCAAGCGCCGCCGAACTGGAGGTCGGCGTCCCGGGAGGACGCCGCGGCGAGCGCCAGCGACTTCTCGGAGTTTTTCAACAACATGTTCGGCAGCGGCTTTCGCTCCGGCGGCCGCGCCGCGCCCGGCGAAGGCGATTTCGAAATACGCGGCCAGGATCTGGAAATCGAAATGCCCGTCTTTCTGGAGGAGACGCTCGCCGACGTGAAAAAAGCGGTGGCCTATGAAATACCCGTTCGCGAAGCGACCGGCATGCAGCGCCTTCGCAAATCGCTGAAAGTGACGATTCCGGCGGGCACCGCCGACGGTGCACGGGTTCGGGTGAAAGGGCAGGGCGCGCCGGGATCTGGCAGGGCCGCACCTGGCGACCTCTACCTGCACGTGCGCCTCGTGCCTCATCCCTTGTTCGATGTCGAGGGGCACAACCTGATGCTCACCGTGCCCCTGGCACCCTGGGAGGCCGCCCTTGGCACGAGGGTCACCGTGCCCACCCTGGATGGCAAGATAAACCTGACCATACCGCCTGGCAGTCAGGCGGGACAGAAATTGCGAATCAAGGGCAAGGGGCTGGTCCGGGGGCAGACCCGGGGGGATCTATACGCACAGCTTAAGGTGGTCATGCCCACGAGCACCGATGAAGCCAGCAAGGAACACTGGCGCGCGCTGGCCGAGCATGCGGCCTTTGATCCGCGCGCAGCCTGGGGAGACACGCCATGAGCAGCATCAGCTTCCAAATCACCGTTCACGAACTGTGCGACTGCGAGGACATCAGCGAGGCCCTGCTTATCGACGCGGTAGAGCATGAGGTTGTCGCGCCCGTGCGTGGTCGCAGCGCAGAGGAATGGGTCTTTGATGTTTCTCAGGTCACCTGGATTCGCCGGGCCATCCACCTGCGTGAGGATCTTGAACTGGACTGGGTGGCCATCGCCATGCTGATTGACCTACTGCGCGAAAAGGAGCATCTCGAAGGGGAAAATCAGGCGCTGCAGCGACGTTTGCAGCGGTTTCTGGAGCATAGCTAGGCCGTACGATGCCCCTCGGTGGTCCCACTTGGTTTGATTTCCAGGCGTTCAGGCGGTCGCCCAGGGACTGCAGCGCGATCCCGGCTACTACAAAACCAAGGTTTCAAATTGACTACGTGATAGCAGCCGGCGGCAGCGCAGAAGCCTGATCCGGGGCGCAACGCGCTCGCACCCCGGTGACACCGGGTTTTGCGAGCAACCGGATAAGCGGTTTCGCCATGCGATGCGGAGTTCCGGGCAGGCCACCCAAGACCGCTGCGTTTCAGGACAGGAAGCTGTCTTCGAAGCTGTGCGCGTCCATCGGCTCACAGAACAGATACCCCTGGAAGCGCTGGCAACCATGAACCTGCAGGGCTTTCAACTGTGCAGCTGTTTCAACAACCTCGGCCACTACCTGGAGGCCAAGGGCTCTTCCGGTCGCCAGGATCGATTCCACGAGCGCACTGCTGCTGGCGTCTGCACTGGGAAAAAAGTGGCGAGCGTTGCCTCGTTCGCGCGCCGTAGCGTAAACGCAATTTTCCTGAACCTGGCCACTAGTGGCAGCGTGAGTATTGCGAAATCCGGATGCCATGCCGCCTGATCCGGAAAATCAAACGCGATCATAATCAGGAAGTACGTCATCCAGTCCGCCAAGGTCCAGCAGCGCTCCCAGGCTCCGCGGTACCCGTTCTATTTGCAGGCATTTGCCTGCGGCGGCAGCTGTGCGTAGCCAGCTGATCAACGGTGCAGAACCCGCCGTATTACTGCTAACGACGCCACTGAGGTTAACTTTGCAGTCTGTCGGCGCCTGATCCTGAAGCCAGGTGATGCCCTCCTGTTCCAGGGATACAACGCTGACAAAGTCGATCTTTCCCGACACGGTTAGCGATCAGAATGGCCTCAAAAGCGGCCAGCGTGATAAACGCTGCGTTATGGAGGCTCGTCTCGAGGGACGCGATCCCGTCGCTGTCACGAAAGAAGCAGCCACCGTGGACAGGGCCGTTAACGGTGCCGCCGGTAAACTCAATAGATTGATTAAAAGTACCACTTCAAGCTAAATATTATTTGGATCCGGTGGCGCTCGGAGCTCGAAACTCACGCCGCAAGGATTATCCCTGCGCTTTATCGTATACGGCTTTCACTGTCTGATAGCAGGTACATGAGGATTTTTTGAGACCTCGTACGTCAAGAATCTGTATCTTGCCACGGCGATAATCTATCAGCTCACGTTGCTTTAACGCGCTGGCCGCCTCCGTAACCCCTTCTCGTCGGAGGCCGAGCATGTGTGCGAGGAATGCGTGTGTAAGGGGAAACTGATCCGATCCAACCCGGTCTCGAGTCATTAGAAGCCACCGGGACAAGCGCGCTTCAGCGTCGTGAAAACGGTTGCATGCCGCAGTTTGCGAAATTTGCGCCATCAGAGCATAGGTATATCGGAACAGCGCCTCCTTCAGTGCGGCGTTGCGGTCGAATTCAATGCGAAAATCTGTCGAGGCCATCCGCAAAGCGCCGCCACCGCCCTGGACGATAGCGCACACCGAGATGGAGATTGATGAGACGCAGCGTCAGCGGGTCATGGTACTTACATGACGTGGATCGGTATGTTCGTGAACGCACCTACCTGATACCTGTGGAGGATCAGGCACGAGGCATTAGGTACGAGGCATTAGCTACTAGGCATTAGGCACGCGGCATTGGATACGAGGCATGGTCCCGCAGCGGGGCACCGTCAGGATGACTGTCATGACGACATAGAAATGCATTGGAGACGCTGCGGCGAATCCAGCACCACACGGTGAAGCTGGGTGACCGCGTGAAATCGCCCCCCCTACCGCACGAAAAGCAGCCGTACTTTTAAGCCCAGCCGGTGCGAGCAGTAGTCCACCGGAACACGTAACCGCCAAGCTATACTTAGCGTGCCGCGCGACGATTCCCGCTGTTCGAACGGTTGCGTGAGTCAGAAGACCGGCCCCCGCTGGCACGCTTTCCGCCCGCACCGCGGCCAGGGCGACCGCCGCCTGCCCTAGCGCGTCCCGGTGAGTCTCCGCGCCCATTGGCGTTCCTGCGGCCGCCCCCGTTCTGAATGGGTTCGGCCTTGATGCTCGGGTCTATGTCGTAGCCTGGCAGGAATACCTTCTCGATGCTTTTCCCCATCAGCTTCTCAATGTCACGAAGAAGCTTCAGTTCATCGACGCACACCAAGGATATGGCATGACCGGTCTCCCCCGCTCGCGCCGTACGACCGATGCGGTGAATATAATCCTCCGCCACATTGGGGAGTTCGAAATTGACGACATGCGGCAACTTGTCGATATCGATACCGCGCGCCGCGATATCAGTGGCCACAAGTGTCCTCACGGCGCCGCGCTTGAAATCAGCGAGGGCCCGGGTACGGGCGCCCTGAGATTTGCTGCCGTGAATCGCCGCGGAACTGATACCGTCTTTGTTCAACTGCTCGGCGAGCCGGTTTGCGCTGTGCTTTGTCCGCGTGAAAACCAGCACCTGCTCCCAGTTCTCCTCGCCAATCCGCTGTGACAGAAGCTCGCGCTTGCGCTTCTTATCCACCGGATACACGATCTGCTGCACCAGCTCGGTGGCAGTGTTCTGAGGCGTTACCTGTATCTCTATGGGTCGATGGAGAAATTCTGCGGCAAGCTGCTTTATCTCTTTCGAGAAAGTCGCCGAGAACAGCAGGGTCTGGCGCTCTCGGGGAAGGTTCTTTACCACGCGCCGGATGTCGTGAATAAAGCCCATATCCAGCATGCGGTCAGCCTCGTCCAACACAAGCGTTTCCACTCTGGACAGGTCGATACTGCGCTGCTGTACGTGATCCAGAAGTCGGCCGGGGGTGGCTACGACGATGTCCACGCCCTTGATCAGCTTTTGCTTTTGCGGGTTGATGCCGACACCGCCAAAAACCACCGCCGATCGGAATGGCAGATAACTGCCATAGGACTGAACGCTGTCGTGAACCTGGGCAGCGAGCTCCCGCGTGGGCGTGAGAACCAGAGCTTTTGGAAAACGCTGTTGGCCTTCCTTGTGGTTGGTCTGAAGCTTTTGCAGGAGCGGCAGCGTAAACCCCGCTGTCTTGCCGGTACCGGTTTGTGCGCCGGCGAGCAGGTCCTTGCCCTGAAGCACCAAAGGTATGGCCTGCTGTTGAATAGGTGTGGCGACGTCGTAGCCCTGTTTCTCTACGGCGCGGAGCAATTCGGCCGAAAGACCGAGGTTCTTGAATAACACGTGATTGAAGTCCTGATTTTTGTCGAGACGGACGCCTGACCGACAACTCTGAACCCGATTCCAGTTCACGTTGCGGCTCGGTCCAGACTGCGGTTGCGTGGATTTTCAGCGGCACGGTGTGCGGCCTAAGCTTGGCGTAGACCGAAGTACGCCAGGAAGGTGGTTAGAGTAACAAAGCTGGCGGACAATGAAACGGAATAAAGCCGCAAAATACCGCGTCGCCCGCGTACCGTTCCCTCCGACCTCCTCCGCTTCGCGGGGAACCTGCTTCACGCGGATATCGGACGGACAAAGGTCCGATCGGAAGTAGACGTGTCGATTCGGACCCGCTGGGGCCCGCAGAGGGGTTGCTACACTGAAGGACCCCGTCGCGCCCTCGACATGGACCTTATGCTCGCAACAATTCGGGAATACTCCGCAAAACCACAATCACTCACGGATCTTGACCTTTACCGACGTACATTCGGCTTTTTCTTCCGAGCAAAAAATGCTCATCTGGCCCTCGGTTTTTTTACAGCGATTGTCCACCTTTTTTCTGGCTCGCTTCTCTTCTACGGCCACATCAACATAACTGCGATTAAATGGCCGCAGCGTGCAGGAATACATCGAATACACCTTTTCCTCCACGCTTGTCTTCTCATTTGTGCTAGCCACCTGCGGGAGCACCATCGAGCCTACGGCTACCAAGGCCACAATGCGTTTTTGGAAATTCATAGGCTGCTACAACCCAGATAGACGAGAGAGGTGTGCAGTATAAGAAGTATCAACAGGCTGTCGAGCCTGAGCTACGGTGCCTGCTTCTATCCCTGCCAGTTCGACCCGCTGCAGCGAAGAGCCGCTCTCTTGACCAGCCAACAACATGCCACAAACATGCCACAACTAAGAAGATTTTTGCCTTGGGGTTCTTCCTGGTCTAACCTTCTGGCGCGGCGACGGCAGGCGAGAAAGGTGAGAAACGACCGTTTTTGACCATGGAGTGCTGGTGGGGGTTATTGGCCCCTTGATTTGGTTAGGCCGACTTTATGCGACGTGCAGATGCGACGTGCATATCCGAAGTGCATGTCCGAAGTGCATATCCGAAGTGCATATTCGAAGTGCATATCCGAAGTGCAATAGTTGCCTGAAACGTCAGTATGAAAAGGGAAGAGATGATCGATCCGGATGCTGTGGCCAAGATGGCCGAAGAATATACAGCCGCGTGGAATTCCAAGTCCGCCGAGGCAGTGGCCTCTTTCTATGCAGAAAACGGCGAAATCATCATAAATAGCGGCGATCCTTGGACGGGGCGGTCGCGCGTTCAGGATATGGCCGCCGGTTTTTACGCGGACGTTCCAGACCTGACTCTATCTTGTGACGACGTGCGCTGCGCAGGGGGCCATGTGATATTCCTTTGGACCTTTACCGGGCACGACGCAACAACCGGAAACCCTCTCAACATTCGCGGTTGGGAAGAGTGGGAGGTTGGAGACGATCTCAAGGTAACGGCTTCACGAGGATGGTTCGACGCCGAAGATTACGCGCGCCAGGCTGAAGGCAGGTAAGCAATTCAAGAATGTCAAAACTCAATCATTTATGATCCCGGCGGAAACCACCGTTTCTGGCACCGCGAAAACAGCCGTTTATTAGACGGCTGCAAAATCCGCAAGCCGGGAACCCGCGGAGTCTTCGGCGAAGGCCCCGATTCCGCCCTTACTCCAGCTTCCCCCGCAACTCCTTCACCTCCCCCCGCGCCTTCTTCGCCTTGAGCCGCCGCTCCACCGAACCCTTCGTGGGCCGCGTCGGTCTCCGCTTCTTCGGCGACACCGTCGCCCGCCGCACCAGGTTCGCCAGCCGCGAGCGCGCGATCTCCCGGTTGCGGGCCTGGCTCCGCTCCTCCGAGACCTGGATCACCACCGCGCCCTCCTTCGTCCAGCGCCGCCCCGCCAGTCGCTGCAGCCGCTGCTTCACCGCCTCCGGCAGGTGCGGGCTGCGCGCCGCCTCGAAGCGCAGTTCCACCGCCGTTGAGACCTTATTCACGTTCTGCCCACCGGGCCCGCCCGCGCGGATGAACTGCTCGGTCAGCTCCCAGTCTTGCAGCGTGATCCGGTCGGTAATCCGAAGCACGATCTCCCTCGTTTGGTGTACGCGTTGTACATAAACTGTACGTGGTTTGTGCGGGCGTCGCGAGACGCGAAAAGCGCTGCGAAAAGGGCCGCGAAAGCCCCCGCATGGGGCGGCCCTTCGAGACATCAGGAGGCCGTCATTCGGCCGCCGTACTCGGCAGGGGATCCTCGCGGGCAGGCAGCTGATGGTGGCCCGGCCCGTCTGACGCGCAGCCCAGCCGCGTCAGGGCGCGGTGCACTCATCGAGCCGGGCGAGCCCGGCAAATTCGGTGCGATCCCGACCCCTCTGCTTGGCTCGGTAAAGCGCGCCGTCAGCGGCTGCGACGAGAGCGCCTGCGTGGTCGGCGTGCCTTGCCCGGACCGTGGCGGCGTCGACGGTAGCGGCCCCTACGCTGGCGGTGATCGGGCGGCAAAGCCCATCCATAGTCGCGATGGCGCGCCGCACGCGCTCTGCCATCCGGCGGCTCCCGGACGCGTCGGTGGCAGGCAGGATGAGCGCGAATTCCTCGCCGCCATAGCGAACGAGGGAATCGTTACCGCGGCAACAGGAGCGCAGCGCTCGCGCCGCTGCGACCAGGGCGGCGTCGCCGGCAGGGTGACCGAACTCGTCGTTGTAGCGCTTGAAATGATCGACGTCCATCATCAGCAGCGACAGGGGCTCGCCGCTCCTGGCGCTCCCGACCAGCTCGGCGCGAAGGCGCTCATCGAAGCCGCGCCGATTCAGCGCTTCGGTCAGTGGGTCGGTGACCGACAGGCTGCGCAGTCGTTCGTTGACGCGCTCCAGCTCCTGCTGATCGCGGGCCACCCTCTCACGGAGCTCCTCGACGCTGCGGATCGCGCTGCGGCGCGACCAGTAAATGATCACGATAACCATGCTGACAAGCATCGGCGCGACGAGGCCCGATGGGCCGGACGTGCCCAGATAGGTCGTTTGCGCGAAGGTGTACAGGCTGAGGCTGAACCCGACGGCGAGCAAAGCAGCACCGGACGGCATGATAAGCGTCGCGCTCCCAACGGCAGCGACGGCGAGCATTACCAGAGTGCTGGCCCGCGTGGTTTCCGCCACCGCGGGCAGGTGCAGGGCGATGCACCACATCACCAGCCCCCAAAGGCCAAGTAGCAGGAGCTCCGGGTAGGGGATGCGGCGCAGTCCCGCGCGCCCCAGGAACAGCACGCTGGCACAGAGACAGGCAGAGAGCGCCGGCTGCATGACCATGCGCGTGTCTGGATCGTTCGCGTGGCTTACCGCTTCAAGAACGAAGCCCGCCGCGAACACCGGCGTCGCGATCATCGTGATACGGCACGCATCCCGGCGGCAGGCGGTCGCCATGCGCTCCCTGCTGATCGACGTGGACTGGGCCATGGATGGTGCCGAAGGGGTCTCTCCGAAGAGTCGAAAGGGCGCTAGCATAGCTGGAGTGGCCCCGGCCGGCGACCCCGACGACGCCAGGCATGCTCGTCCCGCATGAGTGGCCTTTCGGGACTCCAACGTACTTCACATCCGGCGCGCCGCCGCGCTGCTTTCCGGAGGAGATTCTTCCCTTGAGCGCCTTTGAATACCTGTCCGTATTTATCTCGATCATCCTCGGTCTTGCCGTGGTGCACCTCCTTGGAGGTGTGTCGCTGATCATCGATCAGCGCGTCCGCGCACGTCTCGACGCGATCCACATGCTCTGGGTGCTCAACATGTTCACGCTCATCACCTGGGTGTGGTGGGGCAACTGGCAGCTCAACGATGTGGTGGCATTCTCTTCGCTGCACTACGTCGCGATGGTGATGTTCTCCGTGGTCGTGTATCTCATGTGCGGCCTCTTGTTCCCCGTGCGCGGCAAGGAAGTGGAGGACTTCCACGAACAGTTCGAGATGAACCGCTCGCGCTTCTTCTACCTCGGGCTGGCGCTTGCCGTGGCGGCGCTCCTCAAGGGCCACGTCGATCGACAGGTCCTCGAGGAGCCCGACACCATCGAGCGGGCCTTTGCCCTGGCGGCGGTCGCCCTGGGCTTCGTGGCGGCGGCGCATACACGGCACCGCCTGTACCATGGCGCGCTCGCGTCGCTGTTCCTCGCGCTCCTCATGCGGCTCATCTTCACGGAATAAGCGAGGGCCTCGCGGGGCGTCTCGGCGAGCTGCCACCCCCCCCGTGCAGAAGGCGCAGGCTGCAGGGAGCATATCCGGGCTTAGGCTATGTCGAGCGGTTTATCAGGATGAAGGCGCGCGTAAAGGCGCGGTGGATAACAGCCTGTCCGGCAAGCAGCTTGGCGGAACCGGCTGCCCGGGCCCAAAGGATAGCTTGGCGCTGCCGGGCCTGGATCTAGTCGTAGCCTGATTGTTGCACCATAGCGTGGAGGAAGTCGCGCTCCTCCGAGCTTAACAAACCGCGGTCGGGCGTGGCGGCGCGGCGCGGGCGAGACTGAGCACGCCGGCGCTCTGCGGATCTGCGATCGCTGGCGCGCCGCTCACGCTCCCGACGGCAAGCCTGGTTCCGTTCTGTACTGCGACGCCCGGCGCCTCGGCGTTCGGCGCTGCGACGCTCTCCGCGCCGCCGGTTTCGTGCTGGGTTGCGGTTAAGACCATCCCGCTCTCCCGTGTGCTTCTGCATAAATGCTATCCCGCTTGAGGCCCCGGATGCTGTGTATTGATTTGGCTGGACTGATCGATCCGGTTTACCCGAAAAGGGCGCCATCGCTCTGTGCGCTCCCAAACCTAAGTGCAGCTTCCGTAGGTTTTTTTTGGCGCTTAAGCGGCATTGCGCATCACGCCCTGCTTGGTCACTCGGGCCGTGCCGGCCCTCACTGGAGTGGCTCAATGGATGCCGCCTGATTGCTGAGGCCGAGCGACCGGTGATCTACGCGGGCGGCGGCCTTGTCGCGGCGGGCTGTAGATGTGGGCTATGCAGCATTACCGCAGCCGACGATGCTTCAAAGGCATGGCGCCACTAAACACCTATGATTTAAAAATGTGCGGCAGCGCACAGATTGGCACAGTCTTGCTTGCGATCATCAATGGAACATGGGTGGCGGATATCCAGTAATGGAACATAACTGGATGTGTGCGCTGCGAATATCTACCAAGGGAATGTGGAGGTATGCGGCATGCGGCAGATAAACGCAGTTCCAGAACACCCACCAAGCGTCAGTGAGCAGGTTCAGAGCGGTTGGGCAGGGACACGCTATCCGCACTCTCGATACGGCGTCATGGGGTTAGAGCAAAACACACCCGTCCAGCACGCCGATCCTTGCCAAAACCAGCTCCTTAGCGCCTTGCCTCACAAGGATGCAGAACTGTTGTTTCCCGATTTGAAGCGGGTACACCTGCCCGAGGGAACGTCGATCCGCGAGCCTGGGCAGGTTATGCATCAGGTTTATTTCCCTACCACCTGTATTGTCTCCCTGGTGTGCGAGTTGACGGACGGTTGTTCCGTTGAAACCGCGATGGTGGGCAGGGAAGGGTGCGTCGGTGCTGCGGGATCGATGGGAGCAGAAGCCACCAACGCCCGGGCCATCGTTCAAAGTGCCGGCGATGCCGACCGCATGAGCTTGCAGTCATTCAAGAGCGCCTTGCAACGCTCTGATGCCCTGATGCAGCTCCTGCTCTACTTTGGCCAGGCATTGCTCACGCAAATAGGGCAGACAGTCGTTTGTAACCGTCACCACACGGTGGAGCAACGGCTGGCACGGCGGCTGTTATGGAGCTCGGACTGCCTCGGGGTGCCCCAGTGGCACGCAACGCATGAATGGATGGCGGCCATGCTCGGCGTGCGTCGCGAGGGGGTCACGACAGCCGCCGGTAAGCTGAAGTGCGCCGGCCTCATCGATTATCGGCGCGGCGAGGTGCGGATCCTTGATCACTCGGGCCTGGAAGCGCGCGCATGTGAGTGCTATCGCGAGGTCAGTAACGAATACCAACGTTTGTTGGGCGCTAGCGGGAGGGCATACGGCAGAAAAAGGACCTCGCGGGAGTAGACATCCTCGCTGACTGTGCCGACCGGGACTGCAGACCTGTCGAAGTTCCTACCTATTGACCCGAGAAACCTGTACTCGGCGTTGGGCATGCCAATCCTATCCGGTCACTCCGGAACGAGCGCGCGCAACCGCTCACGTTATGCGGTTTTCACTGGCTTCCTTTCTGGCTACGGGCCGGAGTCCTTCGCAGCGAAAAGAGGCTACAGTGAATGATGGCCGCGCAACGCGCGCAGCTTTACCGTAGTATGCAAAGGAACAAAAATAATATGCCTGACGATCAGCCGCCGACGGGCTCGCAGCCTGTTTACCCATCGGCACCCGAACCCGAGCACCGGAAGAACCGCATCCTCGCGGGCATGTTCGATGCCGATTTCGCGCGGCTGGCAGATGAGTTTGAGGTGGTGCCTCTCGCTGTCGGGCAAGTCCTCTACGAGCCGGGCAAGTGTATCGATCACGTGTATTTCCCCATCACCGGCATCGTGTCATTAATATTTTCCAATGCAGACGGCGCTTCAACCGAGTTGGCGATCACAGGCAAGGATGGCGTGGTCGGCCTCCCCATACTCCTCGGTAGTGAGAGTACCAACCACAGCGCCGTGGTGCAGGGTGCGGGCAGTGCCTGCCGACTGCGATCGCATGTTGTCACCTGGGAAATTGAACGAGGCAGCAGCCTGCGGCCGCTGCTCATGTCATATTTTCAGGCCCTGGTGACGCTCATCGCACAGGGAGTTTTCTGCAATAGGCACCACACCATCGAGCAGCAGCTTTGCCGTCGGCTACTGCTCAGTCATGACCAGCTGGATGGTGGTACGGTCAATATGACTCAGGAGTCGATCGCCAACATGCTGGGCGTACGCCGTGAAGGTGTCACCGAAGCCGCAGGCAAGCTCCAGGCTGCCCGCCTGATCAGCTACAGCCGAGGACGGATTACCATTCTCGATCGCAAGGGAATTGAAGACAGGGTCTGTGAGTGCTACGCAGTGGTTCGCGCAGAGTATGTTCGCCTGTTCGCGATAAAACCAGGATCACACCTGGCCGGTGGACGACGGACCAATCCAGTCGTGCTGCGCAAGCACGCCGAAGCGCTTCTTGTCGCCGGGCCCGGGCTCGCTGAACAGGACGACTGGGACAGTGCCCGCCGGATTCACGAGCTTCAGGTGCACCAGATCGAGCTTGAGATGCAAAATGCCGCGTTGCACGAGGCCTACGATGAGGTCGATACGCTACGTGCACTCTACACCGATATCTATGAATTCATGCCGGTGGCCTATGTCACGATCGATGCCTTGGGGGCCATTACGCAAATCAATACCGCCGCTGCGATATTGCTGGGCCTTAAGCGCGCTGACTGCAAGGGCCATACCTTCGAGACGTCCCTCACCGGTCCAGGCTGCCACCGATTTGCTGTTTTCCTGCGGCAGGTGCTCGAGGGCAGGACGGCTAAACACTGCGAGGTGACGCTGAAGCACACCATCCTTCGACCCGCCATGGCCGTGCAACTGGAGGGCGTAGCCGATGAGGAGGGTCTGTATTGCCGGGTTGTGATCCTGCCGATGGAATCGAACAGCAGCGCCGCGGCGATCGAGTGATAATCGCGGCTTTGCGCTTCGAGGCATCAGCCCCTTGGTCCAGACTACGCCTCCATCTACAGACGAAATGGTCACGGGCAGCACCGAGCCTGCGGCAATTGTCGGCATCGGCGCGTCTGCGGGCGGCATTGAGGCACTTCAGAAGTTCCTCGCTGCCATCCCGACAGATACAGGTCTTGCCTGGGTGGTATTGCAGCACCTTGCCCCCAACCATGGCACTGGCATGCCCGGCCTGCTGCAGCGCACCACGTCACTGCCGCTTGCAGCAGCCACTGATGGCCTGTTGCTTCAGGCCGACCATGTTTACCTTCGCCCAGCGGGTCAGAACCTCACCGTAGGCGCCGGTCGACTGCTACTTTCACCTACGGTGCACGCCGACGACCCGCAGTCGGCTATCGATCTGTTTCTCGTTTCACTGGCCAAGTCGTTCGGGGACAGAGCCATCGGAGTCCTGCTATCCGGGATGGGCCGAGACGGCTGCGCCGGACTCGCGGCTATCCAACGAGCTGGCGGTATGACGCTGGTGCAGGAACCCTCAGATGCGGCCTTCCCGGCAATGCCTGAAGCTGCTATCGAGGCACACGTGGTAGATCTCAGGGCAGCGGCCGGTGATCTTCCCGCGGCGCTGCTGAGCGCTGTTCGGCGTCTGCCGGCAGAGCATCCAGCCTCTGCGGAGTTGGCTCAGCTCGAGGCTGACCTTCAGCGGATTCTGGATCTGCTGCTTCGCCACACGGGTGAGGACTTCACGCAGTATAAAATTGCCACGCTGAAACGGCGCATCGAGCGGCGCATGGACGTGCATCATCTGTCGCGAATGGGCGACTACGCGAACTTCCTCCGCGACAACCCGCAGGAAGTCGACATCCTTTTCAAAGAGTGCCTCATTGGTGTCACGAGTTTCTTTCGCGACCCGATAGTCTGGTTGGCCGTACGTGACATCGCTTTCCCGGCGCTATTTTCCGACCACCCGGCGGGAAGAGCACTGCGAGCCTGGGTCCCGGCCTGCTCGACCGGTGAGGAGGCCTATACCCTGGCTATGGTGTTTCACGAGGCACTGGACATGCATCGACCTGCTGGTCAGTGGTCGTTGCAGATCTTCGCTACCGATATTTCCGTCGACGCCATCGAGTTCGCCCGCCACGGACGCTATCCGGAGAGAGTCGTCAACGCGCTCGGTGAGGCGCGGCTCGCGCGCTACTTCTACAGAGCGGCCACGGGGTACCAGATCAACGGACAAATCAGGGAGATGGTGGTGTTTGCGCCGCACAACATGATCCAGGACCCGCCCTTCACCAGCCTGGATCTGCTTTCCTGCCGAAACACGATGATCTATTTCAGCCCGCAACTGCAAAGCGACATGATGGCCCTGTTCCACTACAGTCTTAACCCGGGCGGCATGCTGCTACTGGGGCCAGCAGAGTGGACCGGCACCGGTGAGCCCGCCATGTTCGAGGCCCTGGAGCAGAGCTCCCGACTGTTCAGGCGACTCGAGACAAGCACCTACTCGCGCGACATCAAATTCCCCACCAGAACCCCTCCAAAGACTGGCGCAGGGAGCAAACAGACGACCATGGAACACTCACCCAATCTGCAGGATGCAGCGGGCGAGCTGCTGCTGCGAGAGATAGCACCGGCCGCGGTTCTCGTCACCGCTGACGGTGACATCGTTTACATCAACGGCCGCACCGGACCGTACCTCGAGCCAGCGGCAGGCAAGGCCAACTGGAACATCCATGCAATGGCGAGAGAAGGCATGCGTGTGGCCCTGGGAAGGCTGCTGCGCAAGGTATCGGAAGACCACAGCCGCAGTGTGAGCCCCAACGTGCTGATTGATGATGGAACAACAGTCCACAACATCAACCTGGTCGCACAATGGATCGACCAACCCGAAGCCTTGAAGGGGCTGATTCTCTTGGTATTCGAACACGCAGTGCCTGGCCCCAGGCTCGATCGCAAAGAGGGTAGTGACAGTTCGGCGCGTGAAATCGAGCTGGAGGCAGAACTGCAGCAGGCCCAGGAAGAGATCCGCGACCTGCGCAAACAGGCGCAGACCTCGTTGGAGCAGGTAAAAGTCATCAACGAAGAACTGCAGTCCACTAATGAAGAACTCACCTCTTCCAAAGAGGAGATGCAATCGCTCAACGAAGAACTGCAAACCGTGAATACCGAACTGCGATCCAGGCTGGAGGACCTCTCACGCGTCAATGACGACATGCAAAATCTGCTCAATAGCACCGAACTGGCAACCATTTTCCTCGACGAAAATCTAAACATCCGTCGCTTCACTCCCGCGACGGTGAGCATCATCAAGTTGATCGACGCTGACGTCGGCCGTCCGCTTTCAGACCTTGCCAATGATCTGGATTATCCGGACATTGGATCAGATATCGACGAAGTTCTGCGCTCGCTGGTGTACTGTGAAAAACCGGTATCCACTCGCGACGGGCGCTGGTTCAAGACCCGAATCATGCCCTATCGTACGACTGAGAATCTGATCAGCGGTGTTGTCATCACTTTCACTGACATCACAGAAGCCAAAAATCTCGAGGTCAAGTTGCGCGCGGTTATTGAACAGCAGCCGGCGTCGCCAGGCCATGCCTGAACAATGCAAGGATCGCGGGGGTATAGGACATATAGAGCACGCATCGTGAAGCCCGACGGCAGCCCGGAGTAAAACCGTCGTGAAAATTGCTGGAACACTACTGTCGCTGGTTGGTTTGCTCCTCCTGATGCTCGCGTATACCTACGGCGGTGCGGGTATCCTGATGCTTCGTCGGCGATAAGGCGATTGCCGCGATCTTGCCGCGGATCTAGATCGTCTCGTCAGGCGCATCCGCAATGCGCTTAAAGCGGGGCACTTCATCGCCATCGACTCGGACGGACTCGATAAACATGGCAAGGGGACGCACCCAGAGTTCCCCTTCGCCATAGCGGGGACGGTACACGACCAGGAGCTCTTCCGTCTCCGAATGGCGCGCAACGCCGTAAACATCGTACTCGCCGCCCTTGTAATGCTCATAGCGGCCCGGGGTCACGCTCAAGACCGTCCCTCCCTCGTCGTCTTCATCACGCAAGCGTCAGTAGTATGGAGCGAAGCAAATAGAGTGGTCGCGAGGCCCGGCGAAGCGTCACGACGTCAAGGGCGTGCGGTCCAGCAGACTTGGCAAGCGAAACTCGAACGGGAAACGTCAGTACTTCAATCGGCGCCTTGGCCGCGAGAGGATGCGGGAGGTGTGCTCATGCGTTTTGCATGGTCTTAACTTCGGTGCCCTGGTACCGCACCTCCCAGAATGACAAAAGGCCCCGAAGGGCCTTTAACGCGATCTAACCAAGCTTGTCATCGCCGGTGGCTAGATCGGCTACGCGGGACGGACCTTAGCGTAGCCTCGAATGCCGGATGCCAAGGCAGAGCCGGAACTCTTTAAGTATGGTTGACAACGTCCCACTTTTCAATGGTTGCGCAACCTTGCCCTCACTCTTTGGGACAATTCACAAGTTATGGGACAGGGTTAGTGGAAACTAACCCTGGAAGCCTTGAGGATGGTGGGCCGTGCTGGGTTCGAACCAGCGACCAATTGGTTAAAAGCCAACTGCTCTACCAACTGAGCTAACGGCCCGGAAGGAGGCGCGCATAATACCGGGATGTTCGCAAAACACAACCGCGAAGTACGGGTATTCGCGTCCGGGCAAGTCGGGCGGACAGCACTCCCTCAGGCTCGCCTTCCGGCCAGGTATTCCGTCAGGCTATCGGTCAGGATAGGCGGCGATACACTCCACCTCGACGCTGGCGCCGAGGGCGAGTCCGGAGGCGGCGAAAGCGCTTCGCGCGGGATACGGTGCCTCGAAGAACTCGAGGTAAATCTGGTTGAACGCGGGCCACTCGGCGATATCTGCGAGCATCACCGTGCACTTCACCACGTTCTCAAGACCCAGGCCGTTGGCCACGAGGAGTTCGCGGATATTGCTCAGCGCCTGCTTCGCCTCGGCCTCGATGCCACCGGGTACGACCTCGGTGGCGAAGGGCTTGCGGCCGATCTCCCCCGATAGATAGAGCGTGTCGTTCACGCGCACGGCTTCGGAGAAGGGCAGTCCGGCCTCCGCGGCCGCGGGCCGATTGAGGTGACTGACCTCGGCCGCGTTCGCGACCTGCGCCGACAGCAGAGCGAGCAATGCAATCCAGTTTTTCACGGGTGCCTCCGGTGTATTCAGACCGTAAATCGTCACCGGCCGCCGGACGACTGACTCGCGTAACGCGTGGGGTCGGGCAGCCCCGCTGCGAGGAAACCGTCGCGCCGCAGGCGGCAGGCATCGCAGCGGCCGCAAGCCAGTCCGTCATCCGTGGCCTGATAGCAGGACACGGTCTGGCTGTAGTCGACGCCGAGCTCGGCGCCGAGACGGACGATATCATCCTTGCCGAGATCCATCAGCGGCGTGTGAATCCGGTAGCGCTGACCTTCAACGCCGGCCTTTGTCGCCACGTTCGCAAGCGCCGTGAACGCTTCGATGAAGGCGGGGCGGCAGTCCGGATAACCCGAATAGTCGACCGCGTTCACACCGATAAAGATATCGAGAGCGCTGAGCACCTCGGCCCATCCGAGAGCGATCGAAAGGAACACGGTGTTGCGCGCAGGAACGTAGGTCACCGGGATGCCGTCGCTGGCCTCCTCGGGGACCGCGATCCTGTCATCGGTAAGGGCCGAGCCCCCGATCGAATCGAGGTTCAAACGCACGACCTTGTGCGCCACGTCGCCATATGCCGCCGACACGCGCTCGGCGGCAAACAGCTCCGCGCGGTGGCGCTGGCCGTAATCGAAGCTCAGGCTGTGACAGACATAGCCCTCACGGCGCGCCAGCGCCAGCACCGTGGTCGAATCGAGCCCGCCGGATACGAGCACAACTGCTCGACGCTGCGATGGAGCGCTGCCGGCCGGCTTATCACGAGGCACGGGCGTAGAGGCTTCGTGGTCCATCAGTGACCGGGCTCGTCGTCCCACAGCAGCTTGTGCAGCTGAAGTTGCAGGCGTACGGGCAGGCGATCCTCGAGAATCCACTCGGCGAGCTGGCGCGGCGACAGTTCGCCAAAGCTGGGCGAGAACAGGACATCCGAGACGCGGCCGACAAGCCCCAGCTCATCGAGCTTGAAGCGTGCCCACTCGTAGTCGCCGCGATCGCAGATTACGAACTTGACCTGATCGTTCGCCGTGAGATGAGCGATATTTGCATAGTCGTTGCGCGAGGATTCGGCTGAAGCAGGAGTCTTCAGATCCAGAACCTTGACCACGCGCGGGTCCACATCGGCCACCGGAAGCGCTCCGCTGGTTTCCAGCGATACCTCGTAACCGGCATCGCAGAGTCGTTTGAGCAAGGGCAGACAGTTGGGCTGGGCCAGCGGCTCGCCACCGGTCACAGTTACATACGCCGGCGAGAAGGCAGCGACCTGAGTCTCGATCGCCTCGAGGCTCAGAGTCTCGCCACCCTGAAAAGCATAGGCCGTATCGCAGTAGACGCAGCGCAGTGGACAGCCCGTGAGGCGAACGAAAACGGTGGGCAGGCCAACGGTGCGCGCTTCGCCCTGCAGCGAGTAGAAGATTTCCGTGATGCGCAGCGTCTGCGCCGTCACGCCGCCCGTCGGCGCCAACTGAGCCGTCATAACGCTCGATGAGCGCCGGCAGCCGCCGCCGCAGCAAGCTTCACCCCCGCCCTGCTCGACGGGCACGACACGAGGGTCGGGCTCATCAGAGATTCTGGTCGATGAAGTCGCCGGCGAGACGAGCCGCGGAGCTGTCCGGGTACTCGCGCATCACGCGCTCGAGGTATTCGCGAGCACGCTGCGGGTTTCCCTTGATGTACTGCACGCGACCGAGCTTGTACAGCGCATCGGGCACCTTGGCGTCCTGCGGATACTCGTTGAGCAGCAGCGTGAAAGCCTGCCGCGCGGCTTCGGGATCGGCGGGGTCGATCACCAGGTAGAGCTCGCCCAGCCAGTAGTGCGCGTTGGGCGCATAGCGGCCATCGGGGAAGTCGCGCAGGAAGGCCTGAAAGGCAGTCACGGCACGATCAAATTCCTGACCACGGACCAGGGCGTAGGCCGAGCGGTAGGCCTCGCCTTCACCGGGGCGTTCGCGGGCCTCGGCGCCCGTCGCTGCCGCGGGCAGGGACGGCGCGCCCGACGCGGCCGCGGCCGCCCCCCCGGAAGCCGCAACGCCAGGCGCCGCGGACGTCGTCGTACCGGAAGCAAGACGGCGGTCCAGGTCGAGATAGCGCTCGAGGCTCTGCTCCTTGAGCTGCTGCAGCTCATAGGCCTGTTGCTCGACAACCCCGTTCAGACGCATCACCTCCTGCTGCAGTTGCTGCACCTGATTGAACAGGCCGCCGACGTTATCCGGTGCAGGCGTCTGCGCTGCGGGTGGTGGCAGCGTGCGGGTTGCGGGCACCGCCGGGGCGGTGCCGACCCCGTAGCTCACAGCGCCGGGAGCGCTACCACCGCCAGCCTGCGCTGCGCGGCGCTCGGCTTCGACGTCGATATAGTTCTGGGCGGCGAGCGGGAGGCTGTGAAAAAGCAGGGACGAAAACGCAAAAGGGCCGACCAGCAGGGTCAGCCCGAGTGCGCCGCGCCTTGAGTTAGCGCTGTGCATCGATCTACTTCAGCTCGACGCGCCGGTTCTGCGACCAGTTTGACTCGCCGCTGCCATAGGCAATCGGCTGCTCTTCACCGTAGCTGACGGTCTCGATGCGATAGCTGGCGATGCCATTGACCACCATATAGTCGCGAACCGTGTTCGCTCGGCGCTCGCCAAGAGCCATGTTGTAGTCACGCGTGCCGCGCTCATCGGTATGACCCTCGAGACGCACGCTGCGATCGTTGGTCTTGAGCAGGGCGATGTGCGCATCGAGCGCAGCCTGAGCCGCCGGCTTGAGCACCGAGCTGTCGTAGTCGAAGTAGAACACCGTGCCAGCCGCCATTGCGGCCTGCTCAAGCTGACGCTGCACCGCGGCGGCCTCGGCCTGAGCCTGGCGCTCCGCTTCACGCGCGGCCGCGGCGGCCTCGGCAGCTGCGGCTTCAGCGGCCGCGGCGGCGGCAGCTTCATCATCCTTGGTATTGCCACTACAGGCTGCGAGCAGCAAGGAGGCGAATACCAGGGTAAGGGCCTTACCAGCGACGGAGTAGTGCTTCATGACGTCATTCCCTTGGTCAAAAAATGGGTCGTAAATTGGGCCGTAATTTATGGTCGTGATGCTTGGGTCGTGGATTTCGTGATCGACAAGGCGAGCGCCCGGGGACTCTCCATCAGGATACGATCAGGAAAAGCTGAGACACAGCGCACAATGGTACAACCGAACCGGTGAATCTAGAAGTTTTTACCTGAAGCCAACGAAAATCCGAGCTTGATCCGTGCCGGCACGTTCTGTGCCTGTAGGGCGGCGCGAACGATGCGCGGTCAGGTCACGGCGCCCGAACACCCGCGTCCGAAGCGACCAGGGATCAATGCGCGCAACCTCAGTAATCCATATAGGGCGACCAAGCCGGCTCGCGGACGTCGCCGCTGCGCGAGGGCAACCGGAATTTGACCCCGCCATCGACCGAGACCGCAGACAGGATGCCTCGATCACCAAACTTGGTCGCATAAAGTACCATGGAACCATTCGGCGCGATACTTGGGCTCTCATCCAGCTGCGTGTTGGTCAGCACCTGTAGGCGGCCAGTCACCAGGTCGTGGATCGCGATCTTGAATTCGCCGTCGCGCTGGTGCACGAGGACCACGTTGCGACCATCCTGGGCGACGCGTGCGCGCGCGTTGTACTGGCCTTCGAAGGTGACCCGCTCCGTTAGGCCCGTGCGCAGATCGTAGCGATAGATCTGTGGCCGTCCGCCGCGATCCGAGGTGAAGAGGAACGATCCGCCGTCGGGCATCCAGCTCGGCTCCGTATCAATCGCGTAATGGCGCGTAACCCGCGTCAGGCGACGCGTCTGTACGTCCATCAGGTAAATATCAGGGGAACCGTCCTTGGACAGCACCATGGCGATCGTGTTGCCGTCGGGCGCCCAGGCGGGAGAGCTGTTCAGGCCGCGGAAATTGGTCAGCTGTTCGCGCTCACCGGTGGCCAGCACCTGGCGGAAGATCGCCGGGCGGCCGGTCTCGAAGGATACGTAGGCGACCTGCCTGCCGTCGGGCGACCAGCTCGGCGACATGATCGGCTCGCGTGACTCAAGCAGGACGATCGGCCGCGCGCCATCGGCGTCGGCTAGCGTAAGCCGGTAGTAGTCCTTGCCCGTTGGATTACGGGTGACGGACACATAAATCAGGCGCGTGGCAAAGGCGCCGGGAATCCCCGTGAGCTTCTCGTACACCGCATCGGATATCCGGTGTCCCAGCATGCGCGCTTCGCCCGCGGGCATGCTGATGTCACCCTCGGCGATGCGCGACTGGCGCAGCACATCGTAGAGTTCGTAGCGCGCACTGAGGTTCGGTCCCTCGCCGCGTACGCGTCCGATCAGCACGTATTCGCTCTGTATGGCGCGCCAGTCACGGTAGAACAGGTCCTCCTCGCGGCTCGGAAAGCCGAGCATGTCGGCGCGGGGCACGGGCGCGAACTGCCCGCTGCGCTCAAAGTCGTCCTGCACCACCTGCGCCAGATCCTCCGGTGCCGCACCGGTGCCCTCCCATGCAAAGGGAATGACGGCGATAGGCGTCGGGTCGTCGACACCCTGGGTAATCTCGATCACCAGCTGGGCCCGCAGCGCGGGCGCAAATACGAGCAGCAGCGACAGCAGACAAACGGACAGGAAACCCACAGGGCGTTCAGTGGAGAGACGATCAAGGCGCATCAGTAGCGGAGATCCTCGGGTCTGAAGAGAAGTTGAAAGCGTCGAAAGTCCTGCTCAAACTCGCGCGGCGGGAGGTTACGCAGCTCGGGGAAGCTGCCCGCTTTTTCGACGGCGTTGATAGCGGAGCGGTCGAAGGCGGCGCTGCCGCTCGAACGCACGACGGTCACGGAGACGATCTCCCCCGTGGGCACGAGCTGAATCGCCAGCAGCGCCTCCATGCCGTTGCGCGCACTCGGCGGGCGACTCCAGTAGTTGACCACCGTATCGCGGATCAGCGCCGCGTAGCTCGCCGACATTTCCTCGGCGGTAACGGCCACGCTGGAAGGAGATTCAGCCGCTACGGCGGCGGCGATTTCGGCGCGACTGATCGCTGCCAGTTCCTCGGCGCTGATCTTCGGCTCCGGGCGCGGCTCCGAGCGTGGGGCTGCCGGGCGGCTCGTCGATGAACGCG
The DNA here is from genome assembly GCA_036351355.1 of Halieaceae bacterium. Lineage (GTDB taxonomy): Bacteria > Pseudomonadota > Gammaproteobacteria > Pseudomonadales > Halieaceae > Congregibacter. The sequence continues at coordinate 41,247 of JAZBOX010000194.1, forward strand.
AGGAGGCCCGCTGATCGGGCGTGCGCGCTTCGGACTTGAAGCTGCGCGGCGCCGGGGCCTCCGCCTGGCGCGGCTGCGCAGGCCTCGACTCCTGTCGCGGCGGTGCCTTGGGGGCAGGCTTGCGTGAGGCCTTGCTCGCCTTGAGTGAGCTCGCATCGATCAACGTCGCCGTGATCGCCTTCGGTGGAAGAACTCGAGCCTCGATCGTACGTGCCTCGCTGTCGGGCTGCCAGCGCAGCACCATCATGAGAACAATCAGCAGGTGAAGCAGCAGCGTCGCTGCCAGCGGCAGCAGCGTGAGCTGGCCGAGCGAGTACCAGTCGCGCATCAGCGCGGATCCTCGGTCACCAGGCCGACACCGGTCGCACCGGCTTCCTGCAGCGCCGCCATCAGGCCGACCACCTCACCGTAGGCGACGTTCTTGTCGCCCCATACGAGCACGGGCTTGCCCGGGCTGCGGCGGATCACGGCGCCGACGCGCTGCTGCACCGTCGCCACCGACAGCACCTGATCCTCCTGCCCGCCCAGGTTGAGAAAGAGCTGCCCCTGGGCATTGATCGACACGATGACCGGCTCGCTGTCCTGATTGTCCACGGGTTCGGTCTGGGCCTGGGGCAGGTCGACCTTTACGCCCTGCATGAGCATGGGGGCCGTCACCATGAAAATAATCAGCAGCACGAGCATCACGTCGATATAGGGAACGACGTTGATTTCAGCCATCGGCCGGAAGCGCGCGCGCTGTCGCATCAGCCGCGCTCGCTCCGCTGCCGCGAGCGCAGCGCGTAGGCCTGCCGTCCGAGAATGCTCGAAAACTCATCGACAAAGGTGTCGTAGCGCTTGCCGAACACGTCGACGCGCGACGCGAAGCGGTTGTAGGCCATGACCGCGGGAATCGCTGCAAACAGGCCCATGGCGGTAGCTACCAGCGCCTCGGAGATACCCGGCGCCACGGTCGCCAGCGTGGCCTGACTCGTATTCGCGAGGCCGCGGAAGGAATGCATGATGCCCCACACGGTCCCGAAAAGGCCCACGTAGGGGCTCGTCGAACCCACCGTGGCGAGAAACGGCAGGTGCTTTTCCAGGCGCTCCTCCTCGCGCAGCATCGAGACGCGCATGGCGCGTCGTGCTCCCTCGAGCATCGCCTCGGCGTCCATGTCCGACTGCTGCGTAAGGCGCGAGAACTCCCTGAATCCGGCGCGGAATACGCCCTCCATACCGATGATCGCGGTGCCATCGGAAGCGCGCTCGTTGCCCTCGCGATACAGCTCCGCCAGGTCGACGCCAGACCAGAAATGCTCCTCGAAATCGAGCATCTCCTCGCTGGCGCTGCGGAAGTACAGGACCCGCTGTACGATCATGAACCACGAGGCGATGGAGGCGCCCAGCAGCAGCGTCATGACCACCTTGACGACGGGTCCGGCGTTCAGAACCAGGTCGATCAGGCTCAGTTGTTCGTCCATTCAGGCTCCGCTGACCACTCAGGTTTGGCGCATATCGTGCGCGGCGCGCAGTGTAGCAAGCATGTCTCGCGGGATGCGACGGGGCATCAGCGTCGCAGGGCTCACGCAGGCGAGATCGACCTCGGCGGTGACCAGCGTCTCGCGTCCCCGGCACACGGCCTGCTCGAGCGCAAGGGACGCGCCGCCGACTTCGACGATATGCGCGCTGACCTCGAGCTCGTCGTCAAGGCGCGCCGGCGCGCGATAAGCCACGTTGACGCGGGTAACGACAAACATCATCTCGGAGCTGAAAATCCGCTCGCGCGGAAGCCCCAGCGAGCGCATGTACTCGGTGCGCGCCCGCTCCATGAACTTGAGATAGTTCACATAGAACACAATGCCGCCGGCATCGGTGTCCTCGATGTAGACCCGCAGCGGGAGGGAAAATTCCGCAGCCCTGGCATCCGTCACGATGCGCCCTCCTCGCTCCCCGAATCGCCCGCCGCATCGCCGGGCGCATCGTCAGCCAGGGGCAGCGCCCCCTGCGCCGCTGCGCCCGCGGTTGTGGGTCTGGGCGTTGGTGCTGTTTCTGGTGGTGGTGTTGTTGGTACTGATGTGGGTGCTGTTGTGGGTGCTGTTGTGGGTGTTAGCGGCAGATCGATATCGAAATGAGCGTAGGCGAGCCGCGTGACCATGCGGCCGCGAGGTGTTCGCAGGATGAAGCCCTGCTGGATGAGGAAAGGCTCGAGGACGTCCTCGATGGTACCGCGCTCCTCGGACAGCGCCGCAGCGAGGCTCTCGACGCCCACGGGACCGCCGTCGAACTTCTCGATCATGGTCAGGAGAAGGCGGCGATCAAGGTGATCAAAACCACGCGCGTCCACGGACAGCATGTCGAGGGCGCGATCGGCCACCGCGGCGTCTACGCGCCCATCGCCCCGCACTTCTGCGTAGTCGCGCACGCGGCGCAGCAGACGGTTGGCGATACGCGGCGTGCCGCGCGAGCGCCGGGCGATCTCCCGCGCGCCGCGCTCGTCCATGGGAATGCCGAGAATGCGCGCCGAGCGATCGACGATCTCGGCAAGATCATCCACCTCGTAGAACTCAAGGCGCTGGACGATCCCGAAGCGATCGCGCAGCGGCGAGGTCAGCAGCCCCGCGCGCGTCGTTGCGCCCACAAGCGTGAAGGGCGGCAGGTCGAGCTTGATCGAGCGCGCCGCCGGCCCCTCGCCGATCATGATGTCGAGCTGGTAATCCTCCATTGCCGGGTACAGCACCTCCTCCACGAAGGGGCTGAGGCGATGAATCTCGTCGATGAACAGCACGTCGCCGGGCTCGAGATTGGTCATCAGCGCGGCGATGTCCCCGGCCTTCTCCAGCACGGGTCCGGACGTGGTCTTGAGGGAAACACCCATCTCATTGGCAATGATGCTGGCGAGGGTGGTCTTGCCGAGCCCCGGCGGCCCGAAGATCAGCGTGTGGTCCAGAGGCTCACCTCGTCCGCGCGCGGCGGCGAGGAAAATCTCCATCTGCTCGCACACGGCGTGCTGGCCGATGTACTCGTCCAGACGCTTCGGGCGAACCGCGCGGTCCTGCGCCTCGTCGCCGCTGCCGGCGCCGCCGTCGATGAGTCGATCGGTCTCGATCATGCGCGTGCCTGCCGGCGTATCACGAGCGCACCGTGGAGCGCAGGGCGAGACGGATCAGTTCCTCGCTGTCGGCAATGTCGTCGCGATCGACCGCCGCCACGAGGCGGGCCGCCTCCGCCGGCTTGTAACCGAGCGAAACAAGGGCATCCTCGGCGTCGCGCAGCTTGTCCGGTCCCGCCGGCGCGGGCGGCGCCGCTGTGCCCTCATCACCAAGCTCATCGAGCCAGCTGGCAAGGCGGTCGCGCATCTCGACGAGCAGGCGCTCGGCGGTCTTGCGGCCCACGCCGGGCATCGCGACAAGGCTCTTCACGTCGCCGCGCTGCACGGCGCGGGCGAAGCTGTCGCTGTCCATGCCCGAGAGAATCGTCAGCGCCAGCCTGGGGCCGACACCGCTGACGCGGATCAGGTGACGAAACAGCTCGCGATCGCGCGCATCGAAGAAACCATAGAGCGTTTGCGCGTCTTCGCGAACGGCGTGATGGGTTACCAGCGACACGCTCTCACCGATGGCAGGCAGCTGGAACAGCGTCGTCATGGGCACCTGAAGCTCGTAACCGACACCGCCGACGTCAACGAGGATTTCCGGTGGGTGCTTGAGCAGCAAGGTGCCTGATATGCGGCCAATCATGAGGTCGTACTAGCGCAGACGCCGACGGCGGATCGAGGTCACGCCGGCGAGTCCGGCGAGTCCGCGACGCGTATGCGCGTGGCACAGGGCTGCCGCGAGGGCGTCAGCGGCATCCTCCTGCGGAGAATCGGGAAGATTGAGAAGAACACGCACCATATGCTGTACCTGGGTCTTGTCTGCGGCTCCCGTACCGACCACGGACTGCTTGATCTGGCGCGCCGAATACTCGCTGACCGCGAGTCCGCGCGTCACGCAGGGCACGATGGCCGCGCCACGGGCCTGGCCAAGTTTTAGCGCCGCGTCAGCGGAGCGGGCGAGAAACACCTGCTCAATGGAAAGCTCGCGAGGGGAATGTTCGCTCACCAGCTCAGCCACGGAGTCGGCGATCACGCAGAGGCGCTCTGGCAGCGGCGCCCGCGGCAGACGGATCACGCCGCTGGTGATGTACCGGTGCCGACTGCCATCGGATTCGATGATACCGAAGCCGGTTTTCTGCGAGCCCGGATCGATGCCGAGAATAATGGTCATGGCCAAAAACACCGACAGCGAATACGGGCCTCATGGTATGTATAAATATACAGCGTTTCCAGCGCGCATCGGCGCATGAGGTCCGCGGCGACGGAAGCAGCGGCCCGGGCCAGTGCCAATCAGGAAAGGCCGGCGATGACCTCGTCGGGAATATCCACGTTGGAGTACACGTTCTGCACGTCATCGAGGTCCTCGAGCGCGTCGATCAGGCCCATTACGCTCTCGGCGCCGTCGGCGTCGACAGGCACGGTCGTCGAGGCGACCATGGTCACCTCGCCCGACTCCGGCGGCAAACCGGCCTCCTCCATGGCAGCCTTCACAGCAGAGAAATCCTCCCATGCCGTGGTGACTTCGATGCTGCCGTCGTCGGAAGTGGCGATGTCTTCAGCACCCGCGTCCAGCGCCACTTCCATCAGCTGCTCCTCGTCGGTGCCGGGCGGGTAGGAGAGCTGGCCCTTGCGCGAGAACAGGTAGGCGACGGAGCCGTCGGTCCCGAGATTTCCGCCGCGCTTGCTGAAGGCGTGGCGAACCTCGGCCACGGTGCGATTGCGGTTGTCGGTCATCACCTCGATCAGCACGGCAACGCCGCCGGGCGCATACCCCTCGTAAGTGAGCTCCTCGACGTTATCGGCTTCGTTGTTGCCCGCACCGCGCGCAATGGCCCGATCGATGGTGTCGCGGGTCATGTTCGCGCCGAGGGCCTTGTCGACAGCTGCGCGCAGGCGTGGGTTATCCTCCGGCAAGGGCCCGCCCTGCTTGGCGGCCACCACCAGTTCGCGGATGAGCTTGGTGAAGATCTTGCCGCGCTTCGCGTCCTGCGCCGCCTTGCGGTGCTTGATGTTGGCCCATTTACTGTGACCGGCCATGAGCTGTACCTCCCGGTCGCGGCGCCCGGGCGCCACGTACTGCTATTTCCGTGCCTTTATCGAGTCACGCCCGCCAGAGGCCAGGCAGTGCCGCCGGTCAGGCCTTGTCCGCGCCCTTCTCCTGCTCGCGAAGACGGATATTGAGCTCGCGCAGCTGCGCTGCACCGACGCTTCCCGGTGCATCGGTCATCACACAGGCCGCCGTCTGCGTCTTGGGGAAGGCAATCACGTCGCGAATCGATGCGGCCCCGGCCATCAGCATCACGATGCGATCGAGCCCGAAGGCGAGACCCCCATGGGGCGGTGCACCGTACTTGAGCGCATCGAGGAGGAAGCCGAACTTTTCCCGGGCCTCTTCGGGGTCGATACCGAGGATCTCGAATACCGCCTCCTGCATTTCCGGGCGGTGGATACGAACGCTGCCGCCGCCGAGCTCCGTGCCGTTGAGCACCATGTCGTAGGCTCGCGATAGCGCCTCACGCGGGTGCGTGCGCAGCGCATCAACGTCGCAGGCCGGCGCCGTGAAAGGGTGGTGCAGGGGCGTCCAGCCGCCCTCGCCGTCGTCCTCGAACATCGGGAAATCGACCACCCACAACGGCGCCCAGCCATCGGCGACCATGCCCAGATCGCTGCCGACCTTGACGCGCAGCGCGCCGAGGGACTCGTTGACCACCGCCTCGCGGTCTGCGCCGAAAAACACGATGTCGCCGTCGGACGCCTCGAGCCGGGCCATCAGTTCGCTGACAATCCCTTCGGGCATGAACTTCAGGATCGGCGACTGCAGACCCTCGACGCCCGCTGCGAGGTCATTGACCTTGATCCAGGCCAGGCCGCGAGCGCCGTAGTTGCCCACGAAGCGGGTGTAGTCATCGATTTCCTTTCGCGAGATCTTTGCGCCGCCAGGCACGCGAAGGGCGGCCACGCGACCGAGCGGATCGTCGGCGGGTCCGCGGAACACCTTGAAGTCCACCTGCTGCATCAGGTCATCGACGGAAACCAGCTGCAGCGGTATGCGCAGGTCCGGCTTGTCCGAACCGTAACGCGCCATCGCGTCGGCCCAGCTCATGTGCGGGAATTCGGGCAGTTCCAGGCCCAGGACGCTCGCGAACACCTTGCGCACCATGCGCTCGGTGATATCCATGATCGCGGCCTCGTCGAGAAAGCTGGTCTCGATGTCGATCTGCGTGAATTCAGGCTGGCGATCGGCGCGCAGGTCCTCATCGCGGAAGCAGCGGGCAATCTGGTAGTAGCGATCAAAGCCCGACACCATCAGCAGCTGCTTGAACAGCTGCGGGGACTGCGGCAGGGCAAAGAACTGCCCGGGATGCGTTCGGCTGGGCACCAGATAATCACGCGCGCCCTCCGGGGTCGCCCGTGTCAGGATCGGCGTCTCGATATCGAGAAAGCCCTCATCGTGGAGGAAGCGGCGGACGCAGTCGGTGATCTCCGAACGCAGGCGCAGGCGCTTCTGCATCTCCGGGCGACGCAGGTCCATATAGCGGTAGCGCAGGCGTACTTCCTCACCCACCGCGGTGTGCTCGTCGAGCTGAAACGGCGGCGTGGCGGCCGTATTCAGCACCTCGATCTCCTTGCCCAGCACTTCAATCTCGCCCGTGGCCATGGCCGGATTGATCGTGCCCTCGCCACGAGCTCGCACGCGACCGCGCACCATGAGCACGTACTCGCTGCGCACGCGATCGGCAGTCTCGAAATGCTCTTCCGTGTCCGGATCGAAGACGACCTGGACGACACCCTCGCGATCGCGAAGGTCAAGAAAAATCACGCCGCCGTGGTCACGGCGACGGTCTACCCAGCCACACAGGGTGACGGTCTCATCGATGTCTGCGGATCGGATCGAACCGCAATAGTGGCTGCGCATGGGTCAGGTACTCGTAGTTTTGTTGGCCTGTCAGGCCGCGGTGGAGCCTCCGCCGGGTTTGCCGGCAGTGCTGCTGTCCTTTCGGGTGTCTGCTTTGGGCGCCGAGGCGGAGTCGCTCGCTTTCGCCGAGTCGCCTCCGGTCTTGCCGCCCTTTCCTTCCTGCCCGCCGGAACCCTCTTTCGACGCATTGCCGCTGTCGCTGCCTGCGTCGCCGGCCAGGTTCTTCTTGTTGCCACTCTTGAAGTCCGTCTCGTACCAACCGCCGCCCTTGAGGCGGAAGGCCGCTGCAGAGACTTTCTTCCGCAGCGCCGCCGCGCCGCAGGCCGGACAATCGGTCAGGGGCGGATCGCTTATCTTCTGCAGAACCTCATGCAACGCGGCACAGGAATCACACTGGTACTCGTAGATCGGCATATCGCTCAATCCCTCACTGAAGTGGACATCACAGGATCAACTGGATACGCCTGGGGCAGCGTCTTGGCGTCGCTGTACAGGCAAAAAAGCGGCGCGGATGTTACCGCAGGCGTGGGCCTGTAGACAAAGAGCAGAAAAAGAAATGAAAGCCGACGCTTCGATCAGCGTGGAACCGGAACTCGGGCGGGAGAACCCCCGGACCGCAAAGCCCGGGGCGCTCTGTGGCGTGGCTTGATTGCGACCTGCGCCGCCTTGCCCACTCGCGGCGGCCTGCGCCGCCTTACTGAGCAAACTCCTTGAGCTTCTTGAGCGGACGGACCTTGACCGCAACGCTGGCGGGCTTCGCCTTGAACATGGTCTCTTCGCCGGTGAAGGGGTTGATACCCTTGCGCGCCTTGACGGCGGGCTTTTTGACGGTGGTGATCTTCATCAGCCCGGGGAGCGTGAATTCGCCGATTGCACGCTTCTTGATGCTGCCCTCGATCAGCGCCTCGAGACCATCAATCACGTCGCCAACCTGCTTCTTCGTCAGCCCGGTACTCTCGGACAGGCTGGCCAGGATCTGCGTCTTGGTCATCTTGTCCTTGATCGTCGGGACCTTCTTGGCCGGTGCGGGCGCTGCCTTGGCAGGGGCCTTCTTCGCTACTTTCTTCGCAGGAGCTTTCTTTGCCGCTTTCGCTGTTGCCATGTCTGTGGACCTTCCCTTCGGTTTTTCCAGCGGTGCTGGTGTTTCACTAAGTCTTGAGTGCTTGTTGTCTCGCGCCTGGATACGTTTCCTGTCTGAACGCACAAGTCCGGAGGCTCAGCTGCTATCACGCCGCATTCGACTCGCATGTGACTCGCTTACGAGCCGCTAAGACCAGAAACACGAAACAGCAAAAACAGAGCAAGACTGCGGAGACGGCTCCCAAGCCACAAACCGCTTCACCGGTTGCCTTACTCTCCGACAAGCCCTCAAAAATCGGTGGGACCTGAGGGTCAGCGAAAGACTCAGGAGACTGTCAGTCAAGATCGAGACCGACCTATCCCGACAGATCGAGAATCAGATGAAGAGAATGCGTCGATGGGCGGCGTGAGCGGGGACGACGAACTCCGGCAGATTGACCGTTCTTTTTATTTCGTGCTGTACCCCCCGCGATTCTCCAGTGAGTTACCTGGGTACCTGAAGTCACCTCGCGCCGCTCTTTCAAGCACTCTTTCAAGCGCTCTTTCCAGCGCCCCCCTGATACAGCGGGAAGCGAAAACCACTGAAATAGCAGCGTTTGACGACTTCAGGGCGAAAGCTAAATCACTAAACGCTGCAATACAAGGGTTTTGGTGCAAGGAAAAGCAAAAAAACACTGGTTTTCCAGTGCCGATGGCCCTTTTCACTACCATCCGGCTGTACCGGCCGATTTTTGCGCCGTAAACTGCAGCCCTTCTCTTCACCCTGGTTTAGCCACATGCGCTGCAGTTCCTTCCTGCTCACAACCCACAAGGAAACTCCCGCGGACGCCGAGATCGTCAGCCACCGCCTGATGCTGCGCGCTGGCCTGATACGCCGCCTGTCCTCGGGCCTTTACACCTGGATGCCCCTCGGCCTGCGCGTTCTTCGAAAGGTGGAGCGGATCGTGCGCGAGGAAATGGATGCTGCGGGCGCCCTCGAACTGGCCATGCCCATGGTGCAGCCCGCTGAGCTCTGGCAGGAATCCGGACGATGGGAACAGTACGGCCCCGAACTGCTGCGTATTCAAGACCGCCACGAGCGTGATTTCTGCCTCGGACCGACGCACGAAGAAGTGATCACGGATATCGTGCGCAGCGAAATCAGCAGTTACAAGCAGCTACCGCTCAACCTCTACCAGATTCAGAACAAGGTGCGCGATGAAATCCGTCCGCGCTTCGGTGTGATGCGTGCGCGCGAGTTCGTGATGAAGGACGCCTACTCCTTCCACAGCAGCGCCGAGTGCCTCGGCGCCACTTACGAGGTGATGCATCGAAGCTACACGCGCATCTTCGAGCGCCTGGGACTCGACTTCCGCCCCGTGATGGCGGACTCGGGCAGCATCGGCGGCAGCACTTCGCATGAATTCCATGTCCTTGCCGACTCGGGCGAGGACGCGATCGCCTTCAGCGATACGGGCCCCTTCGCCGCCAACGTCGAGCTCGCCGCCGCCCCCGATGAACGCGGGCAGCGCGGCCCCGCTACGGAGGCGCTGGAAGCAATCCCAACGCCCGGCGTGCGGACCATCACGGAGCTCTGCCAGGCCCTGGAGCTTGCACCTGAGCGCACGGTCAAGACGCTGCTCGTTGCTGGCACAGAAGCGAAGGTCGTCGCCCTCGTGCTGCGCGGCGACCACAGCCTTAATGCGGTCAAGGCGGAGAAGCACCCGGCCATCGCCTCGCCGCTCAGGCTGATCACCGAGGACGAGGCCGCGAACGCGGCCGGCGCTCCTCCCGGCTCGATCGGACCCGTCGACCTCCGTCTCCCCCTGATCGTCGACTACGCTGCCGCCGCCACCGCAGATTTTGTCTGCGGGGCCAACCGCCCCGGGGAGCATCTGCGAGGCGTCAACTGGGACCGCGACGTCGTCGCATACGAGTGCGCAGATCTGCGCAACGTGGTTGCCGGCGACCCCAGCCCTGATGGCCAGGGGAAGCTGCAGATTCGCCGCGGCATTGAGGTCGGACACATCTTCCAGCTCGGCACGAAGTACAGCGCAGCAATGAAGGCCGAGGTACTGGACGAAAACGGACGTTCCGTCACTTTGTTCATGGGCTGCTACGGCATCGGCTGCAGCCGCATCGTTGCTGCGGCCATCGAGCAGAATCACGACGAGCGTGGAATTATCTGGCCCGACGCGATGGCCCCCTTCGAGCTGGCAATCGTCCCGATCAACATGCACAAGTCCGAAGCCGTAGCCGAGGCGGCGAATGCGCTTTACGAGCAGTGTTGCCGTGAGGGCATCGAGGTCCTCCTCGACGATCGCAACGAGCGTCCGGGCGTGAAGTTCGCCGACATGGAGCTCCTGGGCATACCGCACCGCATCGTGATCGGCGACCGCGCCCTCGCCGAGGGCGAAGTCGAGTACCAGGGCCGGCGCGACGAAGCCTCACAGCGCGTCGCCGTTGGCAGCGCCGTGGATTTCCTGCTTGCACGCCGCGGCGGCGGAGGCTGAGGCATCACCTGCGGCGCCCTTCGATCGGGAGCAATGTTGGGTTCCATAGCGCAGCTGCTTCGAGGCTTTCTACTGATCCTTTGGGTGCTCGCCCCGGGGGCCACTGCGCAGGAGGAAGCTTCGGGCGAGGGTCGCGACGCCCTCCGGAGCTTCCTGCGCGAGAACGTAAACGTCGATTCGGGCTTCGAGGATCGCTTCGATGCCGAGGCCTGGCTGCTGCTCATGGACGCGCGCCTCGAACGCTATGTTGCAGATCGCAGCGAGCGTATCGCCCTGCTCGGACAGATCCGCGCAGCGGCAGCGCGCTCGGACTTGCCACCGGACCTCGTTCTGGCGGTGATCGAAGTCGAATCAGCCTTTGATCGCTTCGCCGTATCTCGCGTCGGCGCCCAGGGTCTGATGCAGGTCATGCCGTTCTGGAAGGAAGAGATTGGACGCCCCGACGACAACCTGACGCACAACGCCACCAACCTCGAATACGGCTGCCGCATTCTCCAGTTCTACCTGCAGCGTGAGGGCGGTGCCCTTCACCGCGCGCTGGCAGCGTACAACGGCAGCAGCGGCAGCCGTGTCTACAGCGAGCGCGTGGCGCGCGCCTGGGACGAACACTGGCGTACGGAGGCTCTCGACTGGTCGCGATGAAGTATCTGAAGGAACTCAGCGCCTGGAACCGTGACCTTGCGCGGGCGATCGCTGAGTTGGGCACCGAGCAGTTCTTCGCAAGCATCATCGATGCGCTCCGAAAGCGAATCCGCTTCGCCTACCCACAGGTCTGGCTCTTCCACCGCGAGCTTCCACCGCGCGTGCTCTATCACGAGATTCCGCCGCAGGCACGGGTCACGCAGATCGAGGCCTATCTCGAGGGCCCCTATCGCGAGGATCCGTTTTTCCAGGCCGCAATCAATCGCCCGAAAAACCGCGTCTACCTGCTTTCCCGGCTCACGGCCGGGCGCCTCAAGACATCGGACTATTACCGCGACTACTACGAGCACACGGGCACCGTCGACGAGGCGGCGTATCTCGCGCCGCTGGCCGGCGGCAACGTTATCAATCTGGCGCTCATGCGCCTGCCGCAGCACGGCGAATTCTCGGAGGCGGAATTTCAGCTTCTCTACTCGCTGGCGGACCCCGTCTCCGAGCTCCTGCGCGCGCACTCGAGCTTTGCCAGCTTCGCAGTCAAGAACCTGCTGCAGCCGGAAATCGACCACCAGATCGACCTGGCTTTCCGCACCTTCGGGTCGGCGATGCTGTCGCCGCGGGAGAAGGACGTGCTCGAACTCATGCTCAGAGGCTACGGCACGGACACCAGTGCTGCACGGCTCGGTATTGCGCGGGAAACCATCCGCCGCCATCGCAAGAACATCTACCGCAAGCTCGACGTCAGCTCGCAGACGGACCTCTTTTCGCTGTTTCTCAATGCCATGTCCTGCCTCAGCGAGGCCGACGGAAGGGATCCGCTCACGATCTACATGGGGCCGGGCTGAGCGCGGACCCGCTGTCCAAAGAGGGCATTGCGATGCCGGCTGACGTCGACGATAGTGCGCGATTGGCGGTGAGGCGCCTGCGCCCCGGTTACGCGAGTTCAGAATGACTTCGGAAGTTGACAGATTCCTCAGGGAGTACCCGCAGGTTTCGATGATCGAGGCGCTGCTCCCCGATGCCAACGGCATCCTGCGCGGAAAGTGGCTGCCGCGCGACAAGCTGCACACGGTCTACGATGGCGAGCTGAAGTTTCCGAAGACCGCGCTGGCCCTCGATATCTTTGGTCGCGACGTTGAGGAACGTGTCTTCGCTTCCGGCGACGAGGACGGCATCTGCTTGCCCATCAAGGGCTCGCTGCTGCCCGCGCCGTGGTCACCGCAGGGCAGCCACGGCCAGCTCATGCTCACCATGTTCAGTGCGGACGGCACGCCCTACCTCGGCGATGCACGGCAGGTGCTCAAGCAGGTGGTCGCGCGCTATAACGCGCGGGGATGGCGCCCGGTCGTGGCCGCCGAGCTGGAATTCAGCCTGCTGCGCTGGGATGGCGACCGACCCGCGCACAGCCAGGCCAACCTCTATCGCGGCGAGGCCATCGGCGGCAACCTCTACTGCCTCGATCTGCTGAAGGAAAACCGCCGCATGCTCGAGCAGATTCACCATGCCTGCCTGGTGCAGAAGCTGCCCTTCGACGGCGTGGTGAAGGAATCGGCCCCCTCGCAGTACGAGATCAACATGCGCCACGTGGACAGCCCCGTGCTCGCTGCGCGACAGGTGCTGATGATGAAGCGGGTGATCAAGGAGGTCGCGCGCCAGCATGAGCTGGTGGCCAGCTTCATGCCCAAGCCCTTCGAGGGCGAGGCCGGGAACGGCCTGCATGTGCACTGCTCGGTCCTCGACGAACGCGGCGACAACATCTTCGACAACGGCAGTGACGAGGGCAGCGAAGCGCTGCGATCGGCGATTGCCGGCTGCCTCGCCTACATGCCCGATTCCTTCGCCGTGTTCGCTCCGAGCTTCAATGCCTATCGGCGCTTTCGCAAAGGCAGCCACGCGCCGGTCACGCCGAACTGGGGCTACGAAAACCGCACGGTGGCTGTCCGCGTGCCCGCGGGAAGCCCGCGCGCGCGGCGCCTCGAACACCGCGTGGCGGGTGCCGACGCAAACCCCTACCTGGCGATGGCCGTGATTCTTGCGGCGGCGATGGAGGGCATCGAGCGAGGCCTTCAGCCCGGAGAACCGGTGAGCGGCGACGGCTACAGCAGCGAAGAGGCAACGCTGCCGCTGTACATGCACGAAGCTCTGGAGCGCTTTCGAAACTCGCGCTTTATTGCCGACAATCTCGGGACGGAACTGCAGGGGAACTTCAGTCTGACCAAGGAGCAGGAACTTAACGAGTTCGAGCGACATATCAGTGGCTTTGAATACCACGCCTATCTGGAGCGCCTGTAGACCGCCGCGGCACCCGCGCGCCCTTCGAAGCGCCGCGGCTCATCCTCGCGCGAGGACGGGCCCTCAGCCTGTCACCCGGCTGCCGCTGTGGCTGCTTTTTCTATCTCTGCTGGCGCCGATCGCATCGGCCACAAAGGCAGAGTCTGCGGCTTACAGAGACGCCGACAGCTGCGAAACGGCGCTTCGGGAAGCAGCTGACAGCGCCGACCGCAAGCAGCGCATCGAACCCCTGCAGCTGCTGTCCTGGAATGCCATGAAATTCGGGCGCGAGGGCGCGCGGGACCTGCTCGACCACCTCGGTGCCCAGAGCGACCTCGTGTTCCTGCAGGAGGGCATGCGGTCCATCGGACCTCGAGCCGCCTTTCGCGGGCGGCGATACTTCGCCGAGGGCTACGTGACCGCCGAAGGCCCCAGCGGCGTGGAACTGCGAACACGCCTCGAGGCGGATGTCGTCTGTACGCTGAGTTTTACGGAGCCCTGGCTCGGCACACCCAAGGCCGCCCTCGTGGTTCGGCTTCCGATAAGCGGCTTCACGCTGCTCGCGGTCAACCTGCACGCGGTGAACTTCAGTATCAGGCTCGAAGCCTATCGAGCGCAGCTGGATACGATCAGCCGGCTCCTCGACGCCCACGACGGAGCGGCGATCGTGGTGGGTGACTTCAACAACTGGAATCGATGGCGGGAGGCCGAGCTGCAGGCCTTCACAGAGCGCAACGGCTTGCAGCGTAGCCGCTTCGAACCCGACTGGCGCAGCCGCCACCTCGGTCAGGCCATCGACGGAGTGCTACAGCGCGGCTTCGACGTCATCGAGGCCCTGGCCATACCCACGCGGCGCTCAGACCACAACCCGCTGATGCTGAAGCTTCAGCCCGCTCCGGTCTCGGCCGCAAGCGGCGGATAGTCGCGCTGCAGCCGGCGCACCAGCGCCAGCGCCGTGAGCATTCCCAGTACGCCGAAGACGGCCATGCCGACGGCCTCGCCCACCATGACACCGCGGGGCCCGAAGATCTGCGCGCCGAGATAGGCAGCCGGAACGATGCCGAGAAGCACCTTGCCGTAGTTGAACAAGGTCGCCAGATAGGCCCGGTTGAGATTGTTGAAGCTCGCGTTAGCGACGAAAAGCAGTCCGTTGACCGCGAAGGCGCCGACGAGAAAGCTGATATAGAAGCGCAGCAGTTCCGCCGCCTGCGCGCTCGCCGTGAATCCGGCGATGATGTAATCGACGCTCAGAAACAGCAGCAGCCAGACGACGGCAACGTAGACCGCAATGAACAGGCCTGCATTGAGCAGCGTCTCGCGCACGCGATCGTAGCGGTAGCCACCGGCGTTCTGCGCAATGATCGGACCCACCGCGCCGGAGACGGCGAACACCGCGGCGAAGGCGAGGGGGGCCAGGCGTGACATGACGGCGATCGCCGCCACGGCGCCGTCGCCGAACTGCGACATGATGCGCAGCACCAGGCTGCCACCGATCGGAGTCGCGAGATTGGTGAGCACGGCCGGAAGCGCGATGACCAGGATTGCGGGCACGGTGGCGCGAAAGCACACCGCACTGACCGGACGTGGCAGGCGGTGGTATCCAAACAGCATGCGCGCCGCATAGGCGAAGACCGTGATCCGTGCGGCGACGGAAGCCCAGGCTGCGCCTTCGATACCCCACTCGAAGTAAAAGATGAAGATCGGATCGAGCACCGCGTTCACGACCGCGCCCAGAAGCGTGCCATACATGCTGCGCCGGGCATCGCCCACGGCGCGCAGCCCGGAAGCGAGGCTCATACCCAGAATCAGCACGGGAACTGCTGGAAGCTGGATGTAAGAGTAGCGCAGCGCGTAGTCCAGCGTTTCGCCCTCGGCCCCGAGCAGGCCGAGCAGCTGTGGCAGGAAAAGCCACACCAGGGCCGTGCAGGCGACTGCCACAGCGGCGTTCAGCAGCAGCGCGCAGCTGCAGCTTTCTCCAGCCGCCTGACGATCGCCGCGCCCCTCGGCGCGGGCAACGATGGCACCCAGCGCGATCTGCAGACCGATACCCATCGACAGCAGGAAATACAGCAGCGTGCCCGAGTAGCCGACGGCAGCCACGAGCTGCTGCTCTCCGAGCAGTGTGATGAAGTACATATCAACCACGTCCACGGTGAACATGGCGATCAGCCCCGTGGTCGCTGCCCCGGTCATCACCAGTACGTGGCGAAGCGTCGAGCCGGTAAGAAAGACAGGCGTTGTCATTGGGGCGCGATTGAATCTCGGGTCGGGAGGCGTGTCGCAGCGATGCGTCGTCGCTTGGGCAGCGAGCGGTGACGCGGGTTGAGCTGTCGCTTACGCATTGCACCACCTTTCGGCCCAGCGGGCGGGGTCCGCAGACTATTTCCTACCAAGGTACGGAGGCAAGCGGGAGGGTTTCCCGCTACCATAGCATCACCGACAGTCACTGATCGCCTGCCATGTCTACGCACAGGTCCTCACAACGGTCTTCGCCCGTACCCTTGCAAGCGTCCCGGCAAGTGACCTCGCGGGAGTCCGCACAGCAGTCCCTGGAATCGTCAATGAATCAGACCTCACAAACGCTAAGACAAACGCCAAGACAAACGCCAAAGCGTGGCGGCCGTCCTCCCTTCATCCCTGTCAACGTGGTGATTTTTCTGGGCTTCCCGGTCGCCGCCCTGTTGCTGGTGCCGTACTGGGGCCTGACCGAGGGCTACAGCGCAGCGCAGTGGCTGTGGGCACTCGCCTTCCTCTACCTTAACGGCCTCGCGATCACCGGCGGCTTCCATCGGCTCTGGGCGCACAAGGCCTACGAAGCGCACTGGAGCGTTCGCCTGTGGTTTGCCCTGTGGGGCGCCGGGGCGCTGCAGAACAGCATCCTCGTCTGGGCGTCGGATCATCGCCGCCACCACCGCCACGTCGATGACGACGAAAAGGATCCCTATTCTGCGGGCCGCGGCCTCTGGTTCAGCCATATCGGCTGGATGCTGCGCGAGTACCAGACCAACGCCGAGGACTTCTCCAACGCGCAGGACCTGATGCGCGACCCCATCGTCATGTGGCAGCACCGACACTACGTGGCGCTCACCACGTTCATGAATCTGGGCCTGCCCATGCTCCTCGGACTGGCGCTGGGCGATGTGATCGGCACGGTGCTGCTGGTCGGTCTGCTGCGACTCGTTATCAACCACCACGTCACTTTCTTTATCAACTCGCTGGCGCACTACTGGGGCAGCCGCCCCTATACGGACAGCAACAGCGCCCGCGACAACGGCTTCCTCGCCTTCCTTACCTACGGCGAGGGCTATCACAACTACCACCACATCTTTCAGAACGACTACCGGAACGGCATTCGCTGGTACCAGTGGGACCCCACGAAGTGGATGATCGCCGGTCTCGCGCGCCTCGGACTCGCGCGCAAGCTGCACCGCGTCCCCGACTTCCGCATCCAGCGCGCCCTCCTCGACATGCAGTTCAAGCGCGCGCAGCGTCTCGCCGAGGACAACAACGAGTCGGATCTGCTGGCGATCCTGGAGCGGGAATACCAGCTCTTCAGCGATGCCGTTGCGCAGTGGAAGCAGCTTCAGTCAGAGCGCTACGAGCGCCGCCGCGATCAGCTCGGGGACGCCATAGAGGAACGTCGTCACCAGCTGCAGCAGCGCTGGGAACAGGCCGCCCTGCGCAGCCGCTTCCGCGAACTCGAATACAGCCTGCGCTCGCAGCGCAAGCGTCTGAATGATCTGCTGCAGCAGTGGCAGATGCAGCCCGCACACGCCTGAGCTACCAGCGCATGAGCCCTGCAGATACCTCAGCCGCCGACGCACCGATCTACGGTTTCGCCCCGCCGGATCGCAGCGGAAAGCCGAAATCGCTGGAAGACTACCGCGGTCAGATCCTGCTGATCGTCAACACCGCCTCCAAGTGCGGTTTCACGCCGCAGTTTGCTGGCCTTGAGGAACTCCACGAGGCCTATCGCGATCGTGGCTTCACAGTTCTTGGATTTCCCTGCAACCAGTTCGGCAGTCAGGATCCAGGCAGCAACGATGAAATCATGGAGTTCTGCCAGCTCAACTACGGCGTGTCCTTCCCCATGTTCGGCAAGGTTGAGGTAAACGGCAGCGGCGCCGAGCCGCTGTTCGTCCACCTTCGCGACGCAGCGCCAGGTACGCTGGGTAATCGCATCAAGTGGAACTTCACCAAGTTCCTGATCAACCGCGAAGGTGAAGTGGTCAAGCGCTACGCTCCCACGACCAAGCCGAAGGCCATCGCCGCGGATATCGAAGCGCTGCTTTAGCCCGCCGCAGCGCTCGCGCAGCGCAGCTTTTCGCGACCGGAAAAGGTTCTTGATCGTGTGCTTGCGGGCACGCAGCGCTCGAGCTGCAGGCCGCTTTCAGTGTTCGCGCGTCGCCCGAAATTCAATATCGGGCCAGCGCTCCTCCATCAGCGACAGATTGACCCGCGTCGGCGCGAGATAGCTGAGGTAGCCGCCGCCGTCGATTGACAGCTGGTCGGCGGCCTTCGTTCGGAACTCCGCCAGCTTGCGCTCATCCTCGCAGTACACCCAACGCGCCGTGTATACGTTGACGGGCTCGTAAACCGCCTCGACCTTGTATTCATCCTTCAACCGATAGGCGACGACGTCGAACTGCAGCTGGCCGACCGCGCCAACGATCAGGTCCGTCTTCGAAATCGGCGCAAAAACCTGCGTTGACCCCTCCTCGGACAGCTGCTGCAGACCTTTCTGCAACTGCTTCGACTTCATCGGATCGCGCAGGCGAATGCGCCGGAACAGCTCGGGGGCGAAGTGCGGAATGCCGGTGAAGGCGAGTTCCTCTCCCTCGGTGAAGGTGTCACCAATCTGGATCGTGCCGTGGTTATGCAGACCGATGATGTCGCCGGCAAGGGCCTCTTCCACCAGCACGCGTTCGCCCGCCTTGAAGGTCACGGCATCGGCGATGCGCACATCCTTGCCAACTCGCGTGTGCCGCATCTTCATGCCCTTGTGATAAGCGCCGCTGCAGATACGCAGGAAGGCGATGCGGTCACGGTGGCGAGGGTCCATGTTCGCCTGGATCTTGAAAACGAAACCCGAGAACGCCGAGTCCGACGCCTCGACGAGGCGCTGCGTGGCGTCGCGCGGCTGCGGCGGTGGCGCCCACTCCACGAAGTCGTCGAGCATTTCGCGCACGCCGAAGTTAGCCAGCGCTGTACCGAAGAAAACCGGTGTAAGGCGCCCCGCGAGAAAAGCCTCACGATCAAACTGATGACTGGCACCGCGGACGAGTTCAACCTCGTCACAGAAAGCCTCGTAGTCCTCACCGAGCAGCTCGTGCGCCGCATCGCTGGCGAGTCCCTGGATACGGATGTCGGGGTGAATCTCGGCGTTATGTCCGCGCTCGAAGCAGTGGATGGCGTCGGTGTAAAGGTTGTAGACCCCGCGAAACTGATCACCCATGCCGATCGGCCAGTTGATTGGCGCGGCGGGAATATCCAGCACCTCCTCGATCTCGTCAAGGAGTTCGATGGCATCGCGGATCGGACGGTCCAGCTTGTTCACAAAGCTGATGATGGGCGTATCGCGCAGGCGGCATACGCCCATCAGCTTGATCGTGCGATCTTCCACGCCCTTGGCGCCGTCGATCACCATCAGCGCGGAATCCACGGCGGTCAGCGTGCGATAGGTGTCCTCCGAGAAGTCTTCGTGGCCGGGCGTATCGAGCAGGTTCACCACGCGCTCGCGATAGGGAAACTGCATCACCGAGGAGGTGACGGAGATTCCGCGCTCCTGCTCCATGCCCATCCAGTCCGAGGTCGCATGCGGCCCCTTCTTGCCCTTCACGCTGCCGGCTACGCCGATTACCTGACCAAGCAGGAGCAGCTTTTCCGTGATCGTGGTTTTACCCGCATCGGGGTGCGAGATGATCGCAAAGGTGCGTCGCCGCTCGATCGCGGCTGCGTGGCTGGCGTCGGTCATGGTGTCCGTCAAGCTAGTGCAGTCGCCGGAGCCCCCGGCGAGGGGCGCGCATCATAGCTGATGGCCTGCGGCCGACCAAATGGCCGGGACACCGCGGCTCGCTGCACCGCGCTCATACGAGACGCGCAGAGATCTCCTGCAGCAGCCGCTCACCCACTTCATCCATGGTCGGCTGCGGCAACGGCGACAGCTCGCGCACCGAGGTCACGGCCAAACCCTCGAATCCGCAGGGGTTGATTCGCGAAAACGGCTCGAGATCCATGTCCACGTTCAGTGACAGCCCGTGGTAGCTGCAGCCACGTCGTACGCGCAGGCCAAGGGCAGCGATCTTGGCGCCTTCCACATAAACGCCCGGCGCCGCGGGATCGGCCGCTGCCTCGATAGCGAAGCCCGCCAGGGTAGCGACAACGCCCTCTTCGATCAGGCTCACGAGCCTGCGCACGCCGAAGCCGCGCCGGCGCAAATCGATCATCAGGTAGAGCACCCACTGACCGGGCCCGTGGTAGGTCACCTGTCCGCCCCGATCGACCTGGATCACGGGTATATCACCGGGGGCGAGCAGATGCTCGGCGCGACCGGCGACACCCTGGGTGAAAACGCGCGGGTGCTGCAGCAGCCAGAGTTCGTCGGGGGTGGAATCGTCGCGGCCGTCCGTGAAGCGGCGCATCGCCTCGAGCGTGGCTTCGTAGGGAACCTCGGTGCCGAGGCGGCGTAGCTGAATGGGTGCTGCGGCGTGTCTGCTCACAACACCATCTGAACGAGTCCCGTGGCGAGCAGATCCTGATGCATGGCATCGAGCTGCTCGGGGCCCGTAGCGGTGATCGTGACCGTTAGCGACACGAAGCGACCCTTTCGGCTCGAGCGCACGCTCACGCTGGCCTCGTCGAAGCCCGGCGCGTGCTCGTGAACCACGGACAACACCGTGGCCGAGAATTCCTCTGTCTGGCGACCCAGCACCTTCACCGGGTAGGCGCAGGGAAACTCGATCTTGGGCGGCTCATCGTCGTCGAGCCCCGGGCCTCCGATCAGCTCAGCCACGGAACAGCGCCGCCAGCCACATGAGCACCACGTCCCAGATCCGGGCGAAGAATCCTGCACTCTCCAGCGGCTCGAGAGCCACGATAGAAACCTGCTCGATCACCGCGCCGTCAATGAGCAGCGTCAGCTCGCCCAGACTGTCACCGACCTCCAGCGGAGCGGTAATCGGGTCGACAAGCTGAATCTGCTGCTCGACCTCCGAATGGCGGCCACGCGGCAGCGTCAGCACAATATCCTCGGGAAGACCGACAGACAGGTAGTCGACGCGCCCCTTCCACACGCGCGGCTTCTCGAGCTCGACGCCGCCCTCGACGACAACGTCGGTCTCATAGAAGCGAAAACCATAGTTGAGCAGGCTGCGCGTCTCGCGCTTGCGCGCTCGCGGGCTGTCCGTTCCCATGACCACGGAGATGAGGCGCATGCCGTTGCGCTCGGCGGACGCCACGAGACCATAGCCCGCCTCGCGCGTGTAGCCGGTCTTGAGGCCATCGACGGAGGGGTCTTCGCCGAGGAGGCTGTTTCGGTTGTACTGCGTGATGTCGTTGTAGGTGAACTCGCGCTGACTGTAGATGCGGTAGTGATCGGGAAAACGCTCGATGATTGCACCCGAGAGCCTTGCCAGATCGCGAGCCGTGGTGAGGTGCTGCGGGTGCGGAAGGCCATGACTGTTCATGAAGTAGCTGCTGCTCAGCCCAAGCTCGGCCGCGTGCTGGTTCATCAGGTCAGCAAAGGCGGACTCGCTGCCGGCGATGTGTTCGGCAACGGCGACGGTGGCGTCGTTGCCCGAAGACACGACGATCCCCTGCTCGAGCTCGCCGATGGTGACGGGCTTGCGCGGCTCGATCCACATCAGCGAGGAACCGTTGAAAACCGGGTTTTGCGACCAGGCGTTGCGACTCACCTCAACGGGATCGTCCCGGCTGACGCGACCAGCGGCTATTTCCGAGGCCAGGACGTACCCGGTCATGATCTTGGTGAGGCTAGCCGGCGGCAGCTGCTCGTCGGCGTTCGCCTCCGCCAGCACCGCACCCGTGTCGGCATCGATGAGCAGGTAGGCGCGCGCCGCGACTTCCGGAGGTGCCGGCACGATTCCCTGGGCCGCGGCCGCCAGTGAAAGCGGAAGAAGCAGACAGTAGACGCTCAGGACACGCAGCCGAGACAGGGCAACGCTCAGCAGGACGGTTCGGGCAGGCATGGGCTCGGGTCAGTGGTTATTTCTCAAGCGCGGCATACTACCGCATGGGCCCTGCTCGGTGAAATTGATCGCGATCGGGAGGCCAGAAGCAGGGCTCAGGGCAGCGCCAGCCCCGGCGAATAGCCCCAGGTGATCAGCATGCTCTGGAGAGCACGCAGCTCTTCACCATCGGCGACGGGACCGACGCGCACCCGATTCAGGCGACGCCCTCCCACATCGACGGGCGTAATCTCCACCGGCACCTGCACCAGACCGGCGACCCGTTCGCGCAGGTGCTCGGCGGCACCCGCGTTGGCAAAGGCACCCAGCTGCAAATAGCGGTACTCGCCACTTTCCCTGTCGCGGCGGTCGTCGACGCCGGCGAGCTCGATCGCCTGCACCCGCACCTTCGCCGTTCCGTTGTCGACAAAGCCGAGCTTGACCGCGGCGGCGTAGCTGAGATCGATGAGGCGGTCGGGGTGGAAGGGTCCGCGATCATTAATGCGGACGATGATCTCGCGGCGGTTGTAGATGTTGGTCACGCGCGCATAGCTCGGAATTGGCAGGCTGCGATGGGCGGCCGTGGGCAGGTAGAGGTCGTAGATCTCGCCGTTCGCTGTGCGTTTACCGTGGAACTTGGTTCCGTACCAGCTCGCAGTCCCGATCTCATCGTAGCCGGCAGCGCTGTCGAGCACCTCGTAGCTGACGCCGTCGATTTCATAGGGCGAGGTGTTGCCGGAGCGCAGGATGGGATCGGGGCGCGGAACGGCATCGGGCACGTCGCCGGCGCTAAGCTGCGTCTCCGGTGCCCCGTCGCCTTCCCAGGCCACGCGGGGCTCGGGTCCGGAGCAGGATGACGCCGCGAGGCCGAACAGCAGGGCGCCGAAGGCCCCCCGAAGCCTCATGCAGCGCTCACCCGGCGACGCCAGCGGCGATACGCTGGCTCAGCTGGAACACGCTCATGGCGTACATGGCGCTGTGGTTGTAGCGGGTAATCACGTAAAAGTTCTGCAGGCCCAGCCAGTACTCGTTGCCATCGGTCAGCTCGAAGCGCATTGCCATGGCAGGAGCGTCCGCGTCCAGCGCCTCCTCGGCGACCACACCCGCGGCCGCAAACTCGCCGACGCTGCGCTGCGGCTTCAGATTTCCGTCAAACAGCGCCTCGGGCACGTCGGGAGCGGCCCGCGCAGCGCTGACGATCGGCTCGCCCTCCTGCCAGCCGTGGCGCGCCAGGTAGTTCGCGACGCTGCCAATGGCATCGACGGGGTTGTTCCAGATATCGGCGACGCCATCGCCATCAAAATCATTGGCATAGGCGCGGTAGCTGCTGGGCATAAACTGCCCGTAGCCCATGGCGCCTGCGTAGGAGCCTTTCAGGACCGTCGCGTCGAGACCCTGCTCGCGCGTGAGCAAAAGGAAATTTTCAAGTTCGCCGGTGAAGAAGGGCGACCGGCGCGGGTAGTCGAAGGCGAGAGTCGCGAGCGCGTCGAGGACGCGGTAGCTGCCTGCCACGCGTCCGTAGTAGGTTTCCACACCGAGGATTGCCACGATGATCTCTGCGGGCACGCCGGTTTCGGCCTGCGCGCGGGCAAGGGTGGCGCGGTGTTCGCGCATGAATTCAATCCCCTCGCGCTCGCGGCGATCGTTCAGAAAGATCGCGCGGTACTCGTACCAGGGCTTGGTTTTCTCCGCCGGCCGCGCGATCGCATCGAGGATCGACTGCTGGCGCTTGGCGTCGCGCAGCAGCGCTTCGACGGCCTCGCGCTCGAAGCCGTGCTCGCGGGTCATGCGCTCCGTGAAGGCGGCGGCCGAGGCGTGGTCGGCGTAATCCGCAAGCGCCGCCGGAGCCAGCAGGAGCGCGGCAAGGAATGCGCAACGCGACGCCGCCATGCTTGAAACGGCGCTCGAAACGATGCTTGAAGCAGTGCTCGAAACAATGAACCGGCCGGCGGCAAGGAAGCCTGCGTCAGGGAAAAGGAGGCCTGCGACAGGGAAAAAGCTGCTTCTCTGAGTCTGTCGAATCACTGTCCGATCACGCGTTTTTCGGTGCTCACCGCCATCAGAAGTCCAAAGGCTGCCATCAGCGTCACCACCGACGTCCCGCCGGCACTCACCAGCGGCAGCGGCACACCCACAACGGGGAGCAGGCCGGCGACCATGCCCATGTTAACAAAGATATAAACGAAGAATGTCAGCGTCAGGCTGCCGCAGAGAATGCGGCCGTAGCTGCTCTGGGCGCGCACGCCTATCCAGAAACAGCGCAGGAGAATCAACACGTAGAGCAGCATAAGCGCCAGCACGCCGCGAAGGCCGAACTCCTCGGCGAGCACGGCGATAATGAAGTCCGTATGACTTTCGGGCAGAAAATCGAGCTGCGACTGCGTACCCTGGTTCCATCCCTTGCCGGCCCAGCCCCCGGAACCGATCGCCGTCTTCGACTGGATGATGTTCCAGCCCGCGCCGAGCTTGTCGCTCTCCGGATTCAGCAGCGTCAGGATACGCTGCTTCTGGTAGTCCTCGAGCAGAAAACGCCAGGCCGGCCAGGCCGACAACAGCGCCACGAGGGCGGTTCCGCCAATAAAGCGCCAGCCGATACCGGCCATGAAGATTCCGAACAGCCCCGCGGCCGCGACCAGCAGCGAGGTGCCGAGGTCCGGCTGGCGCAGAATCAGGGCGCTGGGAAGCGCGATCAGCGCAACACAGACCACCAGATACCGCGGCCCCGGAGGAAGCCGGCGACTGCTCAGATACCAGGCTACGGTCATGGGCACGGCAAGCTTCATGACCTCCGAGGGCTGAAAGCGGAAACCGCCGAGATTGAGCCAGCGCTGCGCGCCCTTCGCGCCCACACCGAAATAGGCAACGGCAAGCAGCAGCGTGACACCGGCAAGATAGGTCCAGGGCGACCAGCGCGCCCAGCGCACGGGGCTGATCTGCGCGGCGGCGAACATCACCAGGTAGGCTACGAGGAAGAAGCGGCCCTGGCGCATCACGGCGGCAACGTCCTGGCCTGATGCGCTGTAGAGAACAACGAGGCCGTATGCCGTGAGCGCCGCGAGGAGCACCAGCAGCGGCACATCGACGTGGAGCTGTCGCGCCAGTGCCGGCGGCTGTGTGAGGGGCCCGACGGCATCGGGCATCTGGCGTACGTACTCGGCCATCAGTTCAGCGCCACCTCTTCCTGCAGCCAGGCATCGATCACCGAGCGTGCGATCGGATAGGCAGCGCTGCTGCCGCCGCCGTTCTCGACGATCACCGCGACGGCGATCGTTGGCGCCTGCAGCGGCGCAAAGGCCACGAAAAGGCCGTGATTACGGTGACGCGCGTCGATGACGTCCTCGTCGTAGACCTCGTCCTGGGCAATGCCGATCACCTGGGCAGTCCCCGTCTTGCCGGCCATCTCGTAGTTGAGTCCGCGCGCGATGGCCTTGGCCGTTCCGCGCCGCCCGTGGACGACTTCGCGCATGGCTTCGACCACCGCGTCCCAGTGAGCGCCGTCCACCATCACCGGGTCCTGCAGCGGCGCCTCAAGATCCTCCGTGCCCAGCGTGCGTACCAGACGCGGCTCGCGATGCTCCCCGCGCGTCGCCAGGATCGAGGTCATCACCGCCAGCTGCAGCGGCGTCGTGAGCATGTAGCCCTGGCCGATGCCAACGCTGAGCGTCTCACCGGGAAACCAGGGCTGACTCAGCGCAGCGCGCTTCCACGCCCTCGACGGCAGAATGCCCGGGCGCTCGGCCGTGGTATCGATGCCCGTCCGCGAGCCCAGCCCATAGTGGGCAAGATAGTCGTGAATCCCGTCGATGCCGAGGCGGTGGGCGAGGTCGTAGAAGTACACGTCGCAGGACTCGGCGATGGCCATCTTGAGGTCCACTTCCGGCGCGTGGCCCGTGCCGCGGATACGCAGAATCCAGTCGCGATAGCGCCTGCGGTCGCCGGGCAGGCGGTACCAGCCGGGATCGGCGACCGTCGTGTCCGGATCTACGAGGCCGCCCTCAAGACCGGCAAGGGCCATGACCGGCTTGATCGTCGATCCGGGCGGATACTGCCCCTGCACCGTGCGGTTGAACAGGGGAACATCCGGTGAATCGCGCAGCGCCGCGTAATCGCGGCGGCTGATGCCGTTGACGAACAGATTGCTGTCGAAGGAAGGCGTGCTGACCAGCGCCAGCACGCCGCCGGTCAGCGGATCGATGGCGACGACGGCGCCGCGACGACCCTCCAGAGCCGCGTGGGCGACGCTCTGCAGGCGGTAGTCGAGGTGCAGGATCAGATCGCGGCCGGGCACGGGGTCGAAGCGCTCGAGAACGCGCAGCACCCGCCCATGGGCGTTGGTCTCGACGGTCTGGTAGCCAACGCGACCGTGCAATTCATCCTCGTAGCGACGCTCGACACCGATCTTGCCGATGTGAAAGCTGCCTCGATAGTTGGCCTGATCGATACGCTCCATGTCGCGGGTGTTGATGCGGCCCACGTAGCCGAGCGCGTGCGCAAACAGCTCGCCGTGCGGGTAGTAGCGCTGCAGCTGCGCATCGATGGTCACCCCGGGAAGACGATGGCGATTGACGGCGATACGCGCCTGCTCCTCGTCGTCGAGACGGAAGCGCAGCGGGACGAGCTCGTAGGGCCTGCGCTGCAGGCGACGCGTGTGGAAACGCTCGAGATCCGCCTCGGATATGTCTACGAGCTGCCCCAGCGCCTCGAGGGTCGAATCCAGATCGCCGACGCGCTCGAGAATCAGCGACAGCGTGTAACTCGGGCGGTTGTCGGCGAGCAGAATACCGTTGCGGTCAAAGATCAGTCCCCGCTTCGGCGGCAGCGGCTGAAGCTGTACGCGGTTGCGCTCGGAAGCCGTCTGATAGGTTTCGAACTCGCTGATCTGCAGCGTGTAGTAGCGCGACAGCAGTACACCGATCGCGAGACTCACGAGGACGAGCGCGACGAGGCTGCGCGACGCGAACATCTGCTGCTCGCGCTGCGTATCCTTGAGGTCTATTCGCGATGCCATGGCTCGATCTCGATGCGACGGCCGGGCTCAGGCTCGATGATACGGATGCCCGATCGTGATCGTCCAGGCCCGGTAGAGCTGCTCTGCCAGCAGGACGCGGACCAGCGGATGAGGAAGCGTCAGGGGGCCGAGGGACCAGCGCTGCTGCGCAGCGTCGAGACACTGCGACGACAGACCGTCGGGACCACCGATCAGCAAGGCGAGGTCCTGACCGCCCATCAGCCATTCCTTCAACTGCGTCGCGAGTTCTTCCGTGCTCCAGGCCCGGCCGCGACCATCGAGGGCAATACAGTGTTCGCCCTCGCGCAGCCCCTTGAGAATGGCGCGGCCCTCGCGCTCGCGCTGAAGCTCTGCGTTATCGCCCTGCCCACTGGCCACGGGCACGGTGCGCCAGCTGAGCCTGAGTTCGCGGGGCAGGCGCTTTTCATACTCTTTTACGCCCTGATCGACCCACGCGGGCAGCCTGCCCGCGACCGAGTGCACGGTGATGCGCATCAGTCCTCCGATGCGATGGCATCGGCGCCGCTTTCGGACCTGCTCGTCGGCACGGCGGTCCACAGCCGCTCCAGGTCGTAGAAATCGCGCGTTGCGGGCAGCATGACGTGCACGACCACGTCCCCGAGGTCCACGAGCACCCACTCCCCCGCATCCTGACCTTCGACGCCGAGCGGCGGATGACCCGACGTCTTGGCCATCTTGACCACATTGTCGGCGAGAGACTTGACGTGGCGATTGGATGTACCGGTACAGATCACCAGGTAGTCCATGACGTTGCTCAACTCGTGCACGTCAAGGCTCACCGGGTTGACCCCCTTGAGGTCGGCGAGAGCGTCTTCCACAAGCCCGAGTAGCGAAGCCGAAGCCTGCAGACCCTGTTCCAGAGCAGCGTCCTGAGCGTCGCCGCCCGGTGCTCGCCCGGCGCCCGCATCGGGCTTCGAAGAATCAGTCTTAGGAATGGGTCGGTTGCTCCATAGTGTCTGCGCTGGTCCTGCGGTAGCGTCTGTTTTGTTGTTGATGTTGGTGTTGGTACCTGCATCAACGCTTGGCGCGCGGCCATCGGCCCGCTTATTGGCCGAAATCTGTGCCAGCATCTCCAGCATACAGCCCATGCTCGCGGATATAGCTCGCAACGGCGGGCGGGAGCAGGGACCTGGCGTCCTTGTCCGATTGTAGCAGGGCCCGGATCTCCGTCGAGGAGACGGGCCAGGGCCTGAGCTCGCAGCGGCAGACGGCGCCGGCGGGGCTGCTGGCGAGCTGATCCGCGTCGACCTGCCGCTCGCGCAGCAGATCGGCGATGTCTCCGCGCTGGGGAAGGTCCCAGCCGGGGCGCGCCATGATCAGAATGTGCGCAAGATTAAAAAGGTCGCCCCAGCGATGCCAGCTCCTTAGCCCGAGCGCGGCATCGGCGCCCATGACCAGCAGAAGGGGAGCGCTGTCGCCGAGTTCACCGCGGAGCGACTCGAGCGTATCGACGGTGTAGGAAGGTCCGTCGCGCGTCAGTTCGCGACGGTCGCACAGCATACGCGGCTGGTCCGCGATCGCGGCCTCGACCATCGCAGCGCGGTGATCGGCACTCACCTCGGGCGCGACCCTGTGCGGGGGAAGCGCCGCGGGTATGAAGCGCAGGCGACGGATCGGCAGGCGCTCCAGCAGCTCTGCGGCGGAGCGCAGGTGGCCGAGATGTATCGGATTGAAGGTGCCGCCATAGACCGCTTCGATCCCTGCGCTCCTCGCTGCTTCGCTCACGGGCCGGACAGGCTCGCATCGGTGTACTCGTCGCAGTGACTCACGATCACCCCCAGGGCGGTATGTCGGCAGCAAGCGCTTTCCCGTAAGGTTTCGCGCCAGCTTAGCGGTGCGCCGCCGTTCGGTCGGCCGCCGCCGCAGACGGTATCATGCAGGCAAGAACGAGCGCAGGAGCACAGCGACCATGAACACCAGCGCAACGCTGATGAAAGCCTCTCACTTCATCGACGGCGAGTTCATCGAAGCGCGGGGCGAGACCACGCTGCCGGTGACCAACCCGGCCACGCAGCAGCTTCTCGCCAACGTCACCCTGGCGACGCGCGACGAGGTCGATCACGCTGTCGCTGCCGCCGCCAGGGCCTTCGCGAGCTGGCGCGAGACGCCGGTGCCCGAGCGCGCGCGGCTGATGATGCGCTATGCAGCGCTGCTCAAGGAACAGCACGACGCCATCGCGGAGATCCTCGCCCAGGACACGGGCAAGGTATTCGAGGACGCCAAGGGTGACGTCTGGCGCGGCATCGAGGTGGTGGAGCAGGCAGCCAATATTCCCAGCCTGCTTATGGGCGAGACCGTGGAAAGTGTGGCTCGCGGCGTCGACACCTACAGCTTCAAGCAGCCTTTGGGCGTCTGCGTGGGCATCACGCCCTTCAACTTCCCGGCGATGATTCCCCTGTGGATGTTCCCCCTTGCGATCGCCGCCGGAAACACCTTCGTCCTCAAGCCTTCGGAGCAGGACCCGCTCACGCCGGTACGGTTGCTCGAACTCTTCGTGGAGGCCGGCGCTCCCGCGGGTGTCGTCAACATGGTCCACGGCGGCGCCGACGTGGTCGACCAGCTCATCACGCATCGCGACGTTCGCGCCGTGTCCTTCGTGGGCTCCTCGCGCGTCGGCCAGCACGTGTACGAAACCGCCACCGCTGCCGGCAAACGAGCCCAGTGCATGATGGGCGCCAAAAATCACATGGTGGTGATGCCCGACGCCGATCGCGAAGCGACGCTCAACGCGCTGGTGGGCGCCTCCGTCGGCGCCGCCGGACAGCGCTGCATGGCAATTTCCGTGGCCATATTCGTCGGCGACTCGTCGAACTGGATCGAGGATCTCGCCGGGCGCATGAAGGCGGCGAGACCCGGCGCATGGAACGACACCGATGCGGCCTACGGACCGATCATCTCCGCACGCGCCCGCGAACGCGTGCTGAGTCTCATTGAACAGGGCAAGCGCGAGGGTGCGACCTGCCACCTCGATGGCAGCGCGATCGAAGTGGACGGCCTGCCCGAGGGCAACTGGGTCGGGCCCACGCTGTTCAGCGATGTGACGCCGGATATGGCTATCTACCGCGAAGAGATCTTCGGCCCCGTGCTGTGCTGCATGAGCGCCGACACGCTCGACGACGCCATCGCCACGATCAACAGCCTCGAAGTCGGCAACGGCACCTCGATCTTCACCGGTTCGGGCGGCGCAGCGCGCAAGTTCCAGCACGAGGTGAACGTCGGACAGGTCGGCATCAACATCCCGATCCCCGTGCCCCTGCCCTTCTTCTCATTCACCGGCTGGAACGGTTCCTTCCGCGGCGACCTGCACGCCTACGGCAAGCAGGGCGCGCAGTTTTACACGGAGACCAAGACCGTGACAGCGCGCTGGACGCACAGCGAGGGCGGGCCGAACATGAGCATCGCGCTCAAGTAATGGACAAGGCGCGCAGCGTCTGCCCTTTGGACTGCGCCGACACCTGCAGCCTCGAGGTATCGGTCGAGGAGCAGCGTGTGGCGGCGGTTCGCGGCAGCAACGCCAACCCCTTCACGCGCGGCAAGCTCTGCGCCAAGGTGGTCAATGCCTTTCCCGACCAGGTCCACGGGCCCCAGCGCATCGCCACGCCCCTCCTGCGCAGGTCGACGGTTGCCGGGCACGATTTCCAGCCGATCGGCTGGGATGAGGCGCTCGACCTTGTTCACGATCGCTTCAGCGAGGTCATCGAACGCTGGGGCAGCGAGGCCATCGCGCCGCTCAGCTACGGCGGCCCCATGGGCCTGCTTGCCGGCGGCAGCATGGACAAGCGCTTTTTCCATCGCCTCGGGGCCACTATCGTCGATTCTTCCTCGCTCTGCGCCGGCACCTCAAGCGCGGCGTGGGAGTCAGTCTTCGGCGATGCCGGCGGCATCGATTTCGAGGAGCTCGCCCATTCGCGGCTGATCATCGTCTGGGGCAACAACATCACCACCTGCAACCTGCACGCCACGCGGATCATTCGTGATGCGCAGAAGAGCGGAGCGAAGCTCGTGGTGGTAGACCCCAAGCGCACGCGCATCGCCCGCGATGCCGACCTGCACATCCCGCTGCTGCCGGGAACCGACGTGGTCCTGGCCTATGCCGTCGCGCGCTGCCTCGAAGGCGGCGGCATCGATCGCGCCTTCGTCGAGCGCGAGGTTCACGGCGCCGACGCCTTCCTCGCGCAGGCCAGCTCCTATGACCTCGAGCGTGCAGCACGGCTGTGCGAGATCGACGGCGGACTCATCGAGCGCTTTGCCGATCTCCTGCGCGAGGCGCGACCTGCGGCGATGTGCATCGGTGTGGCACCGGAGCGCAACCGCAACGGCAGTGCCGGTATCCGCGGCGCCCTCTCGCTGATGGCACTTACGGGCAACATCGGCCCCATCGGCGCCGGCATCTGCGACACCTCGCGCTTCTTTCCCACAGACGGCAACGCCCTCACGCGGCGCGATCTCGCGGCGGACGGTTTGCGCACGATCAACGTGATGGATATTCCGCGCTACGCGATGGAGCCCGGCACCGAAACGCCGCTGCGTGCGCTGTTTGTTTACAACCACAACCCCGTCGCCGTGCACCCCGAGCAGGCGCGGATGCGTGCGGCGCTGCTCAGCGACGACGTCTTCGTTGTCGGGCACGATGTGAGCATGACCGACTCGATGGCCTGCTGCGATCTTGTGCTGCCGGCACCGACACATTTCGAGTACGGCGACGTATACAAGGCCTACGGACATCGCTATTTGCAGCGCTCGCAGGCCGTGATCCCGCCGCAGGGGGAGGCGCTGAGCAACATGGAGCTGTTCAGGCGCCTGGCGGCGCGCTTCGACTTCGATGAGCCCTGCTTTTCCGATAGCGACGAAGCGTTGGTGCGTCAGGCGCTGCCGACGCTCAGCGTGGACGTGATCGAGCGCGCGAAGCACTGCGCCGTGGACATGCAGGAATACGCCGAGCCGGCCATGCTTCGCGGCACCCGGGTCAATACACCGAGCGGGAAGATCGAACTCTACAGCGAAGCCATGGAGGCGCACTGCTGCCAGGGCCTGCCGCGTTTCCAGGAACTCGGCGGACGTCGCCCGTTTCTTGTCGTGTCGCCGGCATCGGAAAAACGCGTGAACTCTACCTTCGGCGGCAAGGCCTCGCAGCAGGACGACATCGCCTGTGAGATCCATCCGCAGGATGCTGCGGCGCATGCGATTGGCGACGGGCAGCGGGTGATCCTGAGCAACGACGCCGGCGAGATCGAGCTTGCGGCGCGCATCACCGACGCCGTACGCCGCGGGACGCTCTACGTCCCCAAGGGAGCGTGGCTCTCGTCGGCCTGCGGCGACGGCACGATCAACGCCCTGATCCCCGGGCACAAGGAAGCGGCGATCGGGGGCGCCTGCTACTACGATTGCAGCGTGGACCTGCGCCCCGCGGCGAGCAGCTGAGCGCCTGCCTCGCCGCCACCGAATCGCAGCCTGGAAACGGGCTGCCATGAGCGGTCTGGGCTGTCTCGTCGTATAGGCGCGGTCGCTCCTGCAGAACCTGCTGCCTAGAGTCCGGGCCATCGCTTTGAGGCAGGGCATTCGTGAGCCAGTACGACAGCATCGTTATCGGCGCCGGCCACAACGGCCTCATTTGCGCCACCCTGCTAGCCCGTGCCGGCCAGCGCGTTCTGCTGCTCGAAGCCAACGCCGTAGCGGGCGGCCTTGCCGCCAACCGCGAGTTCCATCCGGGCTTCCATGCGCCCGTCGCGAGCACCCTCTACGCGCTCCCCGAGACAGTAATCAAGGATCTGCGCCTCGCGGACTACGGCTTCGAATGGCCCGAAGCGTCGCTGGACCTCGTCGCCCTGGCACCCGGTGAGACCCCGATCGTCATTGGCGCCGAGACCCTGAGCGGCGCCAGCGAGGCGGACGCCAGCGCCTACGCGCCCTACCGGGAGCAGCTGCGGACCTTCCAGGCGGCCCTGGCACCGTTCTGGTCCCGAACGATGCCGCGCATCGGGGATACGGACAAGCAGGCGCTGATGACCTTCGCCCACATGGGCATGAAGCTTCGCCTGCTGGGACGGGACGACATGCTCGAGTTCTTTCGCGTCGCCACACTGCCGATGCGCGATCTCGTGGACGAGCACTTCGAGAGCGAGGCGCTCAAGGCGGCGCTGTGCTGGGACGGCATGATCGGCAGCAAGATGGCGCCGCGCTCACCGAACCAGGCCGTGCTTACCCTGCTCAATCGCATGGCGGGGGCCGGCGGCGGTCGCCACGCGATTCCCAGCGGTGGCATCGGCGGCTTCGTCGATGCCCTCGTGCGCGCCGCTGAAGCCGTCGGCGTCGAGATGCGCCTGGCGACGCCCGTGGAGCGCATCGTCATCGACGCCGACGAGGACGGGCAGCGCTGCGCCGGTGTGGAGCTTGCCGACGGCGGGCTCGTGTCCGCTGCCCGCGTCGTCTCCAGCGCCGACCCCAGAAACACCTTCCTTGACCTGGTCGGCGCTGCGCAGCTTGAGATCGAGTTCAGCAACCGCATCCGCCGCCTGCGCTGCGATGGCTATGTCGCGAAACTCCATCTCGCCCTGAGCGGGCTGCCCGCCTTCACCGGTGTGGAGAAGCCCGACGGTCGCATGATCCTCGCCGGGCACATGGACGCCATCGAGTTTGCCTGGGACGACGCCAAACACGGGGAGTGCTCGGCGCAGCCGGTGATGGAGGTAACGCTGCCATCGCTGCATCAGGATGGAATAGCGCCGGCGGGCCAGCATGTGCTCAGTGCCAACGTCATGTATGTCCCCGCAAACGTCAAAGGCGGCTGGACCGAGGAGAAACGCGCCGCGCTGATGCAACAGCTGATCGGCGAGCTGGGACGCTACGCACCGGGGATCGAGGCGCTGGTGCTGGGCGCCGAGCTACTCACCCCCGCGGACCTCGAGCGCGATTACCACCTCACCGGGGGCCACTGGCACCACGCGGAACCGTCGATCGACCAGCTGCTGATGATGCGCCCGACCTACGAGGCGGCGCAGTACCGCACGCCCATCGACGGCCTTTTCCTGTGCGGCGCCGGCAGCCATCCCGGCGGTGACATTACCGGCAACCCCGGCCGCAACGCAGCGCGGGAGATCCTCGCGTGAGCCGCCACGACGCCATCGTCATCGGCGCCGGCCACAACGGCCTCACGGCCGCGGCCTACCTCGCCAAGGCCGGCCTCGACGTACTGGTTCTGGAGAAGAACGACTACATCGGCGGTGCCGCCGTCACGCGCGAGATGCACGAGGGCTGGTTCTACTCGAGCTGCTCCTACGTATGCTCGATGATGCGCCAGGCGATCCACCGCGACCTCGACCTGACGCGCCACGGCCTGCTCCTGGTGCCCTACCTCGGCACCGTGAACTTCAGCGTCAGCGGTGACCGCACGCTGATCGACTACACCGACGAAGAGGCGGCCTACCTCGAGCTGCGCCGCCATTCGCCCCACGATGCTGACGCCATGTCGCGATTCCAGGCCGACCTTGGCCGCTACGCGCAATTGATCCGCAAAACCCTGCTGCGCACGCCGCCGGACCCCAGCTCCTTCAAGCCGCGCGACCTGATGGAAATGCTGTGGCTGGCGAAGCAGTTCTGGAATCTCGGAGAGCGCGAGCTCTACGAGTACATCCGCTTCTTCACGATGAGTGCGGCGGACTTCCTCGAAGACTATTTCGAGGACGAGCTGATCAAGGCGGCGATGGCCAGCCCCGGCATCATCGGCACGGCGCTCGGCGTCTATTCGCCAGGTTCCGCCTATATCCTCCTCCACCACGTGATGGGCGACGTCGACGGCAACGTCGGCGCCTGGGGCCTGGCGCGCGGCGGCATGGGCGCGATCTCCAACGCCCTGGCCGGAGCCCTGAAGGAACATGGCGGCAGCATCCGCACGGAGGCCGGCGTGGAGCAGATCCTGGTGAAGGACGGGGCCACGGTGGGCGTTGCCCTCGAGAACGGCGATGAACTGTATGCAGACATCATCGTCTCGAACCTCGATGCGAAGCGCACCTTCACGAAGGTCATGGACCGCAAGGACCTGCCGCCCGGCATCTACGAACGCGCGAAGAACTTCAAGATCCGCGGCTCGTCCGGCAAGGTGAACATCGCCCTGTCGGGCATGCCGAAGTTCAATAACGTCCCCGACAACCGCTACATCAACCGCGGCGGCCAGGGCTTCACGGGCTCCCTGGAGACGATGGAGCGCGCCTACGACTGCTGGAAGCGCGGCCGCTGGTCCGATGATCCGTTTATCGAGGCGGTGATTCCCTCGGCCTGGGAGCCCACCGTCGCCCCGCCCGGTTGCCACTGGATGTCCACCTTCATCCAGTACTGCCCGCCGAAGCTCGCCGACGGCGACTGGACACCGGAGAAGCGCGACGCCTTCGGCGCCACCGTGATCAACAAGATCGAACGCTACGCGCCGGGCTTCAAGGACCTCGTGGTGCACGCCGAGGTGCGCACGCCGCACGAGATCGAAAACGAGATCGGTCTCACGGAGGGCAATATCTTCCAGGGTGA
>JAZBOX010000195.1:0-28098 GCA_036351355.1 Halieaceae bacterium
ATTGCTGGCCTTGCCGGGAGCGTGGCGCACGCCGGCCTGCTCGAAGACCTGCAGCGCTTCGGCCGTGCACGGCATGTTGGCGCCCTCGGCGACGAAGCGGCATCCCTGCTCGACCAGATTGCGCGCTGCATCACCGTCGAGTTCGTTCTGCGTGGCGCAGGGCAGGGCGATGTCGCCAGCCGATGTCCAGGGCGCAGCGTTGTCTTGCCAGCGGCCCCGTCCGTCCTCGGCCAGGGCGCGAAGGGCGGCGCCGGATT
Source organism: Halieaceae bacterium (assembly GCA_036351355.1). Classification (GTDB taxonomy): domain Bacteria; phylum Pseudomonadota; class Gammaproteobacteria; order Pseudomonadales; family Halieaceae; genus Congregibacter. The sequence continues at coordinate 258 of JAZBOX010000195.1, forward strand.
TGAGATCTCCGTGAAGCAGGCCGTCGATATCGGCCGTGCTGAAGCCCTCCTCACAGAACAGCATGCCTTCGCTCGAGGAGAGCGACAGCACAACGGCGCCGAGTTCGGCGGCCTTGCGCGCCGCATGCAGGGCGACGTTGCCGGCACCGGAAATGAGCACGCGCTTGCCCTCGATGGACTCACCGGCCGCCTTGAGCATGTCGACGAGAAAGTACAGCAGGCCGAAACCCGTGGCCTCGAGGCGCACGTGACTGCCGCCGAACTCGAGTTGCTTGCCCGTGAGCGTGCCGTCGAAGTGGTTGGCCAGGCGCCGGTATTCGCCGAAAAGATAGCCGATCTCGCGGCTGCCCACGTTGATATCGCCGGCGGGGATATCTGTCGTGGCACCAATATGACGGTGCAGCTCGCGCATGAAGGCCTGGCAGAAGCGCATGATTTCGTCTTCGGAACAGTCGCGTGGGTCAAAGTCCGATCCACCCTTCCCTCCGCCCATGGCGAGTCCCGTAAGGGCATTCTTGAAGGTCTGCTCGAAGGCGAGAAATTTCAGCACGGACTCGGTGACCGTGGGGTGGAAGCGGATGCCGCCCTTGTAGGGGCCGATCACGCCGCTGTGCTGAACACGCCAGCCGCGATTGACGCGCACCTGACCGCGGTCGTCGCTCCAGGTCACGCGGAAGGAAATGATGCGATCGGGCTCGGCCAGGCGCGCCATGACGTTGTGGCGGCGCAGGTCCTCGCGTTGACGCAGCTCGGGCTCCACATCGTCGAGGACTTTCTCTACGGCCTGGCGAAATTCCGCCTGCCCGGGATTGCGGCTTTCGAGCCAGTTCAGAAAGTCGTCCCGCAGGAACGGCCCGACGGTGCTCGCTTCGTTCATCGCCTCTGTATAGCTCCTTTCATCTAAAGGCCTGTTTACGCAGGGGCCGTTTCATCCGCTCATGGAAAAATCACCGCCCATCTTCTATCTGTCTCCGCGCTGTACTCGCCGGGAAAACTCAGTATGATCGGGCCTCTTTTCGACAAACCAGACGGGAGCTGACGACGCATGGCACTGGTGGAATTTACAAAACTGAAGCAGCTGTTTGGCGACACTGCCGCTGGCGCCGATGCGGGCCTCTTCCGCGAAGTGTTTGTCCTGGTGCTCGCCCGCGCCACCGACGCCGATTCCTATACGCATCCCGTGGAAATCGAAGCCGTGCAGGCCGTAATCAAGGAAGAGCTGGGCGAGGACCTGTCGGCCGGCGATATTCGCACGGCGGCGCTGTCGAAAATCTACGAAACGGTGCCGCTTCAGCGTTGTATCACCGATGCAGCGCCCAAGCTCAGCGGTGATCAGCGCCGCAAGATTGTGACCAGTCTGGTCAAGGTAATGCACGCCGACCAGCGGATTTCCTCGCGCGAGGCGCATTTCTTCAACATGGTGGTTGATTGTCTCGGTCTGACTGCTGCCGACGCCGCGGGCCTGATTGTCGAGTAGCCGCTGAACAGGCGGGCGGACTTGCGCCGGCCAGGACGGACGTCGGCCACGACAGCTGACCGACACGCACCGTTAGCTGCCCGGCCGGCCAACTCGGGGCGTGCGGCCGGCCAGGACTTCCGCGAAGACCTCCGTGTCGACGTTACCGCCGCAGAGAATCACGCCGATACGCCTCCCCGCGTTGGCCTCGCGCTGCTGCATTGCTGCAGCCAGGGGCGCGGCGCCGGCGCCCTCGCTCACGTTATGCGTGGCTGAGAAGTACAGACGCATCGCCTCGGCAATGGCCTCGTCGCTGACCGCGACCACGTCTGATGCGCCGCGTCGATAGATCGCCAGGGCCTCGGGCACGACGGCGCGCACGGCCATGCCATCGGCGAAGGTATCGGCGCTTGCACTGACCTCGGCCTCGCCGCTGTGGAAGGCCCTGAGCGCCGCGTCCGCCTCCGTAGACACCACGCCGACCACCTCGGTGGAAAGACCCAGCGCATCGCGCACGGCGATCACCGCGCAGATACCGCTGCCGCAGCCAATCGGTACGTAAACGCGCTCGAGTTCTCCCGCCGCTTCGAACAGCTCCAGGGCGTAGGACGCGACGCCGTTCACCAGGGCGGGATGAAATGGCGGTACCAGGAAGAGGTCCTCGGCAGCGGCGAGGCGTTCGGCCTCGCGGCGCGAGGCATCGAAATCCTCACCGTGCTCGACGAGCGTCGCGCCAAAAGCACGCATGGCGGCATTCTTCTCGCGCGCATTGCCGCGCGGCACCACAATCCGGGCCTCCAGTCCCGCCGCCCGCGCCGCGCGGGCCTGGCTCTGTCCGTGATTGCCGCGCGTGGCGGTGACGATGCCGCGGCACTGGGGCTGCGTTTCCTTCAGCCACGCCAGGAAAGTGATGCCTCCGCGGACCTTGAAGGCTCCCGTAGGCGTGTGGTTCTCGTGCTTCACCCAGATTTCGGCGCCGAGCGCCTCCGCGAGAAGCGGCCAGGCGTACTGCGGCGTGGGTCCCATCTGCGTGTAGACGAGCTCGCGGGCGCGCTGCAGCTGGGCAAGCGATGGCGTCGAGGCTGTCGTGTGCGGCGCGCTCATCGCGTCAGCCTTGAGCTGATTGCCATGCCGGCGAGCATGGCGGCAACGAACAGGAAACTGTCGGTCTGCCCGTAGATCAGCGCGGTCAGCGCCGGTCCCGGGCAGTAGCCGTAGATGCCCCAGCCGATGCCGAAGACGGCGGCGCCGAAAAGCAGTCTGCCGTCGACGGCGCGCTTTATGGGCAGGTGAAAGTCCGCGTCGAAGAGCGGCTGTTCCCTGCGCAGCACGAAGCGGAAGGCGACGGCCGTGACCGCGACGGCGCTGCCCATGACGAATATCAGCGCGGGCTGCCAGGCCCCGGTGATATCGAGAAAACCGAGCACCTTGTTCGTATCGGTCATGCCCGAGAGGGCGAGACCGAAGCCGAAAATCAGGCCGCCGATAAGTCCCAGCAGGGCGTTCACAGTCCTATCCCCAGTATGTGACGAAGCACGTAGACGGTGATCACGCCGCTGGCCATGAAGCACAGCGTCGCCAGCAGCGAGCGCAGCGACAGCAGCCCGAGACCGCAGACGCCGTGGCCGCTGGTGCAGCCGTTGCCAAGGCGGGTGCCGAGTCCGACCACCAGCCCGCCAAGAAGGGCCATCGGCGTGCCGAGACGGCTGGCCTCGGGCAGTGGCACAGCGAAGACCGTGTGCGCCAGCGCGCCGCCCGCGAGAAGACCGGCCAGGAATAGCCAGCGCCAGGCGAGCGGTCGATGGACGCTGACGGCGCCCCAGAGGATATTGCTGATGCCAGCGATGCGCCCGTTACCGAGCAGCAGGAGCACAGACGACAGGCCAATGAGCAGGCCACCGGCGGTGGCCATCAGGTAGGTTTCCGACACCCGGGGAATTCCAACAACCGAAAAAAGGCGCGCTATCTTGATCGCGCCCGGTGCAGATGACAAGCTCGCGCCCCCTTTACCTTCAGCCACGAGGGCGCCGCGTGCGACCTACATCGGTCGAAACAGCAGAGACCGTGCCACAGCGCGGACTGTTGCTGCGCATCTGGCGACGACTCGCGCCGGTTCTGCGCGAGAATCGCGGCCGTGTTGGCCTGGCGCTGCTGTGCCTGCTTGCCGCCAAGGCTGGGCTGCTGCTGATTCCGTTTTTGCTCAAGGCGCTCGTCGACGGCCTCGACGCCGCGAGCGACAGTGCCGAGCAGCTGGCCTTCAGCGTGCCGCTGCTGCTCGTGCTTGCCTACGGGGCCGCGCGTTTTGCCAACACCCTGTTCGGGGAGCTGCGCGACACGCTCTTCGGTCGGGTGACGGAGCGCGCCATGCGCCGTCTCGGCCTGCAGGTGTTTCGCCACGTGCACAGCCTTGATCTCGACTATCACCTGAACCGGCGTACGGGCGGCCTCGCCCGAGATATCGAGCGCGGCATATCGGGCATCAGCTTCCTGATGCGTTTCTTCATATTCAATATCGCGCCCACGCTGATCGAGATTGCTATGGTCGCGTCCATCCTGCTGTGGAACTACGGTCCCCTGTACGCGCTGATCGTGATCGCCTCGGTGGTCTTCTACGGTCTGTTTTCCTTCCGCGCCACGAGCTGGCGCACGCAGTTCGTGCGTGAGATGAACGAGGCGGACTCGAGCAGCAACACGCAAGCGGTCGACAGCCTGCTCAACTACGAGACGGTGAAGTATTTCACCAACGAAGACTTCGAAGCGCGGCGCTACGATCGCTCCCTCGAGGCCTGGGAGGAGGCGCGACGGCGCAACCGGCTGTCGCTGTTCGCGCTCAATGGCGGCCAGGCGCTGATCATCGCCCTGTCTCAGACCAGCATGCTCGCGCTCGCCGCCTGGCAGGTGCGCGACGGCCGCATGAGCCTCGGGGACTTCGTACTGGTCAATCAGTTCATGCTGCAGCTGTTCATGCCGCTGGGATTTCTGGGCTTTGTCTACCGCGAGATCAAGAGTTCGCTGGCGAATATCGAACATCTGTTCAATGTGCTCGACGTCAATTCGCGCGTGGCCGACGCCGCCGATGCGGCCGAACTGCGACTCGGCGCCGGTGCAGTGGAATTCCGCAAGGTGGATTTTGCCTACCGCGATGACCGACCCCTGCTGCAGGGGGTCAGTTTCCGCATCGGTGGCGGCGAGAAGCTGGCCGTGGTCGGCGCCAGTGGCGCTGGCAAGTCGACGCTCGTGAAGCTGCTGTTCCGCTTCTACGATCCTGCCGCCGGGTCGATCCTTATCGACGGTCAGGACCTGCGCGCGCTTACGCAGGAATCGCTGCGCCGTCACATCGCGATCGTTCCTCAGGACTGCGTGCTCTTCAACACCACGCTGGCAGAGAACATCCGCTACGGCAATCCCGACGCCGACGATGCTGCGCTCGCCGCGGCGATCCGCGCCGCACACCTCGAGGAGTTTGTCGCCGGACTTCCCGATGGCCTCGACACCACGGTCGGTGAGCGCGGTCTCAAGCTGTCCGGCGGGGAAAAGCAGCGCGTCGGAATTGCCCGCGCCGTGCTCAAGGATGCGCCGATCCTGGTGTTCGACGAGGCGACCTCGAGTCTCGACAGCCGGTCGGAGCAGGCGGTGCTCGCCGCCCTCGAGGGTATGGCGCGCCGACATACCACGCTGGTCATTGCTCACCGACTGTCGACAGTGGTGGATGCGGACCGGATCCTGGTAATGCACGAGGGGCGCGTTGTGGAGGAGGGCAGGCACCATGACCTGCTTGTTGAGAACGGGTATTATTCGCGCCTTTGGCTTGCGCAGCAGCGCGACACCGCGCGACCCAGCGGTGGCGAGGCCTGAGCGCAGCGCGATGATCGAGGCTTGATGTGAACTTTCCCCTGTGGAACCTGACCCGTGGTCAGGCCGGCGTGATCGAAGACTTCGACGCGTCGCTCCCTGAAATCTACCGCAATCGCCTGATGGAGCTCGGCTTTCATCCGGGCGAGAGGGTCACCTGTCTGCAGGCACCGGCCCTGGGGGCGCCGCGCGTGTATCGCGTCGCCAACAGCACCTTTTCCCTCGACGATGACATTGCACGCCTGCTGCTGCTGAGGTCTGCCGATGAATAAGGCGCTGAGCATGGAACAGTCCGTGCTGCTGATCGGAAGCCCGAACTGCGGCAAGACGCTGCTGTTCAACCGTCTCACGGGCCTGTCGCACAAGGTGGCGAACTTTCCCGGCATTACCGTGGAGATCGCCCGAGGCGCCTTCGTCGGCCGCGATGGCGTTGCGCTCTACGATTACCCGGGGACCTATTCGCTCGAGGCCATATCCGGCGAAGAACAGGTCGCTGTCGACCAGTTTTCCGCCGCACTGGCCGATCCCGGCCTGGGCCTGGCGCTGTGCGTGATCGACGTGACCCGTCTCGAGAAGAGTCTGTACTTTGCCCTGCAGGTCGTGCGCGAGTGCCGCCTGGCCAATAAGCCCGTGATCGTGCTGGCCAACCTGATGGACGTGCTCGAAGCCCACCGCCTGAGCATTGACCTCGACGCCCTGGGGGAGGATCTCGGTGCACCGGTGCTCGGCATTTCGGCCCGGACCGGCTCGGGCCTGGACGCGCTCAACGAGCGCGTAACGCAGGCCCTCGACGATCCGCCGAAGCCGCCCGAGGTCGAAGCGCAGCCGAATCTTCTGCTGCGCGGCACGGCGCATCAGCTGGCGCACAAGTACGGACCCAAGGGCGATGTCCTGCTGCGGACGCAGAATCGGCTCGATTCGTTTTTCCTGCACTCCACCTTCGGTGGCATCGCGTTCTTTCTGGTGATGTACCTGCTGTTTCAGTCGATCTTCACCTGGGCAGCGCCGGCCATGGATTCTGTGGAAGCGGGGTTGGGCTGGCTGTCGGACCGCGTCGTGCCGCTCCTCGGGCCGCAGTTGCTGCAGGACTTCGCCGCCGATGCGGTGTTTTCCGGTCTTGGCGCCTTTCTGGTGTTTGTGCCGCAGATATTTGTTCTGACCTTTGTCATCGGCCTGCTCGAGGATTCGGGCTACATGGCGCGAGCAGCGCTGATCTGTCACCGGCCGCTGCGCGCCTTCGGCCTGACCGGCAAGAGCTTTATTCCCATGCTCTCGGGCGTGGCCTGCGCGATTCCCGGTATCTACGCCGCGCGCTCGATCGAGTCGCCGCGACGACGTTTTCTGACCTACCTGGCGATACCGCTGATGCCCTGCTCGGCGCGCCTGCCCGTGTATACGCTGCTGATCGCCGCATTTATCCCTTCCACCACGATCGGTGGGGTGTTCGGCTGGCAGGGGCTCGCCATGTTCCTGGTGTATTTCTTCGGGATGAGCGTGGGGCTGCTGGTCACGGCAACGGTGTCGCGATCCTCCCGCCTCGCGGAGAACGATCTGCCCTTCGTGCTCGAGATGCCCGCCTACCGGCGGCCGGCGATGCTGCCGCTGTTGCGCAAGTGCTGGCAGCGTTGCGGCATGTTCATCACCAAGGCGGGACCGATCATTCTTTCCGTGACGCTTCTGGTCTGGGTGCTGGGTTATTTCCCGAACGGCGGCGAGAACCTCGGCGAGTCCTGGCTGGGGCAGCTCGGCGTGATCATCGAACCCGTTTTTGCGCCCCTCGATCTCGACTGGCGCTACGGCGTCGCCATCCTCACTTCCTTCCTCGCACGCGAAGTTTTCGTGGGAACGCTGGGGGTGATGTTCGGTATCGAGGGGGCCGATGAAAACATGGTCCCGCTCGTCGACCAGATTCAGGCCAGCGGCCTCGGTGTCGCCTCGGGCGTGGCCTTGCTGGTGTTCTTTGCTGTGGCGCTGATGTGCGTGTCGACGCTGGCCGTGCTCAGTCGCGAGAGCGGCTCTGCGGGCCTCGCCGCGAAGCTGTTCGCCGCCTATGTGGGCATGGCCTACGTGATGTCGCTGCTGGCCTTCCAGATCGTGAGCATTTTTGTGCCCTGAGGGCGGTCGATCCCGCGTCGCCCGGCGGCGCCTTCTCGCTTCGCCGTTGTCTGTCTCACAGCAGCGCTTTCAAGTGGGCTTCGACGGAGCGTGCCAGGGCGTGCAGGTCGTAGCCGCCCTCCAGCGATGACACGATGCGACCCCCGGCGCTGTGCACGGCCACGGCGAGAAGCTGCTCCGTGACCCAGGCGTAATCGGCGTCGACGAGATTGATACCCGCCATGTCGTCGGCCTGATGCGCGTCAAAGCCGGCGGAAATCATCAGCAGCTGCGGCGCGAAACGCTCCAGCGCCGGCACCCAGTGGTCGCTCACGGCAGCGCGGAAGCCCTCGCTGCCCGTACCCTGGGCGAGCGGTACGTTTACGACGTTCGCCTCATCGCATTCGTGCCCCGAGTTGGGGTAGAAGGGGTGCTGGAAGGTCGAGCAGAACAACACGCGCTCGTCGCCGGCGACGATGTGCTCCGTACCGTTACCGTGGTGTACGTCGAAGTCGACGATGGCCACGCGTTCGAGGCCGTGGGCGTCGAGAGCGTGAAGCGCCCCGATGGCAATGTTGTTGTAGAAGCAAAAGCCCATGGCGCGATCGCGCTCGGCATGGTGCCCCGGCGGACGTACGCCGCAAAAGGCGCGATTGGCCTCGCCGGACAGGACCAGGTCGACGGCCTTGACCACGGCGCCTGCTGCGCGGCGGGCGGCGGTCAGCGAATGCGGGTTCATGGCCGTGTCGCCGTCTACCCAGGCAATCCCTTCCTTCGGGCTGATCTGCTCGAGGCTGTCGAGATAGGCGCGGTCGTGGGCGAGGGCGAGGCGGTCGTCGGTGATCAGTGGCGCATCGTAGTGGCTGATCGCCATGTCCAGTCCCGAGGCGATCAGGCGATCGCTGATCGCGGCCATACGCGCCGGCTGCTCCGGGTGATGATGACCCATGTCATGGGCCGAGCAGTCGGGGTGTGATAAGTAAGCCAGACCCATGGCGCGTGTTGCCTCGCGTCGCTGTTTTTTATAGCCGCACTATCGCGGCGCCGCAAAGGAAGGTCAACATGCGTGAGCATGTGCTGCATAAGCTCTTCGAGCCCCGTTCGCTCGCCCTGGTCTGCGACAGTCTCGAGCCGGGTTCCAGCGCGGCCCTCGCGCTCGAGCAGATCGAGAGCGGCGGTTACGAGGGGCAGCGACTCATCATCTGCCCGGAGATGGAGGGCGGCCCGTCCGAGGGACGCTACAGCTGTTTCTCCGAGCTGCGCGAGATGGTTGACCTGGCGGTCATGGCGCTGCCCACGCACCGCGTCCCCGAGCAGCTGCGCAAGGCCGCGGAACACGGCTGTCGCGCCGCCGTGCTGCTCGCACCCGACGGAGGCGAGCGCGAGCAGCGCCGCAGCGGTCTCGCCGCGGAGATCCGCGATATCGTTACCACCTACGGCATTGCCCTTCTCGGACCCGACAGCCTTGGCATCATTCGCCCCAGTGCCGGGCTGAACGCCACGATCTCGCACAGCCAGGTGCGGCCCGGGAGCGTCGCGCTGCTGGCGCAGTCCGTGGGTTTTTCCAGCGCGCTCCTCGACTGGGCCCAGTCCAATACCTTCGGCTTTTCCCTCGTCGCCACGCCTGGCGGAGCCATGGGGATCAACTTCGGTGAGCTTCTCGATTTTCTCTCCGTCGATGCCGAAACGCGTTCGGTTCTTGTCTACGTCGAACGCATCTCCGACGCCCGCACCTTTCTCAGCGGGCTGCGAACGGCCGCACGCGTGAAGCCCGTCATCGTGCTCAAGTCGGGCCGCGCAGCCTCCGAGTGCCATCACGACATCGCGGCTGACCGCGTCTTTGACGCAGCCATTGCCCGGGCCGGGGCGGTGCGAGTGAATACGGTGCACCAGCTGTTCACGGCGGCGCGCGCCCTTCTTGCCGGTACGCGCGTACGCGGACCGAAGCTCGGAATTCTTGCCAATGCCTCCGGGCCCGCGCTGATGGCCGCCGACCGCGCCGTACGTCGCGGCGTCATCCTCAGCGAACCCTCCGCGCTGAGCATGAGCAACATCACCACGGCCGTGCCCGGCGCGCGCCTCGTCGGCAATGCCGTCGATCTGCTCGGCGACGCCAGCCCCGATGCCTACGCCGCCGCAACGCGCACGCTGCTCGCCGACAAGGCCTACAATGCGGTGCTCGTACTGTTGACGCCGCAGCGCAACACGGACGCGCTCGGCTGTGCCCGGGCAGTCGTCGAGGCGGCGGCCACTTCGCAGAAGCCGATTCTGGCCTGCTGGATGGGGCAGAATCTCGTCGCCGACGCGCGTCGTCTCCTCGACGAGGCGGGCGTGCTCCAGTTCACCAGCCCCGAGCGCTGTCTCGACGCCTTCGCCTATCTTGCAGCCTACGAACGTCACCAGACCGTGCTCCTTCAGGCTCCGGCTCCGCAGAGCGTGCAGTCACCCCCGGATGTGGCCGGCGCGCGCCTGATGATCGAGGACGCGATAAGCCACCGCCGCGATCGGCTGACGATCTCCGAGGCCAAGGCGCTGCTCAGCGCCTTTCACGTACCCGTGCAGCACAGCATTAACGTGACCACGGCCAGCGATGCCCTGGTTGCGGCGGAAACGCTTGGCCTGCCGGTGAGCCTGCACGTCAATACTTCCGACGATCTCCCCGAAGGACAGCCGCTGCCGCGGCGCGCCGTTCGCGACGCCCCGGCCGTGCGCAGCGCCTACCGTGAACTCATCGACATCATGGCCGATAGCTACCCCGAGGCGCGCGTGCACGGCATAGGCGTCCAGCGTCTCGCCGAGGATTACGATGCTCGAGATCTGCAGGTCGGTATCGAGCACGATGTCGACTTTGGACCGGTGATCACGCTCAGCCCGCTGCACGGTACGACGGTGAACGAGATCGCCGTGAGCCTTCCGCCGCTTAACAGCTTTCTCTGCGAGGAACTCGTGCGCCGCGCGCTGTTGAACAGTCCCGGGCTGCTTCGCGACGAGGGCGAGGAGGCGGCACTCACGCGCCTGCTGATGCGCGTATCGGAAATCTGCTGCGCCCTGCCCGAGGTGCGTCGCCTGCGCATCAGTCCGCTGCGGATCCAGGCCGGGCAGATGCTGGTCGAAGACGTCCGCCTCGACATCGCCCCGCGCCAGACCTCCACCCGGCGCTACGGGCACATGGCCATTCACCCCTATCCCGAGGATCTGCAGCGTCGCTGGCAGTTACCCGATGGTCGCGATGTCGTGATCCGGCCGATCCGACCCGAGGATGCGGAGATGGAACGGGCTTTCGTGGAGGGATTGTCGCCCGAAAGTCGCTACAACCGCTTCATGTACCGGCTGCAGAAGCTCACGCCGAAAATGCTGGCGCGCTTCACGCAGATCGACTACGACCGCGAGATGGCGCTCGCCGTGGTGCTCAACGAGCATCGCAGCGAGCCACGGATCCTCGCTGTGGCTCGCTACGTGACCAACCCCGACGGGCAGTCCTGCGAGTTCGCGCTGACGGTGGCGGACGACGTGCAGCGTCAGGGCATCGGGCGGCAGATCATGCAGAGCCTGATGAATGCGGCTCGCGACCGCGGTCTCGAGATCATGGAAGGCGACGTGCTCAGTTCCAATCGCAAGATGCTGCGACTCTGCGAAGGCCTGGGCTTCCGCCTAGTTCGCAGGATCGAAGAGCCTGACATCACCGCCGTGCGTCGTCACCTGTAAACGCCCTTCGCTGCCGCAATCACTCAGGCCCTTTGCTGCGCCAGGTGCGGGAACTGGCGCAGTAGCTCGGCCTCGAGCGTCATCACGTGCTCGTCGTACTCGTTCTGCTCGCGCAGCGCCGCGGCGAGACGCAGGAGATAGTCGGCGTTACTGCCGCTGGGGCCGTGGCTCGAGCCTACGTGTCGTGCAATTTCCTGCGCAGGCGCGTCGCCAAGAAACGCCGGGTTGTCAGCCGTGGCGATGTAGAACAGCCCATCCACCGTTTCTTCCTGCCGCTCGAGCCATATCGGACAGAGGTGTCGCTCGTAGCCGTTTTTTTCGCGGTGGTCGAGATGGTCGAACACGCCTTCCTCGATGCGATAGGCAACGCCGCGGCATCGTTCGCCCGGCGCCGGCACGAGCGTGACCACGCGCCCCGGAGCTTCGGGCGTCCCGCGATGGTCGTGCGAGCCCTGCCAGAATCTTCGCGCCCAGCCGTGCAGGCTGGCGGCTTCGCGCTGCAGGTAGGGGAAATCCACCTTGTAGATCAGCGATCCGTAGCCGAAGACCCAGTGCGAAGCATCAGCCATGGACAGTCAATGCCTGTTGGTGATGTCGCGCGCTGCGGTACATCCGCCGGCGGCGGCCAGTCGTAGGCTTGTGCGTGAGAGACGTAACCGGCCGTTGCCACCGTGAACAATCGGTGCGGCCTTCGGACCGGGACGCGGGAAGGGTAGCGGTCGGTAGGGGACTGCGGTTGTCGACAATCATGAAGGGCGGACCTTGGCGGAAAACACTACGGAAAGGCAAGCGAGCCATCGTGTCATGGTGATCGGGGCCAACGGTGGGATCGGTTCGGCGCTGTGCAGGCACTGGCTGAACGACCCGGCCGTCGATGAAGTGGTTGCGGTCAGTCGCAGCGCCGCGGGCGTATTGACCGCCAATCCACGACTGCGCGAGCTGACCACGGATCATACAGAGGAGAGCATTGCGGCGGCCGTCTCCCGTGTGCTTGCCGATGGCGGTCTGGCGCGAGTGGTCATCGCGATAGGCACGCTGCACGCAGACGATTACCAGCCGGAAAAATCTCTCGATGCGCTGCGGATGCAGGCCATGGCCGAGGTCTATCGAGTGAACTGCGTGCTTCCCATGCTCTGGGTCGCCGCCCTCGGCCGCGCCCTCAGGCGCAGCCCCGACACGCGTATCGCTGTCCTCAGCGCGCGCGTAGGAAGTATCACGGACAACCGCCTCGGGGGCTGGTACAGCTATCGCAGTTCCAAGGCCGCGCTGAATATGGGCCTGCGCTCGGCGGCGATCGAGCTCGCGCGTCGGGCGCGAGGTCTCAAGCTTATCGCCTACCACCCCGGCACCGTTGACAGCGCCCTGTCGAAGCCGTTCCAGAAGAATCTTGAGCCCGGGCAGCTGCTGACGCCGCAGTACAGCGCGACGCGCCTTGCAGAACTGATGGACGAACACCCGCCCGATGGCCAGCTCAGCTACCTCGCGTGGGACGGTCAGAGCATACCGTGGTAGGACTTTCGACCGCCCGCCGCGAGGCCGCAGACCGTCGCCTCGGCGGGGCAATACCTGAGTGCAATCCTTGGGATTGTTCGGCTATCATCGCCGCTCCGCGCCGTAGGAAAGCCCGCCCGGGGCGGACAGAAACGCTGTGGCCGCGGGTATAACAACATGACGGAGCCGCCATGAACATTGACACGCTTCCCGCCCTGCTCGATCACTGGGCCGACACGCGCGGCGACAAGGTCTGGATGCGCGAGCTGCACGCCGATGGCAGCACCGATTATTCCTGGGCGGATTCGCGCGCTCAGGTGAAGGCCGTTGCAGCCGCCCTCGAGGAACGCTTCGGTGCGGGCAACAACATGATCCTGCTGTCGCGCAATCGCCCGCACTGGTTCCTCGCCGATCTCGCCATCATCGCCTCGGGCAACGTGACCGTGGGTATGTTCACCACGCTGCAGGCGGATACGGCGCAGTACATCGCTGATTTCACCGAGGCGAAACTCGTCTTTGTTGGCGAGAGCCCTAACTGGCCGGCGGTGCGCGAGGTGCTTGGCGACGATGTGGTTGTGGTCGCCCTGCCCGGCGTCGATCCGGGCTGTGAGCATCTGACCTGGGAGCAGCTGCTTGAAGAGGGCGGCGACCGCGAACCCGAACACCGGTGTACGCACGATGAGACGATGTCGCTGGTGTTTACCTCGGGGACTACCGGCCGTCCCAAGGGTGTTATCCAGACCCACGACACCAATATCATCCCGATGCGTCGCTTCATGAGCGCGATCGGCATGCGCCAGCACCCGCGCTATTTTTCCTATCTGCCTCTGGCACATATCGCCGAGCGTCAGGTCGTGGAGTTTGCCTCGCTCTTTCTCGGCGGCGAGGTCAACTTCAACGAGTCCCTCGAGACCGTTCTGCGTGATCTTCAGCGCACGAAACCACACATATTCTTCGGCCCGCCGCGGATCTGGGAGCAGTTCCAGCAGGCGGTGATCGCCAAGTTCGGTGGGCAGCAGGCACTTGAGGCGGCCCTTGAGGAAGATGCTGCGGGCATCGGCGGGCTCGTGCTCGACACGCTGGGTCTCGGCGAGGTCGAGTTCTGCCTGACGGCCGCCGCGCCAACGCCGCCACCGCTCATTCACTGGTGGCAGCGACTCGGGCTCACGCTCCGCGAAGGCTTCGGCCAGACCGAAGCGATGGGCCTGATAGGCAACATTGGTGATCAGCGGCGAATCGGGTCCATCGGCAAGCCCGTGGGCGAAGTCGAGGTGCGGCTCACGGACGAGGGCGAGATGTGCGTGCGCGCCGAAGGGTGCACGCCCGGCTACTACAAGCAGCCGGAAAAAACAGCCGAGCTCATACGCGACGGCTGGCTGCACACGGGCGACAAGGCGCGCATCGATGAAGACGGGTTTATTTACATCACCGGTCGCGTGAAGGACTACTTCAAGACGATCCAGGGCAAGTTCGTCGCTCCGCCGCCCATTGAGGGTCAATTTGCCGAGAACCCCTTCATCGAGCAGCAGTGCCTCATGGGCCGGGGCTTCTCGAAGACGGTCATGGTCGCCGTGCTTACGGAAGCGGCGCGCTCGCACGCGCGCGAGGAACTTGAGGCGTCGCTGCGCGCTACCGTTGAGGGGATCAACGACAGCGTGGAGAAGCACGCGCGCATCGGTGCCTTGATCATCAGCGAGGAGCCCTGGAGTATCGAAAACGACGTCCTCACGCCCACGTTGAAGATCCGCCGCGACAAGATTGATGAGCGCTTCGCTGAGCTCGGTCAACAGCTTGCGCGCGAGTCCGCAGAGCGCGGCGAGCTGCTGCTGCGCTGGGTCTGATCGAGTCGAGCGTCGCGAGCCGCAGGCCGACCGTTTGACCCCGGAAGACGGCCCGGTACGCACGCAGGTCTGGGTGGATGCGGACGCCTGCCCCGGGCCGATCCGGCAGATTCTGTTTCGCGCGGCTGAGCGCACGCGCTGCCCGGTAACGCTGTTTGCGAATCATCCCCTTGGCGTACCGGCAGCCGACTGGATTCGCTTCGTCCAGGTGCCCAGTGGCATCGATGTGGCCGACAGCGAGATCGTGGAGCGCGTCAAGCCCGGCGATCTCGTGGTCACGCAGGACATCCCCCTGGCAGCCGCTGTCGTTGAGTTGGGCGCCGAGGCCGTGGGTCCGCGTGGCGAGCCCTACACGCGTGAAACCGTTCGCGCGCGTCTGTCGATGCGGAACTTCATGACCGACCTTCGCGACAGCGGTGTGCGCACGGGTGGACCCGCGCCGCTGAATAATGCGGACAAGCAGCGCTTTGCCAACCTGCTGGACCGCTGGCTGGCCAGGCGCTGTTAGCCCGTGTCGGCTGGGACCAGAGTGAGGCGGGCGACGATGCTCTACGCCGAGAGGCGACGCGCTGACGGCGACACCGGGTCTGGCGCGCCGAGAGCCGTCAACTCAGGAATTCGCCTCGCGTCGCGGGATCCTGCTTGAAGGCACCGCCCAGCGCGGTGGTGCGCGTGGTCGAGTTGGCGTCACGCACACCGCGCGCCTTGACGCAGTAGTGCGTGGCGTTGATGGTGACGGCAACGTCGTCGGTCTCGAGCAGCGTCTGCAGGGCAACGAGAATCTGCTGCGTCAGGCGCTCCTGGACCTGGGGGCGCTGCGCGAAGAAGCGCACGATGCGGTTGATCTTGGACAGACCGATGATCCGGGCGCCGGGTATGTAGGCCACCCGGGCCCTGCCGTCGATAGTGACGAAGTGGTGCTCGCAGGTGCTGGTCAGATCGATATCATCGACCAGTACCATCTCCTCGACCTGCATCTTGTTCTCGATGACGGTGATCTTCGGAAAGCTGCGATAGTCGAGACCGCCAAAGATTTCGTCGACGTACATCTTGGCGATGCGGTGCGGCGTTTCCTGCAGGCTGTCGTCGCTCAGGTCCAGACCGAGCGTCGTTGCGATGGCCTCGAAGCTGTCGCGGATCCGCTCGTACTTCTCATTGCGGTCCAGCCCGTTATCCACCATCGGAGTTTCGAGACCACCGCGAATCAGCGCCGCGCGCACGCGCTCGGCTTCGTGGCTGAGGGGCATTGCGCCGGCAGTCGCTGCGGTAAAGTCGCGAACGGGCTGGTTCATAATGTGTACTCGAAAGAGAGGTAACGTGCTTACGTCAGCGCGCCGGGTGTGGATGGCGTAAACATCCTTTGACAGTGACAAGACCCGGTGCAAAACTGCGACAAGCTTTGGATTTCAGCAGCTCTGACGCCTCGGAGCGCTGCTTTCCGGAACCTTTCGCCGCGCGATGGTCTGGCCTCAAAGCAGGCCTGCTAGCCTGTGCCGCAGAGGCCAGGGATTGTAAAGCTGGCCTGAGACGGCCTGAGACGGCCTGAGACGGCCTGAGAAGGCCTGATACAGTCGTCGAGCGGGTCCGCAAGAGGCCGCGCGGCGATTCAACAACCAGGGGGAAAACAACGTGCCAACGGGAAATCCGCTGCGCATCGGTCTTATGGGCTTTGGTCAGACCGGCCGCCAGCTATTTGATCTCGCCACGCAGTCCGACGACATCCAGATCGTGGCCATCGCCGATATCGGCGATCCGCAGATTCTCCATTACCTGCTGCAGTCCGATACGCGCCAGTCTTCTGACTACACGCTCGAGGGGAACTTCCTCGTCTCGCCGACGCAGCGCTCACGGATCATGTCCATCGACTCGCCGCAGGAAATGCCCTGGGATGTTTTCGGTGTCGATCTCGTCATCGACGCGACGGGGATCTATCGCAGCGAGGCGCATATGCAGGCGCACCTCGCGGGCGGTGCGCCACGGGTGCTCATCCGCTCGCTTCCCGTCGACACGATCGACCGCATTGTGATCCCGGCGATCAACGGCGATACGATCGATCCGCGCGATCGCTTCATCTCGGCAGCCTCGCCGACCACCACGGCGCTGTGCATGCTCCTGCACATCCTCAGTGAGCAATTCGTCATCGAGTGCGGCAGCTTGACGACGGTTCACGCCTATACCTCCGACCAGACGCTGCAGGACTACGCCGGTAACGATTACCGCCGAAGCCGCTCGGCGCCGAAAAACATCATTCCGAACGACCACGAGGCCGGCAAGTGGCTGGGCCACGTGCTTCCGGCGTTTTCCGGAAAAATCCTGACCTCGGCGCTGAACGTCCCGGTGCAGGAGGGCTGTCTTCTCGACACGACGCTGGTCCTGGACCGCGACGATGTCGATGCCGAGGCGATAAACGAGGCCATGCGCGCCGGCGCCGAGCGCTTCCCCGGTATCGTGGGTGTCGCCGAAGACCCCATCGTGTCGTCTGACGTTCTGGGCAGCGACCTGTCGCTGATGTTCGATGCCAAGGGCACGCTCAAGGCGGGCGAGCACTTCATCAAGACCCTGGGTTGGTACGAGACCCGGGGCCACGCAGCGCGCATGCTTGATGTCGCGCGTCTCTATGCGGCCATCGATGCAAAGGAGGCAGCGTAATGTCCGGGCTTAAAGTAGCAATCAACGGCTTCGGGCGTATCGGGCGGGCCGTCTTCCGCATCATCGAGGAGCGCGACGACATGCAGGTCGTCGCCGTCAATGATCTCTTCGACCACGACGCCCTGCGCTATCTGCTGAACTACGACACGGTGATGGGGCCCTTTGCCCACGCGCTGTCGCTCGAAGACGACGTCATGGTCACGCCGAAGTCGCGTGTGCGTATGCTCAGCGAGCGCGATCCCTCGGCACTGCCCTGGGGAGAGCTGGGGATCGACGTGGTGGTCGAAGCCACCGGCGTGTTCCGCAAGCGCGAGCAGCTGCAGGCACACATCGATGCGGGCGCGTCGCGCGTGGTGCTGACCGTGCCGGCGAAAGACGATATTGACTACACGGTGGTCCTCGGCGTGAACGAGGATGGCCTGCTTCCCGAGCACCGCATGATTTCCAATGCGAGCTGCACGACCAACTGCCTTGCGCCGATGGCCCGTGTGCTGCACGAGGAGTTCGGTATTCTCGAGGGCGTGATCAACACGGTGCATGCCTACACCAACGATCAGCGCCTCGCCGATGTGCCGCATTCGGACTGGCGTCGCAGTCGCGCGGCGGCCGAGAACATCATTCCGACCTCAACGGGCGCCGCCAAGGCCGTTGGCGTGGTCCTGCCCGAGCTCAGCGGTCGCCTGCACGGCATCGCCTCGCGCGTTCCCGTCTCCGATGGTTCGGTCGTCGACCTGTTCGTGAAACTTTCGCGCACGGTCACCGTCGAAGAAGTCGAGCGTCTGGTGCGCGCAGCTTCGCAGAGTGAGCGCCTCTCTGGGATCCTGCAGTACAGCGATCGCCCGCTGGTGTCGACGGACGTGATCGGTAACAGCCACTCGTCGATCTACGACAGCGGTTTTACGGCGGTCACGGGCGGACGTTACCTGCGAACGCTCAACTGGTACGACAATGAATGGGGCTACAGCTGCCGCGTCTGCGACGTGCTTGCCAGAATCGGCTCCTGGAGCTGATTCGAGGACCCTCTAGTGGGGTCCCTTACTCAGGACCGCAATTTATGATCAGACAACTGCTGGCGATCGGTACCTTGTTCGTCTCGCTGGGTTCCTTGTCGCCGGCCTTCGCCGGCGAGTACGAGGATGCGCTGAAGTCCTTCCGGGCTGCCGGCGATACGGCGCCGTTCTTTTCCAGCGCCTACGGCTATGTGGTTTTTCCCACTATCGGCAAGGGTGGAATCGGGATCGGCGGGGCCCACGGCTCGGGTCGCGTCTACAAGAACGGCGAGTACGTCGGCGACACGACGGTGACGCAGCTCACCCTCGGCCTTCAGCTTGGTGCGCAGGCCTACAGTCAGATGATCTTCCTCGAAGACAGTCACGCCTTCGACAGTTTTACCAGCGGCAACTTCGAGTTCAGCGCGCAGGCCACGGCCGTCGCACTGACCGCCGGCGTGTCCGTCGAGGCCAACACCGGCGGCGGCACGGCGGCGGGGGCCAGCGGGGGACGCAACGATGCCAAAGTGGCCCACGGCGGCTACCGCAAGGGCATGGCGATCTTCACGATTGCCCGCGGCGGGCTGATGTACGAGGCGAGCCTTGGCGGGCAGCGCTTCACTTACAAGCCGCTTTAGCGCCCCTCGGTCGAGGATGGTGGGCCAGCGCCCGTAAGCCGTATTTCACGCCTCGCTAGGGCTTTCTCAGGCTTTTCTGTTGCGTCCCCCGCAGCCGCTTTTTGTGTCGATCGCGCGATAGCCTGATGCACTAGGCGGCACTGGATTTCATGGCCGGCGTCGTTTTTCAGGCGTTCCCGGGGCCTGCTTCCGGAGCATTTGTTCCGAAGCTTTTATTCCCGTGCGAAGACTCTACTCTGCCCCTAAGCCCGAGACCCCCTCGGGGTCCAGCAGGAGCAGGTGCACGGCACGAGGGCCGTGGGCTCCGTATACCAGCTGCATGGCGATATCAGCCGTGCTCGAGGGGCCGGAAATCATCATCACGCCACGTGGTGGCGTCTTACCGCGACCGGGCCCGCTCTTCCCGCTCCCGTGCCAGACCCCTTCGTCCCAGATTTCGTCGAGGCGTTCAAGCAGATCGCCGCGGTCGACGATGATCAGCTGCGCGTCGCAGAGCAAATTGTTGCTTGCCGGATTGTCGCGATCGACCCACAGACACACGGACCCCGTTTCAGCGAGTCCGCAGCGCGCATAGCTCACGGAAATCAGGTCGTCGGCGCTAGCACAACCGAAGCGCGGCAGCAGGCCCTCGTTGCGCCAGGGCAGGGCAGCGAGGCGCGCATCGTGGCCCGCCACGAAGCGACGCTGGCTCTGGCGGCCAGAAACGTATGCGGACACGGCGCGCACCACCTCGCTGCGATTGTGGACGCGCTCGGTGCTGAAGCCGTTTTTTTGCGCCCGTGCCAGAAACCGCTCGCTGATCTCCGGCGGCTGTGCCGCCGCGCGCATGCTGTCGTTCACAGGGGGTATACGATCGAGCGCTTCGCGCGCGTCGGCATGAGCGCTCGCGGCGGCGATGCCGCGCAGTCGGGCCATGACGTTCCGTTCGCTGTCCTGCTCGGGTTCTCCGCCCGGGCCGTTCGCATTCGCCATACGCGATGGCTCGACGGGCGCACTCACGATGCCGGCCCGCGATAGCTCTGGAGAAAGGTCCGCGCTTGCGCGGGCACGGGCAGATCGCGCGCCTCAAGCCAGCCCGCCGCCAGCGGCCAGCGCCGCAGCGTGCCCGCGCGCCGTCCGACACGGTGCATCAGCCCGACGGCAAGCCCCGTGAACAGGCGGTAGAGGCGAGGATGACGACACAGCCAGCCGTGCAGGCGCAGGCCGAGGCGCCAGCGCGCGGGCGTGATCCTCGCCTCGAATTTCTCCACGCGCAGATCGCGCAGCAAATCGGGTATCGGAATCGCTGCGGGGCAGACTTCCTCGCAGCGGCCACAGGCCGTGCACGCATCGGGCAGGGGCGAAGCCTCGTCCAGGCTCGTCAGCAGCGGTGTGAGAATCGAGCCCATGGGGCCCGGATACACCCAGCCGTAAGCGTGGCCACCGGCGCTCACGTAGACGGGGCAGTGATTGAGGCAGGCGCCGCAGCGCACGCACTGCAGCATCTCGCGATAGTCGCTGTCGAGGATGTCGCTGCGCCCGTTGTCGAGGAGCACAAAGTGCAGCCGCAGCGGTCCGTCGATGTCGCCCTCGCGACGCGGCGCCCCGTAGAAGCTCGTGTAACAGGTCACCGGCTGACCGGTCGTCGAGCGCACGAGCAGCCTGAGCATGGCCATGGCGTCAGCGCTACGCGGCAGCACGCGATCGATGCTGGTACAGATGATCAGCGTGGACGGCAGGTTGGCGCAGAGGTCGCCGTTACCTTCGTTGGTGACCAGCATTGAATAACCGCTCTCGGCGATCAGCGCATTGCTGCCAATGATGCCGACGTCAGCGGCGAGGAATTTCTCGCGCAGCACCTCGCGTGCCTCGGCGACCATGTCTGCGGCACTCGATAACTCGCGCTCACCGAGATCGTGTTCGCGCAGGAAAAGCTCGCGTATCTCCTCGACGGGCTTGTGCAGGGCAGGGCCGACGATATGGCTCGGCGTCTCGCCCGCGCGCTGGATAATGTACTCGCCGAGATCCGTTTCGCAGACCTCGAAGCCCTCGTCCTCGAGAGCGGCATTGAGCGCCGTCTCCTCGGTGATCATCGACTTGCCCTTGGCGATGAGCCTGGCCTTTTCCTCGCGGCAGATCGCGATCACGCGATCGTTGAGCTCGTCGGCGTTGGCGGCGAAGTGCACCAGGGCACCGTTGTCGCGGGCGCGATCGACAAACTCGCCGAGGTAGTGAGCGAGATTCGCCAGGCTGTGTTCTCGCACCTGTCGCAGGTGTTCGCGATGCGCCTCGAAGGACTCGCGGCCGCCGAGTTCTTCCACCGCCGCGCGCCGCAGTTCGGGCATGAACACGCCCAGCGCCTCGCGATTGGCCGCGCGCTCCGGCTGCGCGAGTGCTTCCTCGGCGCGGGCGATGAAATCGCGGCTCAGCGTTTCCATCAGGCGCCGCCCTCACCGATGGCGGGTGCATCCATGTCTTCGGCGAGCACCTCCGCAACGTGGCGAAAGCGCAGGGGCAGGTCGCGACGGCGGGCGCGACCGGCGAGGGACAAGAGGCACCCGAGGTCGCCGCCAAGCAGCGTATCTGCGCCGCTGCGCTGCGCCGCCGCGAGCTTGTCATCACTCATGCGCGCAGAGATCGATGGCATGCGCGCACAGAAGGTTCCGCCGAAACCGCAGCAGACCTCGCTGCCCTCGATGTCGCGTACGCGGTGTCCCGCCGCCTCGAGCAGTCGTCTCGGCTGATCGCGGATTCCCAGCTCGCGCAGGCCGGCACAGCTGTCGTGATAGGCGAATTCCTGTGCGGTTTCGCTGCGCGGCGGCGTCCAGCCGAGCACACCGTCGAGAAAGCTCGTAAGTTCATGGACGCGCCCGGCAAGCGCCTCGGCGCGGGCGCGCCAGGCGCCATCGAGCAGACGGGGGTAGTGATGCTTCAACATGCCGGCGCAGGAGCCCGAAGGAAGCACGACGTGGGGAAAAGTCTCGAAGCTGCGGATGACGGCACGCGCGCTGGCGGCGGCGCCGCTGCGGTCTCCACCGTTGTACCCGGGCTGGCCGCAGCAGGTCTGCGCGCGCGGCACGACAACGTCGCAGCCCGCGCGCTGGAGCAGGGAGACACTCGCGGCGGCAACGCCGGGACGAAAGCTGTCAGCGAGGCAGCTGACGAAGAGCGCCACGCGGATCGGCGCCTTGTCTGCCTGCCCGGCGATTGAGTCGGGAGAGCCCATGGATCGCAGTTCGCTTCGGTTTATCTGCCAGCGGACAGTATAGCGTGGACCCTGCTAGAGCCTGAGCAGGAGCAGAGCGAGACTCAACGCCCATCCTCCAAGGGCCAGCAGCACTGCGAGCAGCCAGGGGTGGCGATGCAGCCAGAGCCGGCCAAGGACCGCGCGGCGATCGTCAAGGGTAGCCACGTTAACGAGTCTGTCGGCGTCGAAGTTGTCGATGCCGGCCACGGACAGAGGCAGCGCGATCGGCTCTGCGAACAGGAAACCGGCACCGCACCTGGCCTCGCTTGCGCGGCCATAGAAATAGCGTCCCTCGTGGTCCACGGCAATCAGGTCGCCGCCACGCAGTCCGAGGTGGCCGCCGCTGCCCCGCCAGAGCAGAAGCGTCGCGCGCGCCGCGGTCAGCGCGGCGGGAAGCAGGCAGGCGAGGGTCGTCCAGTCACCCTTGAGGCCGAGCACAAGGCAGGGGATGGCCACGGGCAGCGCGAGCAGTAGCGCCGTCCGGCGCAGTCCCGCTTCGCGCTGAGGCGCAGCGGGAAGCCAGCGGACGCCCGCGGGCATCGGGTCAAGGAGCGCGCTGCGTGGCCTTTGCCCCTCGCGTAGCGCAATGACGCTGGCCTGATAAAGCAGGGCCGCTGTCGTTGCCAGGGCGATCAGCAGCGCCGGCAGAACAATACCCGCCCGGCGCAGCCACTGTCGGTGTTCGCGGATACGCAGCCAGGCCTCGCGTTCGGCCGCCAGCATCGATGAAGCGAAGGGCGCCTCGTTGCGTCCACCGGGTGCGATGCGCTGCGCCGTGGCGGCACTCGCGCTGGCCACCAGCAGTCGATCGCGCCAGGTCGTGAGATAGGCGTCTGCCGGTGGATCGATTTCGAGGTCCACGCGTGTGCCTCCGCCCCAGTCGGCATCGAAGTGGAAGAGTCGCGGCGACCCTTCGGCCGATCCGATGAGCGCGTAGCGTTCGCCGCCCACGAGGGCGACATCGCGCAGCGAGTCGCCATCCGCCAGACCCGGAGCCGCAATAAAGAGCGCATCGAGTTGACTGCCGAAAGCGCTGCGATCCGATCGATGAACGCCGAGCAGCAGACTTGCGGGCTCCGGAATCAGCAGCAGGCCTTCGCGATAGATCAGTCGCGGCCTTGGCCCTGCCGCGAGGCCCGCCTCGGCCTCCAGCGAGCCGTCCAGCGCATGACGTGCGAGGCGCCCGCTCGCGCCGAGGGAGAAAATTGCGTCGCCGAGATAGGACTCGGCCAGCGCCAGCGCGGACTCGGAAATCTCCATCAGGACCTCACAACTGACCGTGACCAGATCGCAGCGAAACAGCGTCACGGGCGCGGCCTCGTCGACCCGGCCGGCAACGAGCAGTCGGCCGTCGTTGAGACGTAGAAGCGGCGGTGCCAGCTGCTGCAGTCCCAGGTCGGCGGCCGCGAGGCGTGTATCGTCGAGACCGGAACGGGCGTGAATGAGCAGCGCCTGCGTTGTCAGCGCGATAAGCCGGCCGTCCTTCAGGCTGGCCATCGCCAGCGGACCCCGCGGTTCTTCGCCGCCAGGCGCGGGGGGGAAGCGCAGCAAGGTGGCGATCACCACAATGCAAAGCGTAGCTGCCACAGCGGCTGCAATCATCGCCTTGAGTTGAAGGCCGGCGAGCAGCGCGTCGCCGTCGGCGGGCACCTGGCCCGGGCTCAGGGCGAAAAGGTTCGGCGTGAAGGCAGGCCTTTCGGGTGCTGCGCCAGCGGGTGGTGGATTGCCTCCTTGCGCAAGGGCCCGGGCGGGGCGTTGAGGCCCCTCGCTGCGGTGCGCAGAAGCGCTGGTCGAAGGCGCGGCGGTAGGGGCCACGCGCGTTTGCGCAGTGGCGGCCGGGGGCGTCGCGGACGTGGGTGGCTGCGAGGGCGGTTTCGGCTTTTTTTGCGGCGGCTGGCGCCCAGGGGCGTTTGGGGAGGCTGCCTGCTGCGGTGCCTTGGTGGCCTTCGCAGCGGCTGTGGAAGGCTTCGCCGCGTCGGCGCGGCCTGGGGCCGCTGCGCTTGAATCCTTCGCAGTTGCCGCTTCGGCGCTTTGCCGTACGTCCTGTGGTGCGGGCTGCGCTGTGGATCGCGGTAGCTCGCAGATCAGACCGACGGAGCGAAGCTGCTGGTAGAGCCGTTGCGCCTCGTCGTGGCTGAGGTAGCGCCGCAGGGGAACGGGTTTCCCGGAGAAAAACACCCTGACCGCGGCCACATCGCGCAGGCCAAAAAAAGCTGCCAGCGTGCGCTCGGCGCGGGCGCGATCGGTGCCCGGCAGAAGCTTCCCGGCAAACACCAGGTTGTAGCGCTGTTCGGGGACCTCGCTCACGGCTTCCGCTGGCTGCGGCGCATCATCGCTGGCGGGCTCAGGCGGCGATACCCTGCGAGCCCGGGCTCTGCGATGACTCCTCGTCCATCAGAGCGAGCTTCACTTCATCCGCATCGCGCAGTCGCTTGATGCGCTGGAACAGCGCCGCCGCCTGCGGATAGTAGAAACGCAGGTAGGCGAGCCACTGCTTGATGGGGTTGGGTGCGTAGCGTTTGTCGTAGTGCTCGAGGGTGACGTCGAGGTAGTGACCGAGCATGCTGCGGATGTCGCTGAAGCTCAGCGCTGCGCAGCTTTCCCTGCGGTCAGCGGCGCGCAGCAGGCGCGGCAGGTCAGGTCGGCAGAGCACGCCGCGCCCGAGCATGAGGTCTTCGCCGCCGCTCTCCGCGCGGGCGCGCAGGGCGTCCTCGACGGACCAGATCTCACCATTGGCGATCAGCGGCAGCGTGCAGATCTGCCGTGCCCGCGCGATGTGCGCCCAGTAGGCCGGTGGTCGGTAGCCGTCGGCCCGGGTGCGCGCGTGGACGACGATCTCGTCGGCGCCCGCTGCCTCGATGCCGCGGATCACGTCCATGAAAGGTGATGCATCGTCGAAGCCGAGGCGCACCTTGACCGACAGTGGTATCCCGCGTGGCACGGCCGCACGGGCAGCGGCGACGATGCGATGGACGCGCTCGGGTTCGCGCAGGATGATCGATCCGCCGTCGGAGCGATTGACGGTCTTCGCAGGGCAGCCAAAGTTCAGGTCGATGCCGGGCGCGCCGAGTTCGGCCCCTCGGGCCGCGTTGGCAGCGACCAGCGCGGGATCACCGCCGAGCAGCTGCAGGAAGACAGGCGTGCCCGAGGCGGTGCGCCCGCCGTGGCGCAGTTCCGGGCAGATGCGGTAGAACACCCTCGGCGGCAGCAGTTCGTGGCTGACGCGCAGGAACTCGGTCACGCAGCGATCGATGCCGCCGAGGCTGCTGAGCAGGGTTCGCATCGTATGGTCGATCACGCCTTCCATCGGCGCGAGCAGGATGCGCGGCGGTGTCGGTGGTGTCGAAAGGGTCATGGCACGGGACCGGCGGTCTGACGTCCTGGAGCTCGCGATGGCGCAGTATACGCAGACCGAAAGCGGCGGGTCTCCGCGTGGAGCCGCGAAGGCGTTTTCGGTACACTGCGCCCCTTTCCTTTCGGTCCGGGCATCTGGGTGATTTCTTGACGGTGCTTTGAAAAGGGCTTTGAAAAGGGCTTCGAAATCGGCCACCGGATGAGTCCACGCCTGCCATGAATCAGCAAACAGCATGAATCCGAATTACCTCGACTTTGAACAGCCCATTGCCGAACTTGAGGTCAAGATCGAAGAGCTCCGGCATGTGGGATCCGGTGCCGAACTGAATCTCTCCGCCGAGATCGACGAGCTGCGTTCCAAGAGCGCCAAGCTCACGGAAAAAATCTTCTCCAATCTCAGCCCCTGGGACATCGTGCGCGTCGCGCGGCACCCGCTGCGTCCCTACACGCTCGACTACCTGCCGCTGGTCTTCGAGGACTTCGACGAGCTCCACGGCGATCGTCGCTTCGGTGATGACAAGGCCATCGTCGGTGGCGTTGCCCGCCTTGCCGGCGAGCCGGTGATGGTTATCGGGCAGGAGAAGGGCAGGGCGGTCAAGGACAAGGTCTACCGCAACTTCGGCATGCCCAAGCCCGAGGGCTACCGCAAGGCCTTGCGCCTGATGGAGCTGGCCGAACGCTTCGCGATGCCCGTGATCACGCTTATCGACACGCCCGGTGCCTATCCGGGCATCGATTCGGAGGAGCGCGGCATCTCCGAGGCCATTGCCACCAACCTTGCCGTGATGTCGCGCCTGCGCACGCCGATCCTCTCCGTGGTGATTGGCGAGGGCAGCTCTGGAGGCGCGCTCGGCATCGGCGTTGCCGACCATCTCGCCATGCTGCAGTACTCGACCTACTTCGTCATTTCACCCGAGGGCTGCGCCAACATCATCTGGAAGTCGACAGACTTTGCCGCCGATGCCGCTGCGGCGATGGGAGTCACCTCGGAAAAGCTGCAGGAGCTTGGCATCGTCGATGCGACGATCCGCGAGCCCCTGGGCGGTGCGCATCGCAATCTGGCGGAGATGGCCGAAAGCATCCGCGCTCACCTTGTGGAGAAGCTCGAGCGCCTGCGCGCGATGAGCATCGACGACATGCTCGAAGCCCGCTATGCGAGGCTCCTCGCCTACGGCAATTAGCCTTTCCGAGGCGGGAGCGGCCAGCGCCGTTGCCCGGGCGCTCGAGCAGCACGCGGCAGCCCTGGCTGGCGCCCGGCGCCTGCTCGTCGGTTTCAGCGGTGGTCTCGATTCCAGCGTGCTCCTGCACGCGCTGGCCAGGCGTGATCTGCCCCGGCTGACCGCTCTGCATGCGAATCACGGCCTGCACGGTGATGCCGCACGCTGGGCTGCGCACTGCCGGTCCTTCTGCGATGAACTCGGCGTCAGTATGCGCTGCGAGGCACTGCGGGTGCAGCGGTCACGGCAGGGGCTCGAAGCCGCCGCCAGGCAGGCGCGTTACGCGTGGTTCGCTTCGGAAATGGAGCGCGGCGACCTGCTGCTGCTGGCTCATCATCGTGACGACCAGGTCGAAACGCTGCTGCTGAGGCTGTTGCGCGGTGCCGGCCCCGACGGTCTCGCGGGGATGCCCGTCTCTCGCGCTGTGGGGCCGGGCAATCTGTTGAGGCCACTCCTCGATCTTCCGCGCGATACGCTCAGCGCCTACGCACACCAGTGCGCTATCCGCTGGATCGATGATCCGAGCAATGCCGAGGATCGCTTCGACAGGAACTACCTGCGTCACCGCGTGGTACCGCTGTTGACGGCGCGCTGGCCCGGCGCGGCGGCAGCGATGGCTCGCGCGGCGCGCTTACTTCACGAGGAAGCGCAGGCGCGCGACGCCCTCTCGCCGGGGTTCTGCTTCAGCGTCGTCGGAGACCCGGGATTTCATCTCGATGCGCTCCCCGAAGACCCAGCACTCGCAGCACTGTCCCTTCGCGCCTGGCTGCGTCGCTGTGGCCTGGAGCGGCCGGGCGCGCGCCGCCTTGGTGAGTTCCTCCGCCAGTGCCGCAGCGGGCGGGGGGCTGAGCTCGAGATGGACGGCTGGGCGCTGCGGCGTTTTCGGGCAGGCGTCTATGCCTGCCCGCGACTGCCCAGGGCGAAGGTCGATGTGCTGCCGGTGATGGCTGGTGAGCGCATTGAGATCGATTCGGTCGGCGTCGTCAGCGTCGAAGCACCGGCCCCGGCGGCGCTTTCCCGCGGCGCTCTGGAACTGCGCTTTCGCCGCGGGGGTGAGCGCCTTCAGGTCGCGCCGCAGCAGCATCGCGATCTCAAGCATGTCTTTCAGGACTGGGGGCTGCCGCCCTGGTGGCGCGATCGTGCTCCGCTGCTTTTCGAGGCGGGCCCGGGGGGAGGGCAACTCGTGGCCGTGGCTTCGCGGGCTGTCGGCGAGCGCGGAAGAGCGCTCGGCCTGAGTGTCGACTGGGCACCGCCGATTCTGCGCCTGCCCGAAATCGCCGCGGAAGCCGATGCCAACACAAAGCTCGAAAAGGGGGCGGAAAAGGGGGC
>JAZBOX010000196.1:0-2157 GCA_036351355.1 Halieaceae bacterium
ACGAGGTCGCCACTTCCGGCTGCCTTGAGGTCTTCGACCATGCCGTCGAAATTCACTCCGTGGGTGGCGGCATCGTAGTAGCGGTAGGTCTCGAACTTCAGGCCGACGCTGCCGAGCAGCGGGATATGCACGGGCCAGGACGGATCGGATACCCAAACGCGCGCTCCGGGCGCGGCGGCGTTGATGACCTCGGCACCGATGCGCAGGGCACCGCAGCCCCCCGGGGCCTGAATGCTGCTGACGCGCCCGGCGCCGAGCGCGGCGCTGTCGGCGCCGAGTACCAGACGCTGCATTCCGTCGTTGAAGTCCGCCACGCCGGCAGGCGGCAGATAGGCCTTGCTCACCTCCTCGGCGACGAGGTCAGCCTGCGCCTTCTTGATTGCGCGGAAGACGGGGCAGACGCCCTGCTCATCCATGTAGATACCGACAGTCACGTCGACCTTCTGCGGATTCGGGTCGGCGCGGCAGACGGCGGCGAGCCCCAGGATCGGGTCGTCGGGCAGGCGCTCAAGGCGATCGAGCATGGCGGGGTCCTCGGCTGGAAAAGCGCAGGAGAATACGTGAGCAGCGCCGCCGTGAAAACTCACCGCGCCACGCCTTCAGCATGCGCAGGCGGGGCGCGCCTCGGACCGCAGCCGCGGTGTGGCGCCGCCCGAGCACCGGTTTCCGTATTTTTCACGCAAATGCAAGCAATAATGTCTTGAGCTCGCGCGTCTTGTAGCTATCCTTCGCAGAAAATACTTTCTTACCCAGGTCCCCACATGAATTCCGACAGCGAACGCCTTGACCGCAACGAGAGACGCAACAGTCTCGCCGCCTTCCTCCGTGCCATCCGCTTCCGCAAGCCGAAGACCGAGACCACGAAAGTAGAGCGCGTTTTCGCCCAGCTGCATTCGCGCGCGCGTCGCCCGAGCCGTCTGGCCGACGAGCACGCCTGCATCCGCAGCGCGAACTAGCCGCAAGCTTTGCATCGCGGGCACGCCGGCTCGTGGCCTGCCCGCAAGCGGCTCGCAGACGGTAAGCTGTTCGTCGTGTAGCCTGCGCTTTCGCGCCGCCGGTCCGCACGCAGCGGCCAACGCGCCGCATCCGCAGGACCCGGATTTCCTCACGGCGATGACCGACACCACCGACCAGCTTTTCCGCGACCCGCTTCGAGCGCCCGGCCCCTTCCGCTTCGATGCGGAGGTGGTGCGCGTATTCCCCGACATGATCCGCCGCTCGGTGCCTGGCTACGAAACGGTCATCGCCATGACCGGCCTGATCGGCGCGCGCCACGCCATCGCCGATAGCAAGCTCTACGATCTCGGCTGCTCGCTCGGCGCCAGCACGTTGTCGCTGTGCCGTCACATCGATGCGCAGGGTGCGCGCATCGTCGGCGTCGACAGCTCGGCAGCGATGATCGAGCGCTGCCGCGACGTCCTCACGGCGGCCGGCGAGGCCGATCGCGTGGAGCTGCGGCAGCAGGACATCCTCGACACGCCGGTCGAGGCGGCTTCCGTTGTCGTCCTCAACTACACGCTGCAGTTCATCGATCCTGCCAAGCGCGCCGCGCTGCTGCGACGCATCGCCGATGGCCTGCTTCCCGGCGGAGTGCTGATACTGTCGGAAAAGGTTCTGCTCCCCGACGCGACGCTCAACGCGCTCAACATCGAGCTGCACCACGACTTCAAGCGCGCCCACGGCTACAGCGATCTCGAAATTGCTGCCAAGCGCGACTCGCTGGAGACTGTGCTGATTCCCGAGACCATCGCCGCGCACCGCGAGCGTCTGCTCGCCGCGGGCTTCGCGTCCTGCGACGTGTGGTTTCAGTGTTTCAACTTTGCCTCTCTCGTCGCCCTGCGATGATCGACGTCGAAGCCCTGCGCTCGCGCTGGATCGATGGCGAACTCGCCGCCTGGGCACGGCGCATCGACGAGCAGGTCGAATCGGGGCTCTCCGAGGAGCGCTATGGCGATCTGCCGCGTTGGCGGGCCGCGCTTGCCGCGCTGCCGGAGATTGACATCGTGGCCACCCATCTCGATCGAGGTCGGGTGAGTGCCGACGCAGGCGCGCCGCTGGATGAAGAGCGCACCGCGCAACTCGAGACCGCGCTGCGCGGTCTTCATCCCTGGCGCAAGGGGCCCTTCGAGTTCTGCGGCCTGCACATCGATACGGAGT
>JAZBOX010000197.1:0-2383 GCA_036351355.1 Halieaceae bacterium
CGCTGACAATGACCGATTCTTCAAGAAGTATGCGAAGGACATGCTCGTCGTTAACGGCGTAGACGCGCAGACGAATGCTCATGGCGTTGGCATCATGTTCAACTGGAGCGGTCGTAATTCCGGTGGTGCGCCCACGCTCACGGCACTGCACGCGGCGAAGAACGCGCCCGATCTGCCGCTCGGCTACACCTCGCTGGGCGGATTCAGCGCCACGGCGAACCTCACGCGCTTCACTCGCATGTGGGACATCAACAGCATCAAGGGACTCCTCGACCCATTCACCAACGAGTGGGACGGACAGCCATCGCGCCCACCTGCTGAAAGCGAGCTCGTTGCCAAGTACGTGGATGCCAGCGTGCGCGAGCTTGAGAAGACCTCGCTTTCGCGCCGCCAGCTGGCAACGCTCGCCGCCTTCAAGGAGTCGCGGGCCAAGCGCGGGAGTATGACCCGCCTGCTCGACATTCTGCCGTCGGAGGACGGCTACGAGCCGACCGTCGCTGTCGACACGCCCAATGGCGACCAGTCTGATCTTCGTCGCCGGATGCAGGGTGTGTTGCTGATCTTCAAGTCGGGCCTCGGCGCCGCCGCCGATATATCGATCGGGGGCTTCGACTCGCACGATAACAATGACGCCTTCCAGGGCCCCCTGCTATCGCACGTTGCTGATTCCATCGATTTTTTCTGGAGCTACGCCAGACAGCTGGGAATCGCCAATCGCATCACCTTGCTGGTCGGCTCCGACTTCAGCCGGACCAACTTCTACAACGATGGCGACGGCAAGGACCACTGGAATTTCGGCTCGTACATCATCATGTCGCCCAACGCAAAGTGGGGTGGGCGCACGGTCGGCGTGACCGATGAGCTGCACTTTGGTCTGCCTATTGATCCCAAGACGCTCAAGCAATCGAAGAACGGCATCATCATGACTCCGGCTCACGTGCATCTGGCGCTGAGAAAGCACCTTGGCCTGGAAAAGCTTGCCAACGAAGCCGGGTTCCCTTTCAACGTCGAAGCTGTAGACCTGTTCAACCGTACGAA
The DNA here is from genome assembly GCA_036351355.1 of Halieaceae bacterium. Classification (GTDB taxonomy): domain Bacteria; phylum Pseudomonadota; class Gammaproteobacteria; order Pseudomonadales; family Halieaceae; genus Congregibacter. Next base: position 1,039 of record JAZBOX010000197.1, read on the forward strand.
GAGGACCGTGGCATGAGCGTAACTCTGATGCACCGCGGCCTTCGCTCAGGCATTCCATACCTACGTCCCTCAAGCTGGGCAGGCGCATTCTTGCTGGTGGGCTTCATGCTGTCCCTGCCCGCGACAGTGTCCGCGCAGGACGGTGGCGAGTACTTCAAAGCCAATGTCGATAAGCACGTGCAGAGCTGTATGGCCTGCCACCAGGCCGGCGGTGTGGCGGAGATTGGCGGTGCCAAACTTGTCCTCAGCAACGAGGGCGGTCAGCGTCACGCGCTGAACTACTCGGCTTTTGAGTCCTACCTCGCGCTTGCCGATGTGGACACTGCCCTGCTGCTCTCGAAGGTCTCGGGAGGGTCGGGGCACGGTGGCGGCGTTGCTCACGCAAAAGGATCGGCGGGCTACATCGCGCTGTCGGAACTCGCCAACTACATCGAAAATGGCGTAGCTGACGGCGGCGGCGCCGTGCAAAAAGATTTCTGGCGGGGGCTGGTGCTGGAACCGCGCGAGCGCACGTTGCGCAGAGCGTCGATCCTCCTGGCAGGCAAAATGCCTACGGCGAAGCAACTGAAGTCCGTGCGCAAAAAGGATGCGAGGCTGCGCAAGGAAGTGCTCAAGGCCATGAGCGGTGAGGGCTTCCACGAGTTCCTGATTACCGGTGCCGATGACCAGCTGCACACGCTCGGATTCAACAACGGCCTTTTCCTCGAGTTCTTTACGCCGGACTACCCCACAGATATCGACCGTCAGCTGGAGCGCTGCGAGGAGGTCAATCCTGACGGGAGCGATCTCTTCGCCGAACGGACGACCATCAACGGCTGCAATTACTGGCGCTTTCTAGGGAACGTCGGTATCGCTCGGGAGCCCCTTGAGCTCATCGCTCACGTTGTCGAGAAAAACCTGCCCTACACGCAGATTCTTACCGCCAACTACACCGTCGCCAACCGTGCCCTGAACAGTCTTTACCAGGGTGGTAACAGCTACCCACCGCTCGAGCCAGGTGATGGGGTCAAGCTGGACGAAGTCTGGACCTTCAAGCGCAGCGTCGACCGCGGCCAGCCTGATTTTCGCGACTGGGTAGAGGTCGAGTGTGATCCCGTTTGCGGCAACGTGCGCTACGACCGACTGATTGATCGCCCCCACGCCGGAGTGCTTACAACGCCCGCCTTTATGTCGCGCTACCCGTCGACGGATACCAACCGGAACCGCGCCCGTGCGCGCTGGACCTACTACCACTTCCTGGGCGTCGATATCGAAAAGTCTGCGCCACGCTCCACCGATCCGGTTGCGCTGGCAGATATCGATAACCCGACGATGAAGAACCCCGCCTGCACCGTTTGCCATGAGC
>JAZBOX010000198.1:0-20811 GCA_036351355.1 Halieaceae bacterium
GCCTGTCGAGGGTCTGGAAGTCTTCGCCGGCTACGCCGAGAACTTCAAGGCCATCGCCGACGAGATCCTGGAACGCCCGGAGTCGGACCTGAGCAGCCTCGAACCGGAAACGGCGGAGAACGTCGAGGTGGGCCTGCGCTACCGCGGTGACCGCGTGTTCCTGACGGCGACCTACTACGACATCGACTTCAGCAACCGCATTATCTTCCTGAGCCCCGAGAGCGCCGCAGGACCCGACTACATCATCGGCACCAATGGCACTTACTTCAACGCCGGTGGCATCGAATCCTCGGGCTTCGAGTTGACGGCAGATCTGCGCCTGACGAGCGATCTATCGCTCTACTCGGCCTATACCTACAGCGACAGCACCTACGTGGGTACGGGCGACAGCGCCGTCGATGCGGGCCTGGGCGTCACGCCCGGCAACGACGTCACGGGTATTCCCGACCAGCAGCTTGTCCTGTCCCTGGACTGGGCCCGCGGTCCCTTCAACGCGGGCATCAGCGCCAAGCACACGGGTGACCGCCCCGTACGCCTCGACAACAGCTGGATCGCCGAGGCCTACACGACGGCGGACCTCTACCTGTCGATGACCGGCGACACGGCGATGGAAAGCATCGAAGGCTGGAACATCACCCTCCTCGTCAACAATGCCTTCGACGAGAGCTACCTCGGTGGCATCGCCGGCGAAGGTGCGTGGATCGGTGCACCGCGAACCTTTTCCGCGTCCTTCACACTCAATTTCTGAGGTTTCGGCCTCACTTCCCCGCCGGCGTCCTTGGGCGCCGGCTTTTTTGCGTCAGGCTTTTGCGTCAGGAGCAGCGCCATGAGCTATCCCATTACTCGCCGCCGCGCTCTCGCCGGTCTTGCGACTTCCCTGGCCCTTCCCCTTGTCGCCAAGGGGCGTGGACAGGGCTCCCCCGACTCCTTGAGCTTCATGCACGGCGTCGCGAGCGGAGACCCGGATCACGAGTCCGTCGTGCTGTGGACGCGGATCAGCGGAGCCGAGGACACCGCTGCCGTCGACTGGGAGATTGCCCGTGACGAGGGGTTTGAGCGCCGCGCAGGCGCTGGACGCGTCATCACCTCGGCAGCGCGCGACTTCACTGTGAAGGTTGTGGCCGAGGGGCTCCTCCCCGGCGAACGCTATTTCTTCCGCTTCCATAGCGAGGGGGTCTTATCGCCGGTAGGGCGCGCCCGCACGCTTCCCCGGGGTGCTCTTGAGACCCTGGGCCTCGCCGTCGTGTCCTGCTCGAACTATCCGTTCGGCTATTTCAATGCCTATGACGCCATCGCCGCCGACGAGGACGTCGACTGGGTGCTGCACCTCGGCGACTATCTCTACGAGTACGGGGTGGACGGCTACGGTGGTGACACGGGTGCCCGCCTCGGCCGCAATCACGATCCTCGCCACGAGATTGTGAGCCTCGCCGACTACCGGCGCCGTCACGCCCAGTACAAGGCTGATCCGGCCTCGCAACGCATGCACGGCGCGCACTCGCTGCTCGCAATCTGGGACGACCACGAAAGCGCCAATAACCCCTGGATGGACGGCGCCGAGAATCATCAGGCCGAGCGCGAGGGCAGCTGGGACGCCCGCCGACGCGCATCCCTGCAGGCGTATTTCGAGTGGATGCCAATCCGCGACCCCGCAAAGGGCTTGCGCCGTGAAGACTACTGGCGCAGTTGGCGCTTCGGCGACCTTGCGCAGATCGTATCGCTGGAGACGCGCCATACGGGCCGCGCGCGGCAGATCGAATACGCGGAGCACCGCGATGCCCTGAACAGTGCCGCGGAGGCCAAAGGCTTCCTCCGCGACGTTGTCGGCGCGCCCGGTCGCGCCATGCTCTCGGACGCCATGGAGCGCTTTCTGCGCGGCGAACTCGGACGTGCCGTTCATGACGGGATTCCCTGGCGCATGCTCGCCAACCAGATCCCCATGGCGAGGACGCATCATCCACGCCTCGACAACGGGACCCTGGAGGCGCTTCGGGGCACGATGACCGCGAGTGCCTTCTCTCGCCTGGAGGAGATGGCCCGCATGGGTAGCCTCGGCCTGCCGCTGTATCTTGACCCCTGGGACGGCTACCCCTGGGCTCGCGAGCGCTTTTACGAACTGTGTCGGGATTGCGGCGTGCACGACCTGCTGGTGCTCACGGGCGACAGCCACAGCTTCTGGAGTAACCAGCTCTTCACCGCCGACGGGGCGGCCATGGGCGTGGAGCTGGGTACCACGGGCATCACATCGCCGGGCGATTTCGTCGAATTCGGAGCTGAAGGGGCGAGGCTCATCGACGAGCAACTCGCGGCCAGTAACGACGAGGTGCTGTGGACCGACGGGCGTCACAGCGGCTACCTGCGGCTGCGCGTGAACCGCGAGGTGGTGCGCGGGGACTACTTGAGCGTGTCAACGATTCTCGAGGAGACCTACCACGTGCAGACGCTTAAGCAAATCGCGCTTACCCGCGCCGGGGGCACGTTGCGCTACGGTGAGGAGAGCTAGGCCGGACGGGTCAGGCCGAATACAGCCCGTGCCAATCAGGGGCAGCCCGTGGCACTTGGGGAGAGCCAGCCAATTGGGGAGAGCCGAGCCGGGAGAGCCGAGAGCCTGAGTTACTGAAAGGATGGTGCCCAGGAGAGGACTTGAACCTCCACGCCCTTGCGAGCACTAGCACCTGAAGCTAGCGTGTCTACCAATTTCACCACCTGGGCTCTACGCTGCCTGGGTCAGGCCCGGGGGCTGCGGCGGCGTAGGGGCGCGAAGATTACGTAGCGCCCTCGGCCTTGTCAATCGCCGGAGCACGCTTCCCGTATACTGCAGGCACCCGGCGCACGTCGCCCTCCCGCCTGTCAGCCTGTCAGAGGTTCCATGTCGAAGAAAAGCCCCGGCGCTACCCGCCGCGAGGACCCCCACGCCCGCCGCGAGGCGCAGAAGTATGAGAACCCGATCGCATCGCGCGAGGTGATCCTCGGCCTGCTGCGCGACGCGCCCGGCCCCATGAAGCACTCGGCGATCGCCGAGGCCCTGGATCTCGACGACGAGCGCGACCTCGAGGCCCTGCGGCGGCGTCTGCGCGCCATGCAGCGCGACGGGCAGCTGCACGTGGACCGGCGCGGAAACCACGGCCCCGTCGATGCGATGAATCTGCTGCGCTGCCGCGTCCAGGGTCACCGCGACGGCTACGGTTTTGCCATTCCCTCCAGTGGCGGAGACGACGTCTTTCTCAGCGCCCGCCAGATGCGCAGCCTTTTTGACGGCGATACGGTGCTCGTGTCCATCAGCGGTACGGACCAGCGCGGCCGACCCGAGGGACAGGTCGTCGAGGTGCTCGAGCGCGGCGTCAGTCGGGTCGTGGGACGCTACCAGGAGGAGAGCGGTATCGGCGTGGTGCTGCCCGACAATGCGCGGATCACGCAGGAGATCCTGATCCCGCCGGCGGGCAAGGGGGAGGCAAAGCACGGCCAGATCGTTACCGCGGAGATTACTCAATACCCCGACTCGCGCCTCGGTGCCAAGGGTCGAATCGTCGAAGTGCTCGGGGAACACCTCGATCCCGGTCTCGAGATCGACATCGCCATTCGTTCGCACGGCATTCCCTACGAGTGGTCCGAGGACGCGCAGCGTGAGGCTGCGGCGCTGCGTGACGAACCCAGCGAGGAGGACAAGAAGGCGCGCGTCGATCTGCGCAAGCTGCCCTTCGTGACCATCGACGGTGAGGATGCGCGCGACTTTGATGACGCCGTGTACTGTGAGAAGCGCCGCCGCGGCGGCTGGCGTCTATGGGTGGCCATCGCCGACGTGTCGCACTACGTGGCGGTTGGCAGCGCCCTCGATGCGGCGGCAACGGAGCGCGGCAACTCCGTGTACTTCCCCGAACGCGTCGTGCCGATGTTCCCCGAGGTGCTGTCCAACGGTCTGTGCTCGTTGAAACCGAACGTCGACCGCCTGGCGCTGGCGGTGCAGATGACAATCACCTCCGACGGGCAGCTCGACGATTTTCGCTTCTGCGAGGCGGTTATTCACTCGCACGCACGGCTTACCTATACGCAGGTCGGCGAGGTGCTCGAGGGCGCTTCCGTGCACGAAGTCCCCGCGAAAATCGTTCCCCACCTGAAGCAGCTGCACGCGCTCTACCGCGCGCTGCGCGCGGCGCGCGACGCCCGCGGCGCGATCGATTTCGAGACCGTCGAGACGCGCATCATCTTCAATGCCGAGCGCAAGATCGATGCGATCGTGCCCGTGCAGCGCAACGACGCGCACAAGCTGATCGAGGAGTGCATGCTCTGCGCCAACGTGGCCACGGCGCGCTTTCTGGAGCACCACGAACTCCCCGCGCTGTATCGTGTGCACGAAGGGCCGAATGCAGAGAAGCTCGAGAATCTGCGCACTTACCTCGGCGAGCTCGGCCTTGGCCTCGGCGGAGGCCTCAAGCCAAGGCCCGAGGACTATCAGCGCCTGCTCGAGCAAATCGCGACGCGCGACGACGGTCATATCGTGCAGACCATGCTCCTGCGCTCGCTCAGCCAGGCCGTCTACCAGCCCGAGAACAAGGGCCACTTCGGCCTCAACTATCCGGGCTACGCCCATTTCACCTCGCCGATCCGCCGTTATCCAGACCTGCTGATTCACCGCGCAATCCGCAGCGTGATCCGCTCGAAGAAGCGCAGCAGTCTGATCAAGCGCGTCCGCGGTGCGGGAGTGTTGCCGCGCGAGCGCATCTATCCCTACGACGAGCAGGCCATGGTGGCGCTCGGCGAGCGCTGCTCCCTGACGGAGCGGCGCGCCGACGACGCCACGCGCGAGGTCCAGGCCTGGCTCAAGTGCGAGTACCTGCGCGAGCACGTCGGCGACAGCTTCAGCGGCGTGGTCAGCGCGGTCACGAACTTCGGGCTCTTCGTGGAGCTGGACGACCTCTATATCGAGGGCCTGGTGCACGTAACCAACCTGCCCGGGGACTACTACCGCTTCGACCACGCGCAGCAGCGCCTTGTCGGCGAGCGCAGCGGCCGCAGCTTTCAGCTCGGCTCGCCGCTGCGCGTGCTCGTCGCCGCGGTCAACCTCGATGAGCGCAAGATCGATCTCGAACCCGTGGGTCTGCCGGCGCCGAAGGGTCGATCGGGGCGCAGCGAGCAGGACAGGAGCAAGGCAAAAAAGGATAACCGGGCGAAGGGCAAGGGCACGCCGCGTGGCGCTTCTTCAAAGGCTGGAAGCAGCGCCAAGGATGGAAAAGCTGAAAAGGGCGGCTCAGGTAAACGCCGCCGGCGCCGCTAGGCCATGGCGGCGGGGCAGCAGGCCTTTGGCCTGCACGCCGTGGCAGAGCTGCTGCGCCAGCAGCCGGACAGCGTGACGCGGCTGCTGCTGGCAGCGGGACGCGGCGATCAGCGGATCCGCGACGTTGTCGCGTTGGCCGAGGCTGCAGGCATCGAGGTGCAGCGCCTGCCCCGGGGCGATCTCGATGCCCTGGCGTCGGGCCGACACCAGGGTGTCGTTGCCGAGCTGCGTGCGGACAGCACGGCGCGCGATCTGCGCTGGAGCGAAGCGCAGCTCCACGCTCACATCGACAGCCGTCGCGAGGTGCTGCTGCTGATCCTCGACGGCGTCACCGATCCGCATAATCTCGGGGCCTGTCTGCGCAGCGCCGACGCCGCCGGGGTGGATGCGCTGATTACCCCCAAGGACGGCTCCGCCGATATCACGCCGGTCGTGCGCAAGGTGGCCTGCGGCGCGGCGGCGACCGTGCCGCTGGTACGCGTGACCAATCTGGCGCGGTCGATGGATGCGCTCAAGGAGCGCGGCGTCTGGCTCTACGGTGCCGCCGGCGAGGCGCAGCAGAGTCTGTACGCCTGCGAGTTTTCCGGTTCCGTCGGCCTGGTAATGGGCGCCGAGGGCCGCGGCCTGCGCCGACTGACGCGCGAGCGCTGCGATCTTCTGGTCAGCCTGCCGATGGCGGGCGCGGTGAGCAGCCTCAACGTGTCCGTGGCAACGGGCGTTTGTCTCTTCGAGATTCTGCGTCAGCGGCAGCAACGCGCGCAGGCGGCGGAAAAACTCCCCTTGCACCACAAGCCTGCGCCCCTGTAGACTCCGCGCCTCTTAAAATTCGGGTGGTCAACCTCTGGCCACACCTCCTTTCCACACCGCGGCCGCACGCGGACCCACCGGGTCCAAAGCGCGGACACGGGTGGTAAACCCGCGAGGAGATCGTTGATGCGACACTACGAAATCGTGTTCTTGGTGCATCCGGACCAGTCTGAACAGGTCCCGGGCATGATCGAACGCTACACCAACACCATCACCAAGGACGGTGGCCAGGTCCACCGCCTCGAGGACTGGGGACGCCGTCAGCTGGCCTTCCCGATTGCCAAGGTCCACAAGGCGCACTACGTCCTCATGAATGTCGAGGCGTCGAATGACGCCATGGACGAACTCACCACCACCTTCCGCTACAACGACGCCGTGATCCGCAACCTCGTGATTCGTCGCGACGAGCCGGTCACCGGTGAGTCCCCGATCATGAAGGCCGAGAAAGAGAGCCGCTAGCGCAAGTCGCGCTTCGAAGAGCGTCAGGGCAGAGACCGTCCGCGTCGATCCGATGATGATGGCAAGTCTGGCGGCAGAAGTGACGACAGCGGCGAAAGCAACAGCGAAGACAAGAGCGCTGAAGCAAGCGCCGAAGCCTGATAGCGGCCGATAGAGAGGAGTTGAGTTATGGCACGTTTTTTCCGCCGTCGTAAGTTCTGTCGCTTTACCGCAGAGGGCGTCAAGGAGATCGACTACAAGGATCTCGACACGCTGAAGGCCTACATTTCCGAGACCGGCAAGATTGTTCCGAGCCGTATCACGGGAACGAAGGCCAAGTACCAGCGTCAGCTGTCCACCGCCGTGAAGCGCGCGCGCTTCCTGGCGCTGCTGCCCTACACCGACGGGCACCGCTGAGTTGACGCGTCGCGTCTCCCGGTCCCAAGTCCGGAGAGACGCTGTCGCCGAGGCCTGAGCGCCGCATGCGCGGACTAGCAGCCTTTGCCATGGGCGGGCGCGCCCGGGCGATGATCGTGGCGATCGCCGGTGCGAGCAGCCTCCTGTTCGCCTGGCTTTCCGCGGCAGTCGTTGCCCTTGTAATGCTGCGCAAGGGCGTCGGCGAAGGCCTCCAACTGCTGCTGTGGGCCAGCCTGCCGGCGCTGGTTATCGCCAGGGTCACCGGCGACAGCACGGTGATAGCGCTGCTTGTCGGAACGGCCGCCCTCGCCGCGGTGCTGCGCCTTTCGCTCAGCATGGCGCTGGCGGCGCTGGCGAGCACCGCTATTGCTGTTGTCACTGGCGTCTTCATGGCGGCCTTCGCCGAGCCTGTTCTCGCCGAGTTGGCGCGTGTGTTCGGCGAGTTTGCTGCGGCAATGGAGCAGCAGGGCGGCGGCGAGTCGCTCGGCGTGCAGATCCGTCCGCCGACGCCGTTGTTGCTGGCGGGGATGCTCGGAACCGCCAACGGTGCGCTGAGCTACCTGTGCCTGGTCCTGGGACGCTCCTGGCAGGCGGGGCTGTACAACCCCGGTGGCTTTGGCGAAGAGTTTCGCGCGCTGCGCTTCCCGCCCATCGTCGTGTGGGGGCTCGCCGCGGTTGCGCTGGCACTGATCAGCGCCGGCTTCGAGTGGCGCAGCTGGGGCGCGATGTGCCTGCTGCCGCTGACCATTGCCGGCTTCGCGCTGCTTCACGCGCGGGCGAGGGTGCGCGGCCAGAGCAGTTTCTGGCTGGGGGCAATCTACACGGCGTGGCTGGTGTTCGACGCCGCCAAGCTCGCGCTGATCGGCCTGGTACTTGCCGATGCGGTGCTCGACTTTCGTACGCGCTGGCAGGGCGGCTCCGGCGGGCGCGATTGAACTACAGGAATTGATCACAATCCGGGGTTTTCGGACTCCGGCAACGAGGAAAGAAGCATGGACGTCATTCTGCTTGAAAACATCAGCAACCTCGGTGGCCTGGGTGACAAGGTCACGGTGAAAGCCGGTTTCGGACGTAACTTCCTGATCCCCCAGGGCAAGGCCGTGCCTGCCACGGAAGCCAACGTCGCTGAATTCGAGGCGCGTCGCGCCGAACTCGAGCGTGCTGCTGCCGAAGCCCTGACCGCCGCGCAAACCCGCGCCGAGACCTTCGCTGCCCTGGGCGTCATCACGATCCCTGCCAATGCCGGCGAAGAGGGCAAGCTCTTCGGTTCGATCGGCACCCGCGACATCGCCGAGGCGATCACGGCCGCGGGCTGCGAAGTCGACAAGGCCGAAGTGCGTCTGCCCGACGGCGCCCTGCGCGAAACCGGCGAATACAGCATTGCCCTGCAGCTGCACCCCGAAGTGATGACGGAAGTCGCCCTCGCCGTTGTTCCCGAGTAGGGAGCGGCACGACGGGGCAGGTCGCGCCGGTCGCGCCTGCCCCAGGGTACTGCTCGCGGGCAGGCTTCTCCGTTGATCGCGGTCAGCCCGCGGCCTTTTGCTATGCTGGGCGGCCCTTTCGTGACAGGTCCCGACGATGGCTGAGGCCGGTCCCCAGACCCTCTCCCCGCGCGATGCCGAGGTATCGCGCATCAAGCTGCAGCCGCAGTCCATCGAGGCGGAGCGCTCTGTTCTGGGCGGATTGATGATCTCGCCCGACGCCTGGGATGGCGTTGCCGAACTGGTCAGCGCGGAGGACTTCTACCGCGCCGATCACCGCCTGATCTTCCGACAGATCCGCAATCTCGCCGAGGCATCGAAGCCCGTCGATTTCGTGACCCTCGCCGACCAGCTGCAGCTCAGCGGCGAGCTTGACGCCGCCGGTGGCCACGCCTACCTCGCGGAACTTGCGGAAAACACCCCCAGCGCTTCGAACATTCGCGCCTACGCCCAGGTCGTGCGTGAGCGCGCGAGCCTGCGCCGCCTGATCGAGGCCGCCCAGGATATCGCCGACAGCGGCTTTCATCCGCAGGGCCGCAACGCCGCCGAGCTGATCGACGAGGCCGAGCGCCTGATCATGCAGATCGGCGAACTCGGTCCCAAGGCCGGCGGCCCGCGCGACGTGGACCTGCTGCTGCGCGAGACCGTCGATCGCATCGAGGAGCTGTGCAACAGCGGCAGCGATATCACCGGTCTGAGCACCGGCTACGTCGATCTCGACCGCTTCACCTCGGGGCTGCAGAAGTCCGACCTGATCATCGTTGCCGGCCGGCCCTCCATGGGCAAGACCTCCTTTGCGATGAACCTCGTCGAGAACGCCGTACTCGCGCAGGACGACCCGGTGCTGGTGTTTTCCATGGAGATGCCCGCGGAGCAGCTGATGATGCGCCTGCTCTCGTCGATCGGGCGCATCGATCAGACTCTCGTGCGCACGGGACGCCTCGATCAGGCCGGCTGGGAGAAGCTGTCGCAGTCTGTCGGCAAGCTGCGCAACCGCTCGCTGCTCATCGATGACACGCCGGCGCTGACGCCCACGGAGGTGCGCAGCCGCGCGCGCCGGGTCAAGCGCGAGCACGGCAATATCGCCATGATCATGATCGATTACCTGCAGCTGATGCAGGTGGCGGGTTCGTCCGAGGGCCGCACGGCCGAGATCTCCGAGATATCGCGCAATCTCAAGGCTATCGCCAAGGAGTTCCAGTGCCCCGTGGTCGCCCTGTCGCAGCTCAATCGCTCGCTGGAGCAGCGACCGAACAAGCGTCCGGTGAATTCGGATCTGCGTGAATCGGGTGCCATCGAACAGGACGCCGACGTGATCATGTTCATCTACCGCGACGAGGTCTACAACCCGGAGTCGGCGGACAAGGGCGTCGCCGAGATCATCCTCGGCAAGCAGCGCAACGGTCCCATTGGCACCGTGCGCCTGGCCTTCTTCGGCGAGTACACGCGCTTCGAGAATCTCGCCCGCGGCGGCAGCTACTGAATCGGCGCGGCGTAGCCCGTCGGACAGCGCCCGCAATGCTGTGTCGCGGCCCGAGTGGTGGATGAGCGAAAGTCGTATGAAACACGCGCAGGACGGTCTCCCGGAAGCCTCTCTTCACAAGGTCACATTGCGTCAGCTGCAGATTTTCATCGTTGCGGCGGAGACGCTGAGCTTCCAGCGTGCCGCGGATGTTCTCGAGCTCACACCGCCGGCCGTATCCATGCAGATGTCTCGCCTGGGCAAGGAGCTCGGCACGACCTTGTTCGAAAAAAAGGGCCGACAGATCGCCCTGACTGCCGCGGGTGCGACCCTGCTCCCCTATGCCAGGCGTATCTCAAAGTTGCTTCGGGAAGCCAGCGAGAGCATCGGCGATGCGGGCGCGCAGGCAAGGGAGCGGCTCACCGTCGCTATGGTGACCACATCGCGGAATTTCGGTCCGCAGCTGGTCGCGCGTTTCCAGGCCGAGCATCCGGAGATTCGCCTCGACATGCGTATTGGAAACCGCCGCGAAGTCATTGAGCTGCTGGAGACCGAAGAGGTGGACCTGGCGCTCATGGGTCGCGTCCCCGGACGCCTCGAGGTGGAGGCTTTGCGCTTTGCCAAGCACCCGTATGTGATCATCGCTGCGCCCAGCCATCCGCTGGCGGGCCAGAAAGACATTGCCCCATCATCCCTCGTCGATGAGACCTTCCTTGCCCGCGAATCCGGTTCCGGAACGCGGATCGTGATGGAACATTTCTTCGAGGATCGCGGTCTCGATATGCCCTCGATCAAGGAAATGAGCAGCAACGAGAACATCAAGCAGGCCGTGATGGCCCAGATGGGCCTCGCCGTGATCTCCCGTCACACGCTGCTCCTTGAACTCGGCGCCGGCCGGATCGTCGAGCTCGATGTGCGGGGTATGCCCGAGATGCGCAGCTGGCGTGTGGTACAGCTCAAGGGTCGGCCGCTGTCGACCGCTGCGCGCCAGTTTCGCGCCTTCGTCAGGAAGCGCGGACCGGAACTGATGGGCGAGCTCTTCGGCGAGGCCTGAGCGCTGAATCCTGGCGATCGGGTCAGCGGGCGCGGGCGATAAGAGCCCGGGCCCGGGCCACGACCGGCAGGTCGATCATGCGGCCGTCGAAGGCGGCCGCGGCGCGGCCTCCCGCGAGCGCGGACTCATAAGCTGCCACGATGTCCCGCGCCTCGGCCAGCGCATCCGGCGAGGGTGTAAACATCTCGTTGAGCACAGCCACCTGGCTCGGGTGGATGCAGAACGCGCCGTCGAACCCCATTGAGCGCCCCTGCGTTACCTGTTCTCCGTATAGGGCCAGATCGCCGTACCCGGCAATGCTACCCGGAAAACCGTAGGCCTGAACGCCCGCGGCGCGCGCGGCAAACAGGATCTGCTGGCAAGGGTGGAAAAGGTTTGCTCTTGTCGGCTCCATGCCGGCGTCGGCGCTGAAGTCCTCGCTGCCGATCGTGAGGCCGATCACGCGCGGGCAGGCCAGCGCCAGCGCCGGGGCGCAGGCCAGGCCGCTCAGGGACTCGATCATGGCGATCAGGCCGATCGAGCCGCGTGGCAGCGAACGCTCGGCTTCGAGCTCCGAGAGCAACTCGTCGACGAGCTGCAGATGTTCCGGGCCGGACACCTTGGGCACACTGATTGCGCGCACGCCGGGTATCGCCGCCGCCTCGAGGTCAGCGACGGCATTGCGCAGGTCGCGATTGATGCGAACCAGCACCTCCGCCCCGGCCATTGTCAGCGCCTCTACGGCGGCGGGAAGACCGGTCCGGGCTACGGCTTTCTGTCCCGTGGGAACACTGTCCTCGAGGTCGAGTTGAATGGCGTCGGCACCGCTGCGCGGCGCAGCATCGATAAAGCGCTGCACCTGCGCGGGCACGAACAACACGGAGCGCCAGACGGCGAGGGGCAGGGTCATGTCGCCGAAGCGCTCCGAGATCCGAGCCGGGAGAATTCCGAGCGAATGGCATCCGTGTGCTCACCAAAGGCGGGTACGGGACGGAACCGTGTGGAGTCCTCGAAGCTCGAGCGGATCGCCGGCGCCACGAGATCGGCTTCCTGTCCGTCGGGCAGGGATACGGGCCGACGTCGCAGCTGTGGGTGCGCAATGAAGGATTCCACCGAGTTGACGGCGCCGTAGGCGATGCCCGCCTTGCGCAGGCGCGCCTCCAGAACCTGCCGAGTGGCGGCGCCAAAAACCGCCTCGATATAAACGTCGAGGGCCTTTCGGTTCTGCACCCGGTCCTCGGCGCCGTGGAAGCGAGGATCGTCGGCGAGTTCGGGCTGTTCCAGGATCTCCGTGCATAGGCGTTGCCACTCACGCTCGTTCTGGATCGATATGGCGAGAATTTCACCGTCCGACGTGGCGTAGCCACCGTAAGGTGCGATCGACGGATGGTGCAGGCCGACGCGCTGCGGCGCGCGGCCGCCGTACTGCGCGTGCATCAGCGGCACGGTCATCCAGTCCGCCGCCGTATCGAAGAGGGAAATCCTGACGCCGGATCCTCTGCCGCTGCGCTCCCGCTTGAGCAATGCCTGCTGGATGCCGATCACGGCGTTCATGCCCGCGCCGATGTCGCAGATCGAAACCCCGATGCGACCGTAACCCTCGGGGGAGCCGTTGATGGCAACCAGGCCGCTCTCACACTGCACGAGAAAGTCATAGGCTTTCATGTCGCGATAGGCGCCGTCTTCGCCATAGCCGCTGATGTCACAGGTAATCAGGCGCGGGTGGCGGGCGCGGAGTTCCTCGCTGTCGAAGCCCGCACGGCTTGCTGCCCCCGGGGCGAGGTTCTGGATGAAGACGTCTGCCTCCGCGAGGATCCGGTGCAGCAGCTCCGCGTCGTCGGCACTTTTGATATCCAGCTCGAGCGATTCCTTGCCGTGGTTCGCCCACACGAAATACGACGATTCTCCTTTTACGACACTGTCGTAGTTGCGCGCGAAATCCCCACCGGCGCGCTCGATCTTGATGACCCGTGCGCCACCTTCGGCAAAGTGACAGGAGCAGGTCGGCGCTGCGACCGCCTGCTCGAGCGTGACCACGAGGAGTCCGGCGTAGGGGCCGCTTTCCCCGGCGGCACCGGCTGTCTGCTGTTCGTTCATTTTTCTGTCCCTCCGATCGTGGGCATCAGCCTTTCGTGCGCATGATCGTCAACGCCCGCTGCATTTCGTTGCCGACGATGGTCATCCCCTCGTCGAAGCCCATCCCGGGCTTGACCAGCATGCGCTCGGGCCGCGCAGCAAGGGCCAGGTGAACGCAGACGCGTGCAGATACATCGGTCTCGTTGCAGGTGCCGCCCTGGTAGCTCTCCATACCTTTGGCCCGACTGTAGCGGATCGCCTCGATCACGTGATGGACACAGCCGAGGTCCGGTGTCTTGATCTGCACCATGTCGCAGCAGTGGGCATCGCAGAATTCCACGATATCCTCGTAGGTGTTACACCATTCGTCGGCCACGATGCGCACGCGCGATCCCGCGACCCCGAGTGCCTGCCGCAGCGATGACAGCGCCTCGATCTGTCCTTGCCGGTTGCCGGCGTCGATCGGGCCTTCGACATACAGCGGATGATCGCCTGCTGCCTCGCCGAGGCGTGCCAGATAGGCCGCGATCCGCGCCGTATCCTGCTCAAAGATCAGGCCGATCGTGCCGTAGGTGTCGATATGCAGCGTCGGCCGGTAATCCTCCTGCCGCCGCAGCTGGCTTATTCTCCGCACGATCCAGCTCACGTATTCGAGCAGCTTCTCGCCGCGGTGACCGAGTTTGTCGGGCACATTGTTGATCAGGCCGTGGGGCAGCGCATCGACGCCCTTGAGAATCATCTTGTCGACGCCGTGATAGCGATCGTCACCGGTCTGGCCGAAGAGCGGAACGGCCTCGGCGATGCGCGGCAGGTCGAACTCGCGGCAGAGCACCTCGGCCTTCAGGCAACGCTGCGCGAGTGCCGTGGCATCGAGGAGCGCCTGTGAGACGCCGTAGCGTATTGCCGTGTGCAGCGGTCGGTCGCCCATGCGAAGCGCGTCGAGCGCGCGGGAGTTCTCACGGAAACGGGAAACATCTCGACCCTCGAGCCACGGGCGCAGCTCCGCCTCCAGCTGCGCAACGACAAGCGACGCGCGGAACAGGGCGTCGCGGCCTCCCGCGCCTGAATACTGCACGGCGGCGCAATCGCCCACGGCCACGCTGCCATCCTCAAGCACGAGGAGCACGGAAACCGATTCCCCGGGCTGACGAATTGCCTCGAAACCTTCGGTACGCGGACTGCCGCTGTAAACAAAGCCGTCCTGCTCGGCGCCGCCTTTGATGGCCGCCTGATCGTCAAAAAAGAACGAAGACAATCCGCCGCTGAAGTGCGCCGACCGGATCTTCATCTGGCCCCTCTCTTCGCCGGGTCACTCAATGGGGACGCCCGACCAGGCGGCCGTCGGCGATGGCGTTAACGTCATCGATGACCATGCGGAAGTCTGCATCGCGTCCTTCCGAGCTCGCCCGTTCCGCGACACGCTCGCGATGAAAGGCGAGGACATCGTCGGGTAGCGGGACTTTGCCGACATCGAGCACACGCAGGGCACCGTGATCGTCGCGTACTGGCATCAGTACGCCGGGGTTGGCTCTAGCGGGGGCGAAGGGTACGTCCATGACGCCGGTTTCAAAAGCGAGCACAGCGCCGCGGGCGATGTCGCCCTCACCCAGCGCAAAAACCGCATCGAGCACCGCCCGGACTTCGCGCTTGATCATCTCAGCCTCCAGATCGATAGCGTGGTCCTGCGGTTTGCGCTGCTCCGCCAGCATATTGATCGTCTGTCGGGTCGCCCGCAGGCCGTCGCGATTTGCTGCGGCCGTTGGCACACCCTCGGCCTCGTGGGGCGTTTTTACGATGACCTTGGTCGCGCCGGCCATGCACGCTGCGGCCGCACCCTGGCAGATCACGGCGTAGGCCTCTGCCTCTTCGCGCGGGAATCCCCCCATCCACTGGTGAAATACCGTGGACAGGCGATATTCCTCGAAGCCCGCCGCGTTGAAGTACTCCTCAGCGAGTTCGCGCAGGGAGCGGATCGCTGCGATGTCCTGAGTCAGGTTGCCACCCTGGCCATAGCCCAGGGTGATACAGCGAACGCCCTGCTCCAGTGCCAGCAGCCCTTCGAGGAGCATGATGGCGTGTGATACGAAGGGCGGCACCAGGGTGCCCGTCAGGGGACCGAAGGGTTCGCGATTGATGCGCACGCCCGCCTCCTCGTAGCGGCCGACGAGCCGATCGCAGTACTGCCAGTGGCGGATGCTGCGCTCGAGGGGAACGCTCTTTGCGTAGGGGATGTTGTATGAGATCCCTCCGCCTTCAAAGCTGGAAAAGCCCGCCGCGAGGGTGATCTCGGCGAGCAGACGGGCATCCGGCGTGCCGTGGCGTACCTGCACGGGCTTGCTCACCGCATCGACGAGCTCCCGGCAGCCGTCGAGACCGTGATTGACTGCTGGAAAGCCATTCATCAGGGACCGCCCGGCCTCGCGCGAGCGCGCTATGCCCGCGTCGGCCTCCTGATAGCCGTTGTGCCGTGTGTAGGCGTCAATCGTTGTGGGCAGTAAGTCGCAGTGATCCTGAAGTGCCTGCAGAAGCTCGATCTGCTCCTGCAAAAGTGCCACCCCGGCCCGCGGCTGCAGCAGCGTCGCTCCGCGCTCGTCGGCCGCCTCGAGTGCGGCGGAAAAGCGCTTGTGCTCGGGCAGATCCAGCTGCCGCTGCACGCCCTCATCGAAGTCGACGTCGGCCCCCGTGGACCAGGTGGCGAGTACCTGATCGCGAAGCCGGTCGAAGTCTGCAGCGTCGAGACGCGTGTTCTCGAGCGGCGAAGATACGTCGAAGAGCATCGCCGGAAGGTCCTGTCGCTGGCCCGGCGTCGGCCGGGTGGGTTAAGTCAGGCAGAGAGGCGCATCGGCTCCCGCGTCAGGTAACGCTCATCGATGTCGGCCTTGAGCGTCCTGGCGAAGGCCTCGAGATCGATGTCGGGGTGGCAGACCCGATCGAAACCCATGGCCTCGAAGAGCGCTGAGACCTCGGCGAAGTCGCGCTTGCCTACCACCAGGTTGCCGCCGACGTAGAGAAGGATGTCGCCGATACCCCGCTCGGTGCAGCGCCTGCGAAAACCGTCACAGTCGATCTCACCGTGGCCGTAGATCGACGATACGAGGATCGCATCGGCGCCGCTTTCGATCGCCGCATCGATGAACTCGTCCTGGCTGACCATGACCCCAAGGTTCTCCACCCTGATGCCTTCCTGCTCCAGCACCGTGGAAATGATGCGATTGCCCACGGCGTGGCAATCGGAGCCGATGACTCCGAGAACGACCTGGTATTGCGGAGCAGCCTGTTCCATTCGAGATCCCCTCATTGCCTGATGGTGGCTGTTTATCCGCACCGACAGTGCGGTGCACGACAACTGGGATCTGATAATAAATAAGTAATCCTTAATTACAACACCAAACAGGTAATATTTACTTATCTTTTGGTTCGTGCGCAGAGCACCGGGGTGGGTCTGTATTCAGTGGTGGAAGCCACGCGCACTGAGCGTTTGCTGGGAAAGCACGCCGACGCGCCGCGTCCGGTCGCGCGGATACGCCGTCAACGCGGCGAAAAAAGGGGGATAGGGGTCGCGCCCGCGACTATCGTTTCGGGGCGAAGAGCTGTCGCTTCAGCGTTCTAGAGCTCGTTGGCGCGACGCAGTTCGCGTACGGCGGCGAGGGCGTCCTCGCGATCGAGGGCCTTGCTCTCGAGGCGTTTGGCGGGCGGCTCGGGTACCGGTGGGCACTGCCCCTCGTCCAGGAAGCGTCGGCAGCGGGCCTGGTAGCTGTCACGGAACAGCGGCCATCCCTCCGCTTCCGTGCTGGCGGCAAGGCGCCTCCAGCCGCAGTCGTGCGCGGCCCAGTACACCAGCGGGTGGGACCATGACTGCCGCTCCGGCGGCGCCGCCGCATTCGCGGCCTCGGCGTAGGCCTCTCGGGCTGCGGGCAGGCCCAGGGCCGGAAGGCTGTCCTCGCAGCAGCTGCGCATGCGGTGCAGCGTGGGCAGGTACTCGCCGCTGTCGATGGCCAGGCGCGCGCCCTGCAGGATCTGGCGCACGGGAAAATCGCGCAGAGACTCCAGCCACAGCTTCTTGATCTGGCGCAGCTGTTCGGCGTCGCTGAAGGCGGCGTAGTACTGATTGTGGTAATTGAGGCGGAAGAGGGCGAAGACCTGATTGATGGCCTCGACGAGCGCGGGATCGCTCCGCCCCGGCGCGACGCGGGCGCCCTCGGGCTCCGTCGGCGCGGAGTCAGTCGGCCCAGCTGGTGTCCGTGAGGTCGTGCTCGAGGCTGCTATCTCGCGTGCGACGCGTGCCGCCAGCTTCGTGCTTTCCTCCATGGGTTGGCCCTGCCCGCTCCTGCTGATGCTTCTTCCAGTGCCATTGTACATGCTGCCTGAAGCGGTTCTGCCAGGCGTGACCGGCACTGCCACGTTCGCGCCAGTACAGCGTGAAATCCTCCAGCTGGGCGAGGGCGAAGGCCCTTGGTACCCCCTGGAAGCGCTCCAGAAGTTCGAGCATGTCCTCGTCGGGCACGAAGTCCGGCGGCAGCGGCTCTCCTTCGCCAGCGCGAAATTTTCGTCGCCGGGGCGCCGGAGCCGCTCCATCGTCAGCTGGAGGGCGGTCGTTGGGTGATTGGGCCGCGGGCATTGTCTCAGGCTGAGGGCTGCGCGCCGCGGGTGCGGGCGGTGTATCGAGATTGCCGCTGACCCTTCGCGCCGCGTCGCGCCCCGCCGATTCATCCACGGCCAGCAACAGGCAGCCGGCGGCGGCACCGCGCCGATCGAGGCGCAGCAGGCCCAGTTCTTCCATGCGACTGCAGACGGCCAGCAGCGTGGCCAGGTCCCAGAAGGGCATCAGTTCGAGCAGGTAGGCATGACTCACGTGCAGCCAGCCGAGGCCGCCGCGCGGCGTCGCGGGCTGGTGCCGGTAAACGTCCTTGAGCTGCTGCAGGAGCACGGCGCCCTCGAGGCCGACGGTGCGTGCGAGCTCGGCCGAGAACGTCAGCTGGCTCTCGGGTATCAGGCTGCGCGAGGGGGGCGAAAATCCGGGCATGGCTGAAATGGGCTGGCTTCGGACGGCCGCACAGCATACCCAGCACACCGGTGAAGTTGTAGCATCTTGAGCTCTCTCAGCGCGGGAACTCCGATGGCCAGGGCCAAAACCGTTTACGTGTGCTCCGATTGCGGCTCCGACCACGCCAAGTGGCAGGGCCAGTGCGCCGACTGTGGCGCGTGGAACACGCTGAGCGAGTTCAGGCCGGCTGGCGGAGCATCGGGCGCCACCGCCGTGCGCCGCAGCACCGCCTCACGGCAGCACGGTCGCCAGGCGGGCTATGCCGGAGCCCTTGCGCCGGCGCAGGTGCTCGGCGAGATCGATGTGGCCGAGGTGGCGCGGATTGCCACGGGGCTGACGGAGTTCGACCGCGTTCTCGGTGGAGGCCTCGTGCCCGGGTCCGCCGTGCTGATGGGCGGAAGTCCCGGCGCGGGGAAAAGCACGCTGCTGCTCCAGGCCTGCTGCCGCCTCGCCGCCTCGATGGCAACGCTCTACGTCACGGGTGAGGAGAGCCCGCAGCAGGTGGCGCTGCGTGCACGTCGCCTCGGCCTGCCCGTGGATCAGGTCAGGCTCCTCGCCGAAACCAATGTGGAGGCGATTCTCGCCGCCCTCGACGAGCACCGACCGCGGCTGCTGGTCGTTGACTCGATTCAGGTGGTCTACCACGAGGAACTCAGCTCGGCGCCCGGTTCCGTGTCGCAGGTGCGCGAGTGCGCGGCGGCGCTGACACGCGCGGCCAAGCAGACCGGCACGGTCCTGCTGCTCGTCGGCCACGTGACCAAGGACGGCAGCCTTGCCGGTCCCAAGGTGCTCGAGCACATGATCGACTGCTCGGTGCTTCTCGAGAGCTCCGATGATCAGCGCTTCCGCACGCTGCGAGGCCAGAAGAATCGCTTTGGTGCGGTGGGCGAGCTGGGTATCTTCGTGATGACCGAGAACGGGCTGCGCGAGGTGCGCAATCCGTCAGCGATATTTCTCGAGCGCGGCGAGGCGGCAGCCTCGGGGAGCGTGGTGATGGTGCTGTGGGAGGGCACGCGACCGCTGCTCGTGGAAATCCAGGCCCTCGTCGACGAAAGCCCCCTCGGCAATCCGCGTCGCCTCGCCGTGGGCCTCGAGCAGAACCGCCTGGCGCTGCTCCTCGCCGTGCTGCACCGCCACGGCGGCCTGCAGGTCAGCGATCAGGACGTGTTCGCCAACGTCGTGGGGGGCGTGCGCGTGCTCGAGACCGCCGCGGACCTGGCGCTGCTGCTGGCGATCGTGTCGAGCTTCCGCGATCGTGCGCTGCCGCGCGATCTGGTGGTGTTCGGGGAGGTGGGCCTGTCCGGCGAAATCCGCCCCGTGCCCTCGGGGCAGGAGCGTCTCGCCGAGGCGGCAAAACACGGCTTTCGCCGCGCCATCGTGCCGCGCGGCAACGCGCCGAAAAAAGCCATCGATGGGATGCAGGTATACCCGGTGGCGCGGCTGTCCGAGGCCCTCGAGCTCGACCTGGGCTGAGCGCCCGGGGCTAGCGCAGGGCGCGGGCGGCGGACTCGAGACGAGCGATGTCCGCGTCGATCACCTGCGGATCGTCCACGCAGGTGGCGAGCAGGTCGCGCAGGAGTTTCACGTTTTCCTTGTCGATATGCTGCACGGCAAAGCCGAGACGCCCCGCCTCGACGTGCTGCAGGTAGGCGTGAAGCTCGAGAAATCCGAGTTCGCCGGCATCGATGACCAGCGTGAAGGGCTCGTTGTACTGCGCGTCCCAGAGATCGGGCTGGTCCGTGGACACGCCTGCTACGGACAGATCAATCAGACGCTGATGCCAGACGCTGCCGCCCTGCTTGACGTCGACGGCCATCCTGCCGTCGACGCGCAGCCAGGCGCGGCGCTCATTCGCGTAGTCGCTCATCGGTGGGACTCCTTCGCCCTGTACCCCCGCATTGAAGCACAGCGATTCGCGCCCGCGAAAGCGTGCGCAGGCGCTACTTGAGCTTGCGGTAGCGCAGGCGCTGGGGCTGGTCCGCGGCGGCGCCGAGGCGCGCGTGGCGGTCCTCCTCGTAGTCGCTGAAGTTGCCTTCGTGGAACACCACTCCGCCGTCGTCCTCGTAGGCGAGAATGTGCGTGGCTACGCGATCGAGGAACCAGCGGTCGTGGGAGATGACCATGGCCGAGCCGGGGAAGGCCAGCAGCGCCTCCTCGAGGGCACGCAGCGTCTCCACATCGAGATCGTTGGTAGGCTCATCGAGGAGCAGCACGTTGGCGCCCTGCTTGAGCAGCTTGGCGAGGTGCAGGCGGTTGCGCTCGCCGCCGGAGAGGTCCTTCACGTACTTCTGCTGGTCCGAGCCCTTGAAGTTGAAGCGTCCCACGTAGGAGCGCGAATTGACCTCGTAGCTGCCGATGGTGATGACGTCGAGGCCGTCGGAGATTTCCTCCCACACGGTCTTGTCGCCGGCCAGGTCGTCGCGCGACTGGTCGACGTAGGCCAGCTGTACCGTCTCGCCGAGTTCAATGCTGCCCGCATCGGGCGCCTCGGCACCCGTGATCATGCGAAACAGCGTCGATTTGCCCATGCCATTGGCGCCGATGATGCCGACGATGCTGCCCTTCGGTACGCTGAAGGACACGTTGTCGAAGAGCAGGCGGTCGCCGAAGGACTTGCGCAAACCCGAGACCTCGATGACCTTGTCGCCGAGGCGCGGGCCCGGAGGGATGTAGATCTCGTTGGTTTCGTTGCGGCGCTGGAACTCCTGCGACTGCAGTTCCTCGAAGCGCGCCAGGCGCGCCTTGCTCTTCGCCTGGCGGCCCTTGGGATTGCTGCGTACC
>JAZBOX010000199.1:0-30784 GCA_036351355.1 Halieaceae bacterium
GCGCTGAGTAGCAGCGCGCAGGATGAGCCCTCGCGCCGCGCCGCCACGATAGACGATCTATTGTCCATTGAGTCGGTCGGGGATCCGCGAATCAGCCCGGACGGGCGCTGGATTGCCTACACGGTCGAGGCCGCGGACTGGGCGGAGGACCAGTTGGTGTCGCGCCTGTTCATGGTGTCGGCGGATGGCAAGGAGACAGTACGGCTGACGGGCGATGACTACTCCGCGACTTCCCCGCGCTGGAGTCCCGATAACCGATACCTGGGATTCCTTGCTGCGCGCGGAGAAGACGACGCCAGGACGCAGGTCTGGCTTTTTGACCGACGCGGGGGTGACGCGCGCCAGTACACGGCTGTTGACCAGGGCGTCAGCGGCTTCGAGTGGTCGCCGGATGGCACGCGCATGCTGCTGACGATACGCGACAAGACCGCGCAGGAGCTGGCGGCCGAGGCCGCAGAAGAGGCCGGCGAGGAAGCGAAGCCGCTGCCCTTCGTAATCGACCGGCTTCAGTTCAAGCGCGATGGTGTTCCCTATCTCGATCGCAGCCGAACGCATATCTACATCTGGGATGGAAAGGCTGATGCTCCGACGCAGCTGACCTTCGGCGACTTCGACGACCTCGAGCCGGCGTGGAGCCCCGACGGGCGCAGGATCGCTTTCGTCAGCAATCGCAGCAACGATCCGGATGCCAACATGAACACGGATATCTGGGTCGTGTCGGCAGATGCTGCGGAGAGTGATGCGCAGCCCCGAAGGATTACGTCGAACCCCGGCAGCGATGAATCGCCCGCCTGGAGCCCGGATTCGACGCGCATTGCCTACGTGACGGTGACCCAGCCTGAGCTGATCTGGTACGCCACGAACCATCTGGCAGTGGCGGATGCCGATGGTGGCGGCGAGCGGGTTCTGAGCGCCGCGCTCGATCGCAATGTGAGCGCCCCGGTCTTCGCGCCCGACGGCGCTTCGATCTGGTTTTCGCTGGAGGACAGCGCCGAACAGCATCTTGCGAGCTTCAATCTCGAGAGTGGCGAAATCGATCGACCGGTCCGTGGCAAGCTCAGCGTCGGCGCCTTCGACGTGCACGGCTCGGGCGACGTGGTGCTTGGACTGAGTAAGCCTTCGCTGCCGACGGAGCTCTTTTACCTGCGCGACGGCGACCTGCGTCAGCTCACGCATAGCAACCGGGCGCTGCTCGCAGCGCTGCGGCTGGCTGAGGTAAAGAATATTCAATTCCTGAGCCGCGACGGCACCGAGGTTGAAGGCTTCGTGTTCACGCCGCCCGATTATCAGAGCGGGCAACGCTATCCCACGATCCTGCGCATCCACGGTGGACCCGTGTCGCAGTACGACTTCAGCTTCAACGACGAGGCACAGCTACTGGCAGCCCACGGCTTCGTGGTCGTGATCTGCAATCCCAGGGGCTCCAGCGGCTACGGCCAGGACTTTTCCGCGGCGCTGTTTGCCCGCTGGGGAGAACCAGACTTCGAGGACGTGATGGCCGCTGTCGATTACGCGGTGGCGCTGGGCTATGCCGATGCGGAGCGCCTCGGCGTCGGCGGCTGGTCCTACGGCGGCATTCTCACCAACTACGTGATCACGAAGACGGATCGCTTCGCGAGGGCGATCACCGGCGCCAGCGAGGTGAACTACATCGCCAACTACGGCCATGATCACTATCAGTACCACTGGGAACAGGAACTCGGGCTGCCATGGGAGAACAAGGAAGCCTGGGAGCGCATCTCGCCCTGGGAAGACGTCGACAGGATTTCAACGCCCACGCTGGTGATCGGTGGCAGGGAAGACTGGAACGTTCCGATCCAGAATTCCGAGCAGCTGTATCAGGCGCTCAAGCGGCGAGGTGTCGACACGCAGCTGGTCGTCTACCCCGATGAGTCGCACGATATTTCACGACCGAGTTTCCGCAAGGACCGCTGGGAGCGTTACCTCGACTGGTACGCACCCGTCATGCGCGGGCGCTAAGGCGCCCGCCGGGCCGTTCTGCCCGGGTCAGCCTTGCCCGGTATCCGCACGCGGGTGTGCCCCGGACTCTCCGGCACGTTTTTCCTTGCTATGGACAATGATTCGCGCGGCGCACCGGCGTCAGCTCCATCCTCCCGAATGCAGTGACGCCAGCGTCGCCATGAATCGCTCCATTTCGTCGGGCGTTCCGATGGAAAGCCGGTTCCATCCGTAGCCCAGGCCCATGTCGCGTCCGACCAGGATTCCGGCCTGGCTCATTTTCTGCTGATAGTCCTTCAGGGGCATCCTGATTTCGTGGATAAGGAAGTTGCCCTGACTGGGAATGAAGTTGAGCCCGAGGTCGGCGAGCCCTTTCTGGGTGAAATCGCGGGCGCTGCGGTTGCTGCTGAAGCTCAGGGTGCGGAACTCCTCATCCTTTAGCGAAGCACGACCGGCCTGCATCGCCGCAATGTTTATCGACCAGCTGGAGTAATACTTCTGGAGCGCGCCCACAACGGACTCGGCGGCCATGGCGTAGCCAAGGCGCATGCCGGCCATTGCATAGATCTTGGAAAACGTGCGCGCAATGAGGAGATTCTCGCGTCCTTCGCGAAGGAGTCCCACGCAGCTGCGGTAGGAGGCGTCATCAACCAGTTCGTGATAGGCCTCATCGATCAGGAAAAAGACGTTGTCCGGCGCCCGCCGGACCCAGGCCTCGATAGCTGCGTGCGGTATCAGCAAGCCCGTCGGATTGTTGGGCGTAACGAGATAGACGAGCACCGGGCCGTCGACCTTGGCTGCCGCTGCCTCCATTGCCTCGAGGTCGACGCGAAAGCCGTCGAGCATCGGCACATCGATGCGCCCGAGCTGCGCTGCAGCGGCAATTTCGCCGACGGCACCGAAGGTGATCTCGGGTTGTACCAGCGTGCCGCCGCGCATCGCCTGCTGCCAGACAACGGCTTCGAGAATGCCCGTGGATCCGTTGGCGATCGTGACGTTTGCTTTTTCGACCCCTTCCAGTTCCGCAATTTCCTGCGCGAGAAGGCCTTCGACGCCGAAGCTGTAGCGGTGACCCTGCGTCAGGGCCTCCGCGGCAGCGGCGCGTGCCATCGGCGACATGCCAAGCGGATTTTCATTCGCGTTGAGACGAAGCAGGGGCAGCGATTCCATGGCCCGGCTCGGTGACCAGGGCATGGCAGCGGCGGTTAGAACCGCCGCAGAAGCGGTGAGAAAACTACGACGATGCATGGGTAATTCTCCATCAGCAGCCACGGGACCGGGCGGCGCTCAGAATAGCAGCTGCAGCTTGTGTCGCGTGCGGATAGCATTCCCGCCGCCGGGCGCCGGTGGCCAGCGTACACTATGCAGGCTCGAGATCGGCGCAGACAGGCCGGCGAAGCAGCTCGCGGTCGCCCGCTGCTTTTCAGTAGACTATGTCCGGCAGATTTCCCCCTGCCTGTGTTCAGCCATAGTTTTTCTAATAAATGGACATAGCAAGCCCCGGCCTGAGCGACCTGCTGGAGCGCGACAGTGCGCTCGAGCAGCTCCGTGCGCAGCTTGTGACCTGCGAGAGAGTCTGCGGCCAGCTTGCGTTGATCAGCGGTGAAGCCGGTGTTGGCAAGTCCTCGGTGCTCAGAGCGCTCGCAGCGGAAGTGGGCGCCGACGCCCGCTTTACCCTGGGACAGTGCGACGACCTGTTCACGCCCCGACAGCTTGGCCCCCTGTACGACATGCTGCCGACCCTGGGCACGGGCCTCGCACGGGCACTCGAGTCTGGCGGCACACAGGCCGGCCTTTTTCCGGTCATTCTCTCGGCGATCGATTCCCTGCCCCCCGGCAGTATCCTGGCCTTTGAGGATGTGCATTGGGCCGATCATGCGACGGTAGACCTGCTCAAGTTCATCGCGCGTCGCCTGCAGCCGCTGCGCGTGCTGATCGTGCTCACCTACCGCCCCGACGACGTCGATGCCGCGCATCCGCTGAACAGTCTGCTCGGGCAGCTTCCGGCGAGGCTGACCTCACGGATCTGTCTCGAGCCACTTTCCGCAGCGGCGGTCACGGCGATGGCTTCGGCGGAGGGACGGGACGGCGAAGAGCTCTATCGCATAACGGGAGGAAACCCGTTTTTCCTCTCCGAGTTGCTTGCGGATCCCGCCGCAGGCAATCAGCTGCCCATGTCCGTGCGCGACGCGGTGCTGGCTCGTGCAAGCCGCTTCGCCGCGCAGCGGCCCCTGCTCGATACACTCTCAGCCTCACCGGAGCCCGTCCTTGAGCCCGTGGTGAGAGCCGTGGAGCGCCGATTGCGTATCGAGGCCCTGAATGCTCTGGAGGCTTTCGGGCTTCTGCGCCGCGATCTCGACATGAATGTGTGCTTCCGTCACGAACTTGCGCGCCGCGCGATCTTTGAGAACCTGCCTCCGCACGAACGTCAGGCCTGCCACCGCGCGCTCCTCGCTGCCCACCTGGAACTCGAGGGCGAGATCAAGCACAGCCTGATCGTCCATCACGCCGCCGCAATCGGCAGCGCGGAACTGCTCCTCGAGCACGCCCCTATCGCCGCGCGCAGGGCGGCGGCTCTCGGCGCGCACAAGGAGGCGGCGTCGCACCTCGAGCTTGCGCTGCAGCACGTTGACGCGACCGATGTCGAGACCGCAGCGAGGCTCTACGAGGAATGGGCCTATCACGCCAGCCTCTTTGAAGTGAGCGATCGCGTGTTCGATGCCCGAAACAAGGCGATTGAGCTGTGGCGCAGCCTCGATAGGCCCGAGCGCGTGGGCGATAACCTGCGCTGGCTATGGCGGCTTTACTGGTATCTGGGTGACGCTGACCGTGCGGAAGCCGTCGCCGCCGAGTCGCTCACCATTCTCGAGTCCATTCCTCCCTCGCCGGAACTGACCAGCGCCTACGCGCTTCGCTCGCAGATGAACCTGCTGAAGGGAAGACGCGCGGAGTGCATCCGCTGGGGACGTCGAGCCCTGGCCATGGACCAGAAGTTCAGTGACCGGATGATTCAGGCGCAGGCCAGCATCACCGTGGCCACGGCCATGCTGTTCGATGGTGACGATGCGGGCCGCGAGATGATGCAGGACGCTCTGGATATGGCGCTCGAGCATGGACTCCACGAGGAAGCCGCGCGCGCGTATACGAATTTCTCCGAGTACGCGATCGTGACCGGCGACTGGCCTCTTGCCGAGCGGCTCATCCGTGAGGGGCTGGCCTTCGATGTAAAGCACGGCCTCGATGCCTGGACCACCTATCTGCGCGGACGCCATGCCCAGTTCCATCTCGGCCGAGGCCAGCTCGAGCAGGCCGAGACGCTGGCACGAGCGGCCCTGGACTGCGAGGGGCAAACGGTGCTCATGCGCATTCCTGCGAGGCTCGTGCTCGCAACCGTGTGGTCCCTGACAGACCAGGTCGCGGCGCGCCAGCACCTCGATGAACTGCTGGAGACTGCGATGGCGACGAAGGAGCAGCAGCGCCTCACGCCAACGCGGCTCGCTATCGCGCAGCACTGTTATCTTCGCGATGATCTGGATGCGGCGCGGGTGCAGATAGCGGCCCTGCGCTCCTTCGGCACCAAGGTGCTGCGGCCCTGGGACGCCGGCGCGCTGCAGGTCTGGTCGGCCCGTCTCGGCATGCCGCTGGACGAGGACCTCGCGCCCGGATCGACGCGGGCACAGGTGCTGGAGATCCGAGGAGAGTTCTCGCAGGCGGCGGCGATCTACGATGCATCGGAGCGACCCATCGAGGCGGCGATGGTGCGTCTCGCCGGCGCCCGAGCCGGTCAGCGCGAGCTTGCCGAACAGGCCTGTCTCGATTTTGCCTCGCTGGCCTGCGCGGCCGGTGAAAAGGCCGCCGGGCAGCTGTGTGCGGTAAAGCAACGCAGATCGAAGCGCCGAGGGCCCTACCGCGCAGCCCGGCAGCACCCGCTGGGCCTCACAGGGAAGGAGGTGGAGGTGCTGGCGCTCATGGCCGAGGGGGCTACGAACGGCGACATTGCCGAACGCCTCAGCCGCTCTCCGCGCACCGTTGAGACGCATGTGTCGTCCATTCTGGGCAAGCTCAACGCCGCGAATCGCCTCGAGGCCACGCTGCGAGTAGTAGCCGAGCCCTGGATCGTGCAGGGCTGATCGCCAGGCAACGGCTTCCAGCAAGCAGCACACCTGTTGCCCTGCGCGCTGGCGCGAGCCGCTGCGTGAAATTTGGGTAGATATACGGATGTTTCCGTACCGTGCAGGGCTCAGTCTCTGCTGCTGGCGGTAGCAACAGGAGCAGTCGTGATGTCTTCCGTGGTGCCTTCCGTGGTGCCTGCGATAGCGGCAGACCTGCTCTCCGATCCGGGCATCGATGCGGCGCAGAACCCCCAGGCGCTGGCGGTCGCGGCAGCGACGGATCGACGCGGCGGGATGGCGAGGCTGAGCCCGGTGCTGCGCGCGGTCGCTGCCGGGGCGGCTGCGCTCGATGCGATCGCGCCGACATTGAGCACCGAGCTGATGCTGCGGCACTTTACGCGCCCTCGTCGCAAACCCGGCGGCGACTACCGCGAGCAGCTGCCGGACGGTTGCCAACGCATCGAGCTCGATCACGACGGTGACACGCTGACCGGCTGGGTGTGGGGTGCCGGCACTTCGGGGCCATCCGCCCTCCTGGTTCACGGATGGGAAGATCACTCGGGCAGCATGCTGAGTTTTGTTCAGCCGCTGCGAAGACTCGGCTACGTCGTTTACGCTCTCGATGCCCCGGGACACGGGCTGTCGCCGAGGGTGGCAACGCACCTGCTCGATACGAGCATTGCCCTGGAGCGCATGGTCGGCGCCTTCGGGCCCTTCGCGAGCATCGTGGCGCATTCCTACGGTGCCGCCGCTACCTGTCTGATGATCGAGCGCAATCCGGCGTTGACGCCGGAGCGCCTGTCGCTGATAGCACCCATGCAGGATCTTGATCAGCACCTGCAGGTGTTTGCTGATATCGCGCTTCTTTCCCCGGCGCGCGCGGCCCGCCTGCGCGATCGCGTCGAGATGCTGATCGGCAGGCCGACGCGGGAGATCTGCGCGTTGAGGGCTGCGGGGCGAATCCGCGTCCCATCGCTCGTGATTCACGATGCGCATGACCCGGTTATTCCCGTGAGCAGCGGCGTGAGCATCGCTCGACAGCTGCCGGGAGCCCGCTTCTTTCCAACGGCGCGTCTCGGCCATCGCCGAGTTCTCAAGTGTCAGAACGTGCTCGGCGAGATCCTCAGGCACCACCGCGCTTGAAAACACGTAACCCCATCAGGAGACTGAGACGAATATGTTTGAGCATTCCAGACGCGTCTTCACCGGGATGATGGCGTTGCTCATGGCCCGTTCCATACCGAATGAAGGCGTAGCCCGCCCTACGCCGCGCGCTCCGGGCCGCGCCGCCCTGATCGCCCTTGCGCTTGCCACTGCTGGCTTACTACTGCCAAAGCAGGTGTTCGCCGAAGACCTTCCCGTCGACGGCCTCGACGTCGCCAGACGCATCGACGAGCGAGCCGAAGGTGACGCCTCCCGTCGCGTTGTGGACATCGTACTGACCGATCGTCGCGGCAAGACCCGTGAGCGCAGCGCCCTGGTGCTGAAGAGCAGGGACGACGGCAGCCGTAGCACGCGCTTCACCTACCTCGCCCCCAAGTCCGTCAAGGATGTGACCTTTCTCAGCCGCGATGATCTTGCCTCGGAAGGCGGCGACGAGCGCTGGCTCTATCTTCCTGCCACGCGAAAGGTCCGGCGCATTCCGGCATCAGACCGGGGAGACTATTTTCTGGGTACGGACTTCACTTACGAGGATATCCAGTCGGAGTTCAAGCTGTCGCTCAGAGACTACGACTTCACGCTCGACAGCAGTCGGCGTTCGGAGGATGGCACCATCTATGTCCTTTCGGCGACGCCAAAGACAGAGGCCATCGCTCGCGAATTGGGCTACGGTGGTCTGAGCGCCGAGGTGGATGGCAACAGCTGGCTGTTTCGGCGTGCCGAGTTCTTTGATCTACAGGGCGATCCGCTCAAGACCGTTACGGTTCACGCCGCCGAGGCCATCGACGGTATCTGGTGTGCGACCGATGTCGAAGTTGTCAACCACCAGACCGGGCACGAAACGCGCTTTCTCTACCGCGAGGTCGCGTACCCTCCGGCCTTCCCCGAGCAGGTCTTCTCAGCGTCCTCCCTGAGCCGCGGCCTGCCGCAGGAATACCTGCCCTGAGGCGTGGCCACGCCCTGAAGCCATTTGCAAAGCCCATGTTGTAGGCCTTTGGACCAGGTCGCGTCGAGGGCTCCTGTGGTGCGGCGCTTCCGACGATCCCCGGGCGCTCGTCTGGCGCTGTTTCATGCTTTTTTTCCGGCCGTGGTACCCGACCGCGCCGGGTGGACGTCTCTTTAGACCAGAGGCCGCTGCTCGCAGGGCTTCCTGCATCTCACACTCTGGCAAATGAGGATCGACCATGTCCCTGAAAGTGAACGTGTCAGCACTTGCCGCGGCCGTTGCATTTGCATCTGCAGCCAGTGCGCAGACAACGCAGAGCGGCCCCGGTGTTATCGAGGAAACGGTTGTCACAGGTTCGAGGATCGCGCGCTCTGGCGCCGACACTCCGACGCCGACGGTGGTGATTGGTGCGGCAGATATCGCCGCCTCGGGCGCGCCGGATATCGGGGAGGTGCTGCGCGAGCTTCCAGCGATTCTGCCGGGCACGAACGATCAGTCATCGGCGATCAGCTTCTCGGCCACGGGCCTCAATCTCGTGGATCTTCGCAACCTCGGCACGCAGCGCACGCTTGTGCTGGTAGATGGTCGTCGCCAGGTGGGTTCGGAGCCGGGTACGACCGCGGTCGACCTCAACAATCTGCCGACGTCGCTGATTGAACGCGTAGAGGTGATCACCGGCGGAGCCTCTGCCGTTTACGGCGCCGACGCCGTGTCTGGCGTGATCAACATCATCACCAAGAGCGACTACGAGGGCCTCGAATTCAACGTCTCTTCCGGTGCCTCCGGCGAGGGCGATGCCGAGCGCAATATCTTCAATGTGACCGGGGGCGGAAACTTCCTCGATGGGCGCGGTAACGCCGTACTCCACCTGTCCTACGTTGACCAGAAAGGCATCGAGTGGAACGAGCGTGCCCAGAACATCAATGGTCGTCTCTGGGTACCCAACCCGGCGAATACGGGGCCGAACGACGGGGTGAACGACTTCCTGCTTGCCAACAACGTACGGCAGCTTGGGGGGCAGCAACAATCCATGTTCCTGCTTGACCGGGGCAACGGCCGCGAAGCGTTCACCTTCAACGGAGACGGCTCCCTGCGCCCCTTCGGCCTCGGCCCCAGCGGTCTGTTCGGCAACACGCAGCTCACGGACGGCGGCGAGGCGACGCTCGGCTTCGATACGATTTGTCCACAGAACGAGTGTCCCGTCCGCGTGCCATCGGAGCGCTACCTGATCGACGGCAAGGTCTCCTTCGAAGTCGCCGACAACCAGGAGGTTTTCATCGCCGGCAAGTTTGCGGGTATCCAGTCGCGCTCTGAAATCGGACCTGTGTTCGAGATCCCGCCCTTCACGAACAGTATCTCCATCGACAATCCCTTTGTGCAGGACGACCTGCGTGCGCTGATGCAGGACGCCGGAGCCGAGTCGATCGGTATCATCAGAAGCGATCAGGAGCTCGGCAAGCGGGGCAGCGACGTCAGCCGTGAACTCTTCCAGATGACCATGGGCGCGAACGGCGCGCTCAACAGCAACTGGACCTACAACACCTATTTCCAGTTCGGTCGTACGAGTTTCACCAATATCCAGCTGGGCGACGTGCTTCAGAACCGCTTCGATCTGGCCCTCGACGCCGCCGTGGATCCCGCTGACGGCCAGATACGGTGCCGTTCCGTCATTGAGGGCTTCGTCCAGGATCCCGGCTGTGTGCCGGCGAATCTGCTCCAGCCCGGTGCCGCGCTCACGCCGGATGTCCTTGCGTTCATCGGTGTGCCGGAGGCAACGGAAACCGCCACCCTCGAGCAGGTCGTCGCCCAGGCCTCCGTCAGCGGCGAAGTCATGGATCTGTGGGCCGGCCCGCTGTCAGCCGCCTTCGGCATCGAATACCGCGACGAGAGCTCCGTGTTCACCACCAGCCCGATTCAGCAGCAGGGTCTCGGTTTCTTCCGCAGTCTGCGCCAGGCTACCAGCGGATCCTTCGATGTCGTGGAGGTCTTCGGAGAGCTTCGCTTGCCCCTTGCGCGGGACCTGCCGTTCGCGCACTCGGCAAATCTCGATGCCGCGATCCGCCAGTCTGATTATTCAACGGCGGGAAGCCAGACCAGCTGGAACATCGGTGCGGACTGGTCGCCCATACCCGATGTCCGTTTCCGCGCGGTGAAGGCCCTCGCGGTTCGCGCTCCGAATATCGGCGAGTTGTTCTCGCCCGGGTCGGAGGGCTTCATCACCGTAGACGACCCCTGTGACGCAAACTTCGTCGGTGGCGGCAGCAGCAGCCGTGCGGCCAACTGCGCGGCTCTCGGCGTCACGCAGCCGTTCCAGTCGAATGCGCAGACAATCAACATTCGCACGCTGTCCTCGGGGAATTCCTCCCTTGGCGTCGAAGAAGCCGACACGACGACCCTTGGCGTAGTGCTGACGCCTAGCTTTGTCGAAAATCTCTCCCTGACCGTCGACTACTTCCAGATCGAAATCAGCGATGCCATCGCGCTGCTGCAGGTGCAGGATATTCTCAACAGCTGCGTCGATCTTCCCAGCGTCAACAATGTGTTCTGCGACCAGATTTCCCGCGCAGGTAACGGCGATCTGCTGCAGATCCGGCGGCAGAACGTGAATACGGCTGAGCTGATTCGCGAAGGCATCGATTTCGACGTGCGCTACAACTTCGCTGTGGGTCGCTACGGAGACCTGGCGCTCGGCGGCATCGTCACGCACTCGCTGACCAACGAGCAGACCACGGTTCCCGGAGCGCCGGACGGTGGCGGTTTCATCGATAACAATGGCGAAATCCAGTCACCGGAATGGCGAGGACGTTTCAGCGCTGACTGGATCTGGGGGCCGCTTTCCGTGAACTGGACTCAGCGTTACTTCTCGAGCTCCATCAACAACAAGCAGCCGGCTACGCCCGAGGACAACCGTGCAACGGCCTCGACGGGTGACGTCTGGTACAGCGACCTGCAGTTGCGCTACGCGTTCAATGACAAGCTTTCGACGCGCTTCGGCGTGGAAAACGTGTTCGACGAACTGCCGCCCAACCTGCCGGAAACCCGTACGGGGGGCGCGGGTAGCGGCTCGGCCGTTGGCTCGTCGATCTTCGACAACCGCGGCCGCTTCATGTACCTCGAGGTCGGCTATACGTTCTAGGCCTTTGGCGGATCGCCGCATGAGCTACCCCCGGGGTTTCGCAACGCGAAGCCTCCGGGGGTAACGTCTTATTTCGGAGGCAAAAGATGCATCGTCTCACCGTTGCGCCCCGGCGTATCGTCGCCCTCACTATCGCTTTATTCATCGGCGGACCCGTTCAGGCCCTCGATTCGGGCGATTACTGGCTCGACGACACCTACTCCACGCGGGCCCTTGACTGGGTCGAGCGCGAAAACCGGACCACCCTGGACGCCCTTGGCGGCGATGCGGTCATCGCATCCCTAGCCGCGGAGGCCGCGAAGGTTCTTACGGACCCCTCGAGGCCGCCTGCGGTTCGCGTCGCAGGCGACCTGGTGTTTACCTATCGCCAGTCGCGGGCAGCGCCGCTCGGCGTCTGGCAGGTGTCCGATGCGCAGGCTTACTTCGCGGGATCGCCCGTCTGGTCGACGCTGATCGACCTCGACGAGCTGGCGCGCACGGAGGGCCGCAAGTGGATCTTCCAGTCGGCATCCTGTCGCGGGATGCGCTGTCTCGTAAGCCTCTCGGATAACGGCAAGGATGCGCGCGAAGTCCGCGAGTACGACCTGGAGACCCGCGAATTCGTGCCCCGGGGCTTTTTCCTTCCCGAGGGCAAAACGCGCAGCTGGTGGTTCGACGACGATCACCTGTTGATTGCCCCGATCCTCGGGCCGGACAGCGTGAATGAATCAGAGCTTCCGCGAACGCTGCGTCTGTGGAAACGGTCGACGCCTCTGGAGTCGGCGCAAACCCTGTTCTCCGGGGATTATCGCGACTCAGGTATCAGCGCCGCGTTCCTGCGCGCCGGCGGACGCGACGGCTTCGTGGCGGTGCGTTCCGCGGACTTCTTCTCGCGGGAATACTACTGGGTGGATGCCTCCGGTGCGGCAGAGCCCCTGCGCCTTCCGCTCCCCCGGTCTATCGAGGTCCAGACCGTTCACCAGGGGCAGCTTCTGCTGCGCCTCAACGAGGACTGGATCGCTGGCGGACAGAAATATACGGCGGGATCGCTGCTGTCCCTTTCCCTCGACCCCTTGCTGGACGATGGCAGGATCGAGCGCCTGGGGCTGATCTACGAGCCCGGAGCGCGTGAGGCCATCCGCGGCGTGGTCGCGGTGGGTGACATGCTGTACGTCGAGGCGCTCCGCGACTATCGCAGCGTTGTTCTCGCCGTGAGCCTCGACGCAGACCCGGCAGCGCCGACGACCCTGCCCCTTGCCGCCGATGGCTTCATCCAGCTTCTCGGCGCTCACGGCGGAGCGCTGCTTCTCAGCTACGAGTCGGTTCTCGAGCCGAAACGCGTCTTTCTTCACGATCCGGAGACTGGCGCCGAGAAAGAGCTTTACCGCCAGCGTCCGGCCTTCGATGCCTCGGGCCTCCGTGCTGAGCTGCTTACGACACGCAGCAGCGATGGAACAGAGATTGCCTACACGCTGATCGGACCGGCCGAGCCGCCCGAAGATGCGCCGCGCCCGACGCTGGTTTATGGCTACGGTGGCTTCGACGTCTCTATCACACCACGCTACGAGCCACTCTTCGGCAAGCTCTGGCTCGAGAAGGGGGGTGTCTACGTTCATGCCTACCTGAGGGGCGGTGGAGAGAATGGCCCGAACTGGCACCGTTCCGCGATGGACGCGAACCGCTTGCGCCCCTACGAGGACATGGCTGCCATCCTCACCGACCTGCACAAACGCGGTGTGTCCTCACCGAAGCAGACCGGCATCATGGGGCGCTCGAACGGTGGCCTTATGGTCTCGGCGATGATGACCCGGCGGCCAGAGCTCATGAACGCCGTTGTTGTCGGGGGGCCGCTCACCGACATGCTCCACTACCAGAACCTGCCACCCGGCGCGAGCTGGACCGCCGAATACGGTGATCCACGAAGCGAGGCAGATGCTGCCTGGATCGCTCGCTATTCCCCCTACCAGGCGCTCGAAAAGCAGGCCGACTATCCCGTACCGCTGGTCATCACATCGACCGATGATGACCGGGTGCTAGTCGGTCACGCGCGGCGCTTCGCGCACCGCATGACGGCCCTGGGGCACGAAGCGTTGTATTTCGAGGACAGGCAGGGCGGTCACTACTGGGAGCTGGCGGGAGGTCCCGCGCCCGGTGACTGGCGATTGCGTTCGCGCGCCCGGGCCGTGGAGTTTGCCTATCTGGCGCAGCGCCTGGGTCTGCCGCTGCCGGCCGCCAGCGCCGACCTTTCTGCCCTTGGACACTGGCCCTCCGTCAAGCAGCTTCAGCACGCAATAAGAAACGGCGACATCAGCATTGAGGGGCTCCTCGAGCGCCAGATCCTTCGAATCGAGCAGCTGAACCCCAGCCTCAACGCGGTGATTGCCGTGGACCCCACCGCGCGACAGCAGGCGCGGGCCCTGGCAGCGAGCGCCGCAGCGGGAGACTGGCGCGGGCCGCTGCACGGCATTCCCGTACTGATCAAGGACAATATCGAGACTCGCGATCAGCCGACGACCGCGGGTTCCTTGGCCCTGGCCCAGAATGCCACGGGGCGGGACGCGCCGCTGGTGAAGCATCTCCGCGAGGCCGGCGCCATAGTCCTTGGCAAGGCGAACCTGAGCGAATGGGCCAACTTCCGCTCGACGCGATCCTCCAGTGGCTGGAGTGCCATCGGTGGGCAGAGTCGCAATCCCTACGATCCGGCGCGGAGCCCCTGTGGCTCGAGCTCCGGGTCCGGTGCCGCGGTCGCTGCAGGCATGGGAGTGATGGCCATCGGTACAGAAACCAATGGCTCGATTGTCTGTCCATCGGCGACGAACGGACTGGTCGGAATCAAGCCCACGGTCGGCCTGGTCAGCCGGACGCATATCGTGCCTATATCGCACAGTCAGGATACCGCCGGTCCCATGGCTCGGAGCGTTTACGGGGCGACGTTGCTGCTCGCGGCAATCATGGGTGCCGATGAGGCCGATCCGGCTACGGACCGGCGTCCCCCCTGGGGCCGCGATGACCTTCTGGCGCATGTCCGCGCAGATGGCCTTGCGGGTAAACGAATCGGAATCCTTCGATCCCTGACGGGGCTCCATTCGGATGCCGATCAGCGCTTCGATCAGGCGATCAGGCAGATTGCCGAGGGAGGCGCCACCATCGTCGATGGCCTGGAGTGGCAGAGCGACGATGAGTTCTCGCAGGATGCCTACGATGTGTTGTTGTTCGAGTTCAA
Source organism: Halieaceae bacterium (assembly GCA_036351355.1). GTDB lineage: Bacteria > Pseudomonadota > Gammaproteobacteria > Pseudomonadales > Halieaceae > Congregibacter. Next base: position 14,517 of record JAZBOX010000199.1, read on the forward strand.
ACACAACATCAATGCTTATCTCGCCGCGCTTCCGGATCCCGGTCTTGCCCGACTTACGCTGGCCGGACTGATTGATTTCAATCGCCAGCACGAAGCTCTGGAGCTTCCCTGGTTCGGGCAGGAGATTTTCGAAGCGGCCCAGAGCAAGGGCGCCCTGACCGATGCTGCATATCTCGAAGCTCACGAGCGGGTCCTCTCAGCCACGCGTCAGCAGGGCATTGACCGCCTGCTCCGGGAGCATGATCTGGACGCGCTTCTGGCGCCGACGACATCGCCCGCCTGGACGATCGATCGGGTGAACGGCGATCACTATCTCGGTGGAAGCTCATCCCTGGCAGCCGTAGCCGGATATCCCAATATCACTGTGCCCATGGGGCAGGTGCACGGGCTTCCGGTCGGGCTTTCGATCTTCGGTGCCCGTTACAGCGAGCCCACGTTGATAGAAATTGCCAGCGGCTTCGAAGATATCGCCGGCGGCTTCGTGCCGCCCCGCTGAAGACTGCCGGTGAGTGGTCGTGAACACGCACGGGCGCGCGTCACACCTGCTCCGGTAACGTCGACCTGCGCTGCGCAATCCGTTGATGGCGCGCAGCGTGTCAGCTTTCGCACCGCGTACGCAGCACCGCTATCGCGCGCTTGATGTGTTTTTTCACCATGTTGCTCGATACACCCATCTCGCGGGCGATTTCCTCGTAGGTGAGGCCTTCGCGCCGGCTGAGCAGGTAGGCGCGCCGCGCGTCAGGTGGAAGCGCCGCGACGGCGCGCCGGAACGACCCCAGGTACCTCAGCGAAGCAGTTATTTCCTCCGGGTCCGCGTGAAGAGCCAATGCCGCCCCCAACGCAGCATCGTCCTGGCAGAAGAGGCGCTGCTGTCGGTTCCGGCTGCGGTGATAGTCCACGACCAGATTCATTGCGAGACGCCAGACATACCCGCGGGGGTTGTCGATGGTGGCGTCGGGCCCAAGCTCGGCGCAGCGCAGGAAGGCGTCCTGGAGAAGATCGAGGGCGTCGTCCTCGTTTCCGATACGTTTGATCAGCACGCTGCGGAGCGGGCCGAGATTGCTCTGAACAACACTGGTCAATGCATCACCGCCCTGTGCTTCCCGCATCCGCGCGACTCCGACTGATGTTCATGACGATCGGGCATCACTGCGCGGGCTCCCGTCCTGCCTGGCCATGGAGGAGCACGCTGCCGCTTTTGCTGCGGCGCCAACAAGCTCGCCTGCAAAAGGGGAAGATGCCGAAAAGACCGGGCGACCATGCCCGGATCGAGAATGCTTACGGCAGAAGGAAGGCGAATAGATCATATATTAATTGTCTTGCACCGGGCCGGGGGTCCGATGCCGGGACCTCCGCCGCGTGACCCTGTCACTCATCCTTTGATGCACGGAGCAGGTGGGTCCTCCTGCTCGGCACTGTGCAGGAGTCCGGAGGAGCGCGAGCCCCGTTAGTCTTAGCGCATGCGCTTTCGGTGGCGACTCCGGCAGCGATCCGGGCGTGCGCCCTCGGGGTGCTGGATCCGGAAATGTCTGGATTCCATCGGTGCTTACCTGTACAGTTTAGGCGTCGAGTCCTCGCTCTATCCCTCGCTCTCCGCTTGGCTGGCTCCTTTGAGCTTCGCTTCCCTGAAGAACCCAAGAACAGAACACGACCTCCGACGCTGAGGGTATCGGCGTGGGGCAAGGCTCGCTGCGCGGTGGCCGTGCCGCCCGCGTCCATCGTCCTCTGAGCACTTTGTGCACGGAGCTACTTTCGCGGGACACCGATCCCTCCTTTGACCCCAGGCCCCGGGCCTGCGCTCTTGAATCGGGAATATACTTTGGCCAGAAAAAACTACTCCTTCGAAAAGCGTCAGCGCGAGCTTGCAAAGAAAAACAAAAAGGATGAGAAGCGACAGCAGAAGGCTGAGGCGCGACGCATGAAGACCGAGGGCGACGCTGTGGATGACGCGCCCGCGACGGACGCGCACGGCGAGCAGGATTCCTCGGCCTGAGGCGCTGCCGCAAGCGTCACCTACGGTATTTACAGCGATAGATATGGTTCTATCGCTCCGCTCGCACGGCGAGCAGGGAGTTACCCATGTTCCATTTCGCAATTCCATACAGGCAGTACGTCACGCGATCGCTGTGCCTGATGACACTGGCGGTCCTGCCGGGTGCTGCGCTGGGGCAGGATGCTTCCGTGGTCGTTCCGGACAATGCGCAGGCCAGCCGCTTCGGAAACGGGTGGGAGTGCGTCGCGGGCTTTCGCAGGAACGAAGATCGCTGCGACAAGCTGGAAGTGCCTGCCAACGCCTATCTGACCGATGCGGGCTACGGCCAGGGCTGGAAATGCGATCGGGGTTTCCTGGAGACGAATGGAGCGTGCGTGAAGATCGTCGTGCCGGCTAACGCCTACCTGACGGAGCGTGGCTTCAAGCCCGGCTGGAACTGCGAGCGCGGTTACCGTGCCTCGGGTGATACCTGCGAGTTAATTGTCGTCCCCGAAAACGGCTACCTGACGGAAAACGACTACGGCACGGGATGGGAGTGCGAGCGGGGCTTCCGCAAGAGCGGCAGCAGTTGTCTCTCCATCGAGGTGCCGCAGAACGGTTACCTTACGGATAATAGCTACGGAGCGGGCTGGGAATGCAATCGTGGCTACGAGGCTGTAAACGGTGCGTGTTCGCAGATCGAGATACCCGCGAACGCAATCCTCAAAGACTCCGGCGACGCCTGGGTTTGTGCGCAGGGCCACGTCAAGCTTCAGGGTGCCTGTGTTAAGCGGGCCAGGGACTGAAACAATTGGCGTGAGAGCGTCGGGGCACCCTATCAGGCGTTCCCGCCTGCGGAGCGCGACGCGCGGGTCTTCGGCACTCGCCGCGCAGCAGCTCATTCTCGTCCCGTAAATCCCGGCTCTGTCGGCTTCATGTTCGCTGGCGTACAGACTGCGGGCGAGGCCTCGGCGTACGCTTCCACATCTGTTTCCTCCTTCTTCCGATCTCAGGCGGGCCCATCAGCGATGTGGAAAAAAACCGACAAAGCACCGGCGCCGTCACAGCGCCTTGCGACGGCTGCGAGGGCGAGGCGTTGAGTACGCGCGTGGCCAGGATCGTAAGCAACCGCTGGGTAGTCGCGTCGGAAAAGCCTGCTTCGCACTGGGCGGAAAGCGGTCGCCACGCCTCGCTTGACGTCTGCCCAGGCGTCACCACCGGGCAGCCGGGGGCCGGTTCCTGATGGCTTCCGTGGGCGGCGGCGATGGGAAGGGCGACCCATGGGGGAGCAGCGGCCCACCGCCGGACATAGAAACGCTCATACGCCAGTGGAAGGCCCGCTTCCCGCAGTTCTCATCGAACGGTGGTCCGGGCCGGTTGATGATCGTCGCTGCGCTCGTCCTGGCCGGGCTGCTGGCATGGACGGCTTATTACACAGTGCCGAGCGATTCCGTTGCCGTCGTGCAACGCTTTGGCAAGTACATCAAGAACGTTCCTGCGGGACTGCACTTCAAGCTGCCTTTCGGCATTGATGCGGCGACGATTGTTCCGGTGAAACGTCAGCTGAAGCAGGAATTCGGATTCACGACGCCGGGTGCTGGCGATCCGTACCAGGGTGCTCGAGACGGCCTGCAGGAAACGAAGCGCGAGACGGAGATGGTGACGGGAGATCTGAACGCCGCCCTGGTGGAATGGGTCGTTCAATACCGCATCTCGGATCCCATGAAATTTCTCTTCGAGGTTCGCAAGCCCAGTGAAACGCTGCGCTACGTCTCCGAGTCGGTCATGCGTGAGGTCGTTGGCGACCGCACGGTGGACGAGGTCATCACGATCGGCAGGCAGGAGATCGAGTCCGAAGCGCTCGCGAAAATGCAGGCGCTGTCCACCAAGTACGCCATGGGACTGAGCATCGACCAGGTGCAGCTGAAAAACATCAACCCGCCCGAGCCGGTCCAGGAGTCGTTCAACGAGGTCAACCAGGCGCAGCAGGAGAAGGAGAAACTGATCAACGAGGCGCGCCGAGACTACAACAAGGTGATCCCGCTGGCCGAGGGTGAAAAGGATCAGCGGATCCGCGAAGCCGATGGCTATCGACTCAAGCGAATCAATGAGGCGGAAGGGGACGTCGCCCGCTTCAGCGCCCTGTTGGCCGAGTACACCCGGGCGCCGGAGGTCACGCGCCGACGCATCTACCTTGAAACGCTGCAGAGCGTACTGCCGGGTGTTCGCTCGAAGATCATCATCGATGAGCAGACCCACGGCGTCCTGCCCTTCCTCAACCTTGAAGCGCAGGGGGGAGAGCGGCCATGAGCGGGCAGGGGAGAGTCCTGCTCATTGCGCTGCTCGGTGTCGTAGCTTACCTCGCGACGAACGCGCTCTACATCGTCAGCGAGGTCGAACAGGTGATCATCACGCAGTTCGGCAAGCCCGTCGGTGACCCGCTGACGTCCGCGGGTCTCAAGGCCAAACTGCCCTTTATCCAGGACGTCAATCCCATCGACAAGCGGGTGCTTGAGTGGGATGGCAGTCCCTCGGATATGCCCACCAAGGACAAGCTCTACATATCCGTCGATCTCTTCGCTCGCTGGCGGATCGTCGATCCGCTGCAGTATTTCCTTCGGCTCCGCGATGAACGCAGTGCTCAGTCCCGCCTCGACGACATTCTGGGCAGCGAAACGCGTAACGCCGTGGCCAAGCATGAACTCATCGAGATCATCCGCACGACGAAGGACCGCGAACCGCTGCGCGATGTCCTCCTGACCGACGCTGAAAAGGACCTCGACATGGGCGCGCTCGTACCCATCCAGAAGGGGCGGCAGCTCGTGGAACTGGAGATCTTCACCGCCGCCGCCGAGAAGGTTCGGGTCTTTGGCATTGAGTTACTCGACATACGATTCAAACGAATCAACTACAACGAGAGCGTGCGCCCGAAGATCTACGATCGGATGATCAGCGAGCGGCGCCAGATCGCCGAGCGTTTCCTGTCCGAGGGCAACGGCGAGGCGGCCAGGATCCGGGGCAATCGCCTTCGGGACCTGAACAAGATCCAGTCCGAGGCCTATCGGCAGGTCGAGGAGATCCGCGGCGTCGCGGACGCCAAGGCCGCCGAGATCTATGCAGCGGCTTACAACCAGACTCCCGAAGCAGTGATGTTCTACGAGTTCACGCGGACAATGCAGGCCTATCGGGCGATCATCGCGGACAACACCACGCTGGTGCTTTCCACTGACAGCGAGCTGTTCAAATTTCTCAAAAGCATGAGTACGGCTGGCGCGCGGATTCCGCCAGAGCGCACCGACGCAGCAGGGCAGTAGCAAGTGAGCGTCGCGCATCGATGCCGGGTGCCACCCGATTCGCGGTAATCGCTTACACTGTCGCTGCTCATGTCACTGCTGACGATCCACCATCGTACGATCTATCGCTACCGAAAGCCGACGGCGTTCGGGCCGCACCGTCTTGTGCTGCGACCCCGCGAGAGCCATGCACTCAGACTCTACGAGTACGCATTGAACATTGCTCCTGCCGCCGTGGTGACCTGGGCGCACGACGTCGCCGGTAACAGCGTGGCCACCGCCAGCTTCTCCGAGCCTTCCGACACGCTGACCATCGACAGCACGGCGACGCTGGCCCTCGACGTCGATCGCTGGCCCGTATTCGATATCGCGGCCTCGGCGCAGCGCTTCCCGTTTCTGCTGAGCGACGACGAAATGACGGACCTCGGCGCGCTGCGCCTGCAGGCCTATCTCGACAGCGCCGGGCGGGTGCGCGACTGGGCGCTGGGCTTCGTTGCCGGGAGGGCCTCGGGTGAAGGGACGGACACGCTGTCGCTGCTCAAGGATCTGTGCGCGGGGGTCGCCGCGCAGATCGCTTACGAGACGCGCGATGACGACGATGCGCAGTCGCCCGAAGAAACGCTCGCGCGTCGCAGCGGCTCCTGCCGCGATTTTGCCGTGTTGTTCGTCGATGCCGTGCGCAGTCTTGGTTTCGGTGCCCGCATCGTGTCGGGCTATCTCTACGATCCCGATCTGGAGTTACGCGGCTCTGCCGGGGCTGGTTCGACGCACGCCTGGGCGGAGGTCTATGTGCCCGGAGCCGGTTGGATTACCTTCGATCCGACCAACCGCAGTGTTGGCGGATTCAACCTGATCCCCGTGGCGGTGGCGCGCCATATCTCGCAGACCATGCCGGTTTCCGGGAGTTTCGCCGGTGATGTCTCCGCGTTTGCCGGCCTCGAGGTGATGGTGACGGTGGCGGCCGCGGACGCGGACGGCAAGCAGCCTCTCTAGCGTTCCATTGATGCTGACCGGCCCCGCTGCCGTTGGGCGCGCGGCGCGCCCCGGTGGTCCTCGACGGTCTGCCTCTTCGCCTGCGCACATGCCGTCGGTGTCAACGCGCTCAGATCATCGTTCATGACGATACTTCGCGGTTCGCACTTTTTTCAAAGAACTGGAAGTTATTCCGGCCCAGGGCTTTCGCTCGATACATCGCGGCGTCAGCGCACTGCATGAGATCAACAGCGGACGGCCCGTTTTCGGGAAACGTGCTGACGCCGATGCTCAGGGTGAGGTCGCGGCTGTACTCTCCATCCATTTCGCGGCCGGGATAGCAATGCAACAGGTTCTCGGCCACCTGCGCAGCGTCTTCCGTCTGTTCAATCTCCGTCAGCAGAATGACGAATTCATCACCGCCAAGGCGCGCGACGGTGTCCGTTGCGCGTACGCAGGTCAGGATGGCCGTCGAAATATTCCGGAGCATTTCATCGCCCGTGGAGTGACCGTAATGGTCGTTGACCGCCTTGAAGTTATCGATGTCGAGGAACAGCAAAGCGATACGTCTGTGATGCCTGGCCGCCATGCTGACTGCGCGGTTGAGACGATCGGTGAGCAGCATGCGGTTCGCGAGCCCGGTCAGCGAGTCATGCTTGGCCTGGTAGTCGATCCTCTCCACCATGCGTCGCGAGAACCGTGCGTCGTGGAAAACCAGCACGGCGCCGACGACCTGCGCGCGCTGGTTGCGAACAGGTACGGCCGAATCCTCGATGGCAAGTGCGCCGCCGTTAGCAAGCAGCAGAATTCTGCCCAGGCCCGGAGGCACGACTCTGCCCTCGCTGATGGCTTGTGCGGTGGGACTCGGCGCTCGACAACGAGTCTCTTCGTCGACGATACGGAGTACCTCGTCCACAGGTCTGCTGAGCGCCCTGCCGTTCGGACACCCGGTCAAGGTTTCCGCTACGGCATTGATGTACACGATGAAACCGCTCGCGTTGACTGCGAGCACCGCATCGTTGACCGAGTCCAGGGCGATCTTCGCTATATCCTCGAAGGACACGAGGCTGCTATGCGGAGTGATCACGGATGGAAGGAGGTGCTGGTGCGCCGCACCTGTGTCTGCCCCGCTGCGCTTGCCCGGTTCGGTTCCGCGAAGGTTTACAACCCAGCGGCAACGCGTATCGCTGTCGAGGCACTCGCACCGATAGCGGTGGGCAGGCCGAAAGGCGCTTATGATCCGGTCAATCCAGCGCCGGCGCATGCGAGTCACGTCGCCACCGCATCCCGGACACGATGCTGCCACCGGGGTCATGGCAGCGTAAGCTCCTTCCCGATGCCGGTCCGCAGAATTCGTGCTTCGTTTTTTCAGGCGCATGCCTGCAGTCTTCGCCCGGGACGAGGTCGTGTCTGTGCGAAAACGTACTAATGATCCCGGAGCGCCGTCCGCGGGGAACGCTTACGGGCGACCGGGGTGGAGATTCAAGACCGGTTACTAGCATTGACCTGAGTCAGGAGGCGGTCGCATTCGGTCTTCACAACGCCGTAGCACTCGCAGGTACGTTTTTCCAGCGCAGCGCGATCCAGGACCTTGATGTGGCCGCGGCTGTATTCGATGACACCGAGTTTTTGAAGCTTCCCCGCGGCCTCCGTGACGCCCTCGCGCCGCACGCCGAGCATGTTGGCAATCAGCTCCTGGGTCATCGTCAGTTGGTTCGATGGCACTCGATCGAGCGACAGAAGCAGCCAGCGGGCGAGTTGCTGGTCGATGGTGTGATGCCGGTTGCACACAGCCGTTTGCGCCATTTGGGTCATGAGCGACTGCGTGTAGCGCAGAACGATCATCATCAATTCGCCGTGGAGGTGGAACTCGTCGACGAGGCGCCACCCCCGCAGCCGATAGGCAGCCCCGGCACTCTGTACCACCGCTCGACTCGACGTGCTCTCACCTCCCAGGAACAGCGAGATCCCGACAATCCCTTCGTTGCCCACGACGGATATTTCAGCCGAAGCACCGTTACGCATCACATAGAGGAGCGAGACGATGCAGTCGACGGGAAAATAGACGTGACGCATCTTGTCTCCAGGTTCATAGAGAACCTGGCCGAGAGCGACCTCGACCAGCTCTAGATGCGGCTCTAGTCGCTCATGCACGTCTGAGGACAGGCTCTCAAGAAGATGGTTTCGGTCTATGCCCGTTTCGTTCTGCATCGGGATTGTTTTTATCCTTGCGCGAGCAGAGGTGAGCCCCTTCGAGGCGCGGCTATGTGCGATAGCGTACACAGTAATTGCGCCGCTTACCTCGTGCTCGGCGCCGCAGCGACGGGGGGCAACGGAATTCATGGCCCTCGGTGTCTCTGAGAGGCGCCTGCAGCCGGGATGCATTCGTGCGCCAAACCCTATAGTAGGCCGCTCCCGATGTTCTTCTGTGCGGTATCGCACATAGCGGCGCGCGTTCTCAGGGCGCGACCGGTGGCTTCGCCCTTCCGGCGAGGGTCAGGGTGCCGACTTCTTGCCGATACGCAGCTCCCGCAGCCGCGCCGCGACATCCTGCGCAGCCGTCTCCGGGTCCACATTCCGGTCAATCGCGAGGATCTCGCCGCTGGCATCGATGTAAAAATTGGTGCGAAGGGCGAAACGGTCCTGGTGCAGCACGCCGTAAGCCGTTGCCGTGGCCTTGCTGGCGTCGCTCAGCAGCGGAAAATCCGCCTCCATGGCGTCGGCGAAGCGCGTGTTTTCTTCCACCTGGTCGACGCTGATCATGAAGAAGCTCACCGCATAATCCTCGATGAGGTGCCCGTTGCGGGCGAAGGACTTGCATTCAATGGTGCAGCCGCTGGTAAAGGCCCGGGGATACCAGGCAAGCACCACGCCCTGCGTGCCGGGCGAGGCCAACACCTCGGAAAGTCGATAGCGCTCCCCGTCGGATCCCGGCAGTTCGAAATCCGGTGCCGCGTCCCCGGGCTCGAGGGCCCGGCATGGCGCGACGAGCAGCAGGAGGCTCAGGCAGATCGCGGCTCCGCTGCGGCGGCCAGCCCGGCCTCCGCCACCCCGCTGAGAACCGTGCTTATTGGGAAGACTGTTCCGTGTGGTCATGCTGCTTACCTCGAGGCTGTTTAATCCTGCATCTAACTCTGCCCGTACCGAAGGCGTGAGCGGCTGAAGCGCAAGTGTATCCGGCGGCCGCACTCAACTTGATAACCGGGGACGAAATCATGGCCAGTCACGCACGCAGGGGCCATTGCACGCTGCCGATGCTGGTGGCTCTCCTGCTTCTCGCTCCCACGCTATCGATCGCCCCGGCGTGGGCGCAGCAGGACGGGGGTCCCGTGTCCGTTACGCTGGAGCGACCCACGATAAAGGATATCGTCGAGTACGACGAATATGCCGGTCGTTTCGAGGCGATCAAGCGCGTGGACGTGCGAGCGCGCGTGTCCGGTTACCTTGAGAGCATCGAATTCACCGAAGGTCAGATCGTCGATAAGGGTCAGCTGCTGTTCGTCATCGATCAGCGACCGTACCGGATCGCCGTGAACTCCGCCCAGGCCGCTCTCGACGAAGCCTCGGCCAACCGCGATCTCGCGGCGATCGAGGCCCGGCGGGCGCGTGAACTGCTGGAAAAGAATGCCATCGCCCGCGATGAGGCCGATGCACGGCAGCAGGCGCTGATCGCCGCGGTAGCGCGCGTGCGCGTCGCGCAGGCGCGACTGGCGGACGCGGAACTCAATCTCGAGTACACCGAGCTGCGCGCGCCCTTTCGCGGGCGGGCGGGAGAACACCTGGTGGACGAGGGTAATCTCGTTTCCGGCGGCAGCAATGGAGCCGTGCTCCTCACGACCATTGTCAAGGAGGATCCGATTTACTTTACCTTCGAGGTGAGCGAGCAGGACTATCTGCGTTACTCCCGCCTGAGCGAGGAAGGCGTCCGTCCCACGTCGCGGGCGACTCCAAACGCCGTTGCCGTTCGCCTTATCGACGAAGACTCCTTCGAACACCATGGTGTCATGGACTTTGTCGACAACGAGCTCGACGCCACCACGGGCACGCTCAAGGGACGGGCGGTCTTTGCAAACCCACGGTCGTTCATTCAACCCGGCACCTTCGGCCGCCTTCGCTTGCAGAGCAGTGGTCTCTACGAAGCCGTACTGATCCCTGATCGACTCGTTCAGTTCGATCAGGCGAAGCAGTTCGTGTTCACCGTGGACGACAAGGACACGGTCCGGAGGGTCTTTATCGAGCCCGGGCCTATGGTCGATGGCCTGCGGGTGATCCGCTCGGGGATCGAAGCGGACACGCGTCTCGCAGGAGGGAATTTCCACCGGCTGCGCGCCGGCATGCAGGTGAGGGTAAGGGACGACAACGTCGGCGCGGATGGCGAGGAGGGCGGTGAGCAGGCCGGCGCGGTCCCGGCGTCATGAGATTCACTCATTTCTTCGTGGACCGACCGATTTTCGCGTCGGTTATCGCGGTCATCATCACGCTCCTCGGCGCCATCGCCTACGGGGGCTTGCCCGTCACCCAGTATCCGGCCATCGCGCCACCGACGATCCAGATCACCGCCTCGTATCCCGGGGCCAGCGCCGAAGTCGCGGCCGACACCGTGGCGACCCCTCTCGAGCAGGAGGTCAACGGTGTCGAAGGCATGATTTACATGCTGTCCCAGTCCACCGGCGATGGCTCCGTCACCCTCTCGGTGACCTTCGAGGTGGGCACGGATCTCGACGTGGCGCAGGTATTGGTTCAGAACCGGGTCGCCGCCGCGGAGCCGCGCCTGCCCGCTCCCGTGCGAGCTATCGGGGTGGCGACCCAGAAAAGCTCCCCCGACCTCCTCATGGTCGTCAACCTGTTTTCTCCCGACGACAGCTACGACCAGTTGTACATCGCCAACTATGCAACGCTGCAGATACGCGACACCCTTGCGCGCATCGGCGGAGTGGGGCAGATCCGTCTCTTCGGAGCCAGCGAGTACGCGATGCGCATCTGGCTCGATCCGGATCTGATCAAGGCCGTGGACCTCACCGCAGCCGAGGTGGTCGCCTCCCTTCGCCAGCAGAACGTGCAGGTGTCTGCGGGCACGCTCAACGCTCCGCCGTCGCGCACGCCCAATGCCTTTGAAATCGGTGTGCAGGCGATGGGCCGCCTGACCCGGCCAGAGCAGTTCGAAGACATCATCGTGCGCTCCTCGGACGAGGGACGCATCGTTCGTCTGAAGGATGTGGCGCGCATCGAGCTCGGGGCGCAGAGCTATACCACGCGCGGCTTCCTGCGCGGCAAGCCCGCCGTTGCGCTACCGATCTTCCAGACGCCGGGAACGAACGCCCTGCAGACCGCGTCCGAGGTCAAAGAAACGATGGCGACGCTGGCCCGGGAATTTCCGCCGGGTCTCGCCTACACCATCGGCTACAACCCCACGGAATTTATCGACCAGTCCGTCGCCGCGGTGGTGAAGACCATCTTCGAAGCCGTCGCCCTCGTGGTCTTCGTGATCTTTCTGTTTCTCCAGACCTGGCGGGCGTCGCTCATCCCCATCATCGCCATTCCCGTGTCCCTGATCGGAACCTTCAGCGTTATGGCGGCGTTGGGCTTCAGCCTCAACAATCTCACGCTGTTCGGTCTGGTCCTCGCCATCGGCATCGTCGTCGACGACGCCATCGTCGTGGTGGAAAACGTCGAGCGCCACATCCGCGATGGCCTCTCTCCCCGGGAGGCGTCGCACCGCACCATGGATGAGGTCAGTGGCGCCCTCGTGGCCCTGGGCCTGGTGCTGGTGGCGGTATTCGTTCCGGCGGCCTTCGTGCCGGGTATTTCCGGTGCGTTCTACCAGCAGTTCGCCCTGACCATCGCGACGGCCACGATGATTTCCGTGCTGGTCTCCCTCACCCTCAGCCCCGCGCTGTGTGCCGTGCTCCTCAAGCCCGCGGAAGCGTCGGGGGATACTTCGCGCGGCAGTGGGTTCTTCCGCCGTTTCAACCGCTCGATGGACGGATTGTCGTCGCGCTATGCAAAGCTCACAGGCGGCCTGGTGCGCCGCGGCGGCCTTGTGCTGATCGTGTACGTCGGTCTGCTGCTGTTGACGGCCCTGCAGTTCAGCGCTGTGCCCGGCGGTTTTATCCCGGATCAGGACCAGGGCTACGCCATCGTATCCATCGAGCTGCCCGCGGGTGCCGAGCGCGAGCGAACGGACGCCGTTGCCCGGGAGGTATCTGCCAAACTCCTCACCATCGATGGCATTGAGAACGCCATCGGCTTCTCCGGTTTTTCCGGCGCCACGTTCACCAGCGCCCCGAACGCCGCGACGCTGTTCACGCCCTTCAAACCCTTCGACGAGCGCCCACCGATCGGGGCCCTGACGCAGGAGATGCGTGAAGTCGTCGCCACCATCGAAGATGCCTCGGTCCTGGTCATCCAGCCGCCGCCGATCCGCGGCATCGGCAACGCCGGAGGCTTCCGCATGATGATCGAAGACCGGCGTGGTCGCGGCCTGGAGATGCTCGAGGACACGGCCCGTGAGCTCACCGCAGCCGCCAATGCTGCCGAAGGCATCACGCGGGCCTACAGTCTTTTTAATACCTCGACGCCGCAACTCTATCTCGACATCGATCGCGAACGGGCCGAGCGCCTGCGCCTTCCCACGGAGCGCGTCTTCGACACCATCGAAATCTATCTCGGGTCGGCCTACGTCAACGACTTCAACTACCTCGGACGCACCTTTCGCGTCACGGCCCAGGCGGACGCGCCCTTTCGCGCCTCCCGGGGCGACATACTCCGCCTCAATGCGCGTAACGACCTCGGTGAGCAGGTGCCCCTCGGCTCCGTGGCCTCCGCCCGCTACGAGACCGGCCCCTACCGTGTAATGCGCTACAACCTTTACCCCGCGGCTTCCGTGTACGGGAGCACGCTGCCCGGAACGAGCAGCAGCGAAGCCATCGAGACCATGGAGAGCCTCGCCGCGGAGATGCTGCCCAACGGTCTCAGTTTCGAGTGGACCGAGCTGGCGTATCAGCAGAAGCAGGCGGGGTCTACGGGGCTTGCGGTGTTCGTGTTTTCCATCGTGTTCGTATTCCTGCTCCTTGCTGCCCAGTACGAGAGCCTTAGCCTGCCCCTCGCGGTCATCCTCATCGTTCCCATGTGCATGCTGTTCGCCATGTTCGGTATCTGGGTGAGCGACGGCGACAACAACATCCTCGTGCAGGTCGGTTTGATCGTTCTGGTGGCCCTCGCCGCGAAAAACGCGATCCTCATTGTCGAATTCGCCAAACAGAAGGAAGACGCGGGGCAGTCGCGCTTCGAGGCGGCGGTGACCGCGGCGCGCCTGCGTCTGCGGCCGATCCTCATGACTTCGCTGGCGTTCATCCTCGGCGTCGTACCCCTGGTGATCGCGACGGGGCCGGGCGCCGAGATGCGTCGTGCCCTGGGCATCACCGTATTCTCGGGAATGCTCGGGGTGACGCTCTTCGGTCTGTTGTTTACGCCGGTTTTCTATTCGCTGTGTCGCGCCTGGGCGCGGAAGACGCCCGAGGCGAACGACGCGGGATAAGGTGCCGAAACCGCGGGTCAAGCCGACGCGCTTCCACGGTGTGTTAGCGCGCAACCGCAAGCGCCGCGCGTGTGACACCGGCCAGGCGGGGTAAGGGCAGTCAGCGTGCGGCGACTGACAACGTGGATGACCCGAGCCGGGCCAAACGCCGTGCCGCAATGAGCCGGGCGCAGCGCGTCAGGCGCGTATTCGGGATCGACATGCCCCAGGGCACCCTCTCTTGGTGCATCAGTTCACCTCGTCGAGACCTGCCCGGATTGCGGCGGCGCGGCCGTGGTGGCGGCTGGCCGGGAAACGGACGGGGAGGATGGAAAGCGGGCCGGCGAGGCCATCTTAGGCAAGACCGTCTTCGGCAAGACTACGGCAGTGTGGCGCCAGTCCTGGCCCTGATGGCTGAGCAGAAACAACGATCCCCTCGTCATCGCCTGTATGCGAAGATGCATCTTTTGGCTCGTCATTGCTGCTGCCGGTGCGTCGGAACCAAATCATGGGCGAAGCTTAGTGAAAGCACGCGATCACGTTACCGCTGATCTCTCTGTCTGGACTGCGCGCGTGGCCTTTGGGGCTCTCCTCGCCGTGGCTCTCGCCGGCGATGTCCTCGGCCATGGTGTGGATGATCGAACGCGCGCCTACCTCGTCGGCGTGGAAGGTCTGCAGGTCGGCCCGTTCCTGTATATCGGTGCCAAGCACATGGTGACCGGCTACGATCACCTGCTGTTTCTCTTTGGCGTGGTCTTTCTCCTCGACCGCCTGCGCGACGTGCTGCTCTACGTCACGCTGTTCACCGTCGGTCACAGCACAACGCTCCTGCTCGGCGTGCTGGCCCAACTGCAGGTCAACGCGTTCCTCGTCGATGCGGTGATCGGCCTCTCCGTGGTCTACAAGGGCTTTGACAACCTCGGAGGCTTTGGCGCCCTGTCGGGTGGCCGGCCGGATCCGAGGCTCATGGTGCTGGCCTTCGGCCTGGTTCACGGGCTCGGTCTGGCGACGAAGCTGCAGGACTTTGACCTGCCGGGCGAGCATCTGCCGGGCAACCTGCTCGCCTTCAACGCCGGCGTCGAGCTTGGCCAGATCCTGGCCCTGAGTCTCATGCTGGTGATCACCGGCCTCTGGCGCGGACACGCATCGTTCCAACGCGCCTCGCTGGCCACGAATACGCTGCTTATGACCGCCGGCGTGGTTCTGATCATCTTCCAGCTGACCGGTTTTTTCATGGAGGTCCGATGACTGCTGACGCAATCCGCGAACGCCGGCGCGTGCTCCACGCGTCCCTCGTCGCCCTGTTCCTCGGCTGTGGCCTCGCCACCGTCGTGGTGCTGCCGGCCGAGTACGGCGTCGATCCCACGGGCATCGGCCGCGCCATGGGTCTGCTTGCCCTGTCGGCGCCGGTGGAGCCGGTGACGACGCCGACCCCCGGGGCACAGGACGCCCCCCGCGTCGGCCCCGCCCGCGCCGGCACAACGCTGACGCTGGCACCGGGCGAGGGCATCGAGTACAAGCTGCGCATGCTGGAGGGTGATCGGGCCGCCTTCCGCTGGCTCGCCACGGGTGTCGTGCACTACGACATGCACGGTGAACCCGCCGGTGACACGAGCGGCTACTACGAAAGCTACGCCCTGGGCAACGCTGACGGCGTGGAAGGAAAGTTCACGGCGCTTTTCGATGGCACCCATGGCTGGTACTGGCGCAACGATTCAACGGTTCCCGTAGAGATCGAACTGACCGCCGCCGGTTCCTTCGAAGCCTCGGCGCCACGCTAGGCAGCCGACGGCGTATTGATCGACGCAGGGCCGCCGACTCGGAGAACCGACATGCGCGGGTCCGTAGCCGGTCCGCCTGCGGCTTGCCGGCGACAAACGTGCAGAACAGCGTACGTCCAAATGAATCAATACGTTGCGCTGCTAAGCGCCGGAAAGGCCCCCACAAATACCCCCAGATCGTCGACCCTGTAGTCGACCCGTATGAGCGGCTCAGTCGGCAGTCCTTCTCGCCACATAATAGCCATGGCTGACGAACGCCGAGTGCCGCTTGCAGAGGGCAATCTCGTGCTCTTCGGTGGCCACGATGGCCGCTGCCGCCTCCAAGTTGTCGTTGCGTTCCAGAAACTGCTCTCGCGTGGCACCCTCAGGCTACGGCGCAATCAGTCGGAGGCGTACGACGCCCTTGCCGAGCTCCCTGGACCCGGGCAACGGGGCGCCGCGACGAGATCAGCGTCGTCGAGGAGCGCAGGACGGAGCTTGCGGTGAACCGGAATGCATGGGTCCGCAGCCGGTCTGCTGTTGGTTTTCCAATGCAAGGCGTACACTGAAACGTACAGTCAAGCGTACGTTAGGATGTTGCCATGTCGAAAGTCAGAGTGGATGAGGATATCCGCCCTTTGTCGGAGTTCCGCGCCGAGGTGGCATCTTTCGTGAAGCACATTCACGAGACGCGGCGACCAATGGTCTTGACCCAGCGAGGACGCGGTGTCGCCGTTTTGATGGATGTCCATGAA
>JAZBOX010000200.1:0-36607 GCA_036351355.1 Halieaceae bacterium
CGCCGGCGACATGAAGGTCGAGCGATCCGTAAACAGGTCGCGGTAATCCCCTTCGCGAACGAGAAGATGATCAACCACCGTGCGCAGCGTCTGCTCGCGCGCGTCCTCAGCGGTCACGCCGGTAAATTCGGGGTAGATCGTGGCGTCCTTTGACAGCGTCTTCACCTCCTCGAAGGCAAACATGTCGTCGAAGAAGGCGCGCATGCCTTCTTCCAGGCGCGGGCTGGCCAGCATGCGGTCGACGGTCTCTTCGAGGCCGGCGTCCGTCAGCAGCGCTCCGCTCTCGGCGGCACGCAGCAGTTCGTCGTCGGGTCCGGCGTTCCACAGGAAGAAGCTCAGGCGGGACGCCAGCGAATAGGCGTCGAGTCGCAGTCCGTCACCCTCTTGGTCGGGCTCCGCGCGCTCCGCCACAAAAAGTCCCTCGGGACTGATAAGCATGCCCTCAAGCGCGATCTCGAGGCCGGCGTAGAAATCTTTCAGGCTCGACGCTGTCGAGCCCGCGTACTCGACGTACATGGCCAGCTCGTCCTCGTCCAGAGCACGGCGGAACAGGAGCCGACCCACGCGGGATAGAAAGCGCGAGGCGCAGTCGTCGTCGGCGCCGTCGAGGGCTGCGGGCTCGCAGGGCACCAGGTAATTCCGATGCTTGGTATCGACGACCTGACGGGCAACGCCAGAAGCAATCCCCTGGATGCCCTGCAGCTGCGCGCTGCTGACGCCGGCTACGGCGGCGCTGTTGGCCAGCAGGCCCTCGCTGCGCGCGACGGGGGCGAACTCGACCTGCAGATCGATGCCGGGACCAAAGATGTGACGAAGCGAGTTGCGGTATTGCTCGGCAGTCATCAGGCTGACAACAGCCCGGGTTCCGGGGCTCTCCGGCTCCGGATTCTGCTCAGCGCAACCGGCGAGCGCCAGCAGCACGGCCATCACCGCAGCGGCAGATGTATGCCTGGATGAAAAGCCCCACGCGGACAGCTGAAGGACCTTACGCATTGTGTCGACTCCTTAAGCACCCTGCGCTGAGCGTCTGCGCCAAGGCAACGCCGGGCCAATGCCCGGCGCATACCAGCGAGTCCAGCAGACTGCTTGAATCCGCGGATCGCAGGGCCGACGCAGCAGACCGGCTTGTCTGGCAAGCGCATCCGATCCGCAAGAGCGTGGATCGAGTCGACTCGCCGAGCCCTCCGTGAACCGCATGCTTCCCGTGCGCGAGCGCCTTGCGAACGCCCTGCCCGCGTCATTCTCGGAGCGTTTGTCGCTGCCAATGACGTCGGGCTGCAAACCGCTGCCGACCGGGGTGAGCCGGCAGGCGAGTGGGAAACTTCGGAACCGTCTGCGTGCTGGGTACCTGTTGTTATTTAGAGGCCGGAATCCTAGCCGAGTCGCGGGCAATTGTCAGGTGCTTCGCGAGGACTTTATCTACCCCGCGATCGCCAAACGATCAGCACGGGCCGGGACCGACCGCGATCAACGATGCTGCAGCAAACGACCTGTTCGGTCCTCGAGATGTGCGCGCACATCGGGCCATTCCGCGCGGTGCAGACTGTACATCACCGTATCGCGGATCGTGCCGTCGCGGCGCAGCGCATGGCCACGGATCACGCCATCCTTTTTCGCACCGAGACGCTCAATCGCCCGCTGGCTTGCGAAGTTGAAATTGTCCGTGCGCCAGCCAACGACATTGCAGTTCAGAACGTCGAAGGCGTGTTTGAGCAGGAGAAGCTTGCACACCGTGTTCACGTGCGTCCGCTGTACGCGCCTTGCATACCAGGTGTAGCCGATTTCAACGCGCCGCACGCCGGGAACGATGTCGTGGTAGCTGGATGAACCCAGCACTTCTCCACTGCCCTCCTCCACAACGGCGAAGGCGAAGCGATGGCCCTGCTCGCGTGCGGCCAACGCTGTC
This sequence comes from Halieaceae bacterium, assembly GCA_036351355.1. Taxonomy (GTDB): domain Bacteria; phylum Pseudomonadota; class Gammaproteobacteria; order Pseudomonadales; family Halieaceae; genus Congregibacter. The sequence goes on from JAZBOX010000200.1 coordinate 1,907, forward strand.
TCGATGTAGGCCCTTGTTTCCCCGGGTGCCGGCACCGAGGTCACGCGTAGCTTCCACAGCTCACCGTCACTGGCCGCGGCGCACAGGCCCTGCTCGTGCTCGAGCTCCAGCGGCGTCAGCAGGATCCCCTGCATGCTCAACTCGACTGGCGAAACGAAGGGCGGATGCTCGGCACTCATCGGAACAACAATCTTTCGATCCCGGTCTCAGGCGGCGGTAGCGATGAGCTTCGCCACGGCGGAAAGGTCGAGATACTCGCGCAGGGAAGCAACCTTCCCATCAATCACGTCGCCGACCACGCAGACGGGCACATCGATCACGCTGCCATCGCCCAGAACTCCGCGAACGCGATGCTCTTCGACAAAACCCGTTTTCGTTTCCGAGCGCGTCACCTCTTCGTAGCGAAAATCCGAAACCACGCCGTGCACGGAACGCGACATGGCCAGCAGTGCATCGATATCCATGGGGGGATTGTTGTTCTGCCGAGCGACGAGGTCGTCGCTGCACAGCGAACGCGCGCGCTCCTCATCGCCGCTCTGGAAAGCCCGAAAAAGTTCGGCGCAAAGCTCGGTGTTGGTCATAACTGATTTCCTGCCGGTCCCGCATCGATGGCGCCTTCTGATTGACTGCCGGCTGTCCCGGTTGCGCCGGCCAGAGGAGCCGCATCCAGAGTAGCCGCATAAAGAACGCTCATAAAAAAGCCGGCCCGTTTGTGGCGGGCCGGCGCTGAGCATATCTCCTTTTCGATCAGAAGGTCATACGCAGTCCACCGTACATGCGGCGGCCGAGCACGTCGTAGAGGGAAATGTCCACGTTGGCATCACCCGCTAGCGAGTAGCCGAGTACCGGTGGCTCCTCGTCGGTGATGTTGTCGATGCCCAGAGACAGCTGGAAGCGGTCCGTGATGTTGTAGTTCACGTTGAAGTCAAAATAATTGACCGCATCCGCGCTCTGAATCACGTTGGCCGCGCCCGGGAAAAGCTCAACCTCGGGAATACCTCGCCATTGCAGACGCGCGTACAGCGGGCCCGAGATATAGCTCGCGTTGGCCAGGTACTTCGCATCGGGCTGGATAAAGATGTTGAAGCCCGAGCAGGGGCCGCCGAAATAGCCGAGGCAGTCCTGGCCGGGCTGACCCGGTTCGGCGATTGTCTCGTTCTCGATGGCCCAGCTGGCGACGAAGTTCAGACGCATCGACGCGCCCTCGAAGATCGACAGCGCGGCCGGCAGATCGAAGCTGTAGTCGGCCTGCAGGTCGACACCGGAGGCATTGATCTCGGCCACGTTCAGCGAGCGGGCATCGACGAAGTCAATCTGGCCGTTCGGGAAACGGTTGATCGCCTGACAAGTGTCGCTGGCGTTATTCAGCTCGCGGAAGCAGTTGTTGATGACCTGCTGGGCAGTCAGCTGGTTCACCGCGTTGTCAATGACGATGTTGTAGTAGTCAATGGTGATGTTCAGGCCATCCACCTGCGGCGGCGTCAGTACCACACCAAAGGTCAACGTCGTCGCTTCTTCCTCCTCGAGATCCGGGTTACCGCCGGAGCGTACGCCCAGCCCCACGTTGATCTGGTCGAAGCTGTCGATGGCGTTCGCCGCGACACCCTGCTGCACGCACAGGTCCTTCTGTGCCTGCGACGGGTTCGCATCCTGATCACAGGGATCGTCACCAGCTGAGAAACCGATCGTCTGCGCCGCGAACAGTTCGTTGATGTTCGGGGCACGGATTGCACTGTTGTAGGAGGTGCGGAATCGCGCCCAGTCCACGGGGGAGTAGCTCAGCGCCGCCTGCCAGGTGGAGACGCGGCCCACGGTGTTGTAGTCCGAGGTGCGGCCCGCGAATTCCAGACCGAGGTAGTCAACGGCAGTCATGTCAGCCAGCAGCGGCACACGGGCTTCGAAGAAGAATTCCGTGAGGTCGATGCTCGCTTCAATCGGCGGCTGCGGATCGCCAAACTCGCCACCCTGCGCCGCGGTGTCCGGCCGGAAGTCGAACTTGTCCTCGCGGTACTCGAAGCCGCCACCGATGGTGAGCGGACCGGCGGGCAGTTCGATCACGTCACCCGAGATGAAGCCGCCCCAGGTCGCGCGCTCGAGTACTTCCGTTACGCCGTGGTTGGGCGACAGGAAGGCCGCCGCTTCGGGCGTCAGCGAGTTCAGGCCGAGGAAGTTCACGGGAACGCAGCCAACGAACTCGTTCGTACAACGCGCGTTTCCATTCTCATCCACGGTCACGTCAGACCCGAGCGACAGACGCAGCGATGACAGCTGACCGGCGATGTCCTCGTCGGTCTTGGCGCGCTGGTACTGGGTGAACACGTCCCAGTTGAAGGTGCGGTCAGCGGCCTCGAAGTAGCCCTTCAGGCCCACGGTGGCGCTGTAGCTCGTGCGGTCGTACTTGTAGTTACGCGGACCCGTCTCTTCTGAACGTCGTCCCGTCGAAATAATCTCTGCCGTACCGTCGCCGTCAGGGTCGAAATAGTCGGCATTCGCAACAAGGAAGTCGCGTGTCGCATCAAAGAGGACCGGGTTGTTGGCATATGACGGGATCCGAAAGACTCCGCGTGGAGCACCGTTGCTCTGCAACGCCGAAGCATTCGGCGCCTGCTGCCACTCGTTGCGGTTTTCCATGAACGCCAGTTCGCTATAAGCGGTCAGGTTGTCTGCGATGTCGAACTTCGCCAGCGAGGTGAACTGCAGGCGCTCCAGGGGCCGAAGCAGGTAGTTATCGGGCGCGAAGTTGTAACGGTCCTCCGGGTCGCAGTAAGGCAGGACCACGCCCTGCTCACCGAAACGGACACCACCGATGGAGCCCGGGCAAGCATTGGCGGGATCGAAGCCGAGCCCGTTCAGGCCGGACAGTTCGGCGGCAGTGATACCGACGCGCGTACCCGGGATGTTGCTCGAGCCACCGGGAACGAGGGCACCGGCGTTCTCGAACAGCGATATCGCCGAGTAGTCACGATCGGCGAAGAAAATGTCGCCGCGATCGGTCCACGAAGCGCTGACCACCGCGTTGCCGCGACCGTCGGCGAAGTTGCCACCGAGAGTCAGATCGTATTTCTGCGTCTGCGCGTCGCCCTTGTCAGTCTCGCTGTAGAAGGTATTGAACTCGATACCCTCGAAGTCGTCCTTCAATACGAAGTTGATGGCACCGGCGACGGCATCGGATCCGTATACGGCAGAGGCACCACCGGTCATGATCTCGACGCGCTCGACGAGCGCATCGGGAATGCTCGACAGGTCAGTCAGACCGCGCGAGTCCGCCGGCGTGAAGCGCCGGCCGTTGACGAGAACCAGGGTACGCTCGGGACCCAGACCACGAAGGTCGGCAGTCAGAATGCCCGAACCGCCCCCCGAGTTCACGCTCGAGGTATTGTCCGAAGCAAGCTGCGGCAATTCATTCAGCGTTTCCTCGATGGTCACGTTACCGGCGTTCTGCACCGCATCCGATGACAGCGTGACAACGGGACTGGGTGCGTCGAGGTCACGACGAACCATCCGTGAACCGGTGATCACCACCTCTTCCATTACTTGTTCCTGCGCCATCACGGCCGGAACCTGAGCGGCGCCGAGCATGGCCAGCACCGGCAGCAACGCGCTCTGTGGGCGCTGCCAGCGCAAGTCTCTCGAGCGCTGACCGGCCAGTTGTCGATTGCTAAGACTGTGTCTCTGGTCTCGCATGGTTCTACTTCTCCCCTGAATGGTTTGTATCAACCTTACTTACTACTTGATGGCCGGCGCAGCTTCGATGAACAGAAGCTCATGGAGCCTACGCCGGTATCAGCATTGCTTATTACGATTATTCAAGCGCACTCCGCTCCCTGACCGGCGCCGCCGGGCGGGCCCGAACAATGCCGCCCCATGCAAACGCGAACTGTGCGACTCAGCTGGAGCCTTGACGGCAGTCGCGCACGCGGGCCCCGGGCGCCCCGCCTTCTGACAGCAGGGAATTCCCCCGCAAGGGCATAGGAATTCCGCGCAAAAGACGGAGCACCCTGCATCAACAGACAGCGGGAAGTAGCGTTGGAGCCTGGGCGTTCGATGGGCTAATCGCAAGGATCGTCGCCTCCACCGCCTCGACGGGCGTTTGCTCACAAATCCGACAGCGGATGTGCGTGCAGCGATTAGTAGACTATATATAGCTGGGGGTCAACGGTAATGCTGACACCTGAGTCTGTTTATAAAAGCCAGCGACGCGTCCTGGAGGGATGATGACCGCCACAAAACCACCCACGCTGTCCCAGGCAGTGGCCACAAAGATCCGCGAGCAAATACTGAATCGGGAAATAGCCGGAGGAGCGCCGCTACGGCAGGACGCCATAGCCAAGGCCTTTGGCTCGAGCATCATTCCTGTTCGGGAAGCGCTTCGCCAGCTCGAGTCCGAGGGTCTGGTCGAGCTTCACCCACGCCGCGGAGCCCTCGCTACGAGTCTCACGCTCGACAAGGCGCTCGACTGGATTCACCTGCGACGCATCATCGAAAGCGACCTCATTTCCCAGGCCATCGATCGTATGAGCGACGAGGTTATCCGCAGCGCCGAGCAGATTCTTCGCGACTTTGAGAGCAAACTGAACGCGCACCTCGAGGTCGATCACTGGAGTCAGGCCAACTGGGCCTTCCACGCAGCGCTCTACGCACCGGCCGGTCGCGACGAAACTCTCAAGATTCTTGAGGCCCTGCATCTCAAGTGCGATCGCTACCACCGGCTTCAGCTTCTCGGCGCGGACCACAAGGCGCGAGCCAACGCCGAGCACTGGGAACTCATCGAGCTGTGCCGCGCTCGAGATAAACGCTCCGCCCGCGCGCTGATGCGCAAGCACATCATCGGTGTCGAAGAGGACCTCCGCGAGATTTTCGACAACTGAGCCCTGCGCGGCTTCAAGGCATGCGCGGCCAGGTATCGCTCAGGCGATAGCCCTCGGGCCAGGGATCGTCATTTATGCCGAACAGCTCGCGCCGACCGGTCACCCAGGCCCGGCCCGCCACGCGCGGGATAATCGCAGTGCGATCGCGTAGATTCACGGCCTCCTCGATCCTGCCGGTGAATTCAGAATCGATGATGGACCGGGTTCGCAGCGACTCGCCGACGCCGAGCTGGCCACGTGCGTGCATCAGCGCCATCCGCGCCGAGAGCCCCGTTCCCGTGGGCGAGCGATCCACCTTGCCCGGACGCACGATCGTCGCGTTGCGACTCGTGGGCAGACCATCTTCGAGTGCCGTGGGTCCGGCAAAGAGGCAGAACGAAATACCGCCGATATCCGCGTTATCCGGGTGCTGGAAGCCACATTGCTCCTGCACGGCGCTGCGGATTCGCCCGCCGACCTCGCACAGCTCGCGCGCTTCGTCGGGACGAAGGTCAAAACCGAGATCGCGCGCGGAAACGACAGCAAAGGAATCGCCGCCGTAGGCCGTATCAACGACGATCGTACCCAGTCCGTCGACCTCCACGGGTACATCAAGGCGATCGGCGAAGGAAGCTACGTTAAACAGACTGACGCGGGTGACTCGACCCGCACGACAGTCCGCAACAATGGATACCAGGCCCCCCGGGGCTTCGAGCGTGAACTGCGTCTGCGGCTCGGTCATGGGCAGCAGACCCCTCTCGAGAAGCACCGTCGCCACGCAGATCGTATTGGAGCCCGACATGGGGGGCGTATCTTCGGGCTCCATGATGATGTATCCGTATTGCGCCTGCGGCGAGATCGGGGGCACGAGCAGATTCACGTGCTGGTAGACACCTCCGCGCGGCTCGTTGAGGACGCGATTGCGCAGGCGACCGTCCGCGGCTATCCAGCGCGACTGCTCCCACAGCGTATCCCCGGGCGGAGCGGGCACGCCTGCCACGATCACATGGCCCACTTCACCGGCCGCATGGCACTCCACAAGCTCGATCGTATCTTCGAGGTACGCACCCAAGAGCTGATCCCCAATAGTGATTCACCGGACCGTTGAGAGTATCACCCGCGGTCGTGCCACCGGGGCAGCTCCAGGGCGTTTCGCGCTCGCGATGATCGCGTATAGTTCGCGCAAATCCGCGAGCCGATGCGAGGGTCCACGCTGAACACCGACGCCGTCAGGGAACTGCAGGTCATCGATTCGCACACCGGTGGCGAGCCGACGCGCGTGATCGTCGACGGCATGCCGGACCTCGGCCAGGGCGCCATGGGTGACCGCCTCGCCCTGATGCGCGAGCACTGGGATCACCTGCGCGCTGCGGCGGTCAGCGAACCGCGGGGATCCGACGTCATCGTTGGCGCCCTGCTCTGCGAGCCCGTCGAACGCACGAGCGCCGCCGGAGTGGTGTTCTTCAACAACGTCGGCTACCTGTCAATGTGCGGCCATGGCGCAATAGGCCTCGCGGCCACCCTGCACTTCCTGGGTCGAATGCCCCTGGGCAGTCATATCCTCGAAACCCCCGCGGGCAAGGTCACGCTGACGCTGCACGATGCCCATCGGGTCAGCGTCAGCAATGTGGTCAGCTATCGTTATCGCAAGGATGTTGCCTTAGACGTTCCCGGGGTCGGCGAGCTTCGCGGCGACATTGCCTGGGGCGGCAACTGGTTTTTCCTGGTCAGCGACCACGGGCAGGCGCTTGAGCTTTCCCGCACGCGCGAACTCACGGATTTCAGCTGGGCCATTCGCCATGCCCTCGAAGCCGCAGACATCCGCGGTGCCGGTGGCGCGCTGATCGATCACGTCGAACTCTTCGGTCCACCGAGCGATGAGCGCAATGCGGACAGCCGCAATTTCGTGCTCTGCCCCGGCGGCGCCTATGATCGCTCGCCCTGCGGCACGGGAACCAGCGCGAAACTGGCGTGCCTGCTCGAAGACGGCATGCTCGGACCCGGCGACTGCTGGCGCCAGGAGAGCATCACGGGCAGCGTCTTCGAAGCGCGCGCGGAGCTCACCGACGAGCAGCTTCGCCCCGTGATCACCGGCACTGCCTACATCACCGCGCGGAGCACCCTGCACATCGATCGCGACGATCCCTTCCGCTTCGGCCTCAGCGCCAACTAGGCGCCCATCGTGTCGGAGCCTGCAAAGGACCAGGAGCTGCCCGTCGCCGTCATCGGTGCCGGCGTGATCGGACTGTCGATTGCCTTCCGCCTCGCCCGCGAGTTTCCGCGCGTTGTCCTCATCGACCGGGCCGAGCCGGGCATGGCCTGCTCCTACGGCAACGCCGGCCACATCGCCACGGAGCAGATTTTTCCGCTGGCCTCACCGTCGACTTTCCTGGGCGCGCCGCGAATGCTCTTTAGCAGGAACGGCCCGCTGTCGATCCGCCCGGCCTACGCGGCAGGCATCCTGCCCTGGCTGCTGCGCTTCGCCTGGGCCTGCCGCCCAGGCGCCTTCGAGAGCGGGACACAGGCGCTGGCATCACTGCAGGAGAGAGCCCTCGAGTCCTTCGCCACCCTGCTCCTTGATGCCGGCATCGCCGAACAGTTGCACCGCCGTGGTCACCTGATCCTGGTGGAGAATCCGCGTCTCGCCCGCGCAGCGCAGAAGCAGATGGCTCAGCTGAACGCGAACGGCATAGACGCGCGGTGGATCGAGGCGGCGGAGGTGGCGTCGCGAGCGCCCGGGTTGAAGGAGAACATCGGCGCGATTCACGTACTCGGCAGCGCGCACGTTGCCGATCCACTGAGCGTCAGTCGTGGACTCCTGGAGGCCTTTATCCGCGCGGGTGGGGACCACCTCCATGATGAGGTGCTCGGCATCGAGATCGATGCAGATGGAATAGCTCGCCTTACGCTCAGCAACAGGACGCTCCGGGCAGGCCGGCTGATTATCGCCGCCGGCGCCTGGTCACGAACACTGGCCGCGCAGACCGGGTTTTCCGTTCCCCTGGACACGGAGCGCGGCTATCACGTCCAGCTTCGCGGCTGGCGCAGCGAACTCGATATCGCCGTTGCTTCCATGGACCGCATGACGATTATGACTCCCCTCGAGAGCGGCCTGCGCATGACCGGCTTTGTGGAACTCGGCGGGATGGAACTGGCGCCGGACCCGGCCCGCGCCGCGATCCTTGAGCGGCACATCAGCGAACTGCTGCCGCAGGCGCCAACAGCGTCGCGCGAGTCGTGGATGGGTTTTCGTCCGTCGCTGCCTGATCATCTTCCCGTGATCGGCCGCCACCCGAAGAACCCGCGCATCGTCTACGCCTTTGGCCACCAGCACCTCGGACTGACGCTTGCGGGCATCACCGCCGATGCCGTGCACGCCCTCGCTGCCGGAAGGGAAGCACCTGTCGACCTGAACCCTTTCCGTATCCAAAGATTCTCGTAAGCGGCGCGAGCAGCGCCCGGGAGGAAGACCATGTTTGTCCGCCAGCGCTGTCAGCTAGCAATGCTCTGCCTCAGCCTCGTCATTTTCAGCGATATCTCGGCGGCGCAACGACCGGAGCAGGGAGAAAAACCCGTCGCCGATGGAACAACGGCCATGGCATCGTCCTCGCATCCCGATGTCACCCGCGCGATTCTCGCGGTGCTTCGCAGCGGCGGTAACGCCGTGGACGCGATGCTCACGGCCATGCCGCTGCAGCACGTCCTCGAGCCGCAGATGTCGACGCTCGCCGGCGGCATGGGCGGGATGATCTACTGGGCGGAAACGGGAGAGCTGATCTACCTCGATGCCGAGCTTGACCATACGCGCAATGCCCCGGCGTCTTTTTCCATGGCCCGCCCAGCGAACGTGGCGACCACCTCGGGCCAGCGCATCGGTGTACCGGGAACGGTCACCGGCATGGCCGCCGCTGCGGAGCGTTATGGCAGCCGCCCCTGGGCGAGCTATTTCGAACCGGCAATCGATGCAGCGGCGAATGGCTTCCCCATGTACTCGTTTCTGTATGGAGAAATGAGTGCGGCCTACGAGCGGATCGGAGTCCATCCTGCCTCACGCCGCAAGTGGATGCCCGACGGATTCGTGCCTCCTGTCGGCGATCTCCTGCGCCAGCCCCTGCTCGCCGACACGCTGCGCCGCCTCGCCGAGGAAGGCCCGGACTATTTCCGCACGGGCGAATGGGCTCAACACTTTGTGGCGGAGGTCAATCGAACCGGGGGAGATATCAGTCTTGAGGAGCTCGCCTCATATGAGGCGCGCTGGGTGGCCCCGCTCGAGTTCTCCTACTCGGGAATCGAGCTGCGCGGACCACCACCGGCATCGACCGCAGGCATCCTCTACGCGCTGGTCCTGCAGATTCTCGAGAACTTTGACCTGCCGGCGCTCGGGCACTACCAGAGTTCCGCGGAAAGCCTCTACCTGATCCGTCAGGCCTTCGATCAGGCCGTGCACTTCGCGGCGACCTTCACCGCCGATCCGCTGTCATCGGAGCTGCCCACGGAGCTGTTGCTGTCCAAGGACTTCGCGCGCCAGCTCGCGGCCATCATCCGCGCGAGCGCACCGGAGATCCTCACCGCCGCCGCCCCGGCGGGGCAGCCATCGAGTCCTGGAGCGAATTCTCACGGTGCCTACGAAGTTCTCATGCACACGGACACGAACCATCTCGTGATCGCCGACGGCGACGGCAACTGGGTGTCGATGACGCACACGGTCTACGGCGACACCTTTGGGACGGGCCTCACCGTCGACGGAGTCGGCGTCAACTCGGGCAATACCTTTCCCGGCAGCGGCAAGGGCAAGGGGCGGCGCGTGATAACGCCCTTCCCCGCGCTGATGGCCGTCGGTAGCGATGGGCGCCCGTGGATGGCGCTGGGCTCTCCGGGCCTGGCCTCTCGCGCTGTGGCGCTCACGCTGATCAACCGCCTGGCCTACGAAATGTCGAGCTACGAAGCCATCGATGCGCCACGCTTCCTCGGCTACGGGCGCTACGATGCGCTGCAGCTTGAATCCCGTGTCGACAATGCGGTGATCGAGGCGCTGGAAACCCGCGGAGTTCGCGTTGAGCTCAGCGCTCCCTACAACTGGCATATGGGTTCAGTTCATCTGGTTGAGCGCCGCGGCGGCAAGCTCCTCGGCGTGGCCGACCCGCGCCGTGGTGGTCACGCCGAAGGCTATTGATCACCGTCGCTGCACCAGACTCCGCCGCAGCGAGTCGAGCCGCCCCATCGGCGAAACGACGGGCGGCGCGCCTGCGCCGTCCTTGTAATTACCCGCAAATAATCTATTTTCAATTCTTCAGCGTGATTGCCCTCGGCCGATACGGCAGAGCGCCGCGCCCCCGGATCGATCCGGAAGCAGAACGCACAGAAAAAGGAATCCGCATGTATTCATCGACGCCGCGTCGACCATCATCCCGCCACTTCTACCGCAGCCTCTGTCACAGCCTCGCGGTCGGCATTGCCGCCACGGGCCTGTCCATGCAGGCGAGTGCGCAGATCGAGAAGGTCCTGCCCAAGCCGACGCCGGCGCAGACGCGGCAATACGGCGAGCTCGCAGAAGGTCCCTACGAGCGCCTGGTCATCCGCAATGTCATGGTGATTCCGGGGCACGGTGGCCCCGCACGCGGGCCCTTCGACATACTCGTCACGGGTAACGTGATTTCGGAGATCCGGCGCTATGACCCCCTCGCTGAACCCGAACCCTTCGATGAACCACGTCTGACCGGCGACCGCATCATCGAAGGTGAAGGCATGTACGTGATGCCGGGGATGATCAATCTTCACCTGCACTTCCGCGAGGATGAGCTGCCGCTCGACTACATTTACTACATGCAGCTTGCCACCGGCGTCACTTCGGTCGGCCCTGCCGAACCGAAGCGCGTCGCCGAAGACCTCTCCCTCGAGCGCAGCAACCAGATCCTGGCGCCACGACTGTTCCCCCTTTATGGCTGGGGCGCCGATACGGAGTTCAGCGACGCGGACAAGCGCGACCCCGCCATGGCGCCACTCATCGCCGCGGAAATGGCCAGGCGCGGCGTGCGCCAGGTCTATCTCAACGACCTGTGCTGGAACGCCGAACTGTTCGGTGCAGCGGCAAAGGCAATCGAAGCCGAGGGCATGATCAGCGCCGTGCACATCCAGCCCTCAAGCACCTCCGAGGTCAACGCCCTCGATGCCGCGAAGCTCGGCGTGACCATGATCGTGCACCACTACGGTTACGCCGAATCCGCCGTTGACCGGACAATTCAGGACTACCCCGACGACTACAACTACTTCGACGAGAACATCCGCTTCCGCGAAGCCGGACGTGTCTGGGAAGAGGTCAAGCGCAATCCCGAGATGAAGCGCCGACTGCTCAACGATGTCGTCGACGAGCTGGTCGCGACGGGTGTGGTGATGCAGCCGAACCGCGCCACCTACGAGGCCAACCGCGACATCCTGCGCGCCCAGGGCCTTCCCTGGCATGAAAAGTACACGCACCAGAAGCTGTGGGAATGGCACTTGCCGAGTGCCACCAATCACGCCTCTTTCCAGTACGACTGGACCTCCTACGACGAGTACCTGTGGCACAACCTCTACGATCTCTGGGGCGATCTCATCTACGAGTTCAATAACCGCGGCGGCATGGTCGCTTACGGCACCGATGACAACTATCAGTGGTCCACGGGCGGCTTCGGCAACGTTCGCGAACTGCAGCTGGTTCTCGAATCGGGGATGCATCCTCTCGAGGTACTGCAGACGGCAACCTATAACAGCGCGAAAACTATCCTCGAGCCGAAGCTTGGCCTGGTTCAAGAGGGCTATATCGCCGACCTGCTGATCGTCGATGGCAGCCCGGCAAAGGACTTCAAGTACCTGTATCCCTTCGGCGCGATCCGCATGAAGGAAAACCGCGAGATGTACCGCACACAGGGCATCGTGCACACGATCAAGGATGGAATCGTGATCGACAACAAGGCGGTCATGGAAGAAGTCGCGCGCATTGTCGCCGAATCGAAGAAAGGCGCGCCTATGGATATCGTCCGCGAACCCTTCGTGGTCGAGTGAGGATAGATCGATGACCATAGCCCTCACTTTTCGCCACGCGCGGCCGGCGTTCTCGGCCGTGCTGTTTGCACTCACCGCCCTTGCTCCCTTCACGGTCCAGGGTGAAGTTCAGACCAGTGCCGACGCGTTTACGCGCTACGAGTTGCTCGCACCTGACTCGCACAGTTTTCGGATTTACTACGATGTCAGCGCTTCCGCGCCGGGTGCCACGCGGTACTACAACCCGATCCGTCGGGGCAGCGAGCCTGAGGTGCACGGAGTCATCGATCGCATGACGGGAAAGGCCCTTGAATGGAAAATCGTCGACGGTGCGGATGCCCGCGCTAGTGGGCTGATCCCTGGGGCCGAAGACGGTGATCAGTACATCCGCGTCGAGCTTGCCCGGCCCGTCCCCGACGAAGGCCGCGGCCGCCTGCTGATCGACAAAACCTATGAGGACGCTGCGAGCTATTTCACCGACGGAGAGGAGCTGCACTTCAAACGCGTGCTTGGCATCAAGCGCAACGCGGTGGTCCTGCCCGCGGGCTACGAGCTTGCGGCGGTAAATTACCCCTCGCAGGTGATCACGCGCGACGACGGTCGAATAGAGCTGAGCTTCATGAATCCCGGGCCGGCGGGGGTTCCCCTAGAGCTTGTCGCCCGACCACTGCCAACGCCCGCCAAATCAGAAGAGGTAGATCCCGGCGATGCCGGTCAGGCACAGGTCAGCACCCGCCGGCCGATGGCGCGTCGCGATTTTGCAACGCCCCAGCGCGCCTCGCAGACGCGCGACATAGTCTACTTCCTGCAACAACCCGAAACCCATTCCTTCCGCCTGTACCACGACTACGAAGAGACGCGGCCGGGCATGGACCGCTACCTGAACATCGTGCGCCCCGGCAGCAAGGCCAGCGACCCCGAGGCGCGCGTTCTCGACACGGGCGAAGCCCTTGAAGTCGAGATTCTCCAGGGCAGCGCGATCAGCGACCGCGGCATCGATATCGGCGAAGCCGTGACCGACAGCACGGAACTGGTCGTCATCTGGTTCGACCCGGTGCCCGAGGGCGGCAGCCGCCTGCTGCGCATCACGGAAACCTACACCGACCCCAACCGGTTCTTTCTGACCGGCAGCGAGTTTCTGTGGGACCGCAGCTTTGGCCGTGCCCGCAACACCGTCGTACTCCCTGAGGGCTGGTATCTGAGCGAGAACGCCGTACCCGCCGTTGTGCGCACGCGCGACGATGGCCGCGTCGAACTCGTGTACCGCAATGAGCGGCCCGGAGAGATCGACGTCCTCATTCGCGGGCGTCGGCGCGCGAAGGACTGAGACACCATTTCACTGGCCTTCAGAAAATGCACCTGTTGACCTCACCGGGTTCCGCGTTCGCCGGGCTACGGTGCCCGATTCAGGGCGGCGGCTCGTGGCAACAAGCATCGAGATCAATCCCATGACAAAAAGCTACCGCAAATCACCGCTGGCGCCACGCGCCCGTGTCTTCACGCTGCGGGTCTCTGCGCTGCTGGCAATGCTGCTGGGCACGCATACGTCACCCCTGGCAGCCGCCGAACGCGAGGGCCCCTACGAGCGCCTCGCCATCATCAATGCCATGGTGATCCCCGGCCACGGCGGCCCGGCCTACGGACCCGCGGACATCATCATCGAGAACCAGCGGGTAGAGCAGATCATCAGCTACAACGGCGTGCTCGGTCGCCCCGAGGGTACAGAGGTGAAAGCGGATCGGGTGATCGATGCCAGCGGCATGTACGTGATGCCCGGTCTCATCGATTTGCACACCCACATCCGCAGCGACCCTCTGCCGCTGGAATACGTCTACAAGCTCAAGCTCGCCCACGGCGTTACCACGATGGTCAACGGTGCGGGCCGCGGCTGGGAAGCGGCGCTCGAACAGCAGCGGCTCTCGAACGAGAACAGGATCACCGCGCCGCGCATGTATCCGATCCGCGACTGGGGGCCGTCGCGCTCGCGCGACCCAGGCCACCATCCGCCGGCCGATGAAATTGCAGCCTGGCACGATCCGGAGCGCGTGAACGAGCTGGTCCGTGACATCATGGAGGAGGCGCACGTGGTGCGCATCGGCAGCCTCGCCTGGAACGCCGAACTCTTCGGCGCCGTCGCCGAGGCCGTGTACGAGGCCGGCGGGATCACCACGGTGCACCTGCCTCCCTCGGACACTGCCGTGGTCAACGCGGTCACCGCCGCTGAACTCGGTGTCACCATGATCGAACACCACTACGGCTTCGGTGAGGCGGCGCTCGGCGGTGGTGTGCAGGACTTTCCGCCGAACTTCAATTACCTGAACGAGGCACAGCGCTTCCGCGAGGCAGGTCAGGTCTGGAACGACGCGCCCGAAGAGATACTCTTCGGTGAGGTCATCGATCGTCTCGTCGCTTCCGGTGTCTCACTGATTCCTGACATGAGCGCCTACGAGGTCAATCGCGATCTCAACCGCGCCATGGGCCTGCCCTGGCACGAACGCTATACGCACAGCCAGCTTATCGACTGGTACTTCGCCAACCCTGCCTACCACGCCTCGCACCACTGGGACTGGACCTCAAAGGACGAACAGCGCTGGGCGCAGCTGTACGGAAAATGGGGAAAGCTCGTTTACGAATTCGTCAAACGCGGCGGGCACCTGGGCTACGCGTCCGACGATCCCTATCTGTGGAGTACCAGCGGCATCGCCAACATCCGTGAGCTTCAGCTGCTGCACGAGACCGGCCTGAACCCCCTCGAAGTCATCCGCAGCGCCACTTACAACAGCGCACAAACGCTTCGCCGACCCGATCTGGGGCTGATACAGACCGGCTACACGGCTGACCTGCTCATCGTCGATGGCAACCCGCTGCACAATCTGCGCTTCCTCTACGCCTTTGGCGCGATGGACTCGTCGGAAGGGCGCATCGAACGACGCGGCGGCATCCGCTGGACGATCAAGGATGGCGTGGTTTTCGATAACCGCGAGCTGATCGAGGATGTCGTGGAAATGGTCGAGCGTTCGAAGGAAGGCTGGACGAACCCCGTCACGCCGGTATTCGAGCCGATCTTCGAGAACCGGGGTGTAACGCAGGTACCGGGACCGACGCCCCGTCCCTGAACGGGCATAAATGAGTACGCACGGCCATGCGGTGAGCACCTGTGAAAACACCGCGATGGACCTTGCCTTCGCCATGCGCCGCAACCCACATCTACATCCATCCCGACTCGATGAAGGCACTGCGTCGTGACCTCAAGGCCTTCTACGCGAAGGCCGCTCCCGGCAGCGACTGAGCAATCACTCGGCAGGCTCGATCAGAAAAAGCTCGCGCTGCGGCGCGAGCATCCAACGCGGCCCGTTCTCGGTGATCTGCGCCGTTTCCTCGAAACGCGTGTACCAGGTCTTTCCGCCCCAGGAGGGGATTGGCGTGCTCACGTGGAACTCCACGGAGACCCATTCGTTGAGCGCCAGCGGATAACGCACGCGATCACCGTAGGCGAAGGGTATGTCCGCGGCGACGCGGGTGCCTATGTCATGCGCGCCATTGCCCACGGAGTGGCCGTAAAAGCCCGCCTCGGGACGCGTATCGGTGCTGGCATCACCGCCGGCATCGGGGCCCACGGAAGCATAGCCACGGGCCTCGGCCTCCCTGTTGATGGCCGACCAGATCTCGTGGCCGATCGCGCCGATTTTCAGCTGCGCCGTGTACACCTTAGCCATGTCGTGGACCACATCCCAGGCGCGCTGTAACTCCTCCGGCACGGAGGTCTCACCGGGGCGGAGCAGATAGGCCGTGCGCTTGATGTCCACGGAGTAACCCAGGTACTTCAGACCACCATCGATACCAACGATGTCGCCGGGGAGCAGCGGCAGATCGGGGTCGTGAATCGGCAGGAGTTCACCCGCGCGGACGACGCGCACGGTGCCATAGCCCGAAAGGCCGATTTCCCGCGCGCGGTCCTTGAGCCACCATGCCACATCTTCGGCGGTGGTGACGCCGGTCTCGATGTTCTCCGTGCTCAGGGCCTCCTCCATCCAGCTGTGCGTCCAGGCCAGCAGCTGTTCATAGACCTCGCTTTCCATCGGACTGCGATTGGTTCGGAAGTCGCGGGCGAGGAGTTCGGCGCTCTCGAATCGCCCCGTGTATTTCCGTTCGAGGCTGGCTACGAGATACTCGTAAAGCCCAGCGGAGAGACCATCCGCCATGGGGATCGTTGCCGAGCGGTTGATGCCGATCCGCTTGGGATCGCGCTCGGCGATCGCTCTCTTCAGGTGCGGCGTCAGGCCCTCGCGGCTGTAACCGTAGTAGACGGTCTCGTCGTAGACGTTGGCGATCACCGAGTTGGCCGGCTGCTCGTGGGAGCTGAAGAACAGCTTTTCGGGCGTATCCGAACCATTATCGAAAAACAGGTACGCCGCGCGCACGCCGGTGCCGTTACCTCCGATCTCCACCTGCAGTGGGTCGGGGTTGTACTCGCGGTCCAGGACCAGCCAAAGATCAATCCCATGGCGGCGCATCGCCGGGAGCAGCGCGCGGTCGAGCTTGTCGCCAACGATCGCCTTCTGGATCATGAAACGCTCGCGGGAGTCGGGTACGGCATAGGCTTCGACCGTCGCTTCCGCCGCGGAAGCCATCCAGTGTGCGCAATCCGTCAGCGACAGCAGGGTCGTCAGTGCCAGAGTCACAACCCACGGCAGCGCGCCGGCGTGTCTTCGCTGTTGTCCTGCGAAATCCTGCATCTGCATAGCAGCTCCTTGCGTGTTTGTAGATCTAGCCGAAACGATCGACGAGGAAGGGGGCGAGGTCCAGCGGCGCCTCCTCCCCAAGGATCATACCCGCGCTGATGCGACCGAGGATCGGACCCATCGTGTACCCGTTCGCGCCAACGGCATTGAAGAAACCGGGGATGCCCGGATACTCACCGACGATAGGAGCGCCGTCGGTCATGACGCCGACCGTGGACCAGCTGCGCAACAGGCGAACGCCAGCCAGCGCAGGGATCACACGCGACGCCACCCAGAGGTTGCCCGCGACGCTGTCGCGGCGAACAAGCGCGCGATCACGCTCGTAGTCAAAGGCGCCAGGCCAACCGCCGCCGATGATCACATTGCCGTTGCTCAGCTGCTTCAGCGTCAGGTGACGCCCGGCTGCCGCGAGCAGCAGCGGAACCACCGGCTCAAGCGCTTCGGTCACGATCATCTGCTGCGGCGCTGTCCGCACCGGCAACTCGGCCCCGAGCATGGCGGCGATACGCGCAGACCAGCCTCCCGCCGCGTTGACCAGGCGGCGGCAGCTTAGCGTTGGCCCGGTGGTGTGGACCCGAAAGCCCTGCCCCGCTCTCTCGATATTCACGACACGACAGGGCACTTCGAATCTGGCACCGGCGTCGCGAACGGCTGCAACGACGGCGGGTCCGGCCGCGAGTGGATTGATCTTGCCCTCGTCATGGCAAAGCAGGCCACCGCACAGCGTTGCGCCCGCAAGGGGCAGTCGCTCGCGAAGCTGCAGTCCATCGAGCATCTCCATACGCAGGCCGAAGGACGCCTCAATCTCTGCCTTGCGTCGCAGGTAGGCCAGCTCGACTTCGTTCTCGGCGACGACGAGGCCGCCACCGAGGCTCATCTCGAAATCCGCAGCGAGCTCGAACTCAAGCGCCTGCCATTCACGAATCCCGAGCTGCTGCAGGCGCAGCGTCTGCGCTGCGGGCGACGACGCAGCCGCGGATGGATCGGAAAAATCCCAGGACAGCAGCTGGCCATGAAGACTGCCGGCATTGCTACCCGAAGCCTGTGTGAGAGGCGGTGAACGGTCGACCAGCACGACATCGCGACCGGCGCGGGCAAGGTGCAGCGCCGTACACAGCCCGATGATGCCGGCGCCAACGACAAGCACCTCGGCCTCGAGAACGACTGCCCTGGAGTGGCATTGACCTTCGCCGCCGGAGGGCGCTTCGACGCTGCGGTAGCCCCCCCACTCCGGCTGCTCGCTTGCGAGTTCACCGATCGGCACGGGCTTGGCGGGCTGACGGGCCTCGAAGAGCGCCTGCGCATCGGGCGCGATGCCGGTAACCGCCGCTACGACAGTGGCGAGCTGTCGCTGACAGTAGCGCCCCTGGCAGCTTCCCATGCCCACGCGCGTGCCGCGCTTCAGGCTAGCAAAATCCGTAACTCCGGCCTCCAGCTGGCGCAGTACCGTTTTCAGGGGCACGCACTCACAGCGACAGACCAGCGTGTCGGGATCGTCCGGCACATAGGCAGGCGCTGCGAACAGGGACCACAGGTGACGCTGGAATCGTCGCTGGCGATCCCGCCATCGACGATCGCGTTCAAGGCCCGGAATCGCAGGGCCGGCGAAGCGCTCGATGATCGCCCGCGCAGCGAGGCGTCCCTCTGCCTGCGCCAGCTGCGCACCACCGAGGCGCCCTCCGTCACCGACCACGAATACACCTGGCACCGTTGTCTCGCCGTTGCCATCGACAAGGGGCTCGAGCAGTCCAGGTGCTGTCGAACGGTGCTGGCAGCCGAGCTGGCGCGCGAGTTCGTTCGATGGCGAAAGCGCATAGCCCAGGCACAGCGTGTCGACATCAAAGCGCAGTTCCTGGTCCCGTATGAGGCTGCCGCTCGCGTCGATCGGTGCCAGCGTTGCACTCGCAAGCGCCGTGGCTCCCTCGGCGCGGGCGATGTGCTGCCCCCAAAGGACCGGCACGCCGGCACGACGCAGTCGGGCGAGTAGCGCGATACCTTTTGCCGCAAGCCTGGCGTCGCTGACCAGCATCCCCAGGCCTGCAGCGACGGCAGCGGGCCTTCGTGCGGGCGCGGCCTCTGCAACGGCGACCACCTCGGCCCCGCCTTCGACGAGTTCGCAGGCGAGCTGAAGGTTCAACGGACCGTTACCGGCGATCAGTACCCGTTCGCCGGGCGACACACGGTAGGAGCGCAGCAGGCCCTGCGCTGCGCCGGTGCTCATGACACCGGGCAGTGTCCAGCCCGGAAACGCGGGCAGCGATTCGAAGGCGCCCGCGGCAAGAACGACATGCTGGGCACGAATGCAGCTGCGGCGCTCACCTCCGCGCGAGCGCTCGCCAAGGAAGCCCGCCTCGAAACCACCGTCGGCCCCGGGGAACAGTCCCCAGACCGTTGTGCCCACGAGCGGACTGACACCAACGTCGCTCATGCGCTGCATCAGCGCCCGGCCTTCACCGTACTGGGAATCGCCGGGCACGCCATCGCGAAAATCCTGGGAAGCGGCAAGCGGCTTGAAGTATTGCCCGCCGGGGGCGCCGCGTTCATCGACGACAAGCACGTGAATCCCCGTGCGACCAAGGAGTTCGGCGGCACTCATGCCGGCGGGTCCCGCACCGACGATCAGTACATCGCAGACAATAAGCTCTTCGGCAGCAGGCGGAGGGTACGTGTCCGTCGGTATCTCTCGGCGATAGCGCGACGAGCGAAGTCGCATGCCGGGTTGCGCAGCGGTCATGCAGGCACGAAGCGGTATTCCACTATCCTGGAACAGCTCGCATTCACCGCAAACGCCCATACCGCAGGAGAAGCCGCGAGCACGACCGTCGCGGTCGGTCCTGAACTGGCGCCGACCGTCGGCAATCAGCGCCGCGGCGATCGATTCGCCCTCGAGCGCTCTCACGGGCACGCCATCCATTTCAAAGTCGATTGGACGCCCGACCGCCGAGAACCGGGGAGAGCTGAGCCGTGGCACCGCCTTAGCTGCGCAGGTCGAATGCGGCGGGCGCGTCAGCCTTCGGCATAACCGAGCACTCGTCCCACGGTGGCTTCAAGCACGCGGGCGCTTTGACGCAGCGAATCGAGGGTCACGGATTCGTTGCTCGCATGGCCTTCGCTGCCGACACCCGGACCGAAATTCACGATTTCGATTTCACGACCGGTGAAATGGCGACCGTCGCTGACACCGATGCCTGAGGAAAAGGCGGCAGGCTGACCGCTGACCGCCTCGATGGATTCACGCAGCGCCGCTATCATCGGGCCGTCGATGGCCGATCGAAAACCGTTGGTCCCCAACAGGAATCGAAGATCGACGCTGTTATCGGGCTCGCCAGCGCCGAGCACGATGGATTGCATTTCCGCGAAGGCCGAATCGACGGTCTCCTCGGGCAGCAGACGACGATCGATGCGGGCGCTGCAGTGGCTCGGCACCACATTGTTGTTGCGCCCTCCCTCGATGAGACCGAGGTTCATCGTGGATTTGAGGCTACCCGTGGAGCGCGCCAGTAATCGGGGATTCAGCTCCGCGACCAGGTGATCGAGCACGCGAAGCATGCGCAGGATTGCATTGTCGCCGTCCTCGGGCTGACCCGCATGTGCTGCCCTGCCCTGCGTCGTGACCTCAACCCAGAGCACACCGCGCTCTTCGTTGGTCACCGTATTGTCCGTGGGTGCTCCGAGCAGCAGCATGTCCGGCGCAATGACCCCGGTGTCGGCCAGAAACTTCGTGCCGCGCTCGCCGAGGCTTTCTTCGTCGGCTACGAAGGTAAATACGACCTCACCGCGCGCCGGCCCACCGCGCCTCGCGATCTCGCGCGCCAGCCACAGCTGCACGGCACCGCTGCCCTTGCAGTTCGCCACGCCAAGGCCGAAAACCGCGTCGCCCATGCGCGTGGCCTCGAAAGGCGGCGTATGCCAGAGCGCCGTGTCGCCGGCGTCCACCGTATCAACGTGAACATTGAACACGAGACTCGGAGAACCGCGGCCAAGGCGGGCGACGACGTTATCCTGACCGGCCTCGCAACGGTGCACCCGGGTGTCGTAGCCCATTGCCGAAAGCTCGCCGGCAAGGTAGGCCGCGACGGCGCTGGTGTCACCCGGCGGGTAAGTGGTCGGGATTGCGACGAGGGCTTCGAGCCACGCAAGAATGTCGTCGACGGGATCCGTCGCCTCGGTCATACGAGTTCGCCCTCGCGATTCTTGAGCACCTCGAAACGCGCCGAGGGCAGGAATTCGCCGCGACCCGCATCGGCGAGGCACTGCGCCCCGTCCACGATAAGCTCACCGCGCGAGATCACCTGATGCGGCCAGGCCCGCAGCCGCATACCCTCGTAGGGGGTGTAATCGACGTTGTGATGCAGCATGTCGTTGCTCAGCGTAAATTCACGCTCCTGATCCCAGATCACCAGGTCCGCATCGGAGCCCGGTGCGATCGTACCCTTGCGCGGGAACAGACCATAGAGCTTCGCGGGATTAGTAGCGGTGAGCTCAACGAAGCGATGAATATTGATACGACCGCCCATCACCCCCTCGGACATCAGCAGGGCGAGGCGCGTTTCGATACCCGGCACGCCGTTGGGCACATGACGAAAAGACGCGTCCTCACCGGCATTCTTTTTGCCGTGCGGATCTTCGAAGCTGTACGGCGCGTGGTCGGACGAGAACACCTGGAAAACTCCGGTCTTCAGGCCGCGCCAGATGTGCTCCTGCTCCTCAACGGTGCGCGGTGGCGGACTACAGATACACTTCGCGCCCTCGAAACCCGGCTGAGCGAGATCGTCGGCGGTCAGGAACAGGTACTGCGGACAGGTTTCACCGAAGATATTGATGCCGCGGCCCTGCGCCGTCTGTATCTGCGTCATCGCCGCGTTGCTCGATACGTGCACGATCAGCACGGGTACGTCGACGAGCTCGGCGAGAGAGATCGCGCGATGTGCCGCCTCGCGCTCGATCACCATGGGACGTGCGTGGGCATGGAACCTCGGCGCTACCTTGCCGGCCTCCTCGAGCAGATCCGTGAGCCAGGCGATACAGTCGTCGTTTTCGGCATGAATCATCGGCAGGGCGCCCTCGCGCCGCGCAAGCGCCAGCAGGTCGAGGATCTGCCGGTCTGTCAGCTTCATGTCGTCATAGGTCATGTAGATCTTGAAGTGCGAATAGCCCTCGCTGATCAGCGCGGGAAGCTCCGTGGACAGCACCTCCGGCGACGGATCGCTGACGATCATGTGGAAGGCATAGTCGATCACCGCCTTGCCTTCGGCACGGCGATGATAGTCCTCGACCGCTTCACGCACGCCGCTGCCCTTCATCTGCGCGGCAAAGGGAATGATCGTGGTCGTGCCGCCACAGGCCGCAGAGACTGTGCCCGAGAAAAAGTCATCGGCCTGAACCGAGCCGTCTGTCGACGGCTGATCAAGGTGGCAATGGGCGTCGACGCCTCCGGGCGTGACCAGGCGACCGCCGGCGTCGATGACTGTATTCGCCGGCAGATCCAACGCACCCAGAAGCACGATACGCCCGTCGCGCACGCCGATATCGGCAGTGAAGGCATCCGTCGCCGTGGCGACCCTGGCGTTCTTTACGATCAGATCCAGCTCTGGCATCACGACCTCCCGGTCAACTGCATTTGTTGAATAACGCGATCCACCCAGGCCAGTTCGGCGTCGGGACTCGGCAGCCGTGGCAGGCGCGGCGGCCCCACGGGCCAGCCCAGCCGGGCAAGGAGCGACTTGGTGGCACTGACGTAACGCGGTCCACCCACCAGATCGATCAGCGGCAGGAGACGCCGATACAGACGCTGCGCCGAGTCGATGTCGCGCTCGGCCACGCAGTGGCGGTACATTGCCTGAAACTCATTGGGGAGCACATTGGCGCCAACGGCAGTCCAGCCGCAGGCGCCATCTAGAAAAGACTCGAAGCCCAGCACGCCGCCGAACACGCCGAGACGATCTCCCGCCATTGCAACAAGGTCGCGGACGCGTGTCACTTCGAGCGTCGATTCCTTTACATAGGCCACATTCGGGATGTCGGCAAGGCGTGCGATCAGGGCGGGAGACAGATCGATGTTGGTGATCGCCGGGTTGTTGTAGACCATGATCGGAATAGAGACGCCTTCTCCGATGCAGCGATAGTGCGCATAGACTTCGTCGTCCGTCGGCGTGCTGTAGAACGGCGGGATCGCGAGCAGGCCCTGCGCGCCCAGCTCCTGCGCATCGCGCGCGTAGCGCAGGACCTGGAGCGGGTTTTCAGCCGCCACCCCGATCAGTACGGGCACGCGGCCGCGCGCCTGCTCGATCGAGACCTTCGCGACACGATGACGCTCCTCGTCGCTGAGCGACAGGACCTCCCCGGTGCTTCCAAGGGGTATCAGTCCACCGATGCCCTGCTCTATCTGCCAGTCGACAAAGTCGCGGAGCACGCCCTCCTCGATCCCCGATCCATCCGGCGTGAAGGGTGTAACCATCACCGTGTAGGTGCCAACGAAATCGTGCATGGGTTCAGCTCCCGCCGGTACTGTCTGCTAGGGGAATCAGAAGATCGGGCAGCGCGGTGACCAGTGCGGGGAAGGCGGTGGTCAGCAGCAGCACCAGAAGCAGCGCACCCAGGGGCAGGCCGAGCTTCCGCGATACCTGCATGACCGAGCGATTGGCCACACTGCCGGCGACGTAGAGCGTGATGCCATAGGGCGGAGTGAGCATGCCCAGGGAAAGGTTCATGACCATCAGAACGCCGAAGTGCAGGGGATCGACTCCGAAGCTTACGGCAATCGGCAGCAGCACCGGTGCCAGCACCATGATGGCCGAGATCCCCTCCATGAACATCCCAATGACGAGCAGAGCCAGCCCCATCACCAGCAGAAACACAACGGCGCTGTTCGTCGCGCCGTGCATGAACGCGCCGATCGCCGCAGGCACGTTCTGCGAAGCAATGAGCCAGGAAAAAACACTGGCCGTGGCGATCACCATCATGATCGCGGCGGACAGGGATGCCGACCACAGGATCATCGACGGAATATCGCGAAGGCTGATCTCGCGGTACCAAAGCAGAGCGACCAGCAGGCCGATCACCACGGCGACGGCCGCGGCCTCTGTCGGCGTGAACAGTCCACCGATGATGCCGCCGACCACCACTACCGGAATCAGGAATGCCGGCATCGCAGCCAGGAAGCTGCGCCCGAGATCGACGAGGGAGAAGGCTGCCGCTCCGCGATAGGCCACGCCCCCGCGACGGGCGAATACGTAGCCCGCCGCGAGCAGTCCTGCGGCCATCAGCAGACCTGGCACCACGCCGCCGAGAAAGGCGCGACCGATGGACAGGTTCGCCGTGGTCGCCATCACCACCATCATGATGCTCGGCGGTATGACCGGTCCGAGCGTGCCCGCGGCGGCGATGAGTCCGGCA
Organism: Halieaceae bacterium; assembly: GCA_036351355.1. Taxonomy (GTDB): domain Bacteria; phylum Pseudomonadota; class Gammaproteobacteria; order Pseudomonadales; family Halieaceae; genus Congregibacter. The sequence goes on from JAZBOX010000200.1 coordinate 25,911, forward strand.
GAGAAATCGACGTCGTAGTTCCGGCGCCGCATCTCGCCGATCATCGTCGAGGAAATCGCAGCCGCAGAAGCCGCGCCCGAACCGGATACCGCGGCCATGCCAATCCCCGTCACACAGGCCACCAGCAGCAGACTCCCGGTCACCCAGCCGACGAGCGCCACGGCGAAGTCAACAATCCGCCGCGCGATGCCACCGCGCTCCATGATCACACCGGCAAAGATGAAGAACGGGATTGCCATGATCGTGAAGGAATCGAGACCGGCGAAGACGCGCTGGGCAATGATGCTTACGGGGATATCAAGGCTCACGATACTGACCGCGGCGGACACGCCGAGGGAAAACACGATCGGTGTGCCGAGCAGGATCAATGCAAGGAACAACCCGGCGGTGAGGATCATGGCCGGGTGCTCTCTGATTGCCGCGCCGGACTCGGTGGCTGCAGGAATACCAGCACCAGCTCGAGAGCGAAGTAGCCAAGGCCGAGCGGCAGCGAGAGATAGGCGACCCACATGGGCAGCCGCAACACCGGCGAAGTCTCGACCGCCCCGACAGCAATCAGGTCGATACTGCCGCGCACTGCCAGCGACAGGAACCACAGGCAGGTCATAAGGACGATGAGGTTGACCCACCTCTGCACGCCCCGCGGCATCGCATGCAGCAGGACCTCAACGCGCACGTGCAGTTGCTCGCGCATCGCGAGCCCCGCAGCCAGCAGGACCATCCAGATCTGAGCGAGCGTCGCCGATTCCGCGGCCCAGTCGATGGAGACAGCAAAATAACGCCCGACGACCTGTACGAGCACCGCGACGAGCATGTAGCCGAAGAAGAGCAGCACCAGGAACGATACGATCCGCCGGATCAGCCCGGTCAGGGTGGACAGCATGGCCGCGGCCGACGACAGGCTGAACCTAGTGGAATTCACCGGGCGCGACCCTAAAGATCCGCTGCGCTGCGAATCGAGCGCAACAGGGCGCGCTCCCGGGGGGCCAGGTCCTGCGACTGATAGAGCCGCTCTGCCGCGCGGCGGAACGGAGCCGGATCCGGGTAGGTCACATTCACGCCGATTTCGCGTATGCGATCGAGAAGCGCCTCGTCGCTCTCGCGATAGAGCACACGCTCGTGCTGAGCGGCGCGCGCGCCGGCATCGACGATGATCCTGTGCAGATCCTCGGGCATGGCCTGCAGAGCCGCCTCGGACATCATCATGTTGGCCACGAGAATGATCCAGCCGACCTGCGCCCAGTTCGGAGCCACCTCATGGAAATTCTTGCGCGTGAAGTTGGTGTTGGCGGCCTCGGCGCCGTCGATAAGACCGGTCTGGAGACTGCCGTAGACCTCGCCGTAGTTGAGCGCGAGCGCCTGCGCACCGAACGCGTCGAAGGCCTCGAGGTGCCTCGGAACAGGCATGGTGCGAATTTTCAGGCCGCGCAGGTCCTCGAAGCGCTCCAGGGGCCGCGAGCGGGTCATGATGTGGCGGACACCGGCGTCGAGGTAGCCGAGGATCCGGAAGCCGCGCTCGCGTGCATGGCCGCGCAGGGTCTCTCCCACGGGGCCATCAAGCACCCGGTACATGTGCTCGCGATCCTCAAAAAGGAAAGGCAGATCCAGCACTCCGAGCTCAGGCACGAAACTGCTCGCTGAACCGTTAGCTGCGACCACGATATCGAGGGTACCGAGCAGCAGCCCCTCGATCATCATGCGCTCGCTGCCGAGCTGCCCCGAGGGGTACACCTCGACGCGGACGCGGCCCTCGCTGCGCTCTTCAACGATACGCGCGAACTCGAGGAGACCGGCGTGATAGGGCTCATCGGGGTTAGAGCTGTGCCCTGCCCTGAGTACGAGCGTTTCGGAGCGGGCCTCCTCGGTGGTCTTCGACGACAGCTGAAGCCACGGCAGTAGCACGACCCCGACCAGCAGCAGCGTCACAGCCACCCCCGTGGCTCCGACGTGGACTCGCCGGTCAGAGGACAGGAAAGATCACCGCGCGGGGAAAGACCAACGCCTCAGGCGACTCCGGCCGCGTTCCAGTTTGACAGGGTCAGGATGACCACCGCCACGAGCTTCACCAGGTCATCGATGTCGATCCATTCGTTGGGCCCGTAGAAATTACCGCCGAGAGAACCGATTCCGAACGAAGGTGCATCGAGCAGACGCAGCGGGTAACGGATGTCACCGCCATAGTGATTGGGATAGGACTGCGGGGCGCGCCCCTTGACGCTCTCGATGGCGCTGCGCAGCCCCAGCGTCGACGGCGCATCCCAGGAAACCTCGCCGGCATTCGAGTGACGGCCCAGGGACTCGGCGCGTACCGTGTAACGCGATCCGCCCTTCGCCGGGTCCGCAACGTAAGACGCGATTTCGCGGCGGACACTGGCCAGCAGCTCGCGCCACGTAAAGCGACTGTCGAACAGCAGGCGCAGATCGGCGCGCGCCGATGATGGCACCGCGCCGGGACGCTCCCCGGCCTGCAAGCGTCCGACGTTCACCTCCACCGCTGCAAGGGGGCCGGCGCGCAGGTGCTCGAGGAGGCCACCCAGATAAGTCAGCGCATTGCCGCCGTCACGCCACAGCGCGGAATCGGGCAGGCCGATTTCCAACGGCGTTCCCTGCCAGCCTTCCACCTCGACACGGAAATCGAGAACGCCGCGCACCGCGTGCTTGATGTCGGCAAGGCCCCGGCCCGTTTCAGCGGGGTGGATGTACAGCATCGCGTCGATACCCTCCCCAGCTTCGCCCATGCGCTGAAACACGGGCAGGCTACCGCGGCTGCCACCGCCCTTGCCGTGGCTGCTGATCACGATGGGCGCCAGACCCGCGTGATCGGAAAGCGCGGCAGCTGCGACGAGCATCGCGGCTATGCCGCCCTTGTCATCGCCGACACCGAGACCATACAGACGGCTGCCGCGAACAACGGGCTCGAAGGGGTCGCTGACCCAGCCCTCTTCCACCCGATGCGTATCGATATGTGCAAACAGCGCATAGCGGCTGCCGCCATTGGTCGGCCTGGCGACAACGTTGCTGAAGGGGCCATCGCCGGCGGGGCTCGGGGGCATGTACTCGGGATGGTCGATATAGTCGCTGGGGCGATCGCGCGACTCTTCCACCGCATAGGGCAGCGCTGCGAGATAGTCCATGACCACCCCCTGGGCCACATCGCCCGACTCTCCGGACAGGCTGCGTATGCGAACCAGGCGCGACAGCAGCTCGAGCAGCTCGTCGCGTCGGGCTTCGGCCATGGCGAGGGCTTCCTCGGCACCGAGAGCAGCGGCACCGGCGCCGATGGGAGTCAGCAGAGGCAGGCTGCCGGCGGCCACGACGGCGGACTGAAGCACCCGGCGGCGCGTCATACCCCGAGCGACTCCCTCCCAAGCGCTACGATCAGCCACGGTCGATCTCCTCACAAATGCGTACGGCCCCGAACAGGCTCGATCTTGAACGTCGTCAGGGATAATGTCGAGGCAAGCACCCGCTGCCTATCACCGGGTTGCCTTCATGGCCCGGCGCAGAATCAGGAAACCCGTCATGCTCACCCTCGACCACCTCACCGTTACCGCCGAAAATCTGGACGACGGTAGTGAGTACGTCGAGCGCTGCCTCGGCGCCAGGCTCAGCCCTGGCGGGCAGCACGCAATCATGGGCACTCACAACCGGCTTCTCGGCCTGGGACCCGGTCTCTATCTGGAAGTGATCAGCGTCGATCCGGAGGCCATCGATCCCGGGCGCAGCCGCTGGTTCAACCTGGATCGCTGCTCAGGCCCATCACGCCTCAGCCATTGGGCGGCGCGCTGCGACGACCTGGCGCTTGCGCTGAGCCAGGCGCCGACCGGCAGCGGCGCGGCCCTGGCCCTCGAGCGCGGTGACCTCCGCTGGCAGATGGCGGTCAGCGATGACGGCCGACTGCCCTGGGATGATCTATTTCCAGCCCTGCTGGCCTGGGAGAGCGAAGCACACCCTTCACAGCGGCTTCCCGACAGCGGCATCCGTCTGTCTGCCCTCGAACTGTTTCACCCTGATGCGCAAGCGCTGCGCCGCGTGCTCGAGGCGATGATCCACGAACCGCGCCTGTCCGTGCATGAGGCTACGCAACCGAGCCTGCGCGCGCGCTTCGATACTCCGGCGGGCGATCGCTGGCTTTGAGCAGACCTGAACTCGGGCAGCGTCGTACTGTGGCAGTATGAGCCGATGAGTGACGTCCATCTGAGCATCCGCGAGATCTTCGAGCTCGTCGAGGCCGTGCTGCTCGCCAACGGCTGCGATGCACCGAACGCGGCGGCGGTCGCGCGCACGGTGAGTAGCGCCGAACGCGATGGTGCCGTATCGCACGGCATGTTTCGTGTACCGGGTTACGTGGTAGCGCTGCGCAACGGTCGCGTTCGCGGCGACGCCGAGCCGGATGTTCAACAGCCGACGCGCGCTTTTGTTCGCGTAGACGCGAAGCACGGTTTCGCACCGCTGGCCCTCGAGCGCGGGATTCCCGAGCTCGCCCGCGCGGCACACGAGCTCGGTATTGCCGTGATGACCGTGATCGACAGCTTCCACTTCGCCGCGCTCTGGCCCGAAGTCGAGGCCCTCGCCGACGAAGGACTGGCAGGCATCGCCTGCGTGAACTATGCCTCCGTGATGGCGCCCCATGGCGGCAGTCGAGCAATCTTCGGCACCAACCCCCTCGCCTACGCCTGGCCGCGCAACGACAAGGCACCGGTGGTGGCAGACATGGCGACCTCTGCCATGGCTCGCGGAGAACTCATGCTCGCAAAACGCGCGGGGCGCTCCGTGCCGCCCGGTAATGGCCTCGGCCCCGACGGCGAGGCCAGCACCGATCCCGCAGCAATCCTCAGCGGTGTGCAGCTGCCCTTCGGCGGGCACAAGGGCTCGGCGATCGCACTGATGGTTGAACTCCTCGCCGCGTCAGCAACAGGAGATCGCTTCAGCGACGAAGTGGTCGAGGATGTCAGCGATGGCGGACCCCCACCCGGCGGCGAAATACTGATCGCCCTGTCTCCGAAGCTGCTCGGCGGCGAGCGCACGCAGGAGCGCACGGAAGCCTTCCTCGATCGCTTGTCGTCGATTCCCGGAGTGCGGCTGCCGGGATCGCAGCGCCACCGGGAGCGCCTCGATGACGGGCCGCGCGTGCTGGATGCAGCGCTCGTAGACAAGCTTCGAGGGCTGCTGTGATACCGGGTAAGGAAGTGGTGGGCAGATGCGCCCGAATCCGAGGCCGACACGAACGGAGTGCGTAGATGCACATAGAGTTCTACGGCGCCAGCAGCGGCGTCACTGGGTCCTGCCACATCCTGCGCGCCAACGGGCAAACGCTTCTGCTCGACTGCGGCCTGATTCAGGGACGGCGCAAGGACATGGAACGCAACCGTCGACCATTCCCGTTTCACCCGAATGAAATCGATGCCGTCGTACTCAGTCACGGGCATATCGATCACTCCGGCAGAATCCCCCTGTTGGTCAAGCAGGGCTACACGGGACCGATCTATGCGCAGAACGCAACCGTGGAGCTGTGCGAGATCCTCCTACTGGACTCTGCCCATCTGCACGAGCGCGACGCCGATTACGAGAACAAGTGGCGTATCCGCAAGGGAGAGACGCCGATAGATCCGCTGTACACGGTGCGCGATGCCGAAGCCTCGCTCGGGCATTTCGCCGGACTTCGCTATGGAGAACGTCGCGAAATCCTGCCCGGCGTCGAGATCCGCTTCGTCGATGCAGGTCATATTCTCGGCTCTGCGAGCGTCGAGGTGTGGTTGAGCGAAGGCGGTCGGCAGCAAAAGGTCGTATTCAGCGGTGACCTCGGACAGTACGACACGCCCATTCTCAACGACCCGGCGGCCATTGAGGAAGCCGACCATGTGATCATCGAAAGTACCTACGGCAATCGTCGCCACCGCGAACGCGATGCGACAACTCAGGAGATAGGCCAGATCATCCGCGAAGCGAGCAATCGTCGGGGAAACCTGCTGATTCCGGCCTTCTCCATCGGACGCACGCAGGAACTGCTCTACTACCTCGGCAAGTACTACGACGAGTGGGAGCTTGATCGCTGGCAGGTCTACCTCGACAGTCCCATGGCGATCCGGGCGAGCAAGGTGTACTGGGACTATCCACAGCTGTACGACGAAGAAGCCACGCGCCTGCGCCGCCACGTGCACGAAATGCCGCAGCTGCAAAACCTCCGCTTCACGCTGTCGCCAGCGGAGTCGATGGCGATCAATCAGATAAAAGCCGGTGCGATCATTATCGCGGCAAGCGGCATGTGCACCGGCGGGCGAATCGTGCACCACTTGAAGCACAACCTTGCGCGCCAGGGCGCCCACGTGATGATCGTCGGGTTCCAGGCACCGGGCACGCTGGGACGAGCCCTGGTCGACGGCAAGACTTCGGTCCGCATTCACGGCGGTGATTACCCGGTCCGCGCGGCAATCCATACCGTTGGCGGCCTGTCGGCCCATGGCGACGTCGATGACCTTCGCCGCTGGATTTCGAATTTCAGCAATACCCCATCGGTACACGTGGTACACGGCGAAGACGATGCGAAGGCCGATTTTCGTGAGCTGCTCGAAAACGAACTGGGGCTGCGCGCGGAGATACCCGGACCGGGAGAGCGCATCGAACTCTGATCCTGCGGACCGCCCGTGCCGCGGCGGGTCGAGGCCCCTCAGTCGAGGAGCGCGAGCTCGACGCGGTTTCTACCGCCGTTCTTCGCCCGGTAGAGTGCTTCGTCTGCAGCGTCAAGCATCGACTCGAGGCAGAGCGGCTTGCCGCGCTCGCGGAAGCTGGCGCCGATGCTCACGGTTAAGCGCAGCTCGGCTTCATCGTGTTTCGTGACAAGCCCCTCGACTCGGTCTCGTACCCGCTCGAGGATGCCGGCGAGAGCCCTTTCATCGGAGGCATGCAGCAAGATACCGAACTCTTCGCCGCCAAGACGCCCGAGGATGTCCCCCTTGCGCAGCACTCTCGTTATCTCGCGCACCATGCACTTGAGGACTTCGTCTCCAGCCGGATGCCCATAGCTGTCGTTCAGACGCTTGAAGTAGTCGATATCCAGGACGGCGATGGCGAGCAGCATATCGCTCGCATCGGCGTGTTCGAAGGCGTGGTGAACGCTGGCTTCGAATCCCGACGGTTTGCCGCCCCGGTAAGCGGATCCGTTTCGGACAGATGCTTGAGACGCAGCTCGAGCTTTTTATGCTCGGTCATGTTGTGAGCGATCACGGAGAAGCCTTCGGGCTCGCCGTGCCTGCCCTGCAACTTGGTGATCGACTTTTCGAACCACACGTCCTCACCCCGCGATCCCGTGACGCGGCATTCGATATCGCAGCTACCCTCGTCGCGAACGCGCTGAAGCAGCTCTCCGGCGTCGTACCCGTCGCCTCCGAAAACGTGGAGTACTTCCTGAAAAGGCCGGCCGAGCGCCATCTCGTTGGGAACACCGGCACCGCGTTCGCCGGACTTGTTCCAGGAATCCACAATTCCTTCTTCATTCAACGTGTAAATCACGTAGTCGCGGATGAACTCGAGGAGCATGCGAAAGCGCTCTGTCTGCTTTCGCAGATCACTTTCGAGAGCGAGTTTCTCTGTGACGTCGGAGAAAACGGCCATTCGGCAGAATCTCCGCCCGCCGGCGCAGCGCCATCAACGACGCTCACGCTACTTCCCTGCGCCAGACGAGGAGGTACTGAAAGTCCGAAGACGCCGACCGGAGCATCCTCAGGCTGACCGGCGTTGGCTTCATGCGCAGCGTGAACACATAGTCGATCGTCTCGTCGAGCTCCGTAACCTCAAGATACTTCTGCGCCACCATGAAGTTGTTGGTGCAGGGGGCAACCTCGGCGAAGAAATTCTGCCCCAAGACCTGCGCTCGTTGCAGGCCACTGAGCCGCTGCTCGGCGCTGTTATAGTCCGTAACGATTCCACCGTGCGTCATTCGGATGACGCCGTACTCGATCCCATCGAGCTGCTCTGCCGACAAGGCGTCAAGCTGTTCCAGCGATATGTTCCCGGCCATCGATGCTCCTGCGTATAGACTTACGCGCTGTGCTGTCTGCGCGGCGTCAGAGATCCCGTCACAGGGGCTGCCAGCGTTGATCAACGGGCGGCGCCCATAGAGTCACTAGCCGCACAACGTTACCGAAGAGTTGTTCGCTCGCGCCTTGACCGACGTCAAGCAGGCTGAACACCACAGAGAAACGGCAAGAGCCTCAGCCTGTCGCGAGATTTAGTCGGATCACCGACGGCAACGCCGGGCGTGGGGGCGCCGGCGTTCGAGCAGGCATTGCTGCCAAGACCGTGGGAATTGGTCTGCCGCCAGTAGTCCTCGACAGGGGCGATGGATCGAGCGGAACAGTAATGGTTAGCGTGAGGCCACGGGAGTACGAGCCATGACCGAAGCAGTTCCAAATCAGGCGATTGTCAGAAGAATTCGTCTCGCAGGCCTGCTCTATCTCACGATTATCATCGCCGGACTGAGCGCGGAGCTATGGCTGCGCGGCCCCCTGATCGACCTTGCCGATGCCGAGGGTACGGCGGCGGCGATCCGCGCTGCGCCCGGACAGTTTCAATCGGCTATTGCAGCTGACCTGGTCATGGCGCTGTGCGATGCCGGACTGGCTGTACTGCTCTACCTCATATTTCGGCGCGTTGCGCAGGGGCTTGCCCTGGCCGCCATGGTCTTCCGATTAATTCAGAGCACACTCATCGCAGCGAACCTCATGGCCCTGCAGACTGCATGGATTCTCCTATCCGAGCGGAGTCATATCGCCGACGCCGAGTCGCTGGCTTTAGTCTTCCTGAGTTTGCACGGCTACGGCTACGACCTTGGCCTGATGTTCTTCGGCGTCAACAGCCTGATCATGGGACAGCTTGTCTGGCGCTCGGGAAACTTTGCGCGCGGCTTCGGTGCGGGTCTCGCGGCGGCGGGCCTGGTCTATCTAGCGGGCAGCGCCGTGCGATTCTTCGCGCCGGATCTCTCAGCGACCTTTGCTCCGGCTTACGCCGTGACGATCATCGCCGAGACGGCTTTCTGCCTGCGCCTGCTTACGCAGCGGGGGCGCTGGGCATAGGTTGTAGCATATGCCTAACCAGTCGTTAATTGGGGAGAGCCGGAGAGCCATTCTCGCGAGTCCCGGACTTAAAGGTGTAGGACTGGCTGGCTTCGTGCCGATAAATGGCGGAGCGGACAGAGCCGAACTCGGAGTCGCCAAATAGGCCAATTCATGAATTAATAATTATTATATTTTTCATAAAATTAAATTAGTAAATTAATCTAATATCTAAATAAAATAGGCACTCCTCCAGAATTTCTAGTTGGCCGAGGTGCCCCTGGGAAACGATGTGAGGCTATAGCCCTGGATACGCTTCATTGATTTCCTGGGTCGACCGGCCTATGCTGCGGCCTATGCAATGGCCGTCGGAGACAACCGGAATGTCAACCACTGAGCGCCACGTCCGCATCTTCCGTAACGGACGCAACCAGGCAATACGAATACCTCGCGAGTTTGAACTGGAGGGTGAGGAAGCCATCATCCATAAGGAAGGTGATCGACTGATCGTGGAACCGGTTCGAAAAGGCAGGCTGCTAGCCCTGCTCGCCTCCCTCCCCCCTCTCGATGAATCGTTCCCGGATATCGATGATGACCTGCCCGACATGGATGATGTGTTGGTTTGAGTGGATCGCTGTTATACCTGCTGGACACCAACATCTTGTCCGACCTGGTCCGTAATCCCGGCGGTGTGGTGGCAACACGGATCAGCAGGGCCGGGGAGGATAGTGTCTGCACCAGTATTGTTGTGGCCGCAGAGCTTCGCTACGGCGCTCTCAAATCAACCTCCGAAAGACTTTCGAAACGTGTTGACCTAATCCTATCCGCATTAGAGATCCTGCCACTGGAAACACCTGCCGACCGCGAATATGCCGCGTTGCGCCACCACCTCTCGCGCCAGGGCACACCTATTGGACCGAACGATCTACTGATTGCTGCCCATGCGCTGGCGCAGGACCTCACGGTTGTAACTGGCAATGTGCGGGAGTTTTCAAGAGTCCCCGGATTGAAGGTAGAAAACTGGCTGGAGAGCACTAACGAATCAGCTCCCTGAATGCACCGCCCCTGCCTTGTTCGGGGAGACTACGCGCAGTGAACGTTACATTAGGATGATCGTCCCCCAGATTCACACCACGTTTATATTAGGCATATCACGCGGCCTCTCGAGCGTAAGCGTAGATCGCTGGCCGGGATGAGTTGGCTGGCATCATGATTCAGACTTGCTGACGTGGTCGATCACCAATCCGTGCGTTCAAATTATTCAACAGGTAATCTGCCAGAGCGCGAACCGAGGGCGATTGTCCACGACGAGACGGCATAACCAGGCTTAATTGCGCGGTTCCGGCCACCCATTCCGGAAGAACTCGCACCAGTGACCCATCATTGAGTTCATCGCTGCAGACATACGCTGGCAAGCCCGTGATACTCGGCGTGCGGATCTGTCCAGGGCCACGGTAGATGGGGCTAGGGTGAGAGACCGAGGAGCGAGCCCCGCGAAGGTCATGTCGTTCATTTCGCGGTCCGCCTTCGAGGTTCAATAATTAGGAGTACTGTTTTGGGGCGACTGAGCCAGAAGCTGTGCATTGTCACCGGTGCCGGCCGTGGCATTGGCGCGGCCATCGCGCGGGCTTTTGCCGAAGAAGGTGC
>JAZBOX010000201.1:0-28420 GCA_036351355.1 Halieaceae bacterium
AGACCTCGATGACCTTGTCGCCGAGGCGCGGGCCCGGAGGGATGTAGATCTCGTTGGTCTCGTTGCGGCTCTGAAACTCCTGCGACTGCAGTTCCTCGAAGCGCGCCAGGCGGGCCTTGCTCTTTGCCTGGCGGCCCTTCGGGTTGCTGCGCACCCACTCGAGCTCCGCCTTGATGGCTTTCTGGTGAGACGCCTCCTGGCGCTTTTCCTGCTCGAGGCGCTTTTCCTTGGCGTCGAGCCAGTCCGAGTAATTGCCCTCGTAGGGGATGCCGCGGCCACGGTCGAGTTCGAGGATCCAGCCGGCGGCGTTGTCGAGGAAGTAGCGGTCGTGGGTGATCGCGACCACGGTGCCGGGAAAATCGTGGAGGAAGCGTTCCAGCCATCCCACGCTCTCGGCATCGAGGTGGTTGGTCGGCTCGTCGAGAAGCAGCATGTCCGGGCCGGACAGGAGCAGGCGGCACAGCGCTACGCGCCGGCGCTCACCGCCGGAGAGGCGGTCCACATCCGCGTCCCAGGGCGGCAGGCGCAGCGCGTCTGCGGCCACCTCGAGGCGCGTCTCGATGTTGTGCGCGTCCGTGGCCTGGATGATGTCCTCGAGGCGCGCCTGCTCCTTGGCGAGCGCGTCGAAATCGGCGTCGGGCTCGGCGTAGGCGGCATACACCTTGTCGAGGCTGGTGAGGGCGTCGAGCGCTTCGGCGAGGCCCTCTTCAACGTTGCCACGCACGTCCTTGTCGGCGTTGAGCTGCGGCTCCTGGGGCAGGTAGCCGATCTTGATGCCGGGCTGGGGCCGCGCCTCGCCGAGGATGTCCGTGTCGATGCCGGCCATGATCTTGAGCAGGGTGGATTTGCCGGCCCCGTTCAGGCCAAGGACGCCGATCTTGGCCCCGGGAAAGAAAGACAGCGAGATGTCTTCGAGGATGGTTTTCTTGGGCGGCACGACCTTGCCGACCCGGTTCATGGTGTAGACGTATTGGGCCACGTTCTGTCTCGCTTGCTGCTGATCACAGGAGGGCGCGGATTCTAGCAAAGCGGTCCGAGGGCGGTGAATCGACGATGCGGCGCGGCGCATGCGCTCGGGGAGGCGCTTTCAGTTAGAATCCCCGCCCCACGACCCGATCGCAGCGCATCCGACGGGACAGAAGATGCGCGAGGCAGGCGGGACACACCAGCACGCCGAAAACACAAGGAGCCGACAATGTTTGATCGCAGCATGTCCATTGAGGGCTTTGACGACGAACTGTTCGCCGCCATGGGTGCGGAGGAGCGGCGCCAGGAAGAGCACGTCGAACTCATTGCCTCGGAGAACTACGCCAGTCCGCGCGTGCTCCAGGCCCAGGGCTCCGTGCTGACCAACAAGTACGCCGAGGGCTACCCCGGGAAGCGCTACTACGGCGGCTGCGAATTCGTCGACCGTGCCGAGGAGCTCGCCGTCGAGCGCGCCAAGGTGCTCTTCGGCGCCGCCTACGCGAACGTCCAGCCGCACTCGGGGTCGCAGGCCAACGCGGCCGTGTTCCAGGCGCTGCTCAAGCCCGGCGACACGATCCTCGGTATGAGCCTCGCCGACGGCGGCCATCTCACCCACGGTGCCAAGCCCAACTTCTCCGGCAAGACCTACAACGCCGTTCAGTACGGCCTCGACGCCTCGGGCGAGCAGATCGACTACGAGCAGATCGAGAGTCTGGCCAGGGAACACAAGCCCCGCCTGATCATTGGTGGCTTCTCCGCCTACAGCCGCGTGGTCGACTGGGCGCGCTATCGCGAGATCGCCGATGCCGTCGGTGCCTACCTGCTCGTGGACATGGCGCACGTCGCCGGCCTCGTCGCTGCCGGCGTCTATCCGTCTCCGGTACCCTACGCGGACGTGGTCACCTCGACGACGCACAAGACGCTGCGCGGTCCCCGCGGCGGCATCATCCTCGCGAAGGCCAACGAGGAACTCGAGAAGAAGTTCAACTCCGCCGTTTTCCCCGGCGGCCAGGGCGGTCCGCTGATGCACGTGATCGCGGCCAAGGCGATCAGCTTCCTCGAAGCGCAGCAGCCTGAATTCGTTGCCTACCAACAGCAGGTCGTCGCCAACGCGCGCTGCATGGCCGCGACGTTCATCGAGCGCGGCATCAACATCGTCACCGGTGGCACGGACAACCACCTGATGCTCGTCGACCTCATCGGCAAGCCCTACACGGGCAAGGATGCGGACGAGGCCCTCGGGCGGGCAAACATCACCGTGAACAAAAACGCTGTGCCCAACGATCCGCGATCGCCGTTCATTACGTCGGGCCTGCGCGTCGGCACGCCGGCGATCACCACGCGCGGTTTCGCTGAAGCGGAAACGCGCCAGCTTACGCACTGGATGTGCGACCTTCTCGCGGCGCTCGAAAGCGGAGACGCCGAGGCTGAGATCGCGGCGGTGCGTGCGAAGGTCCTCGATCTCTGCGCGCGCTTCCCGGTCTACGGCGAGCGCCCCGTGGCGGGCGCGGCGATCGCTGCCTGAGGCGGCTCGGCCCCTGAGCGATGCACTGCCCCTTCTGCACTGCCGACGACACCAAGGTGATCGATTCCCGCCTCGTGTCCGACGGTACGCAGGTACGGCGCCGCCGCGAGTGCCTCTCCTGTCACGAGCGCTTCACCACCTACGAGGCTGCGGAGCTTCTCATGCCCCGGGTTATCAAGCAGAACGGCAGCCGCGAGCCCTTCGATGAGAACAAGCTCCGCGGCGGCTTTCTGCGCGCGCTCGAAAAGCGGCCCGTGTCCGTCGAGGCGATCGAGGCCGAGATCAGCCATATCAAGCAGGGCCTGCGCGCCACGGGCGAGCGCGAGGTCAACTCGCGCGTACTCGGCGAGCTGGTGATGGACAGGCTGCGCGCCCTCGACAAGGTCGCCTACGTGCGCTTTGCCTCCGTGTACCGGAGCTTCGAGGACATCGCCGAATTCCAGGCCGCAATCGAAACGCTGCAGTCCGAACCCGAACCCCCCGCACGCAGCAGCGCCGGCGACAAAGGCTGAGGCCGGGGCTGCCACAGCCCGGATGGCGATGACCGACGCAGACGACAAGCGCTGGATGGCGCGGGCCCTCGAGCTCGCCGACGAGGGGCGTTTCTGGGCGCGGCCGAACCCGCACGTGGGCTGCGTGCTCGTTCGCGATGGCCAGCTGGTTGCCGAGGGTTTCACGCAGCCCGCCGGCGAAGCCCACGCCGAGGCGGTGGCGCTGGCGATTGCCGGTGAGCGTGCTCGCGGCGCCACTGCCTACGTCACCCTGGAGCCCTGCTCGCATCACGGGCGCACGCCGCCCTGCGCCGATGCGCTGATTGTTGCGGGCGTGGCGCGCGTGGTCGTTGCCGTCGAGGATCCTCACCCGCGCGTCTGCGGACAGGGTCTGGCGCGCCTGCGTGATGCCGGTGTGCAGGTCGACATGGGGCTGATGGCCGATGCCGTCGAGGATCAGCTCGGTGGATTCCTCGCCCGCCAGCGCCGGGGCCGTGGTCGCCTGCGCATCAAGATGGCGGCGTCGCTCGACGGACGCACGGCCATGGCCTCGGGCGAGAGCCAGTGGATCACCGGGGAGGCGGCGCGGCGCGATGTGCAGCGCCTGCGCGCCGAGAGCTGCGCCGTCGTCACCGGTATCGGCACCGTACTGGCAGACGACTGCGCGCTCACGCTGCGCGAGGAAGCGCTCGAAGGCTTCCTGCTTCCGCCGATGGAGCGGCGGGCGCTGCGCGTGGTCCTGGACTCGAAGCTGCGCACGCCGCCGACCGCGCGCGTGCTCCAGGGGCCGCAGCCCGCCCTGCTCGTGCACGCGCCCGACGCGGCCGTGCCCGAGGCGCTTGGCGCCATATCTACGCGCGCCGTCGAGGGCGACTCTTCCGGTCTGTCGCTGCCCGCCCTGCTCGGGGCGCTCGCCGAGCGGGAGTGCAACGAGATTCTGCTAGAATCCGGCCCCGCGCTGGCCGGTGCGATGCTGCGCTCCGGGCTCGCCGACGAGCTCGTGCTGTACACGGCGCCGAAGCTCCTCGGAAGTCGTGGTCGACCGATGTTCGAGCTGGAACTCGAGCGCCTCGCCGAAGCCGTGTCGCTCGAGTTCATCGACACGCAGCGCGTCGGCGACGATCTGCGCCTGCGCTGCCGGATTTCCGGCGCGACCTGAGCTTTTCCAGGGCCTTCTTCCAACGAGGCAACTATCCGGTGTTCACAGGCATTATTCAGGCTGTAGGCAGCGTCGCCGCCATGGAGCCGCGCGGCGGCGACCTGCGCCTGCGCATCCACACGGGCAAGCTCCCCCTCGAAGGTGTGCAGATCGGCGACAGTATTGCCACCAGCGGCGTCTGTCTCACGGTTACGGAGCTTCCCGGCGACGGCTTCTGGGCCGATGTGTCGAATGAGACGCTCAGCCTGACCACGCTGGGCGCGCTCCGCCAGGGTTCGCGCGTCAACCTCGAAAAGTCCCTGACCCCCAGCTCGGCCCTTGGCGGCCATATCGTCAGCGGTCATGTTGACGGGGTCGGTGAGGTGCTGGACATGGGAGAGGACGGTCGATCCTGGCGCTTCACGCTGCGCGCGCCCGACGAGCTCGCGCGCTACATCGCCGGCAAGGGCAGCATTTGCATCGATGGCACCAGTCTCACGGTCAACGCCGTCGACGGCGCGCGCTTCGAGCTCAACATCATCCCGCAGACCATGGCCGAGACGGTCTTTGGCGACTATCGACCGGGGAGCAGGGTGAACCTCGAGGTCGATGTGATCGCGCGCTATCTCGAGCGCCTGCTTCAGGGCGACGCCGCCGCGAGGTCTGACAGTAGCGGTCTCACCGCGGCCAAGCTGGCCGAGAACGGCTACCTCAGATGAGCGGTTTTGCCGTTACGCCCGTGCCCGAGCTCCTCGATGAGCTGCGCCGCGGGCACCGCATTCTCATGCTCGACGAGCGCGAGGGCCGCGCCAACGAGGGCGTGGTGATGCTTGCCGCCGAGCACTGCACGCCCGAGCACATTACCTTTCTTGCGCGCCGCGCGCGCGGACTTGTCTGCCTGGCAATGCCGCGGGAGCGCTGTGATCAGCTCGGCCTGCCGCCGATGGCCGGCGGCGACAGCGAGGACGGTGCCCGCTTCACGCTGTCGATCGAGGCGGCCGAAGGCATCGATACGGGAATCTCCGCCGCCGATCGTGCGCACACGGTGCGCGTCGCCGCCTCACCGCGCGCGGCACCCGAGGACATCGTACAGCCCGGGCACATCTTCCCCCTCGCCGGGGAGCCCGGCGGCGTTCTGACGCGCGCGGGGCATACGGAAGCCGCCGTCGATCTGACCCGACTCGCTGGCCTGGTTCCCGCAGCGGTGATTGCCGACGTGCTCGACGCTGCCGGCGACCTTGCCGATGGCCCGGCGCTCGCCGCCTTCGCCGCGGAGCACGGTCTGAAGATTGGCACCGTGGCGGACCTGATTCACTATCGCATGTCCAACGAGCGCACCGTCGAGCGCGTGCGTGAGGGCGAGATCGACACGCGGCACGGCCGTTTCCGTCTTGCCGCCTACCGTGATCGCAGCCACGGCGGGCTGCATCTTGCCCTGTTCCGCGGAGCGCTGTGCGCCAGCGCCGCCACACTGGTGCGCGTGCACGTGGCCACGACGCTGCGCGACCTGCTCGGCGCCGAGGAGTCCGCCTCGACCGGCTGGAGCGCGCAGGCGGCCCTGGCGCGCATCGCCGAAGAGGGCGTCGGTGCCCTGGTGCTGCTGGCGCGGCGCGAGACCGACGAGCAGGTGCTGGAGGGGCTGGACCGCATTCTCAAGCCTGCGCCTGCCCCTGAGAGCAGGAGCAAGAGCAACGACAGCTACAACACCGTCGGCGCGGGGTCGCAGATTCTGCGCGACCTCGGTATCGGCAAGATCCGCCTGCTCGGAACGCCCATCAAGTACAATGCGATCTCGGGTTTCGGCCTTGAGCTCATCGAGTACATCGAGCCGGAGGCCGTTACCTCGGTCGCCAACCCAAAAGGGGTCGACGAAGCGCCTTAGGTGCGGCCCCGGCTGACCGCCACGATCATCACAGCGATACGGAACCCGTTCTCATGAGCAGCAGTTTGCGCACCATCGAAGGCACCATGACGCATTCCAGCGGACGCTATGCACTGATCGTCGGTCGCTGGAACAGTTTTGTCGTGGAGCATCTCCTCGATGGCGCCGTCGATACGCTGCGTCGCCACGGTGTCGCCGATGAGCAGATGACGGTCATCCGCGTTCCCGGTGCCTTCGAGATTCCGCTGGCCTGCCAGCGCGCAGCGCGCAGCGGCGCCTACGACGCCATCATCGCGCTCGGCGCGGTGATCCGCGGCGGCACGCCCCACTTCGAGCACGTCGCCGGCGAATGCACCAAGGGCCTCGCCCAGGTGATGCTCGGTGACGACGTGCCCGTGGCCTTCGGCGTGTTGACCGTCGACAGCATCGAGCAGGCCATTGAGCGCTCGGGCACGAAGGCCGGCAACAAGGGGGCCGAGGCCGCCGCTTCCGCGCTCGAGATGGTCAGCCTGCTGTCCCAGTTGCCCGCTTCCTGAGCGCCGCTCGCGGGCCGCTGCTGATGCGGAGCCTGCTATGAAAAATCATTCGTGACATCTCTTCGGTAGCGACAACTCAGTGGCGGACAGTTCCATGACCAAGCCGGGCCGCGAGGCGCAGCAGCAGCTCATCGCACGACGCCGCAAGGCGCGGCACTATGCACTGCAGGCGCTGTACCAGTGGCATATGGCCTCGGCCTCGCCTTCGGACATCGAGGCCGA
Source organism: Halieaceae bacterium (assembly GCA_036351355.1). Taxonomy (GTDB): domain Bacteria; phylum Pseudomonadota; class Gammaproteobacteria; order Pseudomonadales; family Halieaceae; genus Congregibacter. The sequence goes on from JAZBOX010000201.1 coordinate 6,761, forward strand.
GTTTCGCACCGACTACGATTTCGACGTGGTCGACCTCGAGTACTTCCAGGCCATACTGCACGGCGTTGCGCGCGACGCAGACGCCCTTGACGCCCGCTTCGAGCCGCTGCTCGACCGCAATCTGAGCGAGCTCGATCCCATCGAACTGAGCCTGCTGCGCATGGGCAGCTTCGAGCTCCTTGAGCGTATCGATGTCCCCTACCGGGTGGTCATCAACGAGGCCGTGGCGCTGGCGAAGAAGTTCGGTGCCAGCGAAAGCTTCCGCTACATCAACGGCGTGCTCGACCGCCTCGCCGGTGAGCTGCGCAGTGCCGAGACCGGCGCCCGCTAGTCGGACGACCCTTGCCTGCGCAGCCCCTGCTGCCGACATGCCCCTCGTCTTGACAGGCCCGACGGCAGCGTGCACCGGGGTACGGGCATGAAAACGCGCGACGAATTCGAACTGATCGCCGACTACCTGACGGGCCTCGATCATGGTCCCGCCGTGGCGCTCGGCGTCGGCGATGACGCCGCGGTGCTCGATCTCGGACGCGACGAGCAACTCGTCGTTTCGACCGATGTCGCCGTTGCCGGCGTTCACTTCCCCATCGATGCGCCGCTTGATCGCGCCGCTTTCCGCGCCGTGGCCGCCGCTGCCAGCGATCTCGTCGCCATGGCCGCGCGACCCCTGGCCATGACGCTGAACCTGAGCCTGGCAAGTGCGCAGGCGAGCGAACTGGCCGCGCTGCGGCGCGGTCTCGAAGCTGCGACCGCGGCTTTCGAGCTGCCGCTGGTCGGCGGTGATCTCGTGCGCGCCCCTCTGAGTCTCGGCGTGCAGGTGCTCGGCGCCGTGCGCCGCGGCGCGGCACTCACGCGCAGCGGCGCGCAGCCCGGCGATCGTCTCTGCGTCAGTGGCTGCCTCGGCGATTCCGCAGCGGGGCTGGCGCTGCTTCAGGGGCGGCCGGTCGAGCGCCTGGCTGCGGCGATGGAGGAAAGACTGATCGAGCGTTTCTGGCAGCCGCGACCGGACTTTGTCCTGGGCCGGAGCCTCGCGGGCGTGGCGACGGCAGCGATCGATGTCTCCGATGGCCTGCTTGCCGACGCCGCGCACCTGGCCCGGGCGAGCGGCGTAGGCCTTGAGATCGACAGCGCGCGCCTGCCCCTGTCCATCGAGCTGCGTGCCTGCGCCGACCGTGAGCAGGTGCTGGACTGGGCGCTTGCCGGTGGAGAGGACTACGTGCTGTGCTTTACCCTGGCCGAGGCGGCCCCGCTGCCCGCTGGCTGTTCGGTGATCGGTGCGGTCACGGCGGGGGAGGGTGTGCACTGCGATCGCGAGCCGCGCACGGCCACCGGCTATCGGCACTTTTGATCGGGGGGATCCCAGGCTGAAACCGCAACTCTCGAATCCCGTGCACTTGTTGGCCTTCGGCTTCGGATCGGGACTGTCGCCCCGCGCGCCGGGGACCTTCGGCACGCTGGCGGCGCTGCCGATCTACCTGGTGCTGGCGCAGCAGTCGCTCCTTGTCTACGCCGTGACTGTCGTGCTGGCTGCGCTGCTGGGCGTGTGGCTGTGCGAACGCGCGAGCGCGGACCTGGGTGTGCACGATCATCCCGGTATCGTCTGGGACGAGTTCGTGGGTCTTTGGATAGCGCTCTTCGCCGTGGCGCCCGAGCCGCTCGCGGTGGTGTCGGGCTTCGTCCTGTTCCGTCTCTTCGATATCGCCAAGCCCTGGCCGATCAGCTGGCTCGACCGCCACGCGAAGGGCGGCTTTGGCATCATGATCGATGATATCGTTGCCGGGGTCTTCGCGGGCCTTGTGCTCCATGCCGCCTTGTTTCTGGGGGTTCCCCTTTGATCCGCCACGCTGCCCTGGCACCGATGTTTCTGTTTTTTTGCTGCCTCGTGGCATCAGCAGCCCGGTCCGCCGATATCGCCGTCGAGGCGCTGATGCCCGGCCTCGCCGTGTTCAAGATCGATGGGCGGCGCGTCACGCTCCGCGAGGGACAGCGCTCGGGTGATGTCCTGCTGATTGCCAGCGATGCGAAATCGGCGCTGGTGCGCATCGGGGATGAGGAGCGCCGCCTGCAGGTGTCGCAGCGAATCAGCAGCGCCTTCAGCCGGCCACAAAGGCCCGAGGTGGTCGTACAGCGCGACGGGCAGCTGCAGTACCGCACCACGGCCGAGATCAACGGTGTGCGCATGCCCGTCATCGTCGATACGGGGGCGAACATTGTCGCCCTCAATGCACGACAGGCGGCGGCGGTCGGTATCCGGCCCGAGGACGGACAGGTCGCCGAGGTGCAGACAGCGGGCGCGATCCTGCCGGCACGTCGCGTGATGCTCGAATCCGTGGCCGTGGGCGGGATCCGCGTGAACGCGGTGACGGCAACGGTCATCGACGGTGCCCAACCGGCGACGACGCTCCTCGGCATGAGCTTCCTGCGCCACGTCGAGATGGTCGAGAGGGACGGCGTGCTGACGCTGCGCGGTCGCTGGTAGCCCGGCGCCGGACAGGGGCCAGGGCCAAGGTAAGCGCGAAGACGAAGGCAAAGGCGCCGAGCAAAGCGCGCTCGTCGCTCTGATAGACTACGCGCCCTTTTTTCAGGAAGTCCCCAGTGCCAGTTCGATTCGTAGAGTCGTCGCGCCTGCCCACGGACTGGGGCGTGTTCACGATGCACGGCTTCGAAGACGAGGCGGCCAACAAGGAACACGTCGTACTGACCCTGGGTGACGTACAGCAGGTCGATGGCGGTCCGCCGCTCCTCGCCCGCGTGCATTCCGAGTGCCTGACGGGAGACGCGCTGTTCAGCCTGCGCTGCGACTGTGGCGTGCAGCTTCGGGCTGCCCTGCAAGCCATCGCGCACGAGGGCCGCGGTGCCCTGTTCTATCTCCGCCAGGAAGGCCGAGGCATTGGTCTGCTCAACAAGATCAGGGCCTATCACCTGCAGGATCAGGGTGCCGATACGGTCGAGGCCAATGAGCGCCTCGGTTTCGGCGCTGACATGCGCGATTACAGCATCCTGCAGCCGATGTTCGAGCACCTCGCCATTCGCAGCGTGCGCCTGATGACCAATAACCCGCGCAAGGTGGCGGCGCTCGAAGAGCAGGGGGTCGAGGTCGCCGAGCGTGTGCCGCTGCAGTGCGACGCCAATCCCCACAACGAGCAATACCTGAAGACGAAGGGCGCCAAGCTCGGCCACCTGTTCGAGCGTTGATCCGGTCCGGCGCCTGTCCCGCGCCGTGCTTGCTCTCGGCGGCAGCGCGAGTCTGTCGGTGTTTTCAGCGGTCGCGCTTCACCATCTTTGCCAGCAGTTCGCGCAGTCCGCTCGCGCGCGCGTCCCAGTCGACGATCAGGGCGAGGGCCTCCTCGTAAAGGCGGTCGGCTTCGGCCTCGGCGGCGTCGAGGCCGAGGTGGGCGACGTAGGTGGACTTGTTCGTGGCAGCGTCCTTCCCCGTGGTTTTTCCGAGCGTGGCGCTGTCGCTGCGGACATCGAGGACGTCGTCGATGATCTGGAAGGCGAGGCCGATGCGATCGCCCACGGCACGCAGCGTTTCCCGCCGCGCCGCTGTCGCGTCGGCGACGATCGCGCCCATCTCTAGTGCGGCCGTAATCAACGCGCCGGTTTTCATGGCGTGGATGGCCTTCAGCTCCTCGAGGCCCAGTGCGCGGTCCGTGGCCTGCATATCGCGGCTCTGGCCGCCCACCATGCCCTCGAAGCCGCTGGCTCTGGCGAGAACGCTGATCAGGGCAACGCGTTGTTCGGCGCTGAGGCGTGCGTCGTTCGCAATTAGTTCGAAGGCGCGGGTCTGCAGGCCGTCGCCGACCAGAATCGCCGTGGCCTCGTCGAAGGCGACGTGCAGCGTGGCCTGGCCGCGGCGCAGGGCGTCGTCGTCCATCGCCGGCAGGTCGTCGTGGACCAGCGAGTAGGTATGGATGAGCTCGACCGCCTCGGCGCTGGCGGCCGCATCGGCAGTGTCCGTGCATCCGCAGGCGACGGCGGCGGCCTCAAGCAGACGCGGGCGGAGACGCTTGCCCGGTGCGGCGGCGAGGTGGGCGAGGGCGTCGTCGAGGATCATGCGCTCAGGCCCCGTTCAGCCCGCTTCGTCCGCGGTGGCCTCGTCGTCGCCCTCGGTCAGAACACGCACGCGCTGCTCCGCTTCGGCGAGCACCTTATTTGCGGCGGCGACCAGGCGTGACCCGCGCTCATAGAGCTCGATGCTTTTCTCAAGCCCCGTGTCGTCGTCCTCGAGCTGTTCGATGATCACCTCGAGCTCAGCCTGCACTTGCGACAGGCTGGGCGGCATCTCGTCCACCGCCAACTCCGCGCTGTCGTCACCGCGTTTTTTTGCGCTCACGCTACCTGTTCCTTCGTAACTGTGTTGTGTCCGAGGCACCCGCGTGGTGCCCGACGGGCCGCGGATTGCCGACCCCGGGGAATCGGTGGATGCGCCGAAGGCTCAGTCGGGGAGGGCGACGCGCACTTCAGGCGCCACTGGGGTCGCGATCCGCGCGTCCGTGAAGGGACCGGCAGCGACGGCCTGACCGGCCTCGATCAGCGCGCCGCGGGACATGCCCTGCTCAACGCGCAGGTCCTCCTGTCCGCCGTGCTCCACGAAGTGGTCGGCGATACCGAAGTGGCGCATCGAACGCTCGATGCCGTGCGCAGCGAGAAACTCGGAAACAGCGGCGCCCGCACCGCCGGCGACGACGTTTTCCTCGAGCGTGAAGAAGGCGTCGTGGCTGCTCGCGAGTTCGAGGATGAGGTCCTCGTCGAGCGGCTTCACCCAGCGCATGTCGACGACCGTCGCGTCGAGCGCCTCGCCCGCCGCGATGGCCTCGCCGAGCAGCGCGCCGAAATTGAGGATTGCCAGCCTGCGCCCGCGCCTGACCATCTTGCCGCGCCCGATTGGCAGCTCGTGCATTTCGGCCTCGATGAGCGAGCCGGGGCCCGTGCCGCGCGGATAGCGCACCGCCGACGGCCCCGGATGGCGGTAGGCCGTGTACAGCAGCTGACGACACTCGTTTTCGTCCGAGGGCGCAGCGATCACCATGTTGGGTATGCAGCGCAGATAGCTGAGGTCAAAGGCGCCGTGGTGCGTCGGTCCGTCCTGGCCGACGAGACCGGCGCGGTCGATGGCGAAGGTGACATCGAGCTTCTGCAGCGCTACGTCGTGAATCAGCTGGTCATAGGCGCGCTGCAGGAAGGTGGAGTAGATCGCCACGACGGGCTTGAGGCCTTCGCAGGCCATGCCGGCACCGAGCGTCACCGCGTGTTGCTCGGCGATAGCGACGTCGAAGAAACGCTCGGGGAAGCGTTTCGCGTAGTCGACCATGCCCGAGCCCTCGCACATCGCCGGTGTGATAGCCATGAGCTTGTCGTCGCGCTCGGCCATGTCGCACAGCCACTGGCCGAATACGTCCTGGTACTTGGGCTTCTTGACCTTTATCGCCGGCGCTTCAGCGGCCTTTTCGGCAGCTTTCTCAGCCTGATCCGCCACCGGCGCCTTCTTCTCCAGCTTGTTGATAGCGTGGAAGCCGATGGGGTCGGCCTCGGCCTGCGTAAAGCCCTTGCCCTTCATCGTGAGTACGTGAAGGAACTGGGGGCCGCGCAGGTCGCGCATGTTGTCCAGGGTCTGCTTGAGCTGCGGCAGGTCGTGACCGTCGATCGGGCCGATGTAGTGCCAGCCCAGTTCTTCGAAGAGTGTGCCCGGTGCGACCATGCCCTTCATGTGCTCTTCCGTGCGCTTGACCAGATCCCAGGCCGGCTTGACCTTTTTCAGCGCGCGTTTTCCACCCTCGCGCATGGCGATATAGGTCCGGCTGGCCCAGATCTTGGCGAAATAGCTCGCCAGGCCGCCCGTGTTGTGACCGATGGACATCTGGTTGTCATTGAGAACGACGAGCATGTCCGGGCGCACGTCGCCGGCGTGGGCGAGGGCTTCGAAGGCCATACCCCCGGTGATGGCGCCGTCGCCGATAACCGCGACCACGCGGCGCCGCTGCTCCTCACGCGCTGCCGCCAGGGCCATGCCCATGGCCGCAGAGATGCTGGTCGACGAATGGCCGACGCCAAAGGTGTCGTAGTCGCTTTCGCTGCGCTTGGGAAAGCCCGAGAGTCCGCGCGCCTGACGCATGCTGTTCATGCGCTGCATGCGCCCGGTCAGGATCTTGTGCGGGTAGGCCTGGTGACCGACGTCCCAGACGATGCGGTCATGCGGCGTATCAAAGCAGTGGTGGAGCGCAATCGTCAGCTCAACCACGCCTAGTCCGGCGCCGAAGTGACCGCCGGTCTGCCCGACGGAGTAGAGCATGAAGGCGCGCATCTCGTCGGCGAGGACGATCAGCTCGCCTTCGCTCAGATCGGAGGGGTTACGGCCTGCGTCGATAGCGTCGAGCAGCGGCGTGTTCGGACGCTCGGTGGGGAAGTCTGTAAACATGCCAAAAGTGTAGCTCAAAATATCCCGCTACGGTGTCAATTGCGCCTGTCGCGCGCAGGGCCGTGAGCTTCAGCTCCTGAGCGACTCCGCAAGGGCCCTGATCACGGGATGCCAGACTTCCGGCGTGGCCCCGGGATCGCTGGCCGGGGACTCGGTGACAAGCAGGAGCAGGTGGGCGAGGGGGAGGCCGATCAGCACGAAGGCCATAGCCCGCAACGTATTCCAGGACAGCATCGGGGGGATTAAACCGCAAACAACACGGTGCCATTCTCGGGCCTGCAACGCATCGCTTCAATGGCCCGACGAGGTGCCTGTGACGCGCATCGCAGATAGCGCGCCGTGCCTGTGACCGGCGTCGCAGGGACCGGCGCCTCGGCGCCGCCCGCCTGAACACTGCAATTAGACTGCGACGATGGTTTATCTGCGACACATTCCGGCGGAAGAGCTCTTCTCGGCGCAGCTCGAGTTGCTGATGCAGCATGGGCGCGTGGCATCGATGCAGGCCAACCTGCTCGGCGTGCTGATCGCGCTCGCGGTTGTCTGGCCCTATTTCGATTCAACGCAGCTGCTGCTCTGGGGCTTCGGCTTGCTCACGCTGCTGTTGCTGCGCTCGATGCACATGAGTTCCTCCCTCGTCGACCGGCGCTTCCAGAGCCGGCCCAGGCGCCTGTTCTTCACGCTGGTCGGCGGTTCGATGCTCACCGGCCTCGTGTGGTCGGCGAGCTTTATCTACGCCAGTGCGGCGCTGCCGATAACGCTGCAGTACCTGCTGCTGCTGGTGATCGTGATCATCACGGCGATCTCTCTCGCCATGATGGTGGTGGTCCGCGAGTACTTTCTGGCTTTTCTGTTTACGGCGCTGTGGCCGATCGCCTGGTGGCAGCTCGCGCACTTCCGCGATTCGCCGCAGAATCTTGTCCTCGGCCTGCTGCTCCTTGGCGTGACGGCGCTGCTTGCCGCCGCCAGCAACGGTATTCATGAAACCTTTGCACGCATGCTGTCGCTGCACTGGCAGCAGGAATCCATGGCGCGCGAGCTCGGCAGCATCACCGATTCGCTGCGCGACCGGAATCGCCAGCTTCAGGAGGCGCGCCGGCAGCTGACCGATCTGGCCAACGTCGACGAGCTCACGGGGCTCGGTAACCGCCGCCTCGTGAACCAGGTGCTGCGCGACGAAACGCGACGCGCCCAGCGCGCCGGTGCGTCGATCGCGGTGATTCTCATCGATGTCGACTATTTCAAGCCGTACAACGACAGCTATGGCCATCCCGCCGGAGATGAGGCGCTGCGGCGTATTGGTGAGGTGATGCGCCGCGTACCCTCGCGGGCTGGTGAACTGGTGGGGCGCTACGGCGGTGAGGAATTTATCGCCGTGCTCCCCGGCGCAACGGCCGAGGACGCGCTGCACGTCGCCGAGCGCCTTCAGCGCCTGATCCGCGATGAAAACCTGCCGCACGGCGCGTCGAAGGTCTCCGATCGCATCACGTTGAGCCAGGGCATCGTGGCGCTGAAGCCCGACGGCGAGATGGCGCCGGACCATCTGATCAACGCCGCTGACGAGGCCCTCTATCGGGCCAAGCAGGAAGGACGCGATCGCATCGTGATTGCCCCGGAATCCGGGTCGAGCGTTTCGAGTCACCGCTAGCCCGGGGCGCGGCTACGCTGGCGAGTCGCCCGCGATTGTGGCGCCTGGCGCTGGTGCGTCAGGGGGCGACCGGCGCTCAGGAACCTTCCCAGTCGCGAAACCGGTGAATCTGACGCCGTGCGCGTTTGTCGGGCCGGCGCGCAGGTCGTTCGACCATGCCCCCGGCGAGCTTCCGAGCCTGCGCGGACTGCGCGCGGCGGGCGATGCTGTCCCCGGTCTCCTCGTATAAAAGCTGCGCTTCGGGCGCGCCGCGGCGCTGGTCCGAGAGGGCGCGGACGATCACGTCGCGTTCGTCCCAGCCCTGACGGATTCGCAGCTCGTCGCCGACAGCGATCTCGCGCGAGACCTTGATACGCTGACCGCCGATCTGCACCTTGCCACCTTCGATCGCCGCCTTGGCGAGGCTGCGGGTTTTGAAGAAGCGCGCTGCCCACAGCCACTTGTCGACGCGCAGTTTTACGCCGGTGTCCAAGGCAGCTCCGCGGGCATGATTTCATCGAAGTGGTGGATTCCGGGAAAGCGCGTATCCGTGCGCAGCTGCCGCGAGCTGTCCGGCTGCAGCAGCGTGAGCAGGTGGCCGATCCCGAACTGCTGCGCCGCATCGAGCACGGACTCCGTGTCGTCGATCAGCAGCGTATGAGCGGGCTCGAAAGGATGCAGCTTCTGCAGGCGCTGCCAGAAGGCCTGATCCTCCTTCGGCGCCTCGAGCTCGTGCGAGACCACCACGCGATCGAACCAGCCGCTAATGTCGACCTCGCCCAGCTTGATGCGCAGCGTTTCCGGGTGCGCATTGGTGACCAGCAGCACGTCGAGGGAGCTGCCGCGAAGCCAGCGCAGAAACTCGAGCGCGTGCGGCCGCATGCGGATCATGTGGCGGAGCTCGCGCTTGAGCGACGGGATATCCAGCTCGAGGGTCCTTGACCAGTAGTCCAGACAGTACCAGGGCAGCGTGCCGCCAACCGCCTCGAAGTGGCTTTGCATGCGCAGGCGCGCATCCGGTTCGGGTATCTGTTGCGCTTTCGCATAGGCGCGGGGCAGATACTCCATCCAGAAGTGGTTGTCGTAGTGGAGGTCGAGCAGCGTGCCGTCCATATCAAGGAGCACGGTGCGAATGGCGGGCCAGTCGAGCATGCGCGAATGCTATAGTAGCGGGCATGGTATTTCGAGGTCCGCGACCCGCGCTGCAGGAGCTTCTTCTGCCGCTGTTGTCCCTGTGCGAAGAGGCATCGCGGGCCATCGTCGCGGCCTATGCGGACGCGGATCCCGGCTCCGGAACGAACGGGGCCGGAGGTGCGGGCGCCACGCCCGGCCTGCTGCGCGAGAAGTCCGACCGTTCTCCGCTCACGCTTGCCGACCTCGCATCGCACGAGATTCTCGCCGTCGGCCTGGCAGGTCTGACCCCCGATATCCCGCTACTTTCCGAAGAGTCACCGCCGGAAGCCGTCGCCGGGCGGCGCGCCTGGCCGGTGCTGTGGATGGTCGATCCGCTCGACGGCACGCGGGAATTTCTCGAGCGCAGTGGCCAGTTCACGATCAACGTCGCGCTGATGCGTAATGGCCGGCCCGAGCTCGGTGTCATTTACGAGCCACTGGCCGAATGCGCCTGCGTGGGCATCGTCGGCGGTCGAGCGGGCGGCGAGGACAAAGGCGGAGGTGGCGAAGGGAGCGGAGGGGAGGAAGCGGGCGCCGGTGCCTGGCGCTTCCGTCGCGACAGCGGTGGCGACTGGATACGCGAGCCGCTCGCCACGCGCGGCCTGACGGGGCCGTCGCTGACCGTGCTGTCGAGTCACCGCCACCGTAATGAACGCCTGCAGGCGGCGCTGGCGTTCCTCGGCGAACGCTTTGCGCTCAGCCGGCACAACAGCGGCAGTGCGCTCAAGTTCTGCGACCTCGCAGCGGGCGATGGTGACATCTACCCGCGCTTTTCGCCCTGCAGCGAATGGGACGTTGCCGCCGGTGACGCCCTGGTGACCGCTGCAGGCGGCGCCGTGTGGGGACTCGACCAGCAGCCGCTGCGCTACAACAGCCGCGACACGCTGCTCAGCCCGAACTTCATCGCCGTCGGCGATCCCGCCTCGGGTCCCTGGGGCGAGCTGCTTGAGGACCTGCCCTGAGCGGTCTCGGCCCTCCCGCGGGCCTGCGCCGCGCTTCCCGGCGCCGAAAGCTTCGGCCTTCGCCGCTATCAGCCGCCATCAGCTCTTGTGCGCTGCGGGGCCCGGGGGTATCGTTTTCCGCTGCGAATCATCCGGGGCTCTACCGCGAATGCGTGACCTTATATCGGCAGAAGGCAGGACTATGGCAGTCCGCTGGCGGTGAACTGGCCTCCGGGACAGGAACCGGGCCGCGATGTGGAAGCGGCCAACGAGGTGTTGACCCCTGCCATGCGCCTGCTGCAACTGCAGGCCCGCCACCGCGCGCTCGATACGCGCATCACGGAAATGCAGAGTTTTCCCTATCAGAACCAGATCCTCCTGCAGCGTCTCAAAAAGGAGAAGCTCCGCCTGAAGGATGCCATCGAGCGCCTCAAGGACGAGATGATCCCGGACCTCGATGCCTGAGACGACCCGCGGTCACGGCCGCTCCGTCAGGGACTGCATCACCCGCAGCGCAGCCGCGACTCGGACGGCGACCGCAGCCGCAGCAAAAATGCCGAAGCGCTTGCTGACTGATTGATCGGCTGGCTGAACTCACGCATGGACCTGGTCGCCTACGCCGTCCCGTTCTTTATCCTCGCGATGATCGTCGAGTTGCTGTGGGGGCTTCGCGTCGGTCGCAACACCTATCGCACCAACGATGCCGTGAGCAGCCTGTTCCTCGGCACCCTGAGCCAGGCGCGCCGCTTCGTGACCCTTGGCGTGGGTGGTTACGTCTACCATCGCGTAGCGACCCACATGGGCAACGCGCAGCTCGATGCGACCAGTCCCTGGACCTGGATTCTGGCCATGGTCCTTTACGATTTCTGCTACTACTGGCTGCACCGCCTCGGGCACGAGCGCACGCTGCTGTGGGCGGCACACGTTGCGCATCATCAGAGCGAGGACTACAACCTGTCGACGGCGCTGCGCCAGACCAGCACGGGTTTCCTCTTCGGATGGATCTTCTACCTGCCCATGTACTTCGCCGGCATACCCGCCAGCGTAGTGGTCACGGTGGGCTCGCTCAATCTCATCTACCAGTTCTGGGTGCACACGCGGCACATCGGCAAGCTGGGCTGGTATGAGTGGATCTTTGTCACGCCGTCCAATCATCGCGTGCACCATGCGCAGAACGATCGCTATGTCGACCGCAACTATGGCGGGCTGTTCATCGTCTGGGATCGTCTCTTCGGCACCTTTCAGGAAGAGCTGGACGACGAGCCGCCGATCTACGGTATCCGCGGACCCCTGCGAAGCTTCAGTCCCCTGCGCGCGCTGACGCACATCTACGTCGATATGTTCCGCGATGCCTGGCGAGCGCGGCGCTGGCGCGACAAGCTCCATGTGTGGGTCGCCCGCACCGGGTGGCGGCCTGCCGACGTGGCCGCCGCCGATCCGCGTCCAAAGGCCGACCTCAGCCGTTTCGAGCTTTTCGACCCCGTCGTACCCGCTGCCGTGCGCGCCTACGCGCTGTTCCAGCTGGTGGCCATGGTCGCCCTCCTCGGGCTGCTGCAGTTCGGCGTGGCCTCGAGCTACGGCGCTGGCGTGATCCTGGTGCTCGCCATGCTTGCCACCACGGTGGCCACATCGCTGTGGCTCGACGCCCGATCGCCGGCGCTGTGCCTGAGCGTCGAAGCGGCCCGGATCGTTATCCTGGTCCTGGTTTTCACCGCCGGTGAAGGATGGCTGGAGCTGGCCCGGGGGAATGGGTTCCTGACCTCGGCGGCGCTTTCCTACCTGACACTGAACGTCATGGCGCTGATCCTGCTCGTCGTGTCCACGATGCGGCGCCGCGGCGCAGCGCGGATCGCGGGCCTCTGATCAGCCCGTCGCCGTTTCCTTTGCCGGCGCGTGCCCTTCGTGCAGGCCGCGCGCGGCGTGTTCGGCAAAGCCTGCGCCGGCCTGCGCGTAGAGGTTGAAGGTGAGGATGCCCCTGGCCTCGAGGTCCTGGCTCTCCTCGTCGAAGCGCACCACCGCAGCGATCCGGCCGCGGTAGCCGATCCGCTCGAGCATGTCGGCCACGAGCTTGTTTTCCTCGTGGTTGGTGAGGGCGAGCATGATGAGCTCGACCTCGTCCAGGGCGACACGGTGCCAGAAGTCCGGGTCGCTGGCGTCGGCGGCGGCCACGCGCCGGTGCATGGCGCGGTGTACGGCCAGCTTGCGGTCGTTGTCGTCGATGCCGAGCACCTCCCGGCCATAGGTGCGCGCGATGGCCTCGTAGGCCCCCGTGCCGATATTCCCCATGCCCAGAACCAGCACTTTTACATTGCGCGTATCCGGCGCGCCGGCGCGCACCTGCGGCGATTCGTAGCGCAGGAAGTGTGCGCGGTACTTGCGGTAGAGCGAGTGCGAGGCGCGGTTCAGCGGCGAGGCCACAACGAAGCTCACGGCGATGGCGATCGACATCGTGCTACTCCATTCCGACGCCACCCAGCCCTGCGCGGCGGCGATGGCGACCACGATGAGTCCGAATTCGCTGTGGTTGGCGAGGCTGTTCGAGGCAAGGAGCGCCGTGCGCGGTGGCACGTGCAGGCGCGTGAAGATCGGGAAGTACAGCAGCGGCTTGAGCGCGGCGAGCAGGCCGAGCGTGGTGGCGATGGTGATGAGTCCGACGGAGGGCCAGCCGCCGAGACCGATCGACAGGAAAAAGCCGACCAGAAACAGATCCTTGAAGTACAGCAGATTGCGCGCGAGCTCCTTGGCCTTCTGTTCGCCGGAGAGGAGTACGCCGATGAGCAGGGCGCCGAGGTCGCCCTTGATGCCGACGCTGTCGAAGAGCTGGGCGCCGAGCAGGGCGAGGGCAAAGCCGGCGAGCGTGAACAGCTCGCCGTGTCCGGCGATGCGCAGCAGGTAAATGATCGGGCGGCGGGCGGGGATGAGCAGCAGCAGCCACAGCGCGCTCAGCTCCGGCAGCTTGCCCGCGGAAATCGCCAGGAACAGCACGGCGGCGAGATCCTGAATGATGAGCACGCCCACGGCCAGCGCCGCGTGACGCGAGGCCGACTCGCCGCGCTCCTGCATCACCTGGATCACGAACACGGTGCTCGAGAAGGTGAAGGCAAAGGCGATGATCAGGCTGCCCTCCAGGCTCAGCCCGAGGTCCGGATGGATTTTGCCGGCGAGGACGAGGAGTCCAAGCATGGCGAGCTGCGTCACCAGCATGTGCAGCAGCGTTGTGCCCCAGATATGCGTCTTGAGCAGGTCGCGAACCTGCAGCTTAAGTCCGATACTGAACAGAAGCAGCGTGATGCCCATGTTGGCGAGCACCTCCAGCAGTTCGCCTCCGCTGACGTCGAGCTCGTGAAGCAGAAAGCCTGCGGCGAGATAGCCGATCAGCGCGGGCATGCCGATGGCCCTGCTGGCCATGCCGCAGAACAGCGCGGCGAGAATCATCAGCGGATCAGGCACTTTTCGCTGCCCGCCCCGCCCTTTTTCTGCGCCGCCGTTTACGTCGGCGGTCGGCGGGCTCGATCTCGCGATGGCGGTGGTCGAGGCTGGCCCAAAGCACGGGAAGGCAAAGCAGCGCCGCCGTCGCGTCGCCGGCGATGCGCAGAAACTCCCAGGCGGGGATGTCCAGCGGCGCGACGCCAAACCAGCTTCGCAGGGGCAGGATGCTGACCGCCAGCAGCGGCGCAAGGCGACCGATACCGAAGAGGCCGAGAGCAAGCAGCAGGTACAGTGAACCGAGCAGCGCCGTCGCCAGAAGCGTTTCCGTAGTTGGCAGCAGCCACAGGGAAAAACACTGCCCGGCTCCGGAGAGTGTGACCAGCACAGCAGCGAGATTACGCAGCTTCAGCGGGTCGAGGTCGCTGTCGGCGCGAGCGCGAGATTCGGTGGAAGCACCCATTCTTCGACGGTACCACAGGGCGGACTCTCCCTAGCCTAACCCGCCGTGCGCCTGCGGTGCATCCGTTTCCCGACGGCGGGAGCGCGCCCGGGCCACGCGCGACCGGTTTGACCGCCCCATGGCCCGACAGCAGCGCTCGCCGACGGCGATGAGGGCATCGAGATCGACGCCCGTATCGAAGCCGAGGCCTTCGAGGCAGTACACCACGTCTTCCGTGGCCACATTGCCGCTGGCGCCTTCGGCATAGGGACAGCCGCCGAGGCCGGCAACGGCGCTGTCGATCCGGCCGATGCCGTGCTGCAGGCCAACGAGGATGTTGGCCAGCGCCTGGCCGTAGGTGTCGTGGCAGTGAAGCGCGAGGCGATTCGCCGGCAGCTCGGACAACAGCGTGCCGAGCAGTTCCGCCATGCTCCCTGGCGTGCCGACGCCGATCGTGTCGCCGAGGGAGATCTCGTAGCAGCCGAGTTCGAGCAGCCGCGCGCTCACGCGCAGCACCTGCTGCGGGCTCACGCGACCCTCGTAGGGGCATCCGAGGACGCAGGAGACGTAAGCGCGCACGCGCAGGCCGGCTTCCTTGGCGGTTTTTACAACGGGCGCGAAGCGCTCGACGCTGTCGTCGATCGAGCAGTTGATGTTGCGCTGCGAAAACGCTTCCGAGGCAGCGGCGAACACGGCGACCTCATCGGCCTGCGCAGCGAGCGCGCGCTCGAGGCCGCGCAGATTCGGCGTCAGCGCGGCGTAGGTGACCTGTGCGCGCCGCCGCAGGCCCCCGAAGACGGCCTCGCTGTCAGCCATCTGCGGTACCCAGCGCGGACTCACGAAACTCCCCGCCTCGATGTAGCAGAGCCCGGCATCGGCTAGCCCCTCGATCAGCTCGAGTTTATGCGCTAGCGCCAGCGGCTTTGCCTCGTTCTGCAGACCGTCGCGCGGCCCGACTTCAACGAGCGAGACGCGTTCGGGCATGCCGGGAAGCTCGATCATCGCGCCGCCTCGGCGGTGAATGCGACCAGCGCCTCGCCGCGATCGACGAGATCACCCGCGGCGACGTGGAAGGCGTCCACGGTGCCGGCAACGGGGGCGCGCAGCGTCTGCTCCATCTTCATCGCCTCGATCACGATCACGGGGTCGCCGGGATTCACCCGGGCGCCGATTTCGGCGAGAAGCGCAACCACGGTGCCGTGCATCGGCGCCGCAAAGTCCGGACTGCCGGCGGATGCGGCGTCATCCGCGGCCTCGAAACAGCGCTCGCGGAAATATACCGCGCCATCGTCCCAGTACACGCCATAGTCGCCGTCGCGCTGCCACCACATCGCGCGGCGCTGGTGACCGTCGATTTCGATGCGAAGGCCGCCGCCATCAAGATCACCGCGCAGTTCCCAGCGATGCTCGCCGTACTGCAACTCGTCCCGGCCGCCGCCTGCGCTGAGCGTAAGCAGGTGCTCCTCGTCGTGGCACAGGATCTCGAAGCGCTGCTGCGCCGCAGCGTTCATGCGCCAGCCCGAGCTGGCGCCCCAGGGCGAATGGGGATCATCGCCTTTACCGCCCTGCTCGCGGCCGGCGCGCAGCAGCAGCACGGCGGCGCTGAGATCGCGGCGCAGGTCCGCTGCGCGGCTTCTGAACAGGTGCTCGCGGTGGCGCTCGATGAAGGCCGTGTCGAGGTCTGCATCGGCGAAGCCGCGGCTGCTCGCGATGCTGTAAAGAAAGCCGATGTTATTGCTGATGCCTCCGACGCGATAGGCGGCGAGGGCGCGGATCAGGCGACGGCGCGCATCTTCGCGCGTCTCCCCGCTGCAGATCAGCTTGGCGATCATCGGGTCGTAGTGCGGCGTGATCGCGCTTCCTTCCTGCACCCCTGTATCGATGCGCAGGCGGGCGTCCTCGGCCGGCGTGCGCAGGAACTCAAGCGTTCCGCTCGCCGGCAGGAAGTCCTGCTCGGGATCCTCCGCGTAGATGCGTGCCTCGATCGCGTGCCCGCAGACTACAATCTGCTCCTGCAGCAGCGGCAGCGCTTCTCCGGCGGCCACGCGCAGCTGCCACTCGACGAGGTCCTGGCCCGTGACCATCTCCGTCACCGGGTGTTCCACCTGAAGGCGCGTATTCATTTCCATGAAGTAGAAGGCACCGCTGCGATCGAGGAGAAACTCGATCGTGCCGGCGCCGCGGTAATCGATCGCGCGGGCGGCCTCAACGGCTGCCGCTCCCATGGCCCGGCGAAGCTCGTCGGGGAGGCCGGGCGCCGGGGCCTCCTCGATCACTTTCTGGTGCCGGCGCTGGATCGAGCAGTCGCGGTCGGACAGATACACGCCGTTGCCATGCTCGTCGCAGAACACCTGAACCTCGACGTGACGGGGTCCTTCGATCAGCTTTTCGACCAGCATGCGCGCGTCGCCGAAGCTCGCCTGTGCCTCGCGCTGCGCGGCAGCAAGCGCCTCATCGAAGTCCCCGCCGCAGGTCACGGCGCGCATGCCCTTACCGCCACCGCCCGCCGTCGCCTTGAGCAGCACGGGATAGCCCATCTCCTCCGCTGCCGCGCGCAGCGTCGCCACGAGCTGATCCTCGCCGTGGTAGCCGGGTATCAGCGGAACGCCGGCTTCGCTCATGATGGCCTTGGCGCGGGCTTTCGAGCCCATGGCCTCTATCGCCTGCGCCGACGGGCCGATGAACACAATGCCGGCGGTCTCGCAGGCCCTGGCGAAGTCGGCGTTCTCCGACAGAAAGCCGTAGCCCGGGTGTATTGCACCGACGCCACGCTCGCGGGCGGCGGCGAGGATACGGTCGCCGCGAAGATAGGACTCGCTGGCCGGCGCCTCGCCGATGTGTACGGCTTCGTCGGCGAGCTGTACGTGCAGCGCGTCGCGATCGGCGTCGGAATAGACGGCCACGGTGGAGACACCAAGGCGTCGCGCCGTGGCGATCACGCGGCAGGCGATCTCACCACGGTTGGCAATCAGGATTCGTTCAAACACGGGTTTTGTCTCCGCCGGTCCAGGGTGGTGCTCGCTTGTCGAGGAAGGCATTAAGGCCCTCCTGACCCTCGTCGCCGACGCGCAGGCGCGCGATGCGCGCGCTGGTATCTTCGATGATGGCTTCGTCCACGGCGCGGTAGGTGAGATCCGCACACAGCTTCTTGGCCTCGCGCATGGCCGTGGGGCCATTGGCGAGGAGTTCGCCAACGACAGCCTCGACGCGGTCGCTGAGCTGCTCCGCCGGACAGTACTCGTGGAGCAGGCCGATCTGTGCCGCGCGCTGCGCATCAATGCGTTCAGCGGTGAGAAACAGGCGCCGCGTCCAGCGCGGACCGAGCGCCTCGATCACATAGGGGCCGATGGTGGCGGGCAGGAGACCGACACGTGTTTCCGTGAGGCCGAAGCGCGCTGTGTCGGCGCCGATGGCGATGTCACAGCAGCAGATCAGTCCCACGGCGCCACCGAAGGCGCCGCCCTGAACGCAGGCGATGCTCGGCTGCGGCAGCTGTTTGAGCGAGCGCAGCATGGCGGCGAGGGCGCGGGCATCATTGAGATTATCGGCGTAGTCGTAGTCCGCCATGCGCTGCATCCAGGCAAGATCGCCGCCGGCGGAAAAGCTGCGACCGGCCGCGGCAAGAATCACGACGCGAACGGCGGGATCTGCGGCGAGCCTGTCGAAGTGTTCGCGAAGGCGGGCGATCATGTCGTCGTCGAAGGCGTTGTGCTTCTCCGGGCGCTGCAGCCGGACCGTGGCGACGCCGCGATCGTCGACGCTGCAGGCCACGGACTCGGGGTGTTCTGTATCGGCTTCCATCTGCCCTCCTGAACTGAGGTGTACCTCCCGCGCCCGCATTACATCCGGAATACGCCGAAGCGCGACTCGCTTACCGGAGCGTTGAGGCTCGCGGACAGGGCGAGGGCCAGGACCTGGCGTGTGTCCACGGGGTCGATGA
Source organism: Halieaceae bacterium (assembly GCA_036351355.1). GTDB lineage: Bacteria > Pseudomonadota > Gammaproteobacteria > Pseudomonadales > Halieaceae > Congregibacter. The sequence continues at coordinate 24,725 of JAZBOX010000201.1, forward strand.
CGCCGTCGTCCCAAAGACGCGCAGAAGCATAGTAGGGGTGGCCCTGGTGGTCGTAGCGATCGAGGATCGGCTGCTTGAAGGCGCGCTCCTCGTCGACACTCATGGCGCCGCCGTCGCGGGCAAGCTGGTCGTTCTTGACCGTTGCCAGCACGCTCGCGGCCTGCTCGCCACCCATCACGGAGATGCGCGCGTTCGGCCACATGAACAGGAAACGCGGGTCGTAGGAGCGGCCGCACATGGCGTAGTTGCCGGCGCCGTAGGAGCCGCCGATGATCACCGTGAACTTGGGTACGTTGGCGCAGGCCACGGCGTGAACCATTTTGGCGCCGTGGCGGGCGATGCCCTCTGCCTCGTAGTCCCTCCCGACCATGAAGCCGGTGATGTTCTGCAGGAACAGCAGCGGGATACGCCGCTGGGCGCAGAGCTCGACAAAGTGCGCGCCCTTGACCGCCGATTCGGAAAACAGGATGCCGTTGTTGGCGATGATGCCGATCGGATAGCCGTGAAGGTGGGCGAAGCCGCAGACCAGCGTGTCGCCGTAGAGCGCCTTGAACTCGTCGAAGGCCGAGTCGTCGACGATGCGTGCGATGATCTCGCGCACGTCGAAGGGCTGGCGGCGATCGGCGGGGATGATTTCGTAGAGTTCCTCGGCGGCGTAACGCGGCGGCAGCGGCTCACGCAGGTCGAGGTCGATGCGCTTACGCCGGTTGAGGTTGGCCACGGAGCGACGCAGCAGTTCGATGGCATGGCGGTCGTCGTTGGCGTAGTGATCGGTAACGCCGGACTGGCGGCAGTGTACGTCGGCGCCACCGAGTTCCTCGGCGCTGACCACTTCGCCCGTGGCGGCTTTCACCAGCGGTGGACCGCCGAGAAAGATCGTGCCCTGCTCGCGCACGATGATCGACTCGTCAGCCATCGCCGGCAGGTAGGCCCCGCCGGCCGTGCAGCTTCCAAGCACCGCGGCCAGCTGGGGGATACCCTGCGCTGACATGCGAGCCTGGTTGTAGAAGGCGCGACCGAAGTGTTCGCGGTCGGGGAAAACCTCGTCCTGCAGCGGCAGGAAGGCGCCGCCCGAGTCAACGAGATACAGGCAGGGCAGGCGGTTCTGCTCGGCGATGGTCTGGGCGCGCGCCTGCTTTTTCACCGTGAGCGGGTAGTAGGTACCGCCCTTCACCGTCGCGTCGTTGACGAACACCATGCACTCGACACCGCTGACGCGGCCGATGCCGGTGATCAGACCCGCTCCCGGTACCTCGTCCTCGTAGACCTCGTGTGCGGCGAGCTGCGACAGCTCCAGAAACGGCGTACCCGGGTCGAGGAGTGCATCGAGGCGCTCGCGCGGCAGCAGCTTGCCGCGCGCGACGTGACGCTCGCGGGCCTTCTCGCCACCGCCGCGCGACAGGCGTGCCACCAGTTCGCGCAGCTCGCTCACCTGGGCCTGCATGGCCTCGCGGTTCCTTGCAGCCGCGGGGTCGCGGCCGTTGTGTCGTGACTTGAGGATGCTCATGGTGCGGGTCCGCTTCAGGCCGAGGCGCGGAAGAGTTCGCGGCCGATCAGCATGCGCCGGATCTCCGAGGTGCCGGCACCGATCTCGTAGAGCTTGGCGTCGCGCAGGAGGCGGCCCGCGCTGGACTCGTTGGTATAGCCGTAGCCGCCGAGCGCCTGAATGGCCTGAAGCGCGACCTGCGTTGCTTTCTCGGCGGTGTACAGGATCACCGCCGCGCAGTCCTGGCGCGTTTCCTCGCCGCGATCGCAGGCGGCCGCAGCGGCATACAGATAGGCGCGGCAGGCGTTGAGGTCGGCGTACATGTCCGCGAGCTTGCCCTGCATGAGCTGGAACTCGCCGATGGGCGTGCCGAACTGCTGCCGCGTGTGCAGGTAGGGCAGGACCTCGTCGATGCAGGCCTGCATGATGCCGACGGGACCGCCGGAGAGCACGGTTCGCTCATAGTCGAGGCCGGACATGAGGATCTCCACGCCCTTGCCCTCTTCGCGCAGCACGTTGTCCGCGGGAACCTCGCAGTCCTCGAAGACGAGTTCGCAGGTGTTCGAGCCGCGCATGCCCAGCTTGTCGAGCTTCGGCGAGCGCGAGAAGCCCTTGAAGTCGCGCTCGACGATGAAGGCGGTGATGCCACGCGAGCCAGCCGCGGGATCGGTCTTGGCGTAGATCACATAGACGTCCGCATCGGGTCCGTTGGTGATCCACATCTTGGTGCCGTTGAGCACGTAGCGATCGCCCTCGCGCCGCGCCTGCAGCTTCATGCTGACCACGTCGGAACCGGCGTTGGCCTCGGACATGGCCAGGGCGCCGACGTGCTCGCCGCTGCACAGCGCCGGCAGGTAGCGCTCGCGCTGCGCATCGTTGCCGTGGCGCTGGATCTGGTTGAGGCAGAGGTTCGACATGGCGCCGTAGGACAGCCCCACGGATCCCGAGGCGCGGCTGATCTCTTCCATCACCACCGAATGCGCCAGGTAACCCATACCGCTGCCGCCGAAGCGCTCCTCGACGGTGATGCCGAGCAGGCCCATGGCGCCGAGCTTCGGCCACAGGTCTTTCGGGAAGTCGTTGTCGCGGTCGATGGACGCGGCGCGCGGGCGGATTTCCTTGTCACACATCTGGAAAACGGCGTCGCGCAGCATGTCGATCTCTTCACCGAGGCCGAAGTTGAGCGTGGGGTAGGGGGTATTCATGGCAGTCCTCGTGTCGGGCCGGGGTCAGCCCTGCGTCTGTTGCTTGTTTGCGCCCGCGAGCGTGGCGGTCTCGGGCCCGGTCTGGCCGGTCGCGTCGCGGCACAGCGCCTCGACCTCGTCGAGGGCGCCGAGCATGGCGCGCAGATCGCGCTGTTGCTGTTTCAACGTCTGGCGTCGCTCCTCGATCTTCTCGAGCAGCAGACTGCGCTGCTCGGCATCGCTGCCGTGGCTGTGGTAGAGATCGATGATCTCCACGCTCTCGGCGAGGCTGAGGCCGATGCGCTTGCCGCGCAGGATCAGACGGATGCGCGCCCGGTCCGCAGCACTGTAAACGCGGCGCTGCCCTTCGCGCCGTGGCGACAGGTAGCCCTTTTCCTCGTAGAAGCGGATGGTGCGCGTGGATACGCCGAATTCCGCGGCGAGCTCGGAGATGGAGTAGCTGCGATCGCTCATGCGCGGACTCTAGCATTACCTTTACGTTAACGTAAACATGGCATGGGCTCTGCAGCCGGGGGCGGGCCCTGTAACTCGGAAGCTCTGCACCCGGGGGCCTCTGCTATATTCCGCCGCCCCGGGGGAGAGGAACGCCATCGTGCGCGTGGAGCAGCTGTTACAGACACTCGCAGACGGCGCGTATCACGGCGATGCCGATCTCGCCGTGGCGCTCGGCGTCGAGGCTGCCGATCTTGCCGCGGCCATCCACGAGCTGGCCGCGCGCGGCCTGCCCCTTGAGTCCGACCCTGGCCGCGGTTGGCGGCTTGCCGGCGTCGGCAGCGGCGGCCTCGAACTGCTCGATGAAGCGATAATCCGTTCTCATCTGCGGCCCGAGATCCTGCGCCTGCTTTCCTCTATTGCGGTCTATCCCCTGATCGATTCGACCAATGCCGAGCTGCTTCGCCGCGCGTCCGATCTCCCCGACGGCTTTGTCTGCCTTGCCGAGCAGCAGAGCAGCGGGCGCGGGCGGCGCGGCAGACCCTGGCGCAGCCCCTTCGGCCGCAATCTGTA
>JAZBOX010000202.1:0-109811 GCA_036351355.1 Halieaceae bacterium
ACGCAGCGCATCCGCTACAGCGCGACGCATCGCCGGAACCGTCTCTCGCTCAAAAGCAGGGTTGTTACGCAACCATCGTTGATTTCTGGGGCTGGGATGGGGCGCCACGAAGACCCTCGGAGCGTGCTCGCGCCAGCTGGCGACGATATCCGCAATGGATCCGCCCACCCCGGGCAGGTGCCATGCCAGGGCGTGGCGTCCTAGAAGGATAGTGACCTGAACCGATTCCAGGCAGTCGAGAAGCGGCCGACGCCAGTTTTGGGCACATTCCGGAGGCGGCGCCAGATCGCCACCCTTCGTAGTGCCGGGATAACAGAACGCCATCGGCACGAGGGCGAAGCGCTCCGGATCATAGAAACAGTCTTCGTCGACTCCGAGCCAACCTCGCAGGCGGACACCGCTGGGGTCGTTGAAGGGACGACCCGTTTCGTGAACTCGCCGACCCGGCGCCTGGCCAACGATGAGAACGCGCGCCCGCCGGTGCACCTGAATAACGGGTCTCGGCCCGAGCGGTAACTTGTCTTCGCACAGGCGACAGCGACGTATGTCCCTGGCCAGGAGATGCAGCGGAGAATCGTGGTTCATCAGTGATCGGTCAGCGCTTCGACAAGCGCTTTTCCAGCTTGAGCGACGCGGCATCGTGCCGCGCGTTATCGATAGGGTTGCGACCATAGTCGATCGTCCACAGCACAGCGTGCGTGTAACTGAACACCAACGTCATGACGAACGCCACACCCATGAAACCGATTCCCGCCGCCAGACCAACGCAGATGGCAGCGAAGATATAGATCCCGTCGATCGGCTCAGGAAGAGACACGCGGAAGCGCACCGCTGCAACGAGAGCCGCAAGGCCAAAAGCCAGCGCAAGGCTATCGCGGATCAGAAGCACCACTGTGGTCGCGCAGATCGGAAGCAAAAGCAGAGAACGGACGAATACCTTCGAAGGCCCGGCATCGAATCGTGTCGCCAGATAGGTCCAGGTCATAGGGATCATTACGAGCAGGGTCGTGATCAGCGTGACCAGGAGGAAGAGCGCTGATGTCATTACCTGAGAAGGCGATAGGCGCGTGGAGCTGTGCGGCAGAGCCAGAAGCTCGCGTGGCAGTCGCACGGAGGTCTCGGTGACCTCAATATCGGCACGATCGAAGGCATCGATACCCGAGAAAGGCAAATAGCGGAGCAGTTCGGACTCGGAAAAGAACAACGCGAACACGGCACCCGTCAAACACAGATGGTAAACGGCAAGGCGAAGAAACAATGACCTTGGGCTGGTTCTTAAAGTCACAGCGGCTCCTGAAATAGCAAAATCGAGCGCTTTAGGCCTGACGTCGCGCGGCGCTGGCACCATGCACCGAAGCCTCGCGGCTACTACCCCGGGAATTAATCAGAACCGTTTTCCTACGGCAAGCGGATTCCTCTGGCTGTACGCTTCGAACCCTGTTGATGCACAGATACACCAGGCATGCGCGCTATCCTTTTTTTGCTGATCGTCGCACTTCTCTCAACGCCGCTCTGGCTGGCCCCGATGGCTGTCGACGAGGTGGCTCGTTCCGCTGCAGGCGCCAGCCTGAGTATCGACGATGTCGAGAGCGCGAAACGTCTGATACGCGAGAACGATCCGCGCCGCCTGCGCGATGGAGAGCGTCGCCGTGTCGCGCTGACGCAACGCGAAGTGAACCTGATGCTTGCCTATGCGCTTCCCAGGGCCGCGGCGACGCACATTGATCTTCGCGAAGGGCTCGTGCGAGCGTCAGCGAGCCTGCCGATCCCCGAGACGATGCTCGGCTCGTTCATCAATCTCGAGGCGACCTTCCTGCGCGAGGGGCAAGGTCTCGCGCCCGGTTCGCTACAGGTCGGTTCACTCCGTTTGCCGCGCTGGCTGCTGCGGGCCGCAATCGTGGCACTGGAGCGAGCTGGCGCGAGCCTCGCGCCGGAGCTTTCATCCCTGCTCGCAGCAATTGAATCGATCGAGGCACGCGAGGGGGCCATCGACGTCGTCTACCGCTGGCGCAGCGACCTGCTCGAGCAACTCAAGGACCGCGGTCAGAGCCTCGCTCTCTCGGAACCGCTGCGCACCGCGATCCTTAGTCACTACAACAGCATTGCCACGGTGGCGCCGACGCTCCGGCCCGGAGCGTCGCTCGGTGAGTTGCTCGGCCCGCTGTTCGCGCACGCGCTGCAGCGCACGCAGGACGGCGCCAACGCCGCCGAAGAAAATCGGGCGCTGCTCCTGGCGCTGGGTCTTGCGATGCAGGGCTCAAACCCGGATCGTCTTGCTGGCGCTGACCCCGTGATGCGCGTGCGCAGCCTGCCGCTGACCCTGCGCGGGCGTCGCGATCTCGCCCAGCACTTTGCGGTTTCCGCCGCGCTTGCCGCCGGCGGGGGCAGCGCGTTCGCGGACGCGGTCGGCGTGTTCAAGGAACTCAGCGACTCGCAGGGCGGAAGCGGTTTCAGCTTCGCGGACCTGCTCGCAGACCGCGCCGGTGTGGTGCTTGCCGAAGCGGCCACCGGCGGCCGGGCCGCGTATATTCAGGCTTCTCTGGCAAGGCAGACGGACGAGGCCTGGTTCATGCCCCGCATCGATCGCCTCCCGGAAGGCCTGCAGGAGCTCGAATTCCGCCGACGCTACGACGACCTCGATACGCGAGCCTACGGCGAAGCAAGCGACGAGCTTGAGCGAAGAATCGCCGGCCTGGCCCTCTACGGGCGCAACTGACGAGGTCGAGCAGGCGTAGCGTCTGTCAGTAGCGCCAGCTGCTCGTGTCGGCACCTGGCGGTGCGGATTCCTCGATGCGCTTGATGATCAGCGGTATGTACATCTGATGGTAACGCAGGCGCGACAGCGCATTCGGTCGCTCGTGGTCACCGTTCCAGCAGTGCCCCGCGCGCGGCTCGTAGTCGACCAGGCCATCGTAGTAGGGGTCTTGCGTGCTCTCGAGGAAATCCTCCATCAGGTACACGGCATTGTTGAGGTAGGAGTTATCCATCTCGCCCACGTAAAGATGGATCTTGCCCTGGAGCTTTGGGCCCAGCGTCGCCCAGTCGCGCTCGAGGATATGGCGAAGATCGTAGTTCTCGCGCCAATAGGCCGCGACCTCACGATCGATCACTCCGCTCTCGCGGTCCCAGAGATGGCGGGGGTAGCCATCTTCTCCCACGGGCCCGAACAGCGTGGGCCAGATATCGCGCTGACCGCCCGAACGGCCCTTCGTACCCAGCACATTTTCCTTCTGCTGCACCTGCCTGAGCGTGGCAGTGACCTGGCCGAGCGTCGTACGGCTGCGCGGGCGTTCAATGCGCTTCCAGTCGCCTTCGAGAAAATAGGCGTTCTCGTCCTCGTAGATATTGACCAGCGCATAGGCCCTGAAATCGACCGGGTCAGGGCAGGCTGCGAAGGCGCCGTTGTACTCATCGGGGTAGAAGGTCTGAACCGCTAGCGCAATCCAACCGCCCGTCGAGCCGCCGTAAACAAATCGTGCCCAGCCCTCACCGATGCCGCGGAATCGTTCCTCGATATGCGGAATCAGCTCGTAGGTGATCGCGTCGCCGTAGGGGCCCATATTGGCCGAGTTCACAGCGTAGGAGTCATCAAAGTACGGCGTCGGATGCTGGACCTCGATGATGATCATTCGCGGGAAGTCCGGGCCGGTCCACTTCTGGTAGAACTCCCAGGCGTGCTCCTGCACCGTGCGGTTATAGCAGGGGAGATCGAAGCGCTCGCTGTACTCGCAGGCAAGGTCCGGGTCCGGTGGCGTCTCGCGGAAGCCGCTGAAGTCCCGCGGAAAATGACCGTGCGAGACGATCAGGGGATAGCGCGCCTCGGGATGTTCATCGAAGCCCTCCGGCAGCAGCACGTGCGCCCCCAGGTAGGTCGGCCGCCCCCAGAACTCCGACAGCAGCTCGCTCTTCATGCGGATATGCTTGATGTAACGCGTGTCCTGCGGCGCCTCAATTGGCGGGATCAACTGATCGAGGGTGATCGCGACGGGCGTCGCCTCCTGGGGGTCCAGGTCGATCCATGTCGGCTGCGAGTGCAGATTGCCCGGCTTGCGTTCCAGCTTCTGACCCTCACCCCTGTCCGGCGGAAGCATAAGGCGGCGCCCGTCGGCCAGTTCGAACAGTTCATAGCGATTGAGCAGCGCCTGCACACGGTAGCGGCCTGCGGGCAGATCAGCCATTGATCCCAGCGGATACCCGGCCGCACTTGCGTCCAGCGTTTTCGCCTCGACGCCCTGCCATTCATGGACGTCGACGCCAAACACCAGCTGCGTCTGCGGGCCATTGCCGACCTGAAAGCGCGGTTCCGCGTCCTCGTTATTGGAGATGAACAGCAGCAGGCGGCCGTTGAGCACCTCGCCACGATGCTCGGGCGCCAGGGAAACCTCGAAGCTCGGCGCCGCCGCCACGCCGATGGAAACTAGGCCGACAGCCAGCACCCGGGCAAGGATTCGCAGGACGCCTGAAACGGAACTCATAAGCGAACGGGACTCCAGACAAGACACGGAAGAGACTCCTTGGACTGCTGGCCGGGCGCCGACCCGGACCAGGCGTTAGCCTTCAACCCATGGGCTTATCGAGCGAAGACGGAGGCTCGGAAAACCACCCCGCACCGTTTTCCGTGATGTAGATACAGTCCTCGAGGCGAACGCCGTAGCTCCCCGGCATGTAGATACCGGGCTCGTTCGAGAAGCACATACCCGGCTGCAGGGGCGTCGTCTCGTTGCCGACGAAGTTGATCGGCTCGTGTACCTGCATGCCGATGCCGTGCCCAAGCCGGTGCGACAGCCCGGGCAGCTGATAGCCCGGCCCGAACCCTTCCTCCGCGTACATGCGGCGCACACGCTTGTCGACCTCGCCCGCGGGAACGCCGGGCTTCGCGGTGGCAAAAGCCAGATCCTGGCCCCGTCGAACGAGGTCCCAGATCCGCTGCTGCTGGCGATCGGGCTTGCCGAAGACAAAGGTGCGCGAAATATCCGAGCGATAGCCGCCCACGCCGCAGCCAAAGTCCATCAGCACCACGCTGCCATCGCGCACGTACTCGGGCTCGCGAGAGCCATGGGGCAGTGCGCTGCCCTTGTCCACCTGCGTACCGCCCGCGGGCCTTTCACCGCCGAGGCGGGCCTGCGCCTCCTGCATCAGCGCCGTGATGTCGGGCCCCGACATGCCCTTTTCCACCAGCGGATGGATCGCCTGGTAGGCGGCGATGGTGACCGCGTTGGCGAGCTTCATGAGTGCCAGCTCGCTGTCGTCCTTGACCATGCGACAGGCGTTGACCTCCGACGCGGCTGAACGCAGGGTCCAGCCCTTCGCCGCTTCGCCGAGGCGGAAGGCGATGAAGTAGCGAACCGCCTCGTCGAGGGCGACCGTTCCCGCCTTCGGGCTTTTCTCTCGCAGCCATTGAGCCAGCAGCACGAAGGGGTCCTCGTCTTCCTGCCAGATGATGATCTCGGCCTCCGGCCCCGCCATTTCACGCAGCCGTGATTCCTCGAAGGCCGGCGTGATGAACGCCGAATCGCCATCGGCGGTAATCACCGCGGCGGTGATGCGCTCGCTGAGCCCCCACTTCACACCGGTGAAATAGTCGAGGCTCGCGCTGGGCTCGATCAGGGCGGCAAAGGCGCCGCTCCCGGCCAGCAGGCCACTGAGCTTGGCCCGGCGCTGCGCGCGCTGCTCATCGGTGATGAGGGCGGCATCTTTGGTGATGCTCACCAGCTTTGCCAGCTCGGGATGACCCGCATCCGCGGCGCCACCCTGCGCGGCCGCCTGCGCGGCCGTCGGGACCAGAAGCGGAGCAGTAGCTGCGAGAGCCGCACCGCCGTGCAGGAGCCTGCGTCGTGAAAGATCGACCATGAAATGTCTCCGTTGACTTCGCTTAGGTGGATTCGATGAGGGTCTATGAGAGGCGATGGGCGTCAGTTCTGCAGCGTGGCCATCAAACCCTCGCGCATCAGCGCAGGAGGCATGTTACCCACCTTGAGCAGGCGCTCGTGAAAATCCGAAAGCGTGAACGCCTCGCCCACGCGCTCGCGATACTCCTCGCGCATCTTCAGGATTTCGGTCATGCCGAGAAAATAGCCAAGCCGATAGATCGGCCGCTGCGCCGAACCGTCGACCTCGAGCTGCGCCGCCCAGCGCAGAAAGCCGACGTCGTCGCTGAGCAGGCTGATCGCCTCCTCGTAGCTCATGCGCCCCGTGTGAATGCCTACGTCCCAGATCACGCGCGCATTGCGCCACAGACGCAGCTGCAGGTGGCGCAGGACGATACGCTCATCGGGGTAAAAACCCGTCTCGCCCATGAGCTGTTCCTGGTAAAGCCCCCAGCCCTCGCTGAACAGCGACAGGCCGTTCTCGCGGCGGAAAGGGCGGGGATTATGCATCTGGTACAGACCCTGAACATGGTGCCCCGCATAGCTCTCGTGCGGCGCCGTCACGATGATCACGCCGTAGTCGTGCTCTACGAGATACTCCTGTTTGGTCTGCTCGTCCCACTGTTCCTCGAAGGGATTGATCATCCACTGCGCGACAAATACGCCGTCCTCGTTGGCTCCGCGGGCACGGGAAAAGTTTCCGTAGTACGAGTATTTGCGCAGGTATTCGGCGCGCGGGACAATATCGACACGCTCGGGCCAGGGAATCGGAACCAGGCGATTTTCGAGGATGTGGTCGCGCGAGCGATTCACCCACTCCTGGTGGGCCTCGATCATCCGATCGGGATCGGGGTAGGCGTTCTTGATCTCGACGGCGAGCTCCTGCCAGCTTTTCGACGGATCGATGCGTTTCGCGAGCGCTTCCAGCTCGCGCACCGTCGCGTCGAACTCGCTGCGCGCGAATTTCCAGTCGAGGCGCTCCCCGGGCCCGAGTTCCTCCGGATCAATCTCTATCAGGCGTGCCAGATCAGCGCGGGTCTGTGCAAGCTCTGCCTGGAAGTCGGCGGCACTCAGCTCACTGCGCTCGTCGCGACGGCGCGACTCGAGGAAGTCCGCCACGAAGGCGTCGAGGGCCTCGCTGGCATGCCCGGAGCCCGTAGCACGGTGAGCGGACAACGTCGCCAGCAGGGACATGGCCACGACGCCGATGATGCCCGGCTTGCGCGCAGGAAGTCTGCTCTTGGCCTTCATGTTCTTCTCCTCGCTATGCCAGCCTCGCCGCCCTTGCCCGCTTTGCCAGCCTTGTCAGCGGTGATGCCCGTTGCGGTGTCCGTAGCGCTTCCCACACCAGAACATCGGACGTGACCCTCAAGGCGACCGCGGCACCAGCCTAATGCAAAAAAGCATCGCGGTGTGTTTTCAGCGGAACAGTTCGATAAACGGCAGATCCTCCGCCGCCAGCGCCTGTATCAGCAGCGGCAGTTCGGGCAGCTGCGACTCAAGGTCGCGGAAGTAGGCCGCATAATCCTCGGCGGACTCATCCTCGGCCGGCGGTCTCATGCCGAGGAGCACGATTTCCGCATTCGAAGAGACGCGAGCCATGGCATCACCGAGACGCTCGCCGTCGCCAATAGCCACGTTGTGCGTGCGTGCCGAAAGGCGCGCGTGCGCGAGTATTTCGCTCAAATTCTCCAGCATCGCGGAATGGCGGTCGTGATCGGGTTCCGTGCACTGGATTTCGATCGACAGGCCACCCCAGTAGTGCGAGTGACGCACGAGATAGGCGATAGCGAGCATGAAACCCAGGTTGACGTGATGGCCGGACCACCAAAGGTGCAGCTCCGGACGCCGATTCGTCTCACCCGAATCGCGACTCGGTCGCTGCCCCGGCCGCCATGCGCCGTCGACCGAGCGGCTTCCATCCCCGTTGCGTCCACCAACCGAGTGCGCTTCACGGGCAACTATCACGTTGAAGCCGTCGTCGTAACTCTCGCGGATCACATCGACGAGGTCGTTCTCGCCCTGGAAGTCGTAGTGCGGCGAAAGCATGATCGTATTCGGCCGCAGCGGCCCGTAGCCGTAGAAGCGCATCATCTGGCGCATGCCCTCGCGCAGATCATCGATGCGGTACACACGCGACAGCGCGGCGACGCGACGCCCTCGGTACAGCTGCGCCAGACCGCCCTCGAGCAGCGCGTTTTCTCTCCGGTCACGGCGCAGGAGCGTGGCCAGCGTCAGCAGTCCGCGGTTCTGACTGAGGGCATTGGCGAGCTCGACCAGGTACCAGTGGCGCGTCGGCGCGCCAGTGAACACCAGCAAATTGGGGCGCCAGTTGCGCACATCGGGTTCATAGTCGCGCAGGCGATAGAGCAGGGCGCGGGTCAGGAACATCCACGCACCGGTGCGGATATCGCTCCAGCGTCGACCGAGATGGCGTTGCTGCAGCCACAGGTAAATCAGCAGACAGACAGCCAGGGCAAAGACACTGGCAAGGGCATTGAGGAAGAACATCACCGCGAAGCTGGCGACTGCGCCGAGGAAGCTGATCCACCACGGCACGCGGAAGGCCGGACGCCAGCTGGGGTTATCGAGGAAGGACTCGATCGCCGCGGCGAGATTCAGCATGCCGTAAGTGGTCAGGAAGAACATGCTCAGAGCCTTGGCGATGCTGTTCAAGCCCCCGGACCACAGCGCCGCAAGAACGATTGCGAGCGTGAGCAGCGTCGCGGCGCGCGGCGTGTCGTCACCGCCCGAGCCGCGGCCGAGGGCGGCCGGCAGCAGGCGATCGCGCGCAAGCTGCTGCAGCATGTGCGGGGCGGCAAGGAGATTGACCAGGGCGCTGGACAGTGCCGCGCCCCAGATGCCGGCGTAGAAGAGGCTTTCGTGAGGCATCAGCTGCAGCATGATCAGGTCATCGCTGCGCAGAAGCGATGGCGGCACCCAGGTCAGCAGGAGCAGGGGGACAAGCATATAGATGAGATAGGACACCCCCACGGCAGCCAGGGAGCCTATGGGTATGGCGCGCTCTGGCCTGCGCAGATTGCCCGACAGGCCGATACCCGCTTCGATGCCGGTCACCGCGGGGAAAAACACGGCGAAGGCGATCCAGAACCCGACCGGCTCGGGCGCCGTGTCAACCGCTGCAAAGCCACCCTCGGGAGGCGCGCCGACGGCGAGACCGGCGAGGCTCACGAACAGCATGAGGAATACCGGCAGCTGACTGCGCGCCGCAAGCTGCGTGGAAATGAGCGTAAGCACGGCGAGCAGGGCAAGGCTCGCGCTGGCAAGCTGCGCCAGCGAATACTGCGGTAGCAGTCCGCGCAGCGACTCGGCGAAACCCAGGAGGTAAAAGGCAACGCCCAGCGTCTTGCCGAGATACAGCGGCAGGCCTATCGCCCCGCCGATCTCAAGCCCGAGCGAGCGACTGATCATGTAATAGCTGCCGCCCCCGCCGACCTTCATGTTGGTGGCGATGGCTGCGACGGAGAGCGCCGTGACCAGCGTGATTGCTGTCGCCAGCGTTATCAGCAGCCAGGTCTGCAGCAGGCCGAGATTACCCGCGACCCATCCGAGGCGCAGAAAGAGAATCACCCCCAGAATCGTCAGCAGACAGGGCAGGAACACGCCGAAGAATGTCCCGAGGCGCACGGGCGACTGCGTGCCGACGCCGTTGCCATGGACGCCGTGAGTCGCGTGAGTGGCGCTAGCGGATGGGTCGGACAATTGGCGGCTTGCCTGCAGTGATCAACAACGCGGAAAATGCTACGCCGCTTTCGAGGCCGAGGCCAAGGGAAACCGGGCGGTCGACGACCGAGGCACAAACCGAACCCAGCGCAAAAGGACTTTCGCCATGCCCGCTTACCTGCTCGCCAACTACACGATCACCAACCCCGATGGCTACGCCGATTACCCGCCCTCCGTGGCACCCACGCTTGAGCCCTTTGGCGGCGAGCTGGTGGTTGCAGACTTCTCCAGCGAGGCCGTCGAGGGCAGCCCGGCGCCGGTTTCGATCGTAGTGAAGTTCCCCGACCGCAATTCCGCCCGAGCCTGGTACGACTCGGAGGCCTATCAGGCGGTCATCGGACTTCGCCGCGACAACAGCGAGGGCTTTCTGGCCTTCGTCGATGGCATCGTCTGACCTGCGCTGCGGCGCCTGCCTGAAAGCAGTTCAGGCACTGCGTTCGCGGTAATAGAAACGGCTGACCTTGCTGCCGCGGAAGCGGTAGCAGGCACCACCCTTGCCGAGGCGATACGCGACATAGCGCCGCGAACGTCGAAACACCGGCTTTACTTCGCACTCCTCTCCCGACTCGAGCACCGCTACCAGGGTATACGGTGCATCATCCATACGCTGCCCGAGGTCCTCGGCCTGCGAGCGTCCGCTGGCGCGCGGGGTGGCGCCGAGGCGTTTCGCCACACGGCGCCAGCGCGGCCCGTGACGCTCCGCGATACCCACGACGAGATGCGCGATCTCATGGCGCACCGTGTCCTCGAGATCAGCCAGCGCCGTGGTGCCAAGAAATACGCTCGAAATAACGATACGCCCGTCGCGGTGAGCCTGACCGTAGGTGCGCCGCGCGCGGTTCAGCTCCAGGCCGGCGAAGGGATGTGCCCAGTCGGGGTATATCGCCATGGCGCGCTCGACCTCACGCAATACAACAACGCCGATCATGGTCCGGTCCAGCAAAGCAGCGGCGGCGGCCGCAGTCGTCGGCGCCGCCTCGCACGCCGGCGCTTTCTGAGGCACCGGAGACAGGGTTGGAGCCGCAGGTGCGACAGGCTTGGCTGTTTTGCCCCGGTCGGCCTGCGTGTCCTGGACGGGCTGGACGGCCTCGGCGGACTCGTCAGCGAAACCAAGGCTCAACTGGCGTCCATTCATTCGCGGCGGGCCACAAGCGGCTCAAGCCGTCGGACCTGCACCGTCGCATTCGCAGCGACGGCGCTTGATGGGTCGCTCTTGCCCCCCGGAATGTCGTGTGTATTCATGCGCACATGGTAGCAACAGCGATGCTCGAAGCGCTTGGTCATTTGCGCGCAGCTCAGGCCCCGGGAATCTCCCTCCGCCAGTCGCCCCTGCGACGATTCTCACGGAAGCGTCGACGGTGTTTGGTGGCGCGGCCGCTGACGCGCGCTCGCCAGCGGCGGAAACTCGAAGCCTTGAGGCTGCGGCGCATGAGTCGGATCACCGCTTCTTCGCAGTAGCCGCTGCGTTCCTCGATTTCATCAAAGCTCACGCGGTCCGCCCAGGCGGCCCAGATCACCCAGTCCTCGCTGCCAGGCGGCGGCTCGGGTTTGCGGGTGCGGGTGTAGGGCACAGAGCCCTCGCGCGCCATCGGCAGGACCTCAGGCAAGGAAGCGCAGCAGCACGTAGGCCACCGCGGCAATATGCGCCAGCGTCACGAGCACCGAAAAGCCATGCAGGCGATTGAAGCGCCGCTTGTCGCCGGCATCCGTGGCGGCGTTGATCGCGGGCATGAGGAGCTGCCGAGCGGGCAGCGTGGTCAGCGCAACGGCGAGAAGAAGATAAAGGCTTGTCGGGTCGTCGCCGATCTGCAGCAGCGCGGCGACGATAGCCGTACCCACGACCCAGGTGTAGAAATGTGGAAAGGCGCGCCGCAGTAGCGTGCCCGCCTCATCGGCAGGCAGGCTTGTGAACAGGAAGGCCGCGAATCCAAAGGAATAGAGCACCATACCGCCGAAGAGCAGCGCGGCGAAAATGAGGGCAGCAGCGGATTGAAGGGTCATGGGCAGCGTCTTTACCTGGTCTGGTGCTGATGAATACGCTGATCCTCGCGCGGAGATCAGAAGGAGCACCAGCACGGCTGGACAGCTCTTTGGCAGCGCGCGACGGGGAACGTAGAATTCGCCGCCCTATCGCGCAGAACCCCGAACAGAAGGAACCGGAATCTTGAACAGCTTCCGCATTCGCCCGGCCACCAGCGACGACGTCGCCACGATCCACCGATTCATCGTTGAACTCGCGGTATACGAACGCGAGCCCGACGCCGTCGTGGCCACGGAGCAGGACATCATCGACACGCTGTTCGCGCCGTCGCCACGCGTGTTCGGTCTGATCTGCGAGCGCCCCGTCGATGATGCCGGCGCTGTCGAGGCGATTGCTTTTGCCGTCTACTTCTATAACTACTCCACCTGGCTCGGAAAACACGGAATCTATCTCGAAGACCTTTACGTGACGCCCACAGCCCGCGGACACGGCGCGGGCAAGGCCCTGCTCAGGGCCGTTGCCCGTATTGCTCACGACGAGGGCTGCGGCCGCTTTGAGTGGAGCGTACTCAAGTGGAATACGCCCTCGATCGAGTTCTACGAGGCCTGCGGCGCGCAGCGGATGGAGGAGTGGGTCGGCTACCGGATGGACCGGGAGCGCATCGCAGCCTTCCTGGGCGAGGACGTCTAGAGAGCCCGGGGAACCACGGGCGAGACCAGGGACGGGCGGCAGAAAGCGCACCGTCGCGCCACGGCATCTGCGGCAAAGCGCCAGAATTCTGCGCCCGATGCCACGGAAGCTCGCGCCGGAACTTTCCGGCGCACCTATAATGTCGCGATGTCGATCAATGCGACGATGCCCATCGAGCGCGTCACCGAAGACAAGCGCCGTCTTTTCTGGCTGCTGCAGTTGGGAGGCTGGAGCAGCTGGGCCGCCACCTTTTTTCTCGGCACGCTGGTATGGGGCGGGCCGCAGCAGCGTTACTACCTTTACCTGCCGCTCATCGCCCTTATCGGCATGCTCATCACCCTGGGCCTGCGCTGGATCTATCGCGTTACCTGGGAACGCACCATGGGCACGCGGGCATTCACGATCCTCGGCGCCTCCTACTGCGCCGGCATTGCCTGGATCCTTTGCCGCTCCATCCTGTTCTTCAACCTTTTCCCCGAGGAACTCGAGCGTTTCGACGCCAAGGGCGGGCCGCAGCTGGTCAACTACCTCGAGAACTCGATTTCCGCCGTATCGGTGATGCTTGTATGGAGCACGCTGTACTTTGGCATCAAGTACTACATCCTCAGTCAGGAGGAGAAGCAGCGTTATCTGAAGGCCAGTGCCATGGCCCACGAGGCACAGCTGAAGATGCTGCGCTACCAGCTCAATCCGCACTTTCTGTTCAACACGCTCAACGCCATATCGACGCTGATCCTCGACCGCGACACGCAGCTGGCCAATGCCATGGTGATGAAGCTGTCGCGCTTCCTGCGCTACTCGCTGGACAACGATCCGATGCAGCAGGTTACCGTCGCCGAGGAGATCGAGTCGCTGAAGCTGTATCTCGATATTGAAAAGGTGCGCTTCGGCGATCGTCTGACGCTGCACTTCTCCGTCGAGCCCGATGCCCGGCAGGCGCTGATGCCCTCACTCCTGCTTCAACCCCTGGTCGAGAACTCGATCAAGTACGCCGTGTCCCAGTCCGTCGGCGGGGGCTCGATCGCAGTTACCGCGAGCCTCAGCCGCGATCGCCTCGAACTGGTGGTGGCCGACGACGGCCCGGGGCTCGACCTTCGCCAGGGCCGTCTGCCCAAGGGTTCGGGCGTGGGGCTCGCCAACACGCGCGAGCGGCTCGCAGAGCTTTACGGGGACGAGCAAAGCTTCCGTCTGGGGAGTACGGAGCCGCACGGACTCACAATCACTATCCGCATACCGATCGCCTACAGCCGCAAGGAGGCCGCATGAGCACCCTGTCTGCCATCATCGTCGACGACGAGCATCTGGCACGCCGCGGCCTCGCCCTGCGCCTCGCGCAGCAGGAAGATGTCGAGGTCGTCGCCGAGTGTGCCAATGGCGAGGAAGCTCTGGCCGCCGTGGCCGAACACCAGCCCGACCTGATGTTCCTCGATATCCAGATGCCCGGCATGGACGGCTTCGAGGTGGTCGAAAAGCTTCAGGGCGACGCCATGCCCCTGGTGATCTTCGTGACCGCCTACAACGATTACGCCGTCGATGCCTTCAAGGTGCACGCCATCGACTACGTGCTCAAGCCCGTCGACGAGGAGCGCCTCGAGGACGCCGTGCGCCGCGCCGTGCAGCACCGCCAGCAGGCGGAGACCAGCCAGGAAAAGGAAAAGCTGGTGAAGCTCATCATGAGCATGACCGGCGCGAGTGCCGCCGGCGTCGAAGCCCTCGCCGAGCGCAGCGATGATGACGGCGAGTGGCCGGAGCGCATCACCGTAAAGGATGGCAGCGACATCCAGTTCATCCGCGTCGCGGACATCAGCTGGGTCGACGCCGCGGGGGATTACATGTGCATTCACGCCGCCGGCGAGACGCACATCATGCGCATCACCATGAAACAGCTCGAGGCGATGCTCAATCCGGCGCTGTTCCTGCGCGTGCATCGCTCGACGATCGTCAACGGTCGCGTGATCATCGGAGCGCAGAGTCTGAGTAACGGCGAGTACATGCTCAGGCTCGAGGGCGGAGCGCAGCTCAAGGTCAGCCGAAGCTACCGCGATCGAATCCGCCAGTTCCTCGCTTGAGGCAGACCGGAGCGCGCTACGGGGACCTCGCATTGCCGGCGGCGATGATCGGCGCCTCGCCTTCGGCCCGCTCGCGCAGTCGCCCGATGCGAGCCGCGCCGGCGCCCTCGCCGCCAAGCAGGGCCAGCGCTTCATCGGCCTGGCCTGCGCGGACACTCATCAGCAGACCGCCGCAGGTCTGTGGATCGTATAGCAGCGCCTCGAGGGCGCGTTCCACAACGCCGCGCAGCTGTACCTGGCCGTTGAGCGCGCGCTGGTTGCTGTCGTGGAGACTGCTGCGAAAACCCTGCGCCAGCAGCGGCATCGTACCTGCCAGCGCAGGCAACGCATCAAGATCGATCTCCGCGACGAGCCCGTCGCCAAGCAGGCCGCGCAGATGCCCGGCAAGGCCGAAGCCGGTGATGTCAGTCAGCGCACGGGCGCGGCATCGACGCGCGACATCGGCGGCCCCGGCATTGCCACGGCGCATTCGCTCGAGAGCCATCTCCACATCGCGGCCGTCGGCAGCCAGCTGCATGTGTGCCGCGAAGAGCACGCCGCTGCCAAGCGGCGCGCTGAGAAGCAGAACGTCGCCGGCCTCGGCGCCGTGGCGGGCGATGGGTGCGGTATCAATGGACTCGCCGTTCACGGCGAAGCCGACCTGCAGCTCCGGTCCCTGCATGCTGTGTCCACCGACGAGCCGGCAACCGGCATCGGCGAATACGGTCAGCGCCCCGGACAGGACAGCACGCAGATCCCTGTACTCGATGGCAGGCGCGGCGAAAGGCAGCGTGATCATGGCCTGGGCGGAATGCGGCCGTGCGCCCGATGCGTACAGATCGGAGAGCGCATGCTGCGCGGCTATCGCCCCCATCAGCCACGGGTCGTCGACCAGCGCGCGCAGCGCATCGACGGACTGCAGAACCGTTCCCCGGAAACTTAGACTCGCCGCGTCATCGAGCGCCTCGGCAGCAGCCAGCTGCTGCGGGAAGGCGCTGCGAAGCTCGGCCAGCACCTGCTGCAGCGTATCCGCGCTGACCTTGGCACCACAGCCGCCGCAGGGAGCCTGATCAGGCGCGCCGTCAAGATCGGACTCCGCCAGGCCCGCCCCGCTCGAGCTGTCCTTCATGGCGGGTGCCGGCAGCGTACGGAAACGATCCATGAATTCGCGATCGATGCGATCCTTCCAGCGCCACACCCAGGCAGCGGACACGCTCAGACCGTGACGCTCGGCCACGGCGCGACGGTCGCCGAGGGACAGGAGCGACAGAAAGCGCCGCTGCGGCCGATGCTCGCGCAACGCCTCGCCCCGGGCGAAGGCACGCAGGTTGTGCGCCAGCACAGGACCCTGGCGAACGGCGTAGACCCCGGCCTTGGGCCGCGGGTGGCGGTGCTGCGTGGCAATGTCGCCGGCCCCGAAAATCTCCGGCCGGGCCGTGCTCTGCAGCGTGTCATCGACCTGCATGAAGCCGCGCTCGTCGACGGGGAGACCGCTCGCGGCGATCCACGGTGCAGCGGCGGCGCCGGTGCACCAGATCAGCGTGTCAAAGACCGCGCTCGAGCCACCTTCAAAGTGCAGCTCGCCCTCGCTCACGCGGGCGGCGCGGTGGCCCGTATGCAGTTCGACACCGTGAGCTTCCAGCGCCCGCTGTGCCGCTCGTCGCGCACCGCCGCCGTAGCCCGGGAGCAGTTCCGACGCGCCGCTGTAGAGGCAGAAGTGCGCTCGCTGCAGGCGGTGTGCCATCGCGAGGACCACCTCGACGCTGCCGGCCCCGCCGCCCACCACGGCGATGCGCTGGCCATCAAGTTCCTCTTCACTGAGCTGCGACCAGCGCTGCCACAAACCGGCGACGGGCTTGACCGGCACGGCGTGCTCGCGCGCGCCGGGGACCGAGTCGAGCTCGGGTTGGGAACCGATGTCGAGCGACAGGATGTCGTAGCCGACCTCGCCGCGATCCTCGCAGACCAGCACGCGACGGTCGGGGTCAAGACCGATCACCGTATCGTGGAGAAAGCGCACGCCCGCCCACTGGCAGAGGCGCGCGAGATCGATATGCGTCTCCTCGAGGCTGTAGTGACCAGCGAGGAGGCCGGGCAGCATGCCCGAGTAGGGCGTGAACGCCGCGGGGGAAATCAGGCTGATACGCAGACCGCGCTGGGGCTTCATCGCCAGGGCGCGCAGGGCGAGCGCGTGCGCATGCCCACCGCCAACAAAAACCAGGTCGCGCTCGATACGCGGATAGTGACGCATCATCTCAGGCCGTCGAGCACAAAGCGCAGCGCGGCGTCGCGAGGGCCGCGGAACAGAAATGCACCGTCGCGCTGCTGGAGCTGGTACGCGTACATGGGATCGTAGTATTCCGCGAGCAGGCGCCGTATCCAGCGGCGGTGACCGTCCACAGAGCCGCTGGCGGCCTGCGCGTCGAAAGCCTCTTCCATCTGGCGCCGAATCTCCTCGTAGCGCGCGCCGCCGAGGCGTTTGCGCGTCCGCGACAGATTGTCGAGCATGCGCTCGCGATGGCGCGCGGCGCCCTCGGGACCGAAACGCTCGCTGAAGCGCCGACCGAGATCGACGATGTAGTCCTCGACCACCACCTCGACGCGCTCTTCGACGGGGTGCTCGAGGACGATTAGCGGCGATTCGGCCATGCGCTGTCGCAGGATCTCGGGCAGCGCGATGCGTCCGACAAGGCGACCCTCGTCCTCGATACAGATCGGTGCGGAGCTTTCCTCGAGCAGGCGCAGCAGCGCGATGGACAGGCTGTTTTCAAAATCGATCTGCGACGGCTGCGGATCCACCAGATGGCCGAAGGCCGAGCCGCGATGATGTGCCAGCCCTTCGAGATCGACGGCCCGGGGCAGGTCTTCGATCAGGCGGGTTTTTCCCGTGCCCGTGGCGCCGGCAACGAGCACGAAGCTGGCGCGTTCGATGCTGTGCTCGAGGCGCTCGAGGAGAAAGCGGCGCATGGCCTTGTAGCCACCGGTCACGCGCGGATAGGGCACGCCCGCCTCCATCAGCCACCGCTGCACGATCTGCGAACGCAGGCCGCCGCGGAAGCAGTACAGGTAGCCCTCGGGATGCGCGCGGGCGAAGGCCACCCAGGCGTCGATGCGCTGCTGCCGGCGATCGCCGCTGACCAGCTCGTGACCGAGGGCGATGGCGGCGGCCTGGCCGCGAGCCTTGTAGCAGGTACCGACGGCGGCGCGCTCGTCGTCGCTCATCAGCGGCAGATTGCGCGCCGTGGGGAAGGCGCCGCGGGCGAACTCGAGCGGGGCGCGCGTGTCCAGCAGCGGCGTGTCGCGCAGGAACAGGCGCTCGAAGTCCTCCGTGTCCGGGCGTGCCTGCTTCACGATCAGGCGGCGCTGTCCTCACCGCCGAAGAGCGCGATGAGTCTTTCCTGCAGCGCCGTGAGCGCCGGCGCCATCAGCGCAAAGTCGGCATCGAGACGCGCCAGACGGTCTTCGCTGTCGATTTCCTCGTTTTCCTTTACGAGGGCATCGGCGAAGCGCAGCCGGCGAAGGCACAGGTCATCGCCGAGGACAAAGTTCAGCTGCTCCTTCCAGTTCAGGGCGACGCGTACCACCTGCATTCCCCCGTCGATGTGGCGGCGAATGTCCTCGCTGTAGAGATCGACGCCGCGCGAGCGGACAACCGCAGGTTCTTCGCCCATGTCGCGCAGCTCCACCTCATCGCGCGCGCTGAAGTCCTCGGGCAGGCTGGCATTCGTGAGCCAGCCGCTCATGGCGAAGGACGGCGCCTGCGTGGTCTGCGGCGGAATGACGGGGAAGGTACCGATGCACTCGCGCAGCATGTTGAGCGCCTCCTCGGCGCGGTTGGCGCTGGCCGAGTCGACGAATACCCAGCGCGCGCGCGTATCGAGCAGCAGACGCAGCTCAGCGTGGCGACTGAAGGCACGCGGCAGGCAGTCCTGCACGACCTCGTCCTTCAGGCTCAGGCGCTCCTTTCGATACACCTTGCGCCCCTGCTGCGCCTCGATGCCCTCGATGCGCTCTGCCAGGAGCTCGCGCACAACGGATGGCGGCAGGATCTTTTCTTCGCGGCGCAGGCAGAGCAGAAGGCGGCCGTCGGCGCTGTGCACCAGATTGGCGCTGCCCTCGCCGAGAGCGGGCACCCAGCCAGTCGACAGCGGCTGCGCCGGCGTACAGGCTTTGAAGCTGCGCTCGGCGAGGCGGGCTTCGAGCTCCTCGGCGGGCAGATCGAGACCGCGGGTCATGCGGAATGGCCGCAGGTTGCGGAACCACATAGGCGTGCTGTCCGTGAAAAAGGGCGCGCATTGTACACAAGGCGCGGCTGACGGCCGCTTGCCGCGACTGTGTGACGCTCCTAGACTCGGGCGTCCCCGCCGACCGGTCCACGAAGGTCGGAGGTGCTATCGACCGCCACACCATGCCACAAGGAGAGCAGCATGCAGTATCTGCACACGATGGTAAGAGCGCGCGACCTCGACGAGACGCTCGACTTCTACTGCAACAAGCTCGGGCTGGTCGAGGTCAACCGCTACGACAGCGAAAAGGGCCGCTTCACGCTGGTGTTCCTCGCAGCCCCGGAAGATCTGGAGCTGGCGCATGAGCGCAAGGCGCCGCTGCTGGAGATCACTCACAACTGGGACCCGGAGGAGTACAACGGCGGCCGTAATTTCGGCCACCTGGCCTTCCGCGTCCACGATATCTACGCCACCTGTCAGCGTCTCGCCGACGGCGGCGTGACCATCAACCGCCCGCCGCGCGACGGTCACATGGCCTTTGTGCGCTCACCCGACGGCATATCCATCGAGCTGCTCCAGGCCGGAGATGCGCTGCCCGAGGCCGAGCCCTGGGCATCCATGCCCAACACGGGAAGCTGGTGAGCGGACTACCGCGGTAGAGGAGCGGCGAGACCGGGAGCAGCTTCGGGGCAAGCTTCGCCGCGCCTTCGCCTCACTTTAGCAGCGGGAGTAACAGCGGGATTAGCAGCGAGAGGACGAGAAGCCGCGGTCTCAGCTGCGCAAAAACGCCAGAATCCAACGCGCCATACGATCCGTTTCGGGCTCGTTTTCAAGGCTGCGCAGGCCGGCGGCGGCGCGCTCCTCGCCGATCAAGTCCCAGCGAAAATCGATTATTGCGCGCGAGTAAGCATTCACAAACTCGGGGTGGCCCTGGAAGCTGAGCGCATGCTCACCGATCTGCAGCACGGCGTTGGGACAGAAGTCGCTGCCGGCGACGACCTCGGCGCCTTCGGGCAGAGCGGTGACCTGGTCCTGGTGACTCACGAGAATCGCGAAGCGTTCGTCGCCGCCGTCGAACCACTGCGGGTGGCGGATGAATCGATGGTGATGGAGCCCCACACCCCAGCCGGCTGCGGCCTTTTCCGTGCGACCACCGAGGGCATGGGCGATGGCCTGGTGCCCGAAACAGATCCCGAGCATCTTCTTGCCCCGATCGTGCAATTCGCGCAGAAACTCGAGCAGACGGTGGATCCAGGGCAGATCCTCGTAGACGCTGAACTTGCTGCCGGTGATGAGATAGGCGTCCACCTCGTCGATCGACGGCGGGTATTCGCCGCGCATCACATCGTAAACGGCAAACTCGAGGTCAGTATCGCGGCTGCCGAGCAGGCGCATGAACATGTCGGGGTACTCGCCGAACTCGGGCACCCACTCGTCGCGTACGACGTCGGTTTTGAGAATTCCGATCTTCAAGGGACGGGCTTCAAGGCAAGACACTCCGGTTCAGAAAACCGATGCCCAGGTGAGCGCGAGGGCCGCGGCCACCAGCACCACCGCAAAGACAAAGGCCCGTAGCGGTACCTCGCTGAGCGTATCCCGGCGGCGATCCGAGGTGCCGCGATCGTGCCTGCGCCGGTCGTCCGTACTCATTGCTTCATCATCTTCTGATACCGCTGCTTACCGCTTGCAGGCAAATACTAACCGTTCACGCGGCGGGATTTCAGTCCCGCGTGCACGCTCGGCCGGCCCCGGTCGCGTCCCTGGACGATTTCCAGCGCAGCCGAGCAAGGCTACTCGGGAGTGAACACCAGCGTTGCGTCTACGGGCACCGCGGTACTGATGGTCTTGAGACCGGCCACTTCGCGCAGCATCTCAATGCCTCCATCCAGGCCGAAGTCCGCCGCTTTCACCATGATCGGCTCGGCGAGCATCACCTGGAGGCTGCCATCGGCAAGGCGAGTCACCATCGTCTTTGCCATATAAGGTGCCGAAGCACCATGCACGTCGATAGTCACTTCGAGATCCACCTGCCGCGTTTCCCCGGCCGCCATCGCCTCGAGGTCTCCGGGCACCTTCGCGCTGAGTTCAGCGGCGGGGAAGCGCACGGTCTCGAACAGCATTTCGCGCATACGCTGATTGCGGATCGGTATCATCGTCTCGACGCTGTCGAGATCGATGCTCACGGAGGCAGCTCCCTCGTCCGACACGCCACCGCGCAGCGCCTTGAAATGATGTACCTCAGCTACGCTGGCGTTCTTCACCGAAATGAACTGAACCGTTGAACGCTCGCCATCGAGCGTCCACGCGGCGAAGGCGCCCGGGGCGGCGAAGGCGGTAGCGAGCAGGGCGGTGCGCAGGGCGGCGCTAAAGATAGCGGTCATGGGCTCTCTCCGATCGGTTGTGTTTGCGGGGTTGTACGCGCGGCCTTGCCCGACGGCTCAGGGCTTCCAGGCGGCGAACTCTTCGGCCGTAGCGTAGGACGTCTGCGTGCCCTTTCCGGTCACGCTGTGTGAGGCGTACTGAATGGCCTCGGCGATGGCCGCGCTCACTTCGGCGCCCGCCGCCACCCGCGCCGCAAAACAGCCAATAAAGGCGTCACCGGCACCCGTCGTGTCCACGGCGTTCACGCTCGGCGCGCTGATGTGCTCGCGCTCATCGCCGTGGAGCCACAGGGCGCCCTTGTCGCCGAGCGTGACGATCAGGTTCCTGAGACCCCGGTCAAGCAGCGAGTGAGCGGCCGCCGTGATCTCGTCGATGCTGCCGACGGGCATGCCGGTGAGGATTTCCAGCTCCGTTTCGTTGGGCACGAAGAAATCGCAGCGGCAGGCATAGTCGATATCGAGCTCGGTGCTCGCCGGCGCCGGATTGAGCAGCACAGGGATATTGTGCCGATTGCCGAAGTCGATGGCTGCGTAGACTGTCTCCAGCGGTATCTCGAGCTGCAGGATGATCATGCCGCAGCCTGCCAGGCGCTCCGCCGCCGCCTCGATGTCGGCAGGCATGAGGTGCATGTTGGCGCCGGGGATGATCAGTATCCGGTTCTGCGAATCGGCGTCGACCCAGATCGGCGCCACGCCGCTGGAAACGCCGGGCACTTTCGTCACGTACTCCGTGCTCACGCCGTAGGACCTGAAGTTGGCGAGCGTGTTGTCGGCGAAGGCGTCGTCACCCACACGCCCCATCATCAGCACCGGCGCGCCGAGACGCGAGGCGGCCACGGCCTGGTTTGCGCCCTTGCCGCCACAACCCATCACAAACTCCTTTGCGACCAGCGTTTCGCCGGCCTTGGGAATCGTGTCCGTATAGGCGATCAGATCGACCATGCAGGAGCCGATGACTGCAATTTCCATGACGGTGTTTCCGTTCTTATCCGTGGCGCGACAGTGTAGCCTAAGCGACGTCCGCGCTAGGCGCGCGCTCCCCGCAACAGCCCGGGTAGAAGCTGGGCCATCAACAGCGAGACACCCGTGAAGCACAGCAGCCGCAGCAATGGCGACCTCGCCGCGACGATCGACCATACGCTCCTCAAACCGGAGGCGACGGCCGCGGCGATCGACCGCGTATGTGATGAGGCTCTGGAATACGGCTTTGCCGCCGTCTGCGTGAACAGCCGCTGGATAGGCCGCGTGAGCGAGCGCCTTGCGGGCAGCGCAGTGGCGCCCTGTTCCGTGGTTGGCTTTCCCCTTGGCGCGTCCCTTGCCGCTTCCACCGCCGACGAGGCGCGCCGCGCTATCGACGCCGGTGCCCGCGAGATCGACATGGTGATCTCCATCGGCGATGCGCTGGACGGCAACTGGGGGGCGGTGCGCGCGGGCATCGCGACGATACAGGCCGCGGTGGCAGGAAGCACGGGAATGGACGCCGCGCTCAAGGTGATTCTCGAGACCTGTCTGCTTTCCGACGAGCAGAAGCGGCGCTGCTGCGAGATCTGCCGTGACGAGGGCGTGGCCTTCGTGAAGACATCGACGGGCTTCGCCGGGGGCGGCGCCACGATCGCGGACGTGCGCCTGATGCGCGAGGCGGTGGGGCCGGCACTCGGCGTCAAGGCATCGGGGGGCATCCGCGATCGGGCGACGGCCGAAGCCATGCTCGAGGCCGGCGCCACGCGCCTTGGCTGCAGCGCCGGCGTCGCTATCGTTGGCGGCGCGTCAGGCAGCGACGCCTACTGAAAGCGCAGCACCGACGAAAGCGCTGAGCTCAGCGCGAATAAACGATCAGCGCGAGACCCGCGATGAACAGGGTAAACATCGCGGCGATCAGGCCCGTCGTGCCGTCGGGAGCCTCCTTGAACTCTTTCCAGATGAACACGCCCCAGAATGCGGCGACCATCGTCGCGCCCTGCCCGAGGCCATAGGAGATCGCCGGACCGGCGGCACCGGAGGCGATGAAGCTGAAGGAAAAGCCGACGCACCAGATGGCGCCGCCGAGGATGCCGACCAGATGCAGGCGCGGCGTGCCCTTGCTGAAATATTCACCGAGCGGCGCCACCTCACCGGAGATCGGCTTGTACTGCAGCGGGATCAGCCACAGCAGGTTCGACAGCAGCAGACCGAGGGCGAACACCACGCCGGCGCTGTACGGCGTCATCAGGCCCGCGGCCGGCGCGGCAAAGTCGAAGGAAATCGACGCGGCGACAAAGCGGTAGAAGAAGCCCATGGCGATGCCGCAGATCACCGATATCGCCAGGCCCTTGCCCACGGACTGATCGCCCTGCTTCGGAAGGCGGCTGTAAATAAACGCCGAGACGAAAATGGCAGCGGTAACAAGGCCAACACCAACAAACAGGAACATCGGGTCGCCGAGCGGCTCAGCAAGATAGTTGGTGACGACACCGATCACCAGCGCAAGCCCGATGGCGACGGGAAAGGCAACGGCCATACCGGCGATCTCGATCGCGACCACCAGCAGGATGTTGGCAAGATTGAACACCACGCCGCCGATGAAGGCCGAGCGGATCGCCTCGCTGCTCGCCTGCCCGATATCGGGCATGAAGGCGCGTCCCTCCTCACCGCTGCTGCCGATGGTGAATGCAAACAGCAGCGTGAGCAGCAGGACGCCGATCGAGTAGTCCCAGTAAAAGAGCTGGAACTGCCATTCGCTGCTGGCAAGCTTCTGCGTGTTGGCCCAGGAACCCCAGCACAGCATGGTGATGAAGCACATCGCGACAGCGACGCTGTAGGACTCGACGATCAGCATGTCGGGCTTTCCTTTATTGTCGGAATTATCGGAAGCTGAGCATGATCCGGCCGCCGGGCCCAAGTTTCAAGGCTGAACGCCTTCAGCCTGCGCCGAGCTCCTCGCGCAGTTCGCGTGCCGCGGTCACCATGTTGGCGAGCTTCCCGTAGGACGACTCGGGCGACAGGTACTTCATGCCGCAGTCGGGGGCGAGCACCACGCGACGCTTGTCGATATGGGGCAGCGCGCGACGGACGCGCTCCTTGATCGTGGCGACGTCTTCGACTTCCTCAGTGGACAGGTCAAGTACGCCCAGGAGTATCTCCTTGTCCGGAATGCTGTCCAGCACGCTGCAGTCGAGATCGCTCTGCGCCGTTTCAATGGAGATCTGGTCGCAGCAGGCTCCGGCGAGTTCGGGCAGGTAGGAGTAGCCCTCGGGGCGCGCGTGAATCAGGGCGGCGTAACCGAAGCAGATATGCACGCAGGTCTTGCCGTTTACGCCGTCGAGCGCGGCGTTCAGCGCCTCGAGACCGTACTCGCGCGCCTGCTCCGGCCGCGCCTGCATGTAGGGTTCGTCGAGCTGAACTATGTCCGCACCGGCGGCGAGCAGGTCCACGACTTCCTCGCGGACCGCGGCCGCATAATCCATCGCCGCTGCTGCGCGCGAGCCGTAGTGGTCGTCCTGCGCCTGCTGCGACATGGTGAAGGGGCCCGGCACGGTGAACTTGATCGGCTTGTCCGTGAGGCTGCGCAGAAAACGCACGGCGTCGACGCCAACGGCGTGGCGGCGGCTGATCTTGCCGGTGATTCGCGGTACGTAAACCTCCTCGCCGCTGCGATCGAGCGCCTTGCCGGGCTTATCGAGGTCGATGCCGTCGAGGGCGTTGGCGAAGTGGTTCGAGTAACTTTCGCGGCTTATTTCGCCGTCACCGATGATGTCGAGACCGGCAGCCTCCTGCGCCGCGACGGCGAGGCGGATCGCATCGCGCTGCGCCTCGTTAAGGTAGGCCTCCTCAACCCGCCACAGCTCCTTTGCCCGCGTCCGCGGAGGGAACTGGCCCTTGAGCTTCGCCCGATCGATCAGCCACTCGGGCTGCGGCAGGCTTCCTACGATGGCTGTGGGGAAGAGAGGTAGGCTCACGGGCATTTCCTTTTATGCGGGTTTTATAGGGCACCGCCGGAGCGGCTTCTCCGGAACGGGCTTCTCCGGAGCGGGTACGGAGCGGGTACGGAGCGAGTACTGTCGGGAAGGGCATCAGCGGTATCCGCCGGAAGATACGCCGGCCGCGCTGCGTCGCAGCGCGAGCGCAGTCTGTGTCAGCCGTTGGCCACGGCCCCGAGGGCATCGGAGTAATCCACCAGCTTCGACTTGTAGGTCTCGCGCGGCAGCGTATTGTAGGGCACGAAGCTGATGTCGGTAGTGACCAGCAAGCGCGCACGGATTTCCGCCTTCATACGCTCCTTGAGCCCCTCCGGCGCCTGCGGCGTGTCCCTGCCCAGCTCGATGACCACCGGCAGCGGCGGGGTCTGCAGCACGCCCTGATCGCGCGGACGTACCTGCAGCATGCCCGATACGTGCGGGGTGAATTCATCGAGCAGGCTGCGAATCGCCGTCGGAAAGAGGTTCACGCCGCGTACGATGAGCATGTCGTCGGTGCGGCCCACGCAGCGAATACGCGGACCCGTGCGACCCGTGGGGTTGTCCTGCATCGTCACGACCACGTGGTCGCGCGAGCGGAAGCGCAGCATCGGCATGGCCTCGCGCTGCAGGTGCGTGTACACCAGCTCGCCCTCGGCGCCGTCCTCCCAGGCTCTGGGTTCGCCGCTGGCGGGATCGATCAGTTCGACGTGAACGAAACCGCGCGGCATGAAGTGCATACCTTTGCCGTCCTCATCCTCGGCCCAGGCCGAAAGGGTGATATCGCCGATTCCCATGGATTCGCGCACGCTGCAGCCGAAAGCGTCCTCGATCTTGCTGCGCACCATCGGATCGCCGCCGCCGGGCTCGCCGGCGGTGATCATGTTGCGCAGACCGAGCGACTGCGTGTCGATGCCGTGCTGGTGACACCAGTCGATCAGATACAGACCGTAGGAAGGCGTGCAGCTGATGCCCGTCGCGCCGAGCTTCTGGATCGCCGTGACCATGCGCTCCGTATTGCCCGTGCCGACGGGAATGACGCTGCAGCCGATCTTGTCGAAGCCGTAGTAAACAGCGCCGGCCACAAAGGGGCCGGCATTGAAGCCGACCACGACCTTCTGACCCTTGCTGAAGCCGGCGGCGGTGTAGCCGCGAGCCACGTTGGTGGCGTACATGTCGAGATCGGCGGCGGTCAGACCAAGATAGCAGGGAACGCCCGTGGTGCCGCTGGTGCTGAAGACGCGGCGCAGCTTCGAGGGGTCGGCAGCGAGGTGGGCACCGAAGGGCGGCTCTTCGGCCTGCGTGGCGCGGATTTCATCCTTCTCCGTGAAGGGCAGACGAGCGATATCGTCGAGGCCACCGATGTCCGCCGCGGTCTCGAAGCCCGCCTCGGCCAGTTTTTTCTTGTAGAAATCCGAGTGTTCGAGGAGATAGGCCACCTGCTTTTTGTAGGCGACCTTGTCGAGCTCGTACTGCTCTTCGATGGGCCGGGTCTCGACCTCGGGGTCGTAAATCATGAGCGTGTGCCTCTTGCTCGGCGGCTCGGCAACGCCGCCTTGTCTGTTTGAGTGCTAATTCAGCGCCAGCTCAGTGCCAGTCCAGTGCTGATGGAGTGCCATTGAAGGGCTGATGAACGGCCGGTAAACATCGCCTGGAGTGCGAATGAACCACGAAGGATTCGCGAAGCTGCCGCGCGACCGGTGAGTGATCGCGCGGCGATCGCAGCGGAGTCAGCCGTTCCAGCGCTTTGCGCAGGCGGCCACATGGACACCGAAGGCGCGAGCCGTCTCCAGGTCTGCCTGCGTCGGACCGACATCGGGTCCGGCATCCACGGCGGACTGCGCCATGGCGCCCAGCGAAGCGCCGAGACGATTCAGGTCGTCCTCGGAGCCCGCGGTGCTGTTGTTGCCCGGCATCTGGTTGAGATTGACCCACAGCATGCCGTGCTGCGCTGCAAGCGTGGCGAACTGAATCAGCGTGTTCTGCTTGTCGCCGTTCTGCGACCCTGAGTTGGTGAAGCCCGCGGCAAGCTTCATCGCCCAGCGCTGCTCCATCCAACGCCCCGAGGTCGCCTCCATGAAGGCCTTGAAGGCGGCAGAAGCGCTGCCCATGTAGGTCGGGCTGCCGAAGATCATCGCGTCACAGCTGTCGAGCGCTGCCCAGGCCGGGGCGTCCCCGGCTTCGAGGTCCGCGACAGGAATCAGCTGACAAGCAACACCTTCAACGGAGCCCGCGCCCTCGGCAACGGCTTCGGCCTGCTTCTGTGTGTGGCCGTAGCCGCTGTGGTAAACGACGCAAACGGTGTGGGTCATTGCAAGAACTCCCTAGCGGTGAAACTGCGTGTTGTTGGGTGTGTGATCGCCGCCCAGCCACTTGGCCAGCTCTTCGTGGGCCGAGGCCGCCCGCGTCGCATTGATCTCCTCGACGTCATCGTGGTCCACGGTGAACTCGATGAGCAGACCCGAGGGATCGAAGCAGTAGATGGACCAGCAGTACCCATGGTTCAGGGGGTAGGCCTCACCGCTCTCGAAGTATCCGGCCGCCTCGAGGCGCTCCTTGATCGCATCCTGCGTTTCCTGGTCGACCTTCATGGCAAGGTGACGGAAGCCGGAGCGGGGCAATTCGGGCCCGAATTCGGCCTGGTCCTCGGCGTCGGCGAACTGAAAGAAAGCGAGGCAGGATCCGTCACCAATGTCGAAGAAACAGTGCGCGTAGGTGCGCAGCTTTCCGAACAGATCGGTCTGCTCCGCCCAGGTGGCGACGAGCTTGAAGCCGATGACCTCCTCGTAGAACTTGCGCACCGCCTCGAGGTCGGTGCAGACGTACGCGTTGTGGTGCAGGCTGGCCTTGATTTGCGCGATAGCGTTCATGATCTTCTCCGTTCTCTTATCGGTCTTGCCTTGAAGTGCAGGCGCTACGCTCAGAAGCGCTTGCTGAACTCGAAGCCGTAGCGGGCCGGAAGTGCCGGCCAGATGAAGCCGCCGGGCGAAAACTCCGTGTTGTACTCCTCGTCGAACACGTTCTTGCCCCAGAGCGTCACGGTCCAGTTGTCCATGGCCTCGAAGCCAATGCGCAGATCGAGCAGGTTGATCGGGCTGCGCGAGGTGGTGTTCGCTGGCTCCCACCAGGTCTCGCCCGTGCGCGAGAAATCGGCACGGGCAACGAACTCAGCACCGCCGAAGAGGTTGACCGGCTGGCGGTAGACCGTTCCGAGGTTGAGGTTGTACTCGGATACCAGCGGCGCCTGGTTGCCAACCCAGGACGGATCGTCGGCGCTCTGGATCTCGCTGTCGGTGTAGCCGAAGCCGACGTAGGCGCTGAAGTTGTCCGTGAAGGCCGCACTGGCCTCAAACTCGAGGCCCATGTAGTCGGTTTCCGTGATGTTGCCGAGGTTCTGCGTGCTGGTGCCCGGATCGAAGAAGAAGAAGTAGGCGCCGTCGAACTGCGTGTAAAACAGGGCGAGAGAAGCGCTTGCGCGACCGTCCCAGAAGTTGCCCTTGGCACCCAGTTCGAAGGTGTCGGAAATCTGTTCGTCGAACAGGTCACTCACACCAGGCTGGTTGGCCGCTTCACCGACGCCGGTCTGGTTGAAGCCGCCGCTGCGAAAACCGCGGCTGACATCGGCGTACAGCGTGACATCGTCGCTGGGCTGGTAGCGCAGGGTGAATTTCGGCTGCCAGGCATCCCAGCTCTCATCGCGCTGGTCACCGAACTGAAGGTTGAGGCCCGAGGTGTTGTAGAGCTCGGGCGTCAGCGTGGTGTTTTCGCGATCGTCCTTGTCGTAGCGCAGCGAGAAGGACGCCTCTACACGGTCACTGACGTCATAGGCCACCTGTCCGAATACGGCCCAGGCAAAGTTGTCCTGGCCGTCTGCAAGGATGTTCAGCTGCGGGCTCGGATCCGTCGGGTCCACGAACACCGAGGGACGGAAGTCTTTCTTCACGTCGAAAACACCGAAGCCGCGGTCGATCTGGTTGCCGGTGGAGATGTAGCGGTCCGTGGCGATCGCGTAGGCGCCGGCAATCCAGCGCAGGCGGTTTTCCTCCGGCGATGCAAAGCGCACTTCCTGGCTGATGGACTCGACCTCAAGGTACTGGTTCTGGCTGAGATCGGTGATTTCATCGCCGGTGAGGAACTTGATGAAGCCCCCGAAATCGGTGCCGTTGAAGTCGGACTCGGCACGCGGAAGGAAGTTGAACTGGTCGCCGGACAGCGTCTCGTTGACGTCGTCGTAGGCGGTGATCGCGGTCAGCGTGCCGGCGTCGGAGACCCACTCGAGCTTGAGGCTGGAACTGACGAATTCGCGTTCGTTGTTCCCGGGGTTGTTGACGCGCACAGGCAGCAGGTCGTCGGCTTCGGGTGCGATGCGGAAGTACAGCGCCTGCGTATCGAGCATCGAATAGCTGAGGCGGAAGTCAGCGCTGAAGGTCTCGGTGACGTCCCAGATCAGGCGCATGCGTGCGGAGAGGTCTTCAACGGGATCGGCTTCCTCTCCGAGGACCCGGTTGTTGATGAAGCCGTCCGTATCCATGTAGGAACCCGACAGGCGGAAGCGGATGTCATCGGTCAGCGGCCCGCTGACCGTGCCGCGCACCTTGTAACCGGGACCGCTGTCGACGCCCGCCTCCAGGCGACCCTCGAGCTCGTCACCGGGCTGCTTGGTGTTGATCGTGATCGCGCCGCCGATGGCGTTGCGCCCGTAGAGCGCACCCTGGGGGCCGCGCAGTACCTCGATCTGCTCGATGTCGAAGAGCTGCTGGTTGAACTGCGTGGGGTTCGACATCAGCACGCCGTCGATCAGCACGGCGGCGGAGAGCTCGGAGTTGCGCGCCTGGGACACGCCGCGGATGTTGAGGAAGGAGTTTCCGGCGTTCTGCGTCTGCACCAGCGTGACGTTGGGCGTGAGATCGATGAAGTCCTGCGGCGTGGTGATGCCGGCGGAGGCGATCTCGGCCTCCGTGAAGGCCTTTACGGAGATCGGCGCGTCTTCGAGGGTTTCGTTGCGCTTGCGCGCCGAGACCACCACTTCTTCGAGCGATTGGGCATAGACCTCGGGGACGCCGCAGGCAACGGCAACAAGGGCGGCGAGAGGCTTCAGGGTGCTCTTCATCGTTATTCTCCGAGCTGTATTTTTCGGTTTGCGGGCTGACTTTTGGAAGTCCGAGCCGGACTAGCGTAGAATCTTCGATTATCGAAATCAAGTTCGGTATTCGAACTTTGGCAGAACTACGCGCGATCGCGGCGATCGGATCAGGCCGCAGCACCCCTGGGAAGACGCTGGAAGAACGCACAGACAGAGGATCCTGGTCTATGGGCAATAACGAAGTAAAACAAGGTATTACGCGGATTTGCGGCTACGACGCGGACTCTATCTCCGTGCGCGGGCGCGACCTCGTCAGCGACCTGATGGGTCAGCACAGCTTCACGGAGGCCTTCCTGCTCCAGGCCCTCGGCGAACTGCCGAATGACCGACAGCGAGCGATCGTCGATGCGGTCATGGTCACGATCATGGAGCACGGCCTCGTGCCCTCCGCCGTGGTGACCCGCCTGACCCACTACGGCGCGCCGGAGTCTTATCAGGGCGCGATTGCGGCCGGACTCCTCGGCGTGGGTGATCGCTATGCGGGAACGGCGAGCGAATGCGGGGCGCTGCTCGAGCGCATCGCGAGCGCTCGGGACAGCGCCGCCGAGGCCGAGGCCATCGTCACCGACTACCGCTCGCGCCGCCGGCCGCTGCCCGGCTTCGGCCATCCGATTCACCAGGACACGGACCCGCGCGTGAAGCGCCTGCTCGCCATCGTCGAAGACATCGGCTGCGACGGGCAGTATCTCGGTGCCATGCAGACGCTCGAGGACAGCCTCAGCCGCGTCCTCGGCAAGCGCCTGGTCACCAACATCAGCGCGGCGATCGGCGCCGCCCTCGCCGAGGCCGGCGTGCCGTCGGGCATGATGCGCGGGGTGATTCTCGTGGCGCGCTGCGCAGGCCTGGTGGGTCACCTGCTCGAGGAGACGCAGGCGCCGATCGCCGACGACATGTGGAAGGGCGCGCAGGCACCGATCCGCTATGAATGAGGCGCTGGCTCAGGAGGAGATTCGCGACTTCGCGGCCGACGACGGCAGCCGCCTGCGCATACACCTGCACGGCGCGGGTCCGACGCTGCTGTTTCTGCACGGCTGGACCCTCGACCGGCATTCCTTCGATGCCCAGGCACCGCTCGCCGATGCCTTCCGCCTCGCCCGCTTCGATCGTCGCGGCTGCGGCGAGTCGACGGCGAGGCCTTCCCTAGCTTCCGAACCCGGGGACATCGCCGCAATTATCTCGGGCCTCGACACGGGCCCTGTGCATCTGCTCGGTGTGTCCCAGGGCGCCCGTCTGGCGCTGCGAGTGGCGGTTTTGTATCCCGACTTGCTGCGAACGCTGACCGTGCAGGGAGTCATCCTCGACGACTTCATACCCGGGGTAGACGATGACGCGCCGCTGCCGATCGATCACTATCGCGAGCTGGTGAAAAAGGGCGAGCTTGAAACCATGCGTCGCGAGTGGCTGGCCCACCCGATGCTGAGCAGCGACGATCTTTCCCTCGCGGACCGAAATCGCCTCGCGGCCTCCGTTTCCGCCTACTCGGGGCGTGACCTCGTCGATGAGCAGGCCCTCGTCGCAGCGGCCGTCGCCACGCCGACGGCGCTCGCGTCGATGAGAACGCCCACGCTGGTGATGACGGGCGAGCGTGAAAGTCTGGGACGCAAGGCCCACGCGGCAAAGCTGGTGGCCTGCGCGCGCGATGCGCGCGAGGTGGTACTGCCCGCCTGCGGCCACCTGTGCAACCTCGGCCAGCCGGACGCGTATAACCGAACGCTGCGCGCCTTTCTCGAAGATCATCCGGACTGAGCGGCGGCGCAGCGGCGCAGCAATCCACGCAATAAGCCGCGCGGCTAACTCCTCCCTGCGGCGCGAATCGAATTGACCAGCACGGGATAGCGCTGCAGCTCGATCTCGATCGCGCGCGCAGCGCGGCGCAGCACGGGCAGGCGCGTATCCAGCATCTCGCCGGGATCCACGCGCGATGTGGCCGTCGAGCAGTTGATCGCGGCGATGACCTCGGAATCGCCGGCGCGCACGGGAACGGCCACGGACACGATGCCGTAGTCGAGCTCATCCTGGATGCTGGCGTAGTCATTGCGCGCCGCCTGCCTGAGAATCTGTGCGAGGCGCGTGCGATCGACGATGGTTTTTTCCGTGTAACGCGTCAGCGGCGTCTCCGCGAGATAGCGCTCCATCATTTCCGCAGGCTGGTGCGCGACGATAATCCGCCCGAGCGAAGTGGCGTGAGCCGGAAAGCGCGTGCCCACACCCGCGGCGAGGCGCACCATTCGATTCGTCGAAACGTGCACGAGATAGAGCACGTCCGGGTCCGAGAATACGGCCATGGACGAGCTGTCGCCGGTTTCGTCGCGCACTTCCTGCAGGTGCGGCCTTACCACCTGCTCAAGGTTCATCGACTCGAGGAAGGCCGAGGCGAAGGCCATCACCTCGGCGGTCAGCAGAAAGCGCTTTTCCTGTCGCGCGACGTAGCCCAGAGTCACCAGCGTGTGCAGGCAGCGCCGCGCGACGGCGGGACTGAGCCCGGTCACCGCCGCAACCTCGCTCAGGGTCATCTCGGGGCGCTCGCGGGAAAAGGCCCGCAGCACGGACAACCCACGCTCGAGCGTGCTCAGATATTCGCTGTCCTTGGGCGGATTGGCGGCAGTCATCGTCGGAGTTTAAGGCCTAGTCGACCGCCCGGGGCAGTAAATCAGTCCGCAGGCGGGCGAGTTCCTCATCGCCGTAGCTGGGGCCATCGGGCAGGCGTCCCCAGACCGGTGCGGGCCAGCAGGGATCGTCCTCGCGCCGACCGACGACGTGCAGATGAAGCTGTGGAACCACCAGACCGAGAGCGCCGACGTTCACGCGTGGATAGGCGAGGGCATCCTTGAGGTAGCGGTGCAGGCTGGCGGCATCGGCAAGAAGCTGGTTCCGCGCGCGCTCACCAAGGTCCAGCAAATCGCGTTCCTCTGTGTCCGGGACGATCAGGAACCAGTGCAGCGATGCGTTGCGGTGCAGCAGCAGTCGCCCCGAGGCGAGGCGTCCGAGCTGGTGGCAGTCACTGGCGAGCTGCGGGTGGAGCACCGGAATCTTCGCAGCGTCCCGTTCATCGCTCAATTTCATCGATCTATTTCATCGCTCAATGCCGCGTCTCTTCGGGAAGCTCGTCTTCCATTACGGAGCGGACCAGTTCCTGCGCCAGGCGAAGCGCACCCGCCAGATCACAGTCGTTGAGATCAGCGGCCACGAACAGTGACCCGGTCAGGATGAAGTCACTTGCCCGATCCGCCGGGATGCCGTGTCGCTCGGCAAGGCGACCCGCCAGCCTGCGCAGGCGCCCGAATACTTCGCGGCCAATTTCCGCATCTCTTTCCGCACTCAGATCCATCGCATTGCCTCTGTTCCTGTCCGGTCAACCACGGCGCGGGCAAGAGCCATCACTCAACCGGGAAGTCGAAGTAGGTGTCCGGGTAGGGCTCGTTGCTCAGCGTGAAGTGCCACCACTCCTCGGCCAGGGGCCGGAAGCCCTGCTCCACCATAACGCGACGAAGGAGCATGCGATTCGCGCGCTGCTGCGCCGTCACCGACTTGCTGAGCGCATGGGATTCAGGGCCGAAGAAGTCGAAGGGCGTACCCATATCCAGTTCCTGCCGCCTCTCACCATCGATGGAAACAATAGTCAGGTCCACCGTGCTGCCGCGCGAGTGTCCGGACCGGGCCGCAATGTAACCCTCGGCAAACAGCCGGTCCTTCGCCACACGCGGGTAATAGTCTGCTTTTCTGCGCGTGTCCTCCAGGTCTGACGCCCAGCGTACGAAGTGATCGACGGCGCGCTGCGGTCGATAGGCATCGAAGACCTTGAGACCCAGCGAAAACGCCACAAGCCGCGCCTGCACCCGTGCAAGGGCATCCGCGGCCTCCGTGGTCAGAAAGCAGCGCTCTGCCAGGTAGCCGTCGACCGGCTCGCCGACGAAATTGTTCGCGCCCAGGTAGCGCAGCTCGACGACGACCTCAGGCGCCACTTCGCGCAGGGCCACGAATCCTGCCGGTACCTCCGCGCAGGCCTGCCAGGACATGAACAGCAGGCCGGCAAGTGCAGACAGAAAAAAACGCATACGAATCATGGAAGCAGCCTCGCTTGATCAGTCAGCGGTAGCGCCGCTCGGCCGCGGTCACCTTTTCGAGATAGCGCCGCGTCTCGGCAAAGGGGTGCTCGCGGGTGATCGAGGCGTAGACCTGCTCCGGCGACAGCGCGTTGATACGGTCGATGGCGCGAGCCGCGTCGCGGTCGAAGCTGCGCAGCAGCGTGCCAACACCGCCATTGTAGGAGGCAATCGCCGCGTAGGCGCGGCTGCGCGAATTGCCGATGCGCTGAAGGTAGACGTCTTCGAGCAGGTGCAGATAGGCGCTTCCGATATCGATGTTGAAGTCGGGCTCGAAGAGCTGGTCGCGCGTCGGCTGACCGCTGCGCTTTTTCACCCGTTCGTAGACATCGCGACCCGCGGTGGCGGGAACCACCTGCATCAGCCCGTAGGCGCTGGCGGGGCTCACGGCGTAGGGATTGAAGGCGCTCTCGACCTCGATCACCGCGTAGACCAGCGGCGCCTCGATACCGTAGCGACGCGAGGCGGCGAGCACGTAATCGGCGTACTCCAGTTCGCGCAGATGGAGGTGATCGTCGACGAGATCGACGCGTACGCTGCGCAGCGTGCGTGCGCCCTGCTGGCGCAGGACCAGGGCGTTGGCGAGCAGGTAATCGGCGAAGCGCTCGGCCCGCCAGCGCCAGCGGATCGCTTGGCCATCGGCATCGAGCACCTGCTCATAGAGGAACGGTTCACCGTCCGTATCGGGTGCGGCGTCGGAAAAAACGTCTTCCACCCGCATGTCGCGGGTAGTCAGCAGCGTCGCCACGATCGCCTCGCGCAGCTTGGCGAGAGGATCCTCCGTGGCGATCGTCTCGACCTGCAGCCAGCCTTCGTCGAAGTCGACGATGGCGCGTGCCTCGTAGGCATTGCTGTACTTGACGTAGCGGTGCTCGGAAGCGACCTCGGGCTCGGCTTCACCCCAGAGCACCGACAGGCGATCAATCAGAAGCTCGATCACTTCCGGGATGCCCTCGAGATCCGCGGGCACGCCCTGACGCTCCAGCTCCTCCTCGATCACCGTGCGCAGCAGGCGCTCGGCATCGCCAGCCATGGCGGCCTCGATGACCGATGGCGACGGCGTGCTGCAGCTGGAAAGGCCGAGCGCCACGGGCAGCACCATCGCTGTGATGAATTTCGAGAGCCTGCGAGCGAATAGCGGGCTTCGGAGCGATCCGCTCGAAATCATCGAGCGTTTTCGCGGGAGCAGCAGGCGCGCGGGCAGCTCAGAGTACCTCGGCCAGATCGCCTTTCTTCTCCAGCCACTCCTTGCGATCACCGGCGCGTTTCTTGGCCAGCAGCATGTCGAGCATCTGGTTGGTGCCGTCGCCGGAGTCGAGGCGCAGGCGAAGAAGGCGGCGCGTATCCGGATTCATCGTGGTTTCGCGCAGCTGCATGGGGTTCATTTCGCCGAGACCCTTGAAGCGCTGAACGCCGACCTTGCCCTTCTTCTTGTCGGCCTCGATGCGATCGAGGACGCCCTGCTTTTCGCTTTCGTCCAGCGCGTAGAACACCTCCTTGCCGACGTCGATGCGGTACAGCGGAGGCATCGCCACGAAAACATGCCCGGCGGCAACGAGCGGGCGGAAGTGGCGCACGAACAGCGCGCAGATCAGCGTGGCGATGTGCAGGCCGTCGGAGTCGGCGTCCGCAAGGATACAGACCTTGCCATAGCGCAGGCCCGACAGGTCATCGGAACCGGGGTCGATACCGAGGGCGATGGAGATATTGTGTACCTCCTGCGAGGCGAGAATTTCCGCCGAGTCCACCTCCCAGGTGTTCAGGATCTTGCCGCGCAAGGGCAGGATGGCCTGGAATTCGCGATTGCGCGCCTGCTTCGCGCTGCCACCGGCCGAATCTCCCTCGACGAGAAACAGTTCGGAACGCTCGGGATCCTCGCCCGAGCAGTCGGCGAGCTTACCCGGGAGCGCCGGCCCCGCACTGACCTTCTTGCGCACCACCTTCTTGGCGCTGCGCATGCGCCGCTGCGCGTTGCTGATGCACAGGTCGGCGAGGGCCTCGGCATCCGCCGTGTGATGATTGAGCCAGAGGCTGAAGGCATCCTTGGCAACGCCGGACACGAAGGCCGCAGCCTCGCGCGAACTGAGGCGTTCCTTGGTCTGCCCCGAGAACTGCGGGTCTTCGAGTTTCGACGACAGCACGTAGGCGCAGCGATCCCAGACGTCCTCGGGCGTCAGCTTCACGCCGCGCGGGAGCAGGTTGCGCAGCTCGCAGAACTCGCGCACGGCCTCGAGCAGACCCGTGCGCAGACCGTTGACGTGCGTTCCGCCCTGGGCCGTGGGAATCAGGTTGACGTAGGACTCGGTGATCAGCTCACCGCCCTCGGGCAGCCACTGCACAGCCCAGTCGACCGCCGCCGAACTGCCGCTGAAGCTGCCCGTGAAGGGCTCGGCAGGCAACGTCTCGAAGCCCTGCGTCGCAGCGACAAGATAGTCCGTAAGGCCGTCCTCGTAGTACCACTCTTCCCGGTCGCCCTTCTTTTCATCAAGGAAGGTCACGCGCAGGCCGGGGCACAACACGGCCTTCGCGCGCAGTACGTGCAGCAGGCGCGGCACGGAGAAATTCACCGAGTCGAAGTACTTTGCATCGGGCGTGAAGCGCACGCGCGTACCCGTATTGCGCTTACCTACGGTGTCGACGACCGCAAGATCGCTGGTTTTTTCGCCCCCGGCAAAGCTCATTTCGTGAACCTGACCGTCGCGACGGATCGTGACCGTGAGCGAGGTCGACAGCGCATTCACCACGGAGACGCCGACGCCGTGGAGACCGCCGGAAAACTGGTAATTCTTGTTGGAGAATTTTCCGCCCGCATGGAGCGTGGACAGGATCACCTCGACGCCGGGCTTGCCCTGCTCACGGTGAAGGTCCACGGGCATGCCGCGCCCGTCGTCGCTGACAGACAGCGATCCGTCATCGTGCAGAATCACATCGATCTGCCGCGCATGGCCGGCGAGCGCCTCGTCGACGCTGTTGTCGATGACCTCCTGCGCGAGGTGATTGGGCCGCGTGGTGTCGGTGTACATGCCGGGGCGCTTGCGCACCGGCTCGAGGCCCGTCAGGACCTCAATCGACTCGGAAGAATACTCGCTCAATGCCGGGGACCATCCTGCGTATGGGGTGCTGGGTTAGGGGTGCTGGGTTAGGAGCTGCCGGGTTAGGGGCTGCGCAAGGGCCGGGATACTAAACACTGCGCCGCGCCGGGAAAACACCCGCGTCGATCAGGGCGGTATTGATCGGCGCCTAGGCGTAGCCGCTGGCCTGACGATCGACGGGAAAAACCTGCGCCTCGGCACGAGAAACACCGGTTTCGAGTTCGCCGTCCGGCCCGAGCTCGAGCCAGCGATAGCCGGGCGGCCGCATGTCCAGGGCGAAATCCTGCTGCTGCGGCAGGAACTGAATACAGGTTGAGGGCGAGCAGAGGAAGCGCAGATCGTCGCGACGCTCATCGAGTTCCTGGTGAACGTGCCCCCAGAGCACGCCGCGGACACCATCGAAACGCCGGACGATCTCGAGGAAGCTGTCGGCATCGGAGACCATTTGTTGGTCCAGCCAGTGACAGCCGACGCGGACGGGCTGGTGGTGCATGCAGATCAGCGTAAACAGGCCGGCGGAGCGCGCGGCTTCGAGGCGCAGGTCAACACGCTGCAGTTCATCGGGCCCCAGATGCCCACCGACCTCGCCCGGGAGCTGCGAATCGAGCATCAGAATCTGCCAGCGTCCCACGCGCAGTTCGCCGGGTACGCGCCGGGCGCCGCCGATCTTCACCATCACGTCGCGCAGATCGTGATTGCCCGGCAGCCAGTAGTGCGCCGGGGATACCTGGTCGAAATACGTGATCAGGCGACGGTAGGCATCGCCGGCGCCCGAGTCCGCAAGGTCGCCGGTACCCAGCACCACATCGGGCTCCGGGTACTCGCGCCGTACCAGGTCGACGACCGCCTGCAGGGAATAGTCCGTATCGAGACCGAGCAGCTTGCCGCCGGCCGTGGGTTTGAGATGGGTGTCGGTCAGCTGTACCACGCGGACCGTATCCCCGCTCACGGGGATCTCGATCACGCTGTAGTCGCTGGCCAAGCGCCGATGCTCTCAGGCCGGCTCGGTGCCGGTGGGCAGAAAATTCGCGATATCGGCTTCACCGTGGCTGAGGCAATGCGCCAGCCAGTCCGCCAGAAACGCATTTTGCTGACGTTTCTCGTCTTCCTGATGCATCGCGCTGTTGGGGTAGGTGTAGCGCGCGGCGGTGCGCGCCTCACGCTGAAAAGCCACGACTTCCAGCATCGCCGCGTCGTGATAAGCGCGCGCATCGATACGCAGCGGCTGAACCCAGATATCGTCAGCGCGCGGCGTGGATTCCCCGTCGGCGTCGCGCGCTGAAGAAGCCGCGCGGAAGCTCTGCAGGCGGAACAGCGTGGTGTAGCGGCTGCGCTCGACGACATCGATCTGAACCCGCTGCGAGGTCAGGCTGAAGCGCCGACTGTTGCAGCTTTCGTAATCGGGGAAGAGGCGCAGAACACGCGCGTAGTTCGCTTCGCAGAGCGCATGCAGGCCTTTCAGATCGACTTTGTAACGGTTCTTCAGCACCGGTTCAGGTCCTCAGCATTCGGATGTGCTCAATCCTGACAACATTCGCGCGTTCCCTACAACCTTTCCTGTACGTCCGGGAGCGGCCAACGTTGCGCCCTGATCCGTTTTCGTACTGCATCGCGCCCCGCACGTTTCACCGCTCACGGAAGCGGACGACGCCGCGCGTGCGCTTCGGTGAACCGCGCGCCGACTCCGCTGCGTAAGCTCGATGCCTGCAGCATCCGGCACGGTGGCCTCGTGAAAGCAGTCATGCGCACCATTCATTGCCTGTATGTCACTGTCCAGTAGCTCGGGCAGGCTGTCGCTGCGAAGGCTGCTGCAACGGCGCTGCGAAGGTCGCTGCTACGGACCTTGGCTATCCCTGTAGCAACCCTGTAGCAACCCTGTAGCAACCCTGCAGCAACCCGGTAGCAACGAATAACTAGCGCTCGTATCTGTCACTGACGGATCAAAAGCGGCGGAGCGAGAGCAAAACGCGCCGAAGCGGCGGCAGGCAGCTGGCTTCGATTCGAGTGTAACACCTACGATTATGGACACCGGTGGCGTGCGTTCTACCCAAAATGCGCACTGCGGCACACTTTCCGAT
Organism: Halieaceae bacterium; assembly: GCA_036351355.1. GTDB lineage: Bacteria > Pseudomonadota > Gammaproteobacteria > Pseudomonadales > Halieaceae > Congregibacter. The sequence continues at coordinate 39,286 of JAZBOX010000202.1, forward strand.
ACTGGTAGAATCTGTGCGCCTTTATGCTCGGGCTGTTCCGGGCTGGACCCACGGCAGGAAAAGGATTCCCCTATGCGTTCCAATCGCGCCCTTATTTCGGCGTCGCTGTTTCTCCTCGCAGGCAGCCTTGGCCTGGGCAGCGCCGCGCAGGCCGAATCGCTGCGCGATATCTACGAACTCGCGCTCGAGAACGACGCCACGCTGAAGGCTCAGCAGGCGCAGTACATGGCCGGCCTCGAGGATGAGAAGTCCGCGCTGTCACGCCTGCTGCCGCAGGTGACAGCCGCCTACAACTACACCGATTCGGATGTGAAGACCACGAGTCCGGGGATTCTCGGCTTCAACAACGGCGTCCCGATCGTCGGCGATACCTTCGACAACACGAAAACCACCGTCGATGGCTACAGCGTGTCCCTGCAGCAGGCCATCTTCAATCTACCCGCGTGGTTCAGCTTCCAGTCGGGCAAGGAGTTGACGAAGCAGGCCGAAGCAACCTTCGCGGCCAACCAGCAGAGCCTCATCGTTCGCGTCGTCGAGGCCTATCTTGCGGTGCTGAGATCCCAGGACAACCTGCGCGCCGCCGTCGCCCGCGAGGAGGCCTTCGAGCGCCAGCTCGAGCAGAACCGACAACGTTTCGAGGTCGGTCTGATTGCGATCACCGACGTCTACGAGTCGCAGGCGGCCTACGATATTGCCGTGGTCGACCGCATCTCGGAAGAAAACAACGTCGCCGTGGCGCTGGAGAATCTCACCGTGCTCACGGGCAAGCGCCACGACAACCTCGACGTGCTCGTCGAAGGCTTCGACGCCGAGCTGCCGCAGCCGAACGACCGCAGTTCCTGGGTCGAGTTTGCCCTCGCCAACAACTTCAACCTGAAGGCGGCGCAGTACGCCGAGGAAGCCGCGCGGCAGAACGCGAAAGCGCAGCGCCTTGCGCATGCGCCGACGATCAGCGGCTCGGCCAGTTACCTGGATCAGTCGACGGGCGGCACCCGCTTTCAGGATCCCGCCGGCCTGTTCCTCTTTCCACCGGATCAGGAGCGCGAGCAGGCGGTCTTCGGCGTCGAGCTGTCCGTGCCGCTGTACACCGGCGGCGCTCTGAGTGCCGAGCGCCGACGTGCCGCTCAGCAGTTCAACGCAACGCGGGAGCAGCGCATCAACCTGACGCGGCAGACCGTGACCGATGCGCGCTCGCTACACATGACCGTCGTCAACGACGTGGCCAGGGTAAGGGCGCGGCGCCAGGCAATCGTCTCGTCAAAAAGTGCCCTCGACGCCACCCGCGCGGGCTACGAGGTCGGCACACGCAACATCGTCGATGTGCTGAATGCGGAAAACGTGTACTTCTCGGCGATTCGCGATTTCGCCAACAGCCGCTACGACTATATCGTCAACACGCTGCGTCTCAAGGAACAGGCGGGCCTGTTGAGCCCGGAGGACGTGCTCCGTCTTGACGGCTTCCTCGAACAACCGCCGGCACCGACTTCCTCATCGACACCGTGAAGGCGCCTCACCGAAGCCGATGACCGCGGTTCACGCGCCTGATGGCTGACGCGGCGCCAGCGCCGCCTCGATAAGCGCGAGGATCGCAGCCCTGGCGCCGCGGCTCGCTTCGACAACATCCCGCGCGGCGCGTCCTCGCTCGGCGGCGATTCCGGGATTGGCGAGCAGATAGTTCACCGCCTTCGCGAGCGCCTCGCCGTCATCGACCTGCTCGAGCGCGTCGCCCGACCTCAGGCGTTCGGCCACATCGGCAAAGTTGTACATCGACGGGCCGGCGAGTACGGGTATGCCCCAGATCGCCGCCTCCAGGGGGTTGTGCCCACCGTTGGTCACGAAGCTGCCGCCGATCACCGCCAGATCGGCGGCGCCGAACAGCGTAAGGAGCTCGCCGAGCGTGTCCACGAGCAGGACGGCCGTATCGGTTTTCAGGGCGCCGCGGGTTTCCGATCGACGCTGGAAGGCCCAGCCTTCCTCGCGCAGCAGTCTGGCGACTTCTTCGAAGCGTTCGGGGTGGCGCGGAGCGATTACAAGCAGCGCCTGCGGATCCTGATCAGCGCGAAGGCTTTCGAGGAGCGAAAGAGCGATACGTTCTTCCCCGGGATGCGTGCTGGCGAACAGGCATACGGAGCGCGATGTGCCGCGCCATGCGGCGCGCAGTTCGCTTGCCCCTGAGCGATGCGCCTCCTCGAGCACGATATCGAACTTGATGCTCCCACTGACCCTCACCCGCGTCGCGGGCAGCCCGAGCTCGACGAGGCGCTGCGCGTCGGCCTCGCTCTGAGCGGCAACGTATTCAAGGCTCTCCAGCATGGGTCGTGTGAGCCCCGGAAAACGCGCATAGCCTGCGGCCGAGCGAGCCGAGAGTCTCGCATTCGCGAGGATCACGGCGCAGCCGGCGGCGCGGCTGTAATGAAGCAGGTTCGGCCACAGTTCCGTTTCCATCAGAACGAGGACCTTCGGTCGCGTCCGGCGAAGAAAGCGGCGGACGGCGATCGGTGTATCCCAGGGCGCGTACTGGTGCTGCACGCGATCACCGAACAGCTTGCGCAGCTGCTCGGAGCCCGTTGGCGTCGTCGTCGTGACCAGCAGGGGCGTATCGGGATGGCTTTCGAGCAGGCTGTCGATCAGTGGAGCGGCAGCGATGGTCTCGCCGAGCGAAGCGGCATGAATCCACAGCGTTGCCGCCGGCTCGTCCACCGTCGGATTCCGGCTAACGTAGGGCCCGGCAAAGCCCAGGCGCTCGGCGAGACGGTGGCGGTAGTCCGGCGCGAGGCGCGAACGCCACAGCACCCGGATCAAAACCAGGGGCAGCAGCGTTAACATCACCGCGTTGTACAGCTGGCGCATCGAGGACTCCTTCTTCGCCGGCAGCATACCGAGCGTCCCCACGGGACGCAGCACTTGAGCGCGCTGCGCCGACCACCGACGCGCGGCTTGCCTTGCGTGCAGGCTGCCTTTAGCTTCTTGTCGATTGCGAGCAGGAGGTCAGCTTGGAACTGCCCATAGACATCGAAGCGGTCAAGGGGTTCCTGAGCGCCGCCGAGGGCGAGGCGCTGTATCAGTACGCGGCCGGCCTCGCGGGTGACGCCCCCGTACTCGAAATCGGCAGCTACTGCGGTCGCTCAACGGTTTATCTCGCCCTCGGCTGCCGCGCTTCGGAGCGCGGCCTGCTCGCGCTCGATCACCATCGCGGCTCCGAGGAGCACCAGGCCGGCGAACTCTTTCACGACCCGGCGCTGACCGACGCGGACGGCGCCTTCAGCACACTGGCGACGTTCCGCCGAAATCTTCAGCGCGCGGCCCTCGAGGACGTTGTCGTTCCCGTACTCGCATCTTCGGAGCAGTTCGCCGCCCTGTGGAAGTCACCGCTCGCCATGGTGTTCATCGACGGCGGCCACAGCCTGGACACGGCGCTTGAAGACTATCGCTGCTGGTCGGGACTCATCGAGCGCGGCGGCCTGCTCGCGATTCACGACGTGTACCCGGCACCGGAAGCGGGCGGGCAGGCGCCGATTACCATCTATCGCCTCGCCCTGGCATCGGGACTCTTTGAGGAACTGCAGGCCGTGGACAGCCTGCGCGTTCTGCGCAGGCGCTGACGCCGACGAACTCAGCGCGCGTCGCGGAGACTCCGTGCCGCCGTTGTCGGCGCCGCGCGCAGATCCACGCGTGTGAACAGGCGGCAGGCGGCGGTGTACTGCGTGAGCGCATCGGCCGCGAGGAGAACGGCGCCAGCGGTCCAGCTCGGTCGTTCGTCGGGCCATAGCAGCTCCTCGACGAACTGATAGCCGGTCCAGTAGTCGCCTGCGTCGCTGCGCCACTGGTGCAGCCAGCTGTACAGCTCCACGGCGCGCGCGTGGTCGCCCGCGGCGAGCAGGGCCATGACCAACTCGCAGGATTCGGCCACGGTCACCCAGGGCTCCTCGACAACGCAGCGGCAGCCGAGCCCCGGCTCGACGAAATCGCGCCAGCGCTCGCTCAGGCGTTCGCGCGCCGCGTTGCCCTCGTAGACACCGGCGAGCACGGGGTAGAACCAGTCCATGGAGTAGCGGGCCTTGCTCTCCCAGCTGCGATCGAAGCGCTCCGGGTGCTGACGCAGGGCGCGGCCGAGGCGCTCGCGCCCGAGCAGCCAGTGCGGTCGGTCCTCGCCAAGGGTGACTGCGATGTTGTGCGCGCATTCAAGGCTCTTGTAGATCGAGCTGCAGCCGGTGACCAGCGCATCACCCCTGGGCCTGCCCTGCGCATCCACGGCCCAGTCGATTTCGCCGTGAATCGACTGCAGCGACAGCACAAACTCGATGGCGGCGTCGACGGTCGGCCACAGCTCGGCGAGGAAGGAGCGGTCGCCGGTAACGAGATAGTGGTGCCATACGCCGGTGGCGATGTAGGCCACGAAGTTGCTCTCGCGACGCTCGCTGTTGTGCGCGCGGCCGTCGCGGTAGGCCGCCCACCAGCTGCCGTCGTCGAGCTGCTGCCGCGCCAGCCAGCGGTAGGCCTGCAGCGCTGCATCCCATTCACCGCCTATCGAGAGGCCCATCGCGGCCTCGACGTGATCCCAGGGATCGGCGTAATTGCCCGGGGACCAGGGAATTTCACCGCTCGGAAGCTGCACATCGCGGATTGCGGCAACCGTCGGTGCCAGAAAATCCCGCGGATACAGCCCCGGGGTGAAATAGGGACCGCTCATGCAGCCCTGTCCGGCTTGCGAAAGTACATCACCACACTTTTTCCGAGGCTGGGGTTCAGGATTCGTTCGAGGCGGCGCGTCAGCGACGGCGCGGCCATCATATCCCAGACCAGAAGGCGATGATATTGGCGCACCAGCCAGTTGCGATCGCGCGTATCCCAGAACAGGCACTGCAGCCACCAGTAGACGCTGTGGAGCGCGTGCGCGCCGTGCTCCTGGTAGCAATCGAAGCCAAGCGCCTCGATCTCGCGCCGCAGTCGCGAGGCATCGAAGATGCGCAGATGCCCGCCTTTCGTCTGATGGTAGGCGCGCGACAGGCGCCAGCAGATACGCTCGGGCCAGGCCCTGGGGACACTGATGCAGAGCCGTCCCCCTGGCCTCAGCACGCGCTCGATCTCGCGCAGGGCGCCGGCGTAGTCGGGAAGATGTTCGAGCACTTCACTGCAGATGACCGTATCGAAGCGGGCGTCGGGAAACGGCAGCGCGAGCGCATCACCAGCGAGCAGCGCGAAGAGCGGAGCCTCGGCGGCCGTGGCTGCGCTGTCGAGGGCAGCGACGAATTCTCCGTGACGGGCACCTGCCGTCGCGAGATCGGCGAGCGAAAGGTCCACGCCGATGCTGTCGACGCCGTCGACGGCGGCCGTGGCGATCACGTGGCGCCCCTCGCCGCAGCCCAGATCGAGAACGAGCTCGCCCGGGCGCAGCGGCAGAAATTCGCGGTCAATGGTCTGCATGAGCGATCACCCGACGGTAGTAGGTCACCATTTCCTCGGCGCAGCGAGTCCAGCTGAAGCGCTGCGTAATCCGTTCGCGCGCGGCCTCGCCGAGGCGGCGCCGGGTCTGCGGGTCATCGAGAAGGCCGGCGATCGCCGCCCTGAGCGCCGTTGCATCGGCGCTGGGCACGACCACCCCCGCGTCGCCGACGATTTCGGGCAGCGCGCCGCCGTTCGTGGAGACCACGGGCACGGCGCAGGCCATCGCCTCGCCCGCCGGAAGTCCGAAACCTTCGTAAAGCGAAGGCACCACTGCGATCGTCGCACGCGCATAGTGGCGCACGAGCTCACCCGTGCTGATGCCGCTGACGAAGCGGACGCGGCCGCGCAGACCCAGCTCATCGATGAGCTGGTCCGTGGCTCCACGAGGCCTCGGTTTGCCCACAACCAGAAGCTCGAGATCTGCATAGTCCTCGAGCAGCTCGGCGTAGGCCTCGAGGAGGTAGGCAAGGCCCTTCAGCGGTGCATCCGCCGACGCCGTCGCCATCAGCAGGCGATCCTCGCGCACAATCTCGGGGTGCGGGCGGAACACCGCCGTATCGATGCCGTTGTGGATCAGGTCGATGCGCTCGATGCTGCGCTCGAAGTCCCGGGCGATATCGGCACGCGAGCGCTCGGAGACGGTGACCACGTGGTGAAGGCGCTGCGCGACCTTTTTCTGCATGCGCAGGAAGGAGTGCCAGCGGCGAATCAGCAGCCGTTCGCTGGCGCTCGTGGCCGCGTCGAGGGCGATGCGCAGATCGTGGGTGATCGGGTGGTGCACCGTGGTCACCAGGGCAAAGCCGCGCTCCTGCAGCCGGAGCACGCCATAGCTCAGGCTCTGGTTATCGTGGACCAGATCGTAGTGACGCCCCTCGCGCAGCAGGTAGCGATACACGCGCCGGCCGAAGGTATAGGGCTCGGCGAAACCGCCCGTGAGCTTGCTGAACCATTCGATCATGTCCGTGAGCGACAGCAGATGCCGCGGACGAAGCGATCCCAGACCGTTCACAAAAAGATCGAGGCTTGGCAGGCGGATCAGTCGTACACGCGGGTCGAGCTCCGGGTACGGCGGCCCCGAAATCACGTCGACCCGATGGCCGGCCTCGACCAGCGCCTTGCTCAGATAATGCAGGTAGATGCCCTGGCCACCGCCGAAGGGCTGGCTGCGATATCCGAGCAGGGCAATATGAAGCGGTTCGGCCATGGATCAGGAGCACTACGCGGGCGGGATCGGCAGGAGCAGCGGTGGCGTCAGGGTTGCGGATGACCGCTCACGGCGCGGCGGCGCATTGTAAACACAGGCGGCGTCGGCACAAGGCGTCGCCGGTCAGGGCGAATGCCCGGGATCGAGTCGATGCTTTGCGTCAGCGTGCAGCAGCACGTCGATAACGGCGGCGAAATCGCCCGGTCCGTGGACCATGTCGCCCTCGCGCCGCCCCTCGAAGGAAGCGCAGAGGTTGAGCGCACACAGCGGTTCCTCGTGCCCCGCCACGAGCGCGCGCAGCGCCGGCGTGTCGCCGCCCTGCGCACGCAGCAGTTCGGCCATGGGCAGCGGTGCGAGCATGCCCACGCGCGCCTCGACCGCAAAGGGCGCAATGTTGTGCCAGGCAGTGAGCAGCTTCGGACCGAGGAACTGCGGCACGACGGGCGGGCGGGCCCGTGACAGCAGGAGCAGCGCCCGGTCGATATAGAAGGGCAGCACTACCGATCCGCGGACGAACTGCAGCCAGGCATTGTGCAGCTTGCGATAGCTCCTGAGGCGTCCGTCGCGGCGCTGTATCCAGCATTCGCGGCCGAAGCGGTCACCGTCGGCAGGCGCGAAGTCGCGGAACAGCAGAACGTCCGCATCCACCCAGATGGCCCGACCGAAGCCTTCGTCGAGCGCCTCGCGCAGCCACAGCAGCCGTGCGAGATCGCTCAGCACCACGGGCTGCGACGCGAAGCGCCGGCGAATATCAGACGGCACTCGTTCAAACAGCTCATCGCCCTCGAAGCGATAGGCGAAGCCGTGGCCTTCGGCCCAGTGTTTCACGCCGTCGCAACAGCGACGCTGCCAGGCAGACAGCGAGGCCTCGCGCTGGGACTGCAGCACCACGGTACCATCTGCTGCCGCTGTCACCGCGATCCCTGCTTCAGAATCTTCCATGGGTACGCTTGCATTGTCCTGACGTTGCCCGGGGCCGAGCACTGCCAGCGCTGTGTCGCGCTTCGCAAAGCTTGTGGAAAGCTGCGGCTTCGGTCACCGCCAAAGGTAAACCGCGAGCATCCGCCCGGTATACTGCTTTGCGCTTGCCATGGCTTACGCATCTCCGGAAAGCGGCGCGGTACAGGAAAGCGGCGCTTTGCGACGGGCAGCCATCGCAGAACAGCAAACGCAGACGGGCCTGGGTAAAAACAGCCTGGGCAGAGAAGCGACGCCTCGCGAAAGGGCGCGTCGCACAGCGCAAGAAGCGAAGCAGGACATGACAAAAGCCTACAAGGGCATCATCCTTGCCGGCGGTTCGGGTACGCGGCTGCACCCGCTGACGAGCACGGTCAGCAAGCAGCTCATGCCCGTCTATGACAAGCCGATGATCTATTACCCGCTGGCCACGCTGATGGAGGCGGGCATCCGCGACGTGCTCATTATCACCACGCCGCGCGACCAACGCGCCTTCGCCGACCTGCTCGCCGGCGGCGAGCAATGGGGCATCAGCATCAGCTATACGGTGCAACCCAGTCCCGACGGCCTTGCCCAGGCTTTTATCCTCGGCGCGGAGTTTGTCGGCGACAGTCCCTGCGCGCTCGTGCTCGGCGACAACATCTTTTATGGCGACGGTTTCTCCAAGAGCCTGCGCAGCGCGGCACAGCGCTCCTCAGGCGCCTCGGTCTTTGCCTACTACGTAGGCGACCCGGAGCGCTACGGCGTGGTCGACTTCGACAGCGCAGGCGTCGCGCGCAATATCGAGGAGAAACCGGCCCGGCCGCGCTCGCACTACGCGGTCACCGGTCTCTATTTCTACGACAACGACGTGGTCGATATCGCCCGAAACATCCGGCCCTCGGCCCGCGGAGAACTCGAGATCACCGACGTCAATCTCGCCTACCTCGAGCGCGGTGACCTGCACGTGGAGGTGATGAGCCGCGGCACGGCCTGGCTGGACACGGGCACGCACAACTCGCTGCTCGATGCGGCCAATTTCATCCGCGTGGTCGAGGAACGCCAGGGCCTGAAGATCGCCTGTCCCGAGGAGGTCGCCTACCGCCAGGGCTATATCGATGCCGCAGCCCTCGAGGCGCTCGCAGCGCCGCTTATGAAGAGCGGCTACGGCGAATACCTCCGCGCGATCCTGCGCGAGGAGGGGGCGGTGCGCGATGCAGTTTGATGCGACGCCGCTGCCCGGCGTATACCTGCTCACGCCGCGCGTCTTCGGTGACGAGCGCGGATTTTTCATGGAAACCTGGAACGCCCAGGTATTCGCGGACGCGGGCTTTGACCTCAGCTTCGTACAGGACAACCACAGCCGCTCAGCCCGCGGGACGCTGCGCGGCCTGCATTATCAGACCCGCCATACGCAGGGCAAGCTGGTGCGCGTGACCCAGGGCAGCGTATACGACGTGGCGGTGGATCTGCGCCGTGACTCACCGACGCTGGGCCAGGTCTACGGCGTCATGCTCGATGCGCGCGAGCACCGCATGCTGTGGATACCACCGGGCTTCGCCCACGGCTTCTACGTGACCTCCGAGATCGCCGACTTCCAGTACAAGTGCACCGATCGCTACGACCCGGACAGCGAGATCAGCATCGCCTGGAACGACCCCGATCTCGCCATCGACTGGCCGCTGGCCAACGACGAGGCACCCTCCCTGTCCGCCAAGGACCAGAAGGGCCTCAGTTTCCGGGAAGCGCCGCGGCTGCGATAGCCGGAGAGTGCGGCTGCGGTAGCAGGAGAGTGCGACTGCGTTAGCGGGAGCGCACGACAGCAATAGCGGAAGCGCGTGGCTTCCGCCGGCTTACTCTTTCGGAAGCAGTGGTTTCCACCACGCCTCATTGGCGAGGTACCAGTCGAGGGTTTTCTCGATACCGGTCTCGAAGGTCTCCCGCGGCGCGTAGGCGAGTTCAGACATGATACGGCTGGCGTCAATGGCGTAGCGCCAGTCGTGGCCCGCGCGATCCTTGACGAAACGGATGCTGTCGAGGCTGCTGCCGCCGCGCGCGGCGAGCGCGTCGGGAAAACGTCGGGCCAGCCGCGTGTCGTTGGCGATGCGCGCGTCGAGGCGCTCGCAGAGCAGCTTCACGATGGCGATGTTGTCCCACTCGTTGTTGCCGCCGATGTTGTAGCTCTCGCCGACGACTCCCTTCTGCAGCACGCATTCGATGCCCCGGCAGTGGTCCTCCACGTACAGCCAGTCGCGGATATTACTGCCGTCGCCGTACACGGGCAGCGGGCGCCCGCGCAGGATGTTGGTGATGCACAGCGGGATGAGCTTCTCGGGGAAGTGGAAGGGGCCGTAGTTGTTCGAACAGTTGCTGGTGCTGACCTGCAGACCGTAGGTGTGGTGGTAGGCGCGCACGAGATGGTCCGAGGCTGCCTTGCTCGCCGAGTAGGGCGAGTTGGGCTGGTACTGCTGCGCCTCGTGAAATCCCGGGTCCTCGGCGGCCAGCGATCCATAGACCTCATCCGTGGACACGTGATGAAAGCGGTGGGGACGACCATAGCCCTCGAGCCAGACGCTGCGTGCCGCCTTGAGCAGACTGTGCGTGCCGATGACATTGGTCTCGATGAAAGCGTCCGGCCCGCTGATCGAGCGGTCGACGTGGCTCTCGGCGGCAAAGTGCACAATCGTGTTCACCCCCTCCTCGCGCAGCAGCCAGGCCACGCGCGCATCGTCGCGGATATCGGCGTGGACAAAGCTCAGGCGCTCGTCGCCCTCGAGGTCCGCAAGGCTGGAGCGATTGCCGGCGTAGGTGAGCGCGTCGTAGGCGATGACGCGGTCCTCGGGATGCTCACGCAGCCAGTAGTGAACGAAGTTCGCGCCGATGAAGCCGGCGGCGCCGGTAACAAGCAGGGTGTCAGCCATCAGTTCTCAGTCGTCGATTGCTTCAGGTCCGCGAGGGTCCTGCGCAGGGCCTCGCGCCAGTGCTGCGGCTCAATCGCCGCATCGGTCCAGGTGGTCGTCTTGTCCAGTACGCTGTAGGGGGGACGCGTCGCCGGTGTCGGGTAGTCCACGCTGCGGATCGGCTTCACCCGCGCCGCGCGCTTCAGCAGCCCGAGCGCAACGGCCTCCTCGCCGATGGCCTGCGCGAAGTCGTACCAGCTGCAGACGCCGGCATCACTGAAGTGATAGATGCCCGCAAGCGCGGGCCTCGCCGCGAAGGACCACAGCGCGGCAGCGAGATTGCCCGCTGCCGTGGGCGTGCCCACCTGATCCGCCACCACGCCGAGCTCGTCGCGCTCGCCGTGAAGGCGCAGCATAGTGGAGAGAAAGTTACCCGGGCCGGCGGAATACACCCAGCCCGTGCGCAGGATCAGCGCCGTCGCATCTGCCGCCAGCACTGCCTCTTCGCCGGCGCGTTTGCTCGCGCCGTAGACGCCGAGCGGATTGCTGCGAGCGTCGGCCGCGTAGGGGCTCGACTGGCGTCCGTCAAAGACAAAATCCGTGGACACGTGCAGCAGACGAACACCGCGCGCCGCGCAGGCCCGCGCCAGCAGCCCCGGCGCCTCGGCGTTGATCGCAAAGGCCGCATCCGCATCTTCCTCGGCCCGATCGACAGCGGTGTAAGCCGCAGCGTTGATGAGAAGGTCGGGGCGAAATTCGTCGAGGCGATGCGCGATGGCATCCAGGCTGCCGATGTCGAGCGCTTCGCGGCCGCAGGCCCGAAGCTCAACGCCCGCAGGCGCACCGCGCACCAGCGCACGACCGAGCTGGCCCCCAGCGCCGGTGATCAGGGTCCTTTCAGGCGGCGTTGACCCGGGCATCCAGCCAGTCACCGAGCTCACCGATCACCTGGTCCCGCTCGGGCTCGTTGAAGATCTCGTGGTAGAGGCCGGGGTAGAGGCGCAGCGTTTTCTCCGTGCTCGCAACGCCCTCGAAGAACGCCTGCGAACCCGACGCCGGGGTCATCGCATCGGCCTCGCCGTGCATCACCAGCATCGGCAGCGTCAGCTCACCGCGGCGCTCACGAAGTTCGGCCATCGTCGAGAACAGCTCGACCACCAGGCGCGCGGATATCTTGCCGCTATGAACCAGCGGATCGTCGATGTAGTGCTGTACCACCTGCGGATCGCGGCTGATTTCGCTGGCATCGAGCTGCAGCACGCCGAGCTTCGGCAGCAGCGCCGCGATCAGGCGATTGATGAACAGCGCTGCGGCACCCGGCGCCGCAGGCACGTCAAAGGCCGCACCGGAGAAGGCAGCACCGGCGAAACCTGCCTGGCGATCAAGGAGATAAGCCCCGGCGATCAAGCCGCCCATGCTGTGACCGACCAGGAAGCAGGGGAGCCCCGGATGCTGCTCGTCGATCGCGCTGCGCAGCGCATCGAGGGCCGGGAAGAAATCTGCAAAACGTTTGATGTGGCAGCGCGTCCCCGGCGAGCGGCCGTGGCCGGGGTGGTCCGGCGCCCAGACCGAGATACCCCGCGCCACCAGCGCCTCGGCGAAGTACTGATAGCGTCCTGAGTGCTCGCCGAGACCGTGCGCGAGCAGCACCGCGGCGCGAGGCTCCGCAGCGTTCCAGCGACGCGTGAACACGCCGCCTTCGATCGTGCTTTCCTGTGCTTCGACGGCGCTCATGTCTGCGGCGGCCTCAGGCGACGGGCGTCAGCCAGGACGCGTTCTGCGCGCGATTGCCGCGTACGGCATCGAAATACATCGACTGCAGTTGCTCTGTGACCGGTCCGCGCCGTCCCTCTCCGATCTGACGCCCGTCGAGCTCGCGGATCGGAACCACCTCGGCCGCCGTACCCGTGAAGAAGGCCTCGTCGGCCACGTAGACCTCATCGCGAGTGATGCGACGCTCGACGATCTCGATGCCGAGCTCCTCCGCCAGGGCGAAAACCGTGGCCCGCGTGATGCCGTCGAGACAGGAAGTGAGCTCCGGCGTATGGATCTTTCCCCGGCGCACGATGAACACGTTCTCGCCGCTGCCCTCGGCCACATAGCCCTCATTATCGAGCAGCAGCGCTTCCTCGGCGCCGCAGTCGAGAGCCTCGCGCAGCGCCAGCATCGAGTTGATGTAGTTGCCGTTGGCTTTCGCCTTGCACATGGTGATGTTGACGTGGTGCCGCGTGTAGGACGAGGTGCGCACCTTGATGCCGCGCTCGGCCGCTTCCGGATCCATATAGGAGGGCCACTCCCAGGCCGCCACCATCACGTGCGTCTTGAGGCCGTCGGCGCGCAGCCCCATTCCCTCGGAACCGTAAAAGCACATCGGCCTGATGTAGGCCTCGTCGAGCTTGTTCTCGCGCACCACGGCACGCTGCGCATCGTTGAGCGTTTCCTTGTCGAAGGGCATGGCCATGGACAGGATCTTGGCCGAGTTGAACAGGCGCTCGGTGTGCTCGGCGAGGCGGAAGATACAGCTGCCACGATCGGGCGTCTGGTAGGCGCGCACGCCCTCGAAAACGCCAAGGCCGTAGTGCAGCGTGTGCGTGAGCACGTGAACCTTGGCCTCCTGCCAGGGCACCATCTCCCCGTCGAGCCAGATCACGCCCTCGCGTTGCGCCAGATTCATCGCCTGCTCTCCCCGCCTGTCTGCTGCCCGGATCAACCGGAGCGTTTCGATGTTGTTATAGGGCCTGGTTCTCTCGAGCGCGTTCCGAGCCCTGTCCAGCGCCTGCCGCGGCCGTCGCCATTACCTGCTTCCCAGGGCCTGCTCCAGCCCGGTTTGTCACCCCGGGTGGCTTTTTATGCCGTCTGCGCCGTCCGCGTCATCCGCTTGCGATGCGCGCTCGGCATCGCCGAGAAGGGCTTCCCAGGCGCTGATCACCGCGCTCTGGTGCGCCTCGACCTCGCCTATGCTCACGCGCATGTCCTGTTGCTGCAGGGCCAGACGATGCGTGGCGCTGCGCAGCTCGAGGTAGGCGTCTCGCAGGACCACACAGCGGGCTTCAGGCTGCAGGCCGGTCCGGGCGAGAGTTTCGAGGATGCGCACGTTGTCGGACCAGTCGGCCAGCGCCGGTTCGCGGTGTGCCCATGCGAGGACGGCGTATTGCACCATAAATTCGATATCCACGATACCGCCGTACCCCTGCTTGAGCTCGAGTTCCTGGTCCTGCGGGCTCACCCGGGCGTGTTCGCGCATGCGCGCGCGCATGCTCACCACTTCCTGAGCCAGCCTGGCCTCCTCCCTCTGCTGGCACAGAACCCGGCGGCGCAGCGCCTCGATGCGCTCGAGCAGCGCGGGGTCGCCCGCCACGCCGCGGGCTCGAACCAGGGCCTGGTGCTCCCAGGTCCAGGCGTCGCTGCTCTGGTAGCGATCGAAGGCGGCAAGGCTCGACACGAGCAGCCCGGAAGCGCCCGAGGGGCGCAGGCGCATGTCGACCTCGTAGAGCTGCCCGAAGTTCATCCGGGTCTCGAGAATGTGAATGATGCGCTGGCCGAGGCGGGTGTAGAAGGTGGCGTTGTCGATGGCCCGCTCACCGTTCGTACAGGCGCCCGTATCGGCGTCGAAGATGAACACGAGGTCGAGGTCCGACGCGTAACTGAGCTCGATGCCACCAAGCTTGCCGTAGGCGAGGATCGCAAAGGCTGTTCCCGTGCCTTCGCGCGCCGGTTCGCCGTAGCGCGCCGTAAGCTGCGACCAGGCCAGCGCCACCACCTGCTCGAGGCAGACCTCGGCGATGAAGCTCAGCTTGTCGCTCACCTTCATCAGCGGCAGGCGGCCCGCGAGCTCGCTGGCGGCCACGCGCAACACCTGCGAGGCTTTGAAGTAGCGCAGCGCCTGCATGTGTCCCTCGAGGTCATCGTGGTTGAGGCGTGCGGTCTGCTGGCGCAGCTCCGCCTGCAGGCTGTCGCGCTCGGGAGCACTGTAGAGGCTGGCTCGATCAAGTAGCTCATCGAGCAGCGCCGGGTGCGCCGTCAACAGCTCGGCGATCCACGGACTCGCACCGCACAGGCGCGCCAGGTCGGCAAGGGCCGGAGGGTTCTCGATGAGCAGGAGCAGGTAGGCACTGCGCCGCGCCACCGCCGTCACCAGCGGCAGGGCGCGAGCGAGGGCCTCATCGGGATGCGCATCCTCGGCACAGGCGGCAATCAGCAGCGGCATGAAGCGGTCGAGGCGTTCGCGCCCCTCGGCCTGAAGGCGCTGCACGCGCTTCGAGGCAAACAGCGCGCGCAGGGACCCGGCAAGCCCCTCCGCATCGTCAAAGCCCAGCTCCGCAAGCTCGTCGGTCGAACAGTCGGCGCGCCACAGGGCCGCCAGCTCCGCCGCTGCCTCGCCTTCATCGGGATCCTCGATCAGTCTGGCGAAATAGTTCGCGACACGCTCGCGGTGTGCATCCAGCGTCTCGTGAAAGGCCGCGTAACCGACGAAGCCGAGACTGTGTGCGAGGGCAGCCTGGGATAGCTCTTCGGCGGGGAGCTCCTGCGTCTGGCGGTCGGCCCAGGCCTGCACTGCGTGCTCGACATCGCGCAAAAACAGGTAGGCCGCACGCAGTTCGTCCACGTCCGTCGCCGGCAGGCAGCCCAGGGCTGCGCACTCATCGAGCACGGGCAGCAGCTCGCGCTGCTGCAGCGACAGATCGCGTCCGCCGCGGATGAGCTGGAAACACTGCGCGATGAACTCGATCTCTCGGATGCCGCCGCTACCGAGCTTGACGTTGTTCTCAAGGCCGCGGCGGCGCACCTCCGCCACGATCATGCGCTTCATCGAGCGCAGGCTGTCGATGGCGCTGTAGTCGACGTAGCGGCGGTAAACGAAGGGGCGAAGGCAGTCCATCAATTCGGCGACGGCCGCGTCGGACCCGGTGATCGGTCGAGCCTTGATCAGGGCGTAGCGCTCCCAATCGCGACCCTGCTGCTGGTAGTAGGCCTCGAGGGCGGCGAAGCTGTGCGCCAGCGCACCGCTCTCGCCATAGGGACGCAGGCGCATGTCGACGCGGAACACGAATCCCTCGGCGCTCACCGTATCGAGGAGCGCGATCAGGGCGCGGCCGAGGCGGGTAAAGAACTCCTCGTTACTCAGGCTGCGCGGGCCGCCCTGCGTGTCGCCAGCTTCGGGGTAGGCAAAGATCAGGTCGACGTCGGACGACAGGTTCAGCTCGTTGCCGCCGAGCTTGCCCATGCCCACCACGATGAGCTCCTGCGGCCGGCCGCTGCGCCGCCCGACGGGCCGGCCGTAGCGCGCCTCGAGTTCGCTCGTGCACTGCGCAAGACCCCGGCGAATACAGGCGTCGGCAAGCCAGCTGACGTCGCGCATGGTCTCGACGGTGGTCGCCAGCCGATTGAGGTCGCGCCAGATGATGCGCAGCATCTGGCGCTGGCGGAAGCGTCGCAGCACCACGGCGGCGTCCGTGTCACCGCTCAGCTGATCGGCGAGCGCTGTCTCCAGCTCGCCCTCGCGCAGGGGGCGCTCGAGCTCGCCGCTCCCGATCAGCGCCAGGAGCAGCCAGGGACGACGGGTGAAACACTCTGCGGCGAAGCGCGAACAGGCAAGGATCCGCTGCAGCTGCGCCCAGCGATCGCCACGACTCGCCCTATCGCCGCCCGCTGCAGGCGTCTCGAGCGCCGCCAGCGCTGCCCGCTCGCCGCCGTCCGCCCGCTCGAGAATCGCCTCCCAGCTGCTCGCCGCAACGCGGACGAGCGCCTCGGGCAGTTCCGTTACCACGCTCAGTCGCTGATCGCCGGCGCGACGCGCAGGACTTCTTCCACGGTGGTCTCGCCGCGGGCGACGCGCTCCGCACCGCTCACACGCAGCGAATTCATGCCCTCGGCAATGGCGAGTTCGCGCAGGCGCGCCGTGTTGATCTGCGCGACGATTTCATCCTGGATCGCGGGTGAGCTCACCAGCACTTCGTAGATACCGCGTCGGCCACGATAGCCCGTATCGCGGCAGGTCTTGCAGCCGACGGCCTCGTAGATCCGCTCGGGCATCGGCACGGCGAAGGGCCGCACCAGCTCCTGCCAGCCGTCGGCGTCGGGTTCAACGGGACGCTTGCAGTCGTCGCAGAGCATGCGCACGAGGCGCTGCGACATGATCCCGCGCAGCGTGGCCTTCACCAGATAGGCCGGGGCGCCGAGCTCGAGCAGCCGCGATACGGATGTCGGCGAATCGTTCGTATGCAGCGTGGAAAGCACCAGGTGCCCTGTCAGCGCAGCCTGGATCGCCATATGCGCGGTCTCGAGGTCGCGGATCTCGCCGATCATGATGATGTCCGGATCCTGGCGCATGAGCGTGCGCACGCCGCGGGAAAAGTCGAGATCGATGGCGTGGTTGACCTGCATCTGGTTGAAGGACTCCTCGACCATCTCGATCGGGTCCTCGATGGTGCAAACGTTCACCTCGGGCGTGGCGAGCTGACGCAGCGTCGAGTAGAGCGTCGTGGTCTTTCCCGAACCCGTCGGCCCGGTCACCAGGACGATGCCATTGCCGATCCCCGTCATCGCATGCCAGCGCGCGAGATCCTCGTCGGCGAGACCGAGATCCTCGAAGCTCTTGTTGAGCAGCTCCGGGTCGAAGATACGCATCACCAACTTTTCGCCGAAGGCGGTCGGCAGGGTGGAGAGGCGCAGCTCGACCTCGCTGCCCCCGGGGCTGCGCGTCTTCAGGCGACCGTCCTGCGGGCGCCGTTTCTCAGCGACGTCCATGCGCCCGAGAATCTTGATGCGGCTGGTTACCGCGGCGCAGACCTGCGCCGGCAGCTCGTAAACGGTATTGAGCACCCCGTCGATACGGAAGCGGACCTTGCCCACGTCGCGCCGTGGCTCGATATGGATATCGCTGGCGCGCTGTTCGAAGGCGTACTGCAGCAGCCAGTCCACGATGCTGACGATGTGCTGATCGTTGGCGTCGGGTTCGCGCACGGAGCCAAGCTCGAGCAACTGCTCAAGATTGCCCGTGGCCCCGCCGGGGCTGTCGCGTCCGGCAGCGCGCGCACCGCGCACGGAGCCCGCCATGGTGTAGAACTCTGACGTGTAGCGGGCGATTTCCCGGGGATCGGCGAGCACCCGCCGGATGCGCTTGCGCAGCACCTGCTCGAGGTTCGCCTGCCAGGCGCGCTCGTAGGGCTCGGCGCTGGCAATGACGACCTCGTCGGCCTCGACAGCGACCGCGAGAATCCGGTGACGCTCGGCGAAGGGCCGTGACATGACCTCGGCGATCGCCGTGACATTGATCTTGAGCGGATCGATCTCGACGACGGCCTGACCGCAGCGTCCGCCGAGCCAGCGCAGGATCGCCGCCATATCCAGCGTTTCGCCCGGCGCGGCGAAATCCGCGAGCTTCTGCTCGGCCAGGAGGACCAGCGGGTGAACGGAGCCCGGAGACAGACCCTGCAGGCGACGCAGATTACCGGCGGAGATGCGTCCGTCGGAGAGCAGGCCCTCGAGGAGTTCGCGCAGCGTCAGCCGGTGCTCGACCTCGGAACTGCTTCGCTCGGGCTGCAGCATGCCTCCGTACCCCCCTGCTTCATCTGTGCCGCACCATTCCCCGGCTTTATCCGCGCTGCTGGCGCGTCCGGAGCGCAGGGCCGGACGCGGACGCGCGCGGTAGCCCATGCGTTGGCGAGCGGGCGGCGAACTTCGCTTCACGCCCCTTGCAATTGCCATTGCAAGCGCGATTTCAACCCGCGGGATGCTAGCACAGCCCTTGAAGCGCGCTTTGCTGCAGCGGGAATTTTCACTTCGGCGCGCAAGACAGCCCGCGGGAGTGCTCCTATAATGCGCCGGCCTGAGAACAAGGGACCAGCACATGGCCAGCCCCCTGGGCCGCCTGTTCGGCAAATCGCCCATCGCACCGATTCAGCAGCACATGCAGCTGGCTCAGGAGAGTGTTCAATTGCTGTGCGAGTTTTTCTCGGCGCTGAACGATGAGAACCGCCAGCGCGCCATGGAGATCCATGGCCTGTTGAGCGGCGGCCTGCGGCAGGGGCGCGAACTGCGCCACGGCATACGCGAGCACCTGCCGCGTGGCCTCATGCTGGCCATGCCGCGAGCGGACCTTCTCGATCTGTTGGATATCCAGCAGGACATCCTGCAGCGCAGCCACGGCATCGCCACGCCGCTGGCGGCGCGCGGACTCGCTCTCCCGGGCACGCTGCACGAGCCCCTCGACCGCCTGTGCAATATGCTCACCAATGCGGCGGCGCAGGCACTGGCGGCAATCCGCGAACTCGACGAGATCCTCGAGTTGGCCTTCGTCCAGCGCCAGCGCGGCCCGGTCAATACCGCCCTGGACTCGCTGATGGAGCAGCTTTCCCGTTGTGATGGACAGCAGCGCGCAGTACTCGAGGCGCTCGTCCTTCAGGAGGCCACGCTGGCGCCCGTGGATGCCATGATGCTGTATCAGGCCACCGCGGCGCTGGCGGATCTCGCCCGTCGCTGCGGCGATGTCGGCGAGCAGCTTGAACTGCTCCTGGCCCGCTAGCCGGGCATACGAGCACAATCCCGCGTGGACATAATCCTCACCTACGGCCCACAGTTTCTGGGCCTCGCCTGCATCGCCGGCTTTTTCATGGCCTGGGGCATCGGCGCCAACG
The DNA here is from genome assembly GCA_036351355.1 of Halieaceae bacterium. GTDB lineage: Bacteria > Pseudomonadota > Gammaproteobacteria > Pseudomonadales > Halieaceae > Congregibacter. The sequence goes on from JAZBOX010000202.1 coordinate 58,407, forward strand.
ATGTCGCCAACGCCATGGGAACCTCCGTCGGCTCGCGCGCGCTGACCATCCGCCAGGCGATCGTCATCGCGATCGTGTTCGAGTTTCTCGGCGCCTGGCTTGCCGGCGGCGAGGTCACGGAAACGATCCGCAAGGGGATCATCGATCCCACGCTGCTCGTCGACCGACCGCAGCTGCTCGTCTACGGCATGATGTCGGCGCTGTTCGCCGCCGGCACCTGGCTGCTGATTGCCAGCGTTCGCGGCTGGCCCGTGTCGACGACGCATTCCATCGTCGGCGCCATCGTCGGCTTCGCCGCCGTGGGCGTCTCCGTCGACTCGGTGAGCTGGGGCGAAGTGGGCAAGATCGCCTCCAGCTGGGTGATCTCGCCGGTGCTGGCCGGGGTCATTTCCTTCGGCCTGTTCATGAGCGTGCAGGTACTGATCCTTGGAACGAGCGATCCCTTCGCCCGCGCCAAACGCCTGATCCCGGTGTACATCTGGCTGGTCGGCTTCATGATTTCCATGGTGACGCTGACCAAGGGCCTCAAGCACATCGGCCTGGAGCTCGATTTCGGTCTGGGTTCGGACTTCGCCAATGCGCTGCCGCCATCCTTTTTATTCGGGATCATCATCGCCGCGATCGGCGCCTTCAGCCTGCGCGGCATCCGCTATGAGGAGAACGAGGACGACCGCTTTGCCAGCGTCGAGCGCGTCTTCGGCGTGCTGATGGTGTTCACGGCCTGCTCGATGGCCTTTGCCCACGGCTCGAACGACGTCGCCAATGCCGTCGGACCCCTCGCCGCGGTGGCCAATATCGTCGAGTCCGGCGGCGAGGTCGCTGCCGTTGCCGCCATGCCCGGCTGGATCATGCTGACCGGAGCGCTCGGTATCGTGATTGGTCTTGCCACCTACGGATGGAAGGTGATCGCCACCGTCGGCAACAAGATCACCGAGCTCACGCCTTCGCGCGGCTTCGCCGCCACGCTTGCGGCCGCATCAACGGTGGTGCTCGCCTCGGGCACGGGCCTTCCGATCTCCACTACACACACGCTGGTCGGTGCCGTCCTCGGCGTTGGTCTGGCCCGCGGCATCGCTGCCATCGACCTGCGCGTTATCGCCTCGATCTTCGCGAGCTGGCTGATCACGCTTCCCGCAGGGGCCACTCTCGCGATCATATTCTTCTACACGCTGCGCGGGATCTTCGGCTGAAGCCGGCCAAGGACGAAACCATGGCCAAGCGCAAGGCACCCATCGACTGGTTCCGCAGTACCGCGCCCTATATTCGCGCTCACCGCGGCGCTCTCTTTGTGCTGCTGATTCCAGGCGAGGCCTGGAAAGACGGCGCGCTGCCCGGTCTGCTCCACGACGTGGCGCTGCTGCGCAGCCTCGACGTCCGTCTGATCCTGGTGCACGGCAGCCGCCCGCAGATCGAGGAGCGACTCGCCGAGGCGGGGATCGAGAGTTCGATTCATCGCGGCAGCCGGGTCACGGAAGCGCGGATGATGCCCTTCCTCACGCAGGCCGTAGGTGCGCAGCGCCTGCAGCTCGAGGCACTGCTGTCCATGGGTCTGCCGAATTCGCCCATGCAGGGTGCCAAGCTGCGCGTGGGCGCCGGCAACTTCGTGCTCGCCCGCCCCCTCGGCGTGATCGACGGCGTGGACCACCACCTGACGGGCGAAGTGCGGCGCATCGACAGCAGCGGGATCGGCGCGCTGCTCGACAGCGGCAGCGTGGTGCTGCTGTCCGGAATCGGCTACTCGCCGACGGGCGAGGCCTTCAACCTGCGCGCCGAAGACGTCGCCCTCAGCGCTGCCCGTGCGCTCGGGGCCGACAAGCTGATCATTCTCGACGAGGCCCAGGGCGTGTATCGGCGCGGCGAACTGCTGCGCCAGTGCGCCGCCGACGAAGTCGCTTCGCTGGAGATCGACGACGAGCGACAGGCGGAGCTCCTCGACCTTGCCGCACGCGCCTGCCGCAGCGGCGTGCCGCGCTGCCACATCGTCGGCTGGTCCGACCGCGATGCGCTGCTCACGGAGCTGTTCAGCACCGACGGCAGCGGCACGCTCGTTGCCCGCCGCGCCTTCGAGCAGTCACGCTGGGCAACGATCAACGATGTCGCCGACATCATCGACCTGCTGCGGCCCCTCGAGGACAGCGGGGTGCTGCTGCGCCGCTCGCGCGAACTGCTCGAAGCGGAGATCGGTCGCTTCCGCATTCTCGAACGCGACGGCCGCGTGACCGCCTGCGCCGCGCTCTATCCCTACGCGGAACAGGGCAGCGCCGAGCTGGCCTGCATCGTCACCCACCCCGACTACCAGGGCGAAGGACGCGCGCAGCTGCTCCTCGGGGAGCTGGAAGCGGAGGCTCGCGCCCAGCAGCTGCACGAAGTCTTCGTGCTCACCACGCAGACCGCGCACTGGTTTATCGAGCACGGTTTCAGCGAAGCCGAGCGCAGCGCGCTGCCGCCTGCGCGGCAGGCGCTGTACAACCTGCAGCGCAATTCGAAGGTTTTCCGCAAGCGCCTGACGCTCGATACCTGAGCCGGAATCAGCGTCGCGCGGCAGCGGCCATGTGGTCTTCGGGCAGGAGCGCGGCGATGTCGTCGCGATAAGCATCGATGCGCCGTCGCAGGCGGCGATCCTGACGCTCGCTGCGCGCGTTGGTCACGTCGACGATGAGCTGCTGCACGAGCTCCGCGTTGTGCTGGTACAGCGCCAGCGTGTCCGCATCGAGCTGGGCCTCCCAGCCGAGAATCGTGCGCCGAATGGCATCCTGCCAGCCCACTTCGCGCTGCAGCAGGCGCTCCATCGTATCGATCCAGCGCTCGCGCTCGCGCAGCCAGGTCGCATCGGAGCGCCTGAGCGCGGCGGCGGTGAGCGCAACGCGATCGACCTGATCGCCAGCGAGGCGACCGAGGTAGTCCTCGAGCATCTCGCGCAGGCTGTCGTGCGTATCGTCGCGGAACTCGCCATCGTCGCGGTCGAGATACTTGCGCTCGTACTTTTCCTGACGCTTGCGCAGTTCATCGATGAATCCGCCGAGCTGCGCATCGCTGAGACGCGCGCCGAGCTCGAGCAGAACGTCGAGCCCCGGATCGCGTGTGCGATACCAGGCCTCCTCCAGGTCTCGCGTGCGTTGTTTCACGCCTTCGAGCGTCAGCTCGCTGTCGAGATCCGCCTCGATCAGCCGAAGCAGTGCATCGTAGCGCGGCAGTTCCTCACCTCGATGCCAGACCAGCAGTGGCTCGAGACGCTCATCGAGCCAATCGCCCTGATCGTCATCGAGATCGACGTAGCGTCCGAGGTACCAGGGGACGAGAAAGTCGAGGCGGTTGTAGAAGAAAGTCGTGCTGCTGCAGCCGGCGAGAAGCAGCACGAGCAGCACAGGGAAAACGCCCCACGCGCGATAAATGTGGGCGGTTCGAGCGCGTTGCTCGGGGCGAGAGCGCGGCTCAGGGATAGTCGAGGCCATCGGTGGCAAAGAGCATCTCGGGATTGCGGAAGCACTTGAACTCGAGGTGATTTCCCGCGGGATCGCGCACGAAACAGGTGCGCTGCTCGCCGCGGCGACCGGCGAAGCGCGTCGTCGGTTCGATCGCGTAGGCGACGTCGGCCCGCATCAGGCGCTGTTGCAACTCGTCCCAGTCGTCCCAGTCCAGTACCACGCCGAAATGGCTCGCCGGCACGGACTCGCCGTCGACGGGATTGCGCGCCACGGAGGGCAGCTCCTCGGTGGCGACGAGGTGCGTCACCAGCTGGTGACCGAAGAAGTCATAGTCGATCCAGTGCTCCGAGGAGCGGCCCCGGGGACAATTCAAGACGCCACCGTAGAAGCCGGCAGCGGCCGTCAGGTCATCGACGGGCAGGGCAAGATGGAAGGGGGCGAGCGCCATGGCAGTCTCCAACAGGTTAAGGCGAACGATACGAAAGCTGAACGATCGCCGAAGTCTACGACGATAGGCCCGCCAGTCCAGTGCCGTGGGAGCCGTGCGCAGCCTCTGCTATGGTGCTCCCCTTTTTTCTGGAGCCATCCGATGGCCGAACTGGAACGCTGGGCACTGGCCTTCGAAAGCTTTGTCTGGGGTACGCCGCTGGTCATGCTATTGCTGTGCGGCGGTCTGTTTTTCCTGTTCTATTCGCGGGGCATTCCCTACCGCCATTTCGGTCACGCCATCGGCATCATGCTCGGGCGTCACAACACGCCGGATCAGCCCGGTGAGCTCAGCCATGGCCAGGCCCTCGCCGCCGCGCTTTCCGGGACCATGGGCCTTGGCAACATCGCCGGGGTGGCAATGGCGATCGTCGCTGGAGGGCCCGGCGCCGTGTTCTGGATGTGGATATCCGCGCTGGTCGGCGTCGCCACGAAGTTCTTCACCTGCTCCCTGGGAGTGATGTATCGAGGTCCCGACAGCCTCGGCAATATTCAGGGCGGGCCGATGTACATAATCCGCGAAGCGCTGCCGAAACAGTTTCGACCGCTGGCGATCTGGTTTTCGATTGCTGGCCTGATCGGCACCCTGCCGATGTTTCAGGCCAATCAGCTCACGGCACTGGTGACCGATGTCGCCTTCGCCGGCGCCGCGCCGCCGTGGGCGAAGCTGGGAACGGGCATTGCCATAGCGGCGGTGGTGGCGGGCGTGATCTTCGGCGGCCTGCCGAGGGTGGCGAAGGTCGCCGTGGCCGTTCTTCCGCTGATGGTCGGGGTGTACATGCTGATGACGCTGTATGTGATCTTCACGCACCTGCCCGAAGTCCCCGGCCTGCTTGGGATGATCGTCAGCGACGCGTTCAATCCGCGCGCCGCCGCCGGGGGTCTGATCGCCGTGATGCTGATCGGAATCAGCCGCGGCGCCTTCTCCAACGAGGCCGGCGTCGGCACGGAGGTAATGGCCCATGGCGCGGCGCGAACGAACGAGCCGATCCGCGAGGGTCTCGTGGCGATGCTCGGACCCGTCGTCGATACGCTGATCGTCTGCACCTGCACCGCCATCGTGATCCTGCTGACCGGTGTCTGGCAGCAGCCCGGCGAGCTCTCGGGAATCACGCTGACCGCGAGCGCCTTCGAAGGCGAGCTCGGCGTGGTCGGGATCATTGCCCTGGGTTTCGTGGCGCTGATCCTGTCGAGCACCACGATGTTCACCGGCTGGTACTACGGTGCCAAGTGCTTCGGTTATCTGTTCGGCGCCGAGATTCAGCACCACTTCCGCTGGATCTTTGTGAGTACGGTGATCTTCGGTGCCAGCGTCAGCCTCGACACGATCTTCAGCATCATTTCGGGAAGCTACGGTCTGATGGCGGTGCCGACGATGATCACCACGCTGATCCTCGCACCGCGGGTGATGGCGGCGGCGCGCGACTATTTCGCTCGCCATCCCTACTGACCATCCCTACTGATGACGGGCCCTGCGGCCACTCGCTTACGGATCGGCTGTGAGCGCGGAGCCTCGGCGCTTGTCGTTCGGGGGGCGAGTCAGGCCGCGGCGCTGGTCCCGCCCTCGCGCAGTACCACCGGAGATCGGCTCAGGGCACCGAGAATGGCGCGCAGCGAAGCCTGCACGATATCGGACGACAGGCCGACGCCGCAGCTACGCTCGCCATCGATGTTGAGCTGGATGTAACACACGGCCTCCGCGTGCGCGCTCTGCGACAGCGCGTGCTCGTTGTACTCGACGAGCACGATCTGACGACCGATGAAGTGCTCGAGGGCATTCACGAAAGCCGCCACCACACCATTGCCCGAACCGGAGAGCTGCTGCGTGCCCGCGCCTTCGCGCAACGAGAGCTGCAGGCGGTCTACGCCGTCGGCGCGCGATAGCTGGTAATCATCGAGTTCCCAGCGCGGCCGCTCGGGCAGGTAGGTCTCGGTGAACAGGCGGTGGATTGCCTCGGAGCTGACCTCGCTCTCCGTCTCTTCGGCGTAGGCCTGCACGGTAGGGCTGAAGTCGATCTGCAGCCAGCGCGGGAGATCGAAGCCGTGATCGGCCTGCAGCACGTAGGCCACCCCGCCCTTGCCCGACTGGCTGTTGATGCGGATCACCTCCTGGTAGGAGCGGCCGATATCCGCGGGATCGATCGGCAGATAGGCCACTTCCCAGACTTCGCTGTCGTCGCCGCGGCGCGCCAGGCACTTCTTGATCGCGTCCTGGTGGCTGCCGGAAAACGCCGTGAACACGAGCTCGCCGGCGTATGGATGGCGCGGGTGGACAGGCAGACTGGTGCAGGCCTTGCTGATCTCGATGATCTCGTCCATGGCGGAGATGTCGAGCTCGGGGTCGATGCCCTGGCTGTAGAGGTTCATCGCCATCGTGACGATGTCCATATTGCCCGTGCGTTCGCCGTTGCCGAGCAGCGTGCCCTCTACGCGATCGGCGCCGGCCATCACGCCGAGTTCGGCGGCAGCGACCGCGCAGCCGCGGTCGTTGTGCGTGTGCAGGGACACGATGATGCTGTCGCGCCGGGCAACGCGGTCGCAGAACCACTCGATCTGGTCCGCATAGATGTTTGGCGTGCTCATCTCCACCGTCGCCGGTAGATTGATGATGGCCTTGCGATCGGGCGTCGGCTGCCAGATCGCGGTGACGGCGTCGCAGACCTCCACGGCAAAGTCGAGCTCGGTACCGGTGAAGCTCTCGGGCGAATATTGAAAGGTCCAGTCCGTGGCCGGATAGCGCGCGGCGTACGCCCTGACGAGGCGCGCACCGTTCTCGGCGATCGCGCGGATGCCATCGCGATCGAGGCCGAAGACCTGTTCGCGCTGCACCGTCGAGGTTGAGTTGTAGACGTGCACGATCGCCCTCGGTGCGCCGTCGAGTGCCTCGAAGCTGCGTGCAATCAAATCTTCTCGTGCCTGGGTCAGCACCTGGATGGTGACATCTGCCGGGATGCGATCGTTCTCGATCAGATCGCGCACGAAGGCGAAGTCATGCGAGGAGGCCGATGGAAAACCAACCTCGATCTCCTTGAAGCCGAGCTTCACCAGCAGATCCCACATGCGCGACTTCTGCGCCTGCGTCATCGGTTCAATCAGCGCCTGGTTGCCATCGCGCAGATCGACGCTGCACCACTGCGGCGCTCGGCGAAGCTGGCGATCTGGCCAGCGGCGCGCGGTCATGGGGATCGGCGTGAAGGGACGATAGCGGCGGTGATCAAAGCGCTTCATGAAATACGGTCCTGCTTGAAAAGGCTGGCGTCGCTGTCCGCCGGTCGGCCTTGTGGGCCCGTGACCGTCGCTGGCTGATGGGTAGACAACCAGGGCGGCGCAGCGGCTTCGCCAGTGCAGACAGTATAGGCAGGATTGACGGGTGAAAGGCCCCAAAATACACGCCGATTTCGCTGCCAAATAGCTAACATCACTACGTAAATATAATTTTTTAGTTATAGTCACTTTAATGGCATCGAATGCCGTGCAGCGGAGACGCGTCTTATGGCTACTGTCAGACTCGATCGCATCGATCGCCGTATCCTCGATGTACTCCAGGAGCGTGCCGACATCAGCAACCTCGAGCTCGCCGACCGCGTCGGCCTTTCTCCGACGCCCTGCGCGCGCCGCGTGCGCCGCCTTGAGGACAGCGGACTGATCCGCGGTCGGGTCACGCTCCTCGACCAGGACCGACTCGGCCTCAGCCTGACTGCCTTCATCAGCATCAGCATGGACCGGCACACGCCGGATCGCTTCGAGGCCTTCGAGGCCGAGGTGCGGGACTACCCCGAAGTGCTCGACTGCTGCGTCGTCACCGGGCAGAACGCCGACTACCTGGTGCAGGCCGTGGTACCCGATATGGCCTACTACGAGCGTTTCCTGCTCGGTCGCCTGACACGCATACCCGGGGTTTCCGGCGTGCATTCGAGCTTCGTGCTGCGCCGCGTCATCCGCCGCAGCGCGCTGCCATTGGGGCATGTCGAATCGATTGAGGCGACGCCCTAGGGCGTTGGACTAGCGCGACAGTCCGCGAACGGAGCCCGATGGGAAGGGAGCGCAGCCGAGCTCGCGATACTCGCGCGCATCAAACAGCTCGGGCAGGCCGTTGTTGGCAAGAAACAGATCGACGTACAGGGCGCAGCGAAGACGCTGCGGCAGCTGCAGCTCCGCAGCAAGCTCACGCTTGAGGTCATCGACGAGCAGCGGCGCGATCTGCTCGCTGCGTATCCCACCGTCGTCGTCGGCATCGAGGATCATTACCCGGGGTTCGTCGCTCCGCCAGCGCGGCCATGCGCTCCGTCCGCCGCTGCGCCCGGAACCCGGCCGACCCGCATAGGCGAAACCTGCCCAGTAGTCGCGCATGCTCTGACCCAGGCGCTCGGCGCCACTTCGGTTACCGCGATGGATTACCCCCGGCACCTGCGGCGCGAGCACCGGCCTGAACAGAAAGTCGAGCTCAAGACCGTGGGCAGCGCCGAGAAGCTGCGGCAGGTCGACAATCCAGCTGCGCTTCATCGAGTCCCAGTCAAAGCGGTAGGCGTAGAGCGCTGTAGTGCCGGCCGCGCTCAGATCGATGAGCGGCTGGTATACGCCCGACGCCGCCCAGGCCGCGGAGTGGTAGCGCGCGAGAAGATCGTAGCGCTCGCGGTCGATCGGCGCCGGCGCAACACCGAAGCGACGGGTAGCCTGCTCCGGCGAGAGTGCAAGGAACAGCTTCATCTCGTCACGGTTGAAGCCGACGAGCAAAGGCACGCGACTCACGGGCCCCGATCGACGGAAGAATTCGGGCAGGCTCTGCGACGGCAGCACGACACCGTCGCGAAACAGCGCCGGGGCTCGATAGGCGTCGCCATCGCGGTTGATCCCGCGGAACAGCGTCGCCAGGTCGAGGCCGCGCAGGAAGCGTCGCAGCTCCCTGGTCGGCGGTTCGGTGGCCATCGCGCCACTGCCGCCGGCCGCTGCTACGAGCCAGCGCTGCACCAGCTCAAAGGAGCTGTTGCGATGCCCCTTGCCCGGCGCCTGATAAGCATCTTCGGCCTGGTCCAGGGTAAAGGTTCCGGGATAACCGCTTTGCAGAATCGCCCCGTGGAACAGGCCTTCGGCCGCGGGCGAGGCCAGCAGGCCGTAGATATTGCGCGCCCCGGCAGACTGACCAAAGAGCGTCACGCGCGCGGGATCGCCGCCGAACTCCTGGATATTTTCCCGGACCCAGGTCAGCGCGGCCACCATGTCGAGTAGCGCGAAGTTACCCGAATCCTCCTGCGCGCTGTTGCCGCTCTCGCGCAATGCTTCGTGACGGAACCAGCCGAGAATACCCAGGCGATAATTGAAGCTGACGATCACCACGCCCTGCTCGCGGGCGAAGCGCGATGCGTCGTAGGGGCTGGCCGATCCGAAGGTATTGCCGCCGCCGTGGAGGTAGACCATCACCGGCAAGCCGCTTGCGCGCGTCGTGCCCGGTGGCGCGAACACGTTCAGATAGAGACAGTCTTCGCGACCGACGAGCGTGCCCGGTTTCGCGTCCACGAGGGCGAGACGACCGGCAAGCTGGGGACAGGGCGACGCAAAGCTCACGGCCTCGCGCGGATTGAGCCAGCCTCGCGCGGGCCCGGGTGCGCGCCAGCGTTTTTCACCGACCGGGGCCGCGGCATAGGGTATGCCCAGCCAGACCGCTGTGCCGTCCGGAGCTATGCCACCGATAACCGGTCCCGCCTTCGTCGATCGCTGCGTCGACGGATCGGCGGGGACTCGCAGCGGCCCATCACCGGGGTCCAGGCTCCGCAGCGTGAGCCCCGAAACCAGGAGAACAATTCCGATCAACAGTATGAGCCAGCGCATTGTGGCCCTAATGTAGCCGGGACAGGGGGTAGCGGGAACCGGAAAATACTTCCGCGCGCTCGCGGTCAGGGCGCGATGGTGCTGAGATCCAGCGCCGAAGCCGCTGCGAACAAGCCAGTGTCATTCACAACAGGAGCCATGAATGAAGATCGGAGTCATCTGCGGAAGCCACCGCAACGAGTCGCAGAGCGAGAAGATTGGCCGCTACGCGGCAGAGCAGCTCAGCCGTCAGGGCTTTGCCGACGACACCTACGTGTTCACGCTAGCGGGCAATCCACTACCGTTCTGGGACGAGGGCATGTGGAGCGGCGACCCGAAGTGGGCCGAGGCCCTCGGTGAACTGCGCGCGGACCTCGCCGCCTGCGAAGGCTTTGTCGTGGTCACGCCGGAGTGGCACGGCATGGTGCCCGCGGGACTCAAGAACTTCTTCCTGCTCCTCGCCGGTTCCGGCGAACTCGCGCACAAGCCCGCGCTGATCATCGCCGTCGCCGGCGGCGCGGGCGGTGGCGCCTACCCGGTCGCCGAGCTGCGCATGAGCAGCTACAAGAACTCCCGCATCTGCTACCTCCCCGAGCACCTGATCGTGCGCAACGCCGGCAAGGTGTTCAACGCCGACGAAGCGGACAACGACGCGGAGAGCCACGACTACCTGCACCAGCGCCTGCTCTACGGCCTGGACATGCTCGCCGAATATTCGCGCGCGCTCACCACAGTACGAGCCACGGGCAAGACCTCGCTGGAGACCTACAAGAACGGTATGTAGGGCTCTCGGCTTTTTTGCGGTTCTTTGGCGTTTTGACGCCTTTACGTGAGACCGCGAGCGGGGCGGGAGTCCTTTGGGCTGCTCGCGTATCTCCAGCGACGCCACCACGCTGCCCGACGCACTCGACGACGCCCAAAGGACTCCCGCCCCACTCGCTCAGGCCATGCCACTTCCAGGTCCGGTAAAGCTGCGATGAAGAGGGGCTGCCGTACACCGTAAAGAGCGCGTCGAAAACCGGCCGGCACGGTCGCGGCGAGGTGGCCGGTGGTTATTCGGATAGCGTCGAGTGCCTGCTTAGGCGCCCACAGCAGTCTCGGGTACACGCAAACGGCGTGCGGGTGGTTGGGTGCGAGGACCGGCACGGTCGAGGCGTGGTGGCCGGTGGTCCTTTGGACGTCGTCGAGTGCTTTGGACGATGCTCAGGCGCTGATGGAGATACGCGAGCAGTCCAAGGGACCACCGGCTGCCGCGCCGCGTTCCGAAGGCACCGGAAGCACCGGAAGCACCGGAAGCACCGGAAGCACCAAAGACAGTATGAACCGAGCGACGGGGCACAAAAAACCGGGGTCGTGGCCCCGGTTCATGAGCCCCGCCATCAACAGCGGCAGGGCAGATTATTGCAGCACTTGTCGTTCAGGACGCCGAGGCGCGGGCTTCGCGTTCCTTTTCGATCAGGTAGGACGCCAGCTCGAGCATCTGGGCCTGACCGCCGGCCTTGCGCGTGCTGATGCGGTATTTGCCCGCCACCATCATCTCCGGCGTGCCGGCAATGCGCGCGGCGCGGGCACGGGCGTTGGCCTGGCGGACCTGGCTGCCCACACCGAAGGAGTTGAAGGCCTGGCTGAATTCGTCACGATCGACGCCGTGGGCGGCGAACAGGTCGGCAATTTCACGCTCGCTGGCGAGACGCTTGCGGTCGACGTTGAGCGCCTGGAAGAGCGGCATGTGGACCTTGTCGAGGACGCCGAGCGTTTCGGCCGCATAGAAGGCCTTGGCATGAACCTCCATCAAACCGTTCCACATCGCCGGAGACCCAACGACCACCACGTCGTCGTCGAGGCCCTTTTTCCACTGCGACAGCTGCGGTTCGAAGTTGTAGCAGTGGCCGCAGCCGTACCAGAAAAATTCCGTGACCTCGATCTTGTCTTCGCTGACACGAATCGCCGGCGAGATCACATCGTAGTGCTCGCCTTCCACCCAGTCCTCGGCATTTGCCAGCGGAGCGAGGAAGAGGGCGGCAAAAAGGATCGCAAGCATACGACCCGAGAGTGCGCTAAGTTGCTTGAGCATCGGTAACTACTCCGTAATTCGTCCGTAATGCGTCCGTAATCTGTTGCGCGCGTCCCGGGTACGCGCGACCTCAATATCGGACCGGAATCCTAGCTGAAAGTTCGTCGGGCTGCAGGGGGCATTCGCCAGCAGCTTTAGCCATCAGCCTTGGCCACCAGCTTTGGCCACCCCCCGGTGCCCGAGGCGAAAACCCCTACCTGAAAAGCAAACGGCCCGTTGTTCGGGCCGTTTTTCAGATCGATGCAGATCGCGCGGCGCGGGATACCGCCGCGCGCTTCGAGCTCAGTTGAGACCCGAAATATAGGATGCCAGCGCCTTGATTTCCCGGTCGGAAAGACCAAAGGCGTTGCTACGCATGATCATGGTGTCGCCACCGGTAACGCGTCCTTCGGGGCTTTCATAGCCGAGGCGGTAGGCCTTGAGCTGGGCTTCGATGTACCCGGCATGCTGACCACCGAGCGCCGGGAAGCCGGCGGGCGCGTTTCCGGCACCGCGAGGCCCATGGCAGGCGATGCACGCGGCTACGTTGCGCTCGACAATACCGCCGCGGTACAGCGACTCACCGAGATCAACGAGGGCCGGATCAGCCTTTTCCACGCTCCGCGGAAACTGCGTGAAATATGCCGCAATGTCGGCGAGGTCCTGGTCGCTCATGTTGTCGACCTGCCCTGCCATCTGCGCGACCGGGCGCACGCCGTCGCGGATGTACTGCATCTGCTTGAGCAGATACTTCTCACCGAGTCCGGCGAGTTTCGGGAAGGCGGGAACCATGCTGTTGCCGTCAGCACCGTGACAGGCGCTGCACATGACGGCCTTCTGTTTGCCGGCGTCGGGATCTCCCTTGAGGACATCCGCAGCCTGGGCGCCCAGAGCAACGCACATCAATGCTCCGATTGCGAGCAGCTTTTTCATAACTAAAAAGTCCTTATCGGCCATTGGGCCGTTTCTGGTCCTTTCGCTTCCCGATTAACTTCCCGAACGGTGCGAGGCGCAGAGCGCCTCGCATTGCCTCGGCAGCGGCGGATTTACTCGGCAGCGGCGGACATGTACTTGATCAGTTCCATGTACTCGTCGTCGGTGCAATCCATGCACATGCCCATCGGGGGCATCGCATTCAGGCCATTCTTGACCGAGGCGACGAGGTTATCGAGGCCCTTCTCGAGACGCGGGGCCCAGGCGGCTGCGTCGCCGGTCTTCGGCGCTCCAGCCACACCCATGTCGTGGCACACGACACAGCTCTTGTTGTACTTCTCCATGTTCGGCTCCGCGGCGGCGGTTCCGGACAGACCAGCCGTGCCAACGGCAACGGCGAACACAACTGCATTCAACGCTTTATTCATTGTCCTAATCTCTCCGAGTGATCTACGACACATGCGGGCCGGCCATCGTGTTCCCCCGACCTACCGTTGCCTCACACCGACCACCGCGGCGCCAGAAGCCGTTGCCCTGGACGCGGCGCGGTCAGTGTTCAGCGGGGTCCCCGAATTTCGAGGGCGCGCTATTATACTTAAGATGCAACTGCCTACAAATGACGCTGACACCACGCCCGCTGGGGGTGCCGAAGGGCAGCCTGCGCGCCCTGATTATCGCCGCGCCGCCTTTCTGACCAGCGCCGCGAAGCTCTCGCAGTGCCCCGGTGACTCGGGCTGGGAAGCGGCCTTTGCCGGCCGCTCCAACGCGGGCAAGAGCAGCGCCATCAACAGCCTGACGGGCAACGGGAAGCTGGCCCGCACCTCGCGCACGCCGGGTCGCACACAGCTGATCAATTTCTTTGCGCTCAGTGATACTCAGCGCCTGGTGGACCTTCCGGGTTACGGCTACGCCAAGGTGCCGCGCAAGATCAAGGAAGCCTGGAACCGACAACTGGAGGCGTATCTGAGCGAGCGGCAGAGCCTGCGCGGCCTCGTTCTGCTCATGGACTCACGCCATCCCTTGCAAGCCTTCGACGAGCAGCTCATCGCCTGGGCCTGTGCGGCCACCATGCCGATTCACATCCTGCTGACCAAGGCAGACAAGCTTTCGCGCGGCGCCGGCAAGCAAACGCTGCTGAAGACCCGCGGCCAGCTGTCGTACCTCGGCGACCTCGCCACGGTGCAGCTGTTCTCGTCGCTGAAGCACGAGGGACACGACGAACTTCGCGCGGTGCTCGATCGGTGGCTGACGGATGCGAGCGTTTATCTCGACGCTGACCCGTAGGCCCCGTTGTTCCCGGTTCAAGCCCTGAACGTTACTGTCGTGCGTTGTGCTGCTTCGACTTCGTATTGGGCGCCCTGGCGTCCCGCCCCTGCTTTACCCGAGCTGCGCGAGCAGCCCAAAGGACACCCGCCCGCCGGTCCAGCTACCGAAGGCACAAAAACGCACGGAACCGAGGCCCCAGAGAAGGCGAAAAAAAGCCCGGTGGCCAGAAGGCTACCGGGCAGCAAGGGGTCTCTCAGGGGTAAGGGGCGGCGAAACCATGCGCACGCCGCCTCGTGACGACAAGCACGCAGCCGTCACAAGAAATAAGACGGTGGGGCGAGAAGGAAGTTCCCCCGGTCGAAAAAAAATCAGTGCGCCTCGTCCCAGTTCATGCCCCGGCCAGTTTCGACGAGAAGCGGTACCGCGAGGTCCGCAGCATCGGCCATCAGGCCCGCAAGCTCGTCGCAGACCGCGTCGAGCTGATCTTCGGCGACTTCGAGGACGAGTTCGTCGTGAACTTGCATGATCATGCGGGCATCTACGCTGTCGCGGCGGAGCCATTCGTCGACGGTAAGCATCGCGCGCTTGATGATATCGGCGGCCGTGCCCTGCATCGGCGCGTTGATCGCCGTGCGCTCCGCGGCCTGCTGACGCATCTTGTTGCGCACATTGATCTCGGGAAGGTAGAGACGACGACCGAAGAGCGTCTCCACGTAGCCCTGTTCGTGGGCGCGGGCGCGTGTGCTGTCCATATACTCGCGCACACCCGGATAACGCTCGAAGTAGACGTCGATGTAGCGCTGCGCCTCACCGCGATCGAGATGGAGCTGGCGGGCCAGGCCGAAGGCCGACATGCCATAGATCAGACCAAAGTTGATCGCCTTGGCCTTGCGTCGCTGCTCCTGGGACACGGCGTCGAGTTCGACACCGAAGACCTCGGCCGCCGTGGCACTGTGCACGTCCAGGTCTTCGCGGAAGGCCGCCAGCAGACCGGCGTCGCCGGACAGGTGCGCCATGATCCGCAGCTCGATCTGTGAGTAGTCGGCGGCCACGATTCGGTAGCCCTCGGGGGCAATAAACGCCTGGCGGATCCGCCGACCCTCCTCGGTGCGGATGGGGATGTTCTGCAGATTCGGATCCGACGACGACAGGCGACCCGTGGCCGTCACTGCCTGATGATAGGAGGTATGAATGCGCCCGGTCCGGGCGTTGATCATGCCCGGCAGCTTGTCCGTGTAGGTGCCCTTGAGCTTGGACAGCCCGCGATGCTCGAGAATCACGCGCGGCAGCGGGTAGTCCATGGCCAGCTCCTGCAGTACTTCCTCCGCCGTCGACGGAGCGCCCTTCGGCGTTTTCTTGAGCACGGGAAGTTCCAGGCGTTCGAAGAGGATCTCGCCGAGCTGCTTCGGAGAACCCAGATTGAAGACCTGGCCGGCGAGATTGTGCGCTTCTTCCTCGAGGGCCTGCATGCGCTGGCCGAGCTCGGCGCTCTGCTCCCACAGACGCCCCTCGTCGAGCAGCGCGCCGCAGCGCTCCATCCGCGACAGCACGGGCACCAGCGGCAGTTCGATCTCCTCGAACACGCGCTGCAGCGTCGGTTCGGCCTGCAACCTCGGCCACAGCGTCTGGTGAAGCGCCATGGTCACATCGGCGTCTTCGGCGGCGTAGGCTGCGGCCTCTTCGATGCCGACCTTGTCGAAGGTGATCTGTTTGGCGCCCTTGCCGGCGACGTCCTCGAAGTGCGTCGTGCTGCGGCCGAGATACTTGAGCGCCAGGCTGTCCATGTCGTGACGCGTCGCGGTGGAGTCGAGCACATAGGACTCGAGCATCGTGTCGAAGGCGATGCCGCGCAGACTGATGCGGTAGCGCTCGAGGACACTGGCGTCGTACTTCAGGTTCTGGCCAACTTTGGGCCGACGAGGATCCTCGAGGATCGGCTTCAGCGCGGCGAGGACCGCGTCGCGGTCGAGCTGGTCGGGAACGCCCGGATAGTCATGGGCGAGGGGCACGTAGGCGGCTTCGCCGTCGGGCAGGGCAAAGGACACGCCGACCAGTTCCGCGCGCATGTAGTCGAGGCTGGTGGTCTCCGTGTCGAAGGCGAACAGCTCGGCGCTGCGCAGGCGCTCGAGCCAGCCGTCGAGGACGGCCTGATCGAATATCGTCTCGTAGCTGCGCGCCGCCTGCTCCTCGGTGGCAACAAGCTCGGCGGCATTGCTCGCCTCAGGGGCGCGCTCGAGCTCATCGATCCAGGTCTTGAACTCCAGCTCGCGATAGAGCGCAAGCAGGGCCTCGCGGTCGGGATCACCGTTTTTCAGGTCCTCGTGCTGCATCGGCAGCTCGAGATCGGTGGCAATCGTTGCCAGGCGATAGGACAGGAACGCGTTGTCCTTCTCCTTTTCGAGCTTTGCCGCCATGGTTTTGGCGCCGCGAAAACTCAGCGTTTCGATCTTGTCGAGCGAGGCATAAATCGCCTCGAGCCCGCCGAGTCCCTGAAGGAGTCCGAGAGCGGTCTTCTCGCCCACTCCGGCCACACCCGGAATATTGTCGACCTTGTCGCCCATGAGCGCGAGGAGATCGATCACCAGTCCGGGTGGTATACCGAACTTGCTTTCGACGCCGGCGGGGTCAAGCACCGTGTCGGTCATCGTATTCACCAGGGTGACGCGGTCATTGACCAGCTGGGCCATGTCCTTGTCTCCCGTCGACACAACCACCCGACGTCCGTCGGCGCTGGCCCTGCAGGCAAGGGTACCGATCACATCATCCGCTTCGACGCCGGCTTCGCAGAGCAGCGGCAGCCCCATGGCGTGCACGATGTCGTGGATCGGCTGCACCTGCTCGCGCAGGTCGTCGGGCATGGGCGGTCGGTTGGCCTTGTACTCGGCGTAGAGCTCATCGCGAAAGGTCTTGCCCTTGGCATCGAAGACCACGACGACGGGGCTGTCCGGATAGTCCTTGAGCAGCCGGCGCAGCATGCTGATCACGCCCTTGACGGCCCCCGTGGCGAGCCCCTTCGAATTACTCAGCGGCGGCAGTGCGTGGTATGCGCGGTAGAGATAGGACGAGCCGTCGACGAGAACAAGAGGGGAAGCTTCAGCCATCGAAACGGATTCCTGTATGTATTTCTGGCAAGAGCGCGCTGCGATGGTGTCTGCGTTGGCGCTGTGGGCATATGGCCCCGCCGACGTGCTGCGTCAGCCTCGGTGTTCCCAAAGATAGCGCGCGGCGCGGTAGGTAACCTTCATCTTCGCGAGGTCGAGGGGAGACTTGAAGAAGCCGTGGTAATGGCCGCGGGGATTGAGCAGCACCACGTTGGCGCTGTGATCGACCTGGTAGTCGTCACCCTGGCCGGGCACCTTGCGAAAAGGCGTGTTCAGCGCGGTCGCAAAGCGGAAGACATCGAGAAATTCGCCGGTGACGCCGAGAAAATCCTCGTTGAAGTAGGGCACATAGGAAGCCAGCACCTCGACGCTGTCGCGCGCCGGATCGACGCTCACCATCACGACCTCCGTATCCTCGACCTCCGTGCCCTCGAGCGAAGTTACAAAGTCGTCGAGGAAGGCCATGGTCGTGGGGCAGATATCCGGACAGTTCGTAAAGCCGAAGAACAACAGGGTCCAGCGGCCCTCGAGTTCTTCCGGCGTGAAGGCCAGACCCTCATGGCTGCGCAGCGCAAACTCGCCGATCTCGCGCGGCGGATCCATGAGATAAAGCCCGTTGGCCTGCATCTCGGAGGCGGTCATCAGCCGTGGCTGGCCGATCCGGTAGATAAAGCCCGACACGACCACGAGCATGAAGACGAGCACGCCGACGATCGTGAAGCGGATACCGCGCCTTTTTGCGGCCGTCGCTGCCGCCGTCGCGGACCCCGGCGACTCGATCTTCGTGGTCACGGAGTCCAGGCTCCTGCCGCGGGCAGCGGCACGAGATAGTGGTCGAGCAGCATCACGATGAACAGCAGCATCAGATAGGTGATCGAATACTTGAAGGTGTAGATCGGTGCGCGCGGGTTCTTCTCGCGCAGGATCTCGATCGCCCAGTAAAGAAAGCGCAGTCCCAGAAGGACCGCGCCCGCGAGATACAGCCAGCTGCTCATGCGCGTGGCGAAGGGCAGCAGCGTGATCAGGAACATGATGATCGTGTACAGGAGTATGTGCAGCTGCGTGAAACGAACGCCGTGAGTCACGGGCAGCATGGGAATGTCCACCAGCGCGTATTCCTCGCGGCGATGAATCGCCAGGGCCCAGAAATGCGGCGGCGTCCAGGCAAAGATGATCAGCACGAGGAGCAGCGCGTGGCCGTGGATCTCACCGGTGACGGCGGTCCACCCCAGCAGCGGCGGCGCCGCACCGGCCAGGCCACCGATCACGATGTTCTGCGGCGTCGCCCGCTTGAGAAACAGCGTGTAGACGAAGGCATAGCCGACCAGCGAGGCGAGCGTCAGCCAGGCCGTCAGCGCGTTGATCCAGATCAGCAGGATCGCCATCCCGCCCACGCCGAGGAGCGCGGCAAAAATGATCGCGTTGCTGTTGCTTACCCGTCCCTGGGCGACAGGCCGGTTGCGCGTGCGCGCCATGCGCTCATCGACGCGTTGGTCCACCACGTGATTGATCGCCGCCGCGGCGCCCGCGCACATGGCGATGCCGAGATTGCCCAGAATCAGCGCATCGAGAGGCACCCAGCCGGGCACGGCCATATACATGCCGATCAGCGAGGTCAGGATCATCAGCGCCACGACGCCGGGCTTGGTCAGCTCGCGGTAGTCGCGCCAGGTGGCCCTGGCGACGGGGGCTTCGTTCTGCAGCGGCACGGACTCAGCCATTGGAGTTCTTGATCAGGAACTTGAGATCGGAAATCACGTCCTTGTAGCCGATGGACGGATCGTAGCGCATCATGATCCAGCCGCCCGGGTCCATCAGGTACCAGCTCAGGGGCTCACTCTCGAGTTCGGGAAAGAGGCTGGCGAAGGCCTCATCGCTGCTGCGCAGGAGCTCGAGACCGCGCTGGTCGCGTTCGAGATAGCTGGGAAAGTCGGCGGGTAACGGGCGGTCATCACTGAGCGCGTCGACACTCAGGCGCAGTTCCTCGGCCGGCGAGATCAGCGCGCGATCCACGCGCCCCATTTCCTTGCCGAGAGCCATGTGAATCTGCCTTGTTTCGAACAGGCGCGCCTCGCAGTTCGCATCGCAGGTCGCCGAAGCCTGGGGCACGACCAGCGTCCAGTTGGCGCGATCGCGCTGAAGCGGCTGCCACGGCGCGCCGCTCGCGTCGCGAAGGCCGAAGGCCTGCGCCTGTCGCGGCGGCTGCACCAGAACACCTTTGTTTGCGGTGCCGAGGGCGCCAACGACGTCGAGCTGGCCGTTGGCAACGAAGTACCACATCCAGGTCGCGGCCAGAATCACCGTGACGGGGATACCGGCTATCAGGAGCAGGGTCAGGCGCCCGCTGCCGGGTGCCGGTGCTCCGGGAGAATCGATGCCCGCCGCGTCGCGGGTGGCGCTGCTTTCGCCGCTGGCATTCAAGGTTTCAGCTTCCTTTTATCGTTGCGCGCTGTGCGTGTGTCGTTCGCGGTGGGCTCGCTCTGTGCCGCCGCCCCGGACGCGTGACGAGGCGTTTTCGGGGGGCTGTCATCCGGCGTATGCGGGCGCCGCCGCAGGAGGTCGGCGATGTTACTGCTCCGCAGCAGGAATACCAGCGCCAGCGCGGCCGCCATGGTAAACCATTGCAGGGCATAAGCCCGATGCTTCTGCGCCGTCTGGTTGACCACCGGCCAGTCGCGGCGGAAGCCCGAGGTCTCCCCGGGGACAAGACGCAGTGGCCGGGGGAAAAGGCGGTAGGGACTCTGTTTCTCGATCGCTGCACGAAGCTCGGGGCTGTTGTTCTGCTGGATCAGGAGCGGTGCATCGAGCGCCGGGTAGCGCTCGGACGCCAGTCGATAGGGCTGGCCCGGAGAGACATAAACACGCGCCTCCAGCTCGAGCTCCTCCACTGGCGTTTCAATCTGCGGAAGCGCTCGGCGGGCCGGGTCTCCCGCGATCCATCCGCGATTCAGCAGCACCAGCATCTGCGACTGCGCGTCGAGAAAGATACTCACCACATCGTGGCCGTAGCGACCGTCACGGACCTGGTTGTCGATAAACAGCAGCGGCTCGGCAAGGTAGCGGCCGGAAAGCCTGACGCGGCGGTCGGCGAGCGCCTCGCCGGACCAGTCATCAAGGCTGGCCAGCGGCACCGGCGCCGCCGCGGAGCGAGCGTCGTTTCGCGCCTGCAGGATTTCTTTCTCCTGCGCGCGATCGAGTTGCCAGACCCCCAGGGAAATCAGTGCGGGGAAAAGCAGCACGGTAAACAGCGTCGTGCGCCACTCCAGATCGAGGCGCAGGGCGGTCACGCGGCCTTCAGCGCCGCGCGCAAGGCGGCGATAGGTGAAGCGCTATACTCGAAGCTCTGCATCAATGTGGAGAAATCCGTGCTCAAGACTCTGATCGTCATCTTAATGGTTCTGCTCGTAGCCAGCCTGGCCAGCGGCGCCTACTTCCTGATGGTCGATCAGGGCGACCGGACCCGGCGGCGAACACTCAACTCCCTCGGGGTTCGCCTAGGCCTTGCGATCAGCCTCATGGGGCTGATCATCTACGGCGTGGCCTCGGGCCAGCTGGGCCACCGCAACCCCTGGGACGCCGGTCCCGCTGCGGCAGCCGAGGACGCCGGCACCGAATGAAACGGCCGGGATCTGCCAGCTGAGCAAATACCCGGGGGGGAAAACTTCGCAACGAGGCAGGCAACAAAGAAAAAGCCGCCCGATTCAGTAGCGGACGGCTTTCTGTGCCCGGGACGGTCGCCCGCGCTGACGGGCAAAGCGCCAGCGCCGGGGGCTGAGGGTTCCTAGAGAATATAGACGAACAGGAAGAGGAACACCCAGACCACGTCGACAAAATGCCAGTACCAGCTCGACGCCTCGAAGCCGAAGTGGTCGTTGGCGGTGAAGTGGCCGTTGCGGACCGAGCGGTAGAGCTGGATCCCGAGCATGGTGGCGCCCATGAACACGTGGAAGCCGTGGAAGCCGGTGAGCATGAAGAAGGTTGAGCCGTAGATTCCCGAATCCAGCGTGAGCCCGAAGTGCGCATAGGCTTCGTAGTATTCGGCTGCCTGCAGACCGATGAAAATCACACCCAGGGAGACCGTCGCCGCCAGCCAGCGGTTGAACTTGGTCTTGTCGCCGTTCAGCAGACCGGTGTGCGCAATGTGCACGGTCACGGAGGACGAGAGCAGGATGATCGTGTTCCACAGCGGTAGCCAGGCGTACCACGCGTGCGCCTGGGCGAAGGACATGCTCGTACCGGGGCTGACAAAGCTGCCGTTGTTGGCAATGACCTGGTTCATGGGGCCGCCGACGGCCTCTTGCGGCGTCTGCATCATCGGCCAGGAGAACTGAAAACCCTCCCAGAGGAGGTGATTCATCCGCCCGCCTTCGCCCTCACCGCCGAGCCAGGGGCCGGCGATGTTTCGAACGTAGAAGAGCGTGCCGAAGAAGGCAGCGAAGAACATGAACTCGGAGAAGATGAACCAGTACATGCCCAGCACGTAGGACTTCTTCAGCTGGCCGCTGGCCATGCCGGCCAGGTTTTCGCGTACCGTGGTGCGGAACCATACGAAGAGCGTGGCCGCGAAGAAAAACAGGCCCATGTACAGCAGCGTAGGCGACGCTTCGCCGGGCTCGCCGAAGCTCATGTCGTTGAGCATGTTGGCGGCGCCGAAGACGCTGAGCACCAGGCCGATCGTCGCAAGGACCGCGAGCGGGCTCTTCTCCGGTACGTAATACTTTTCGAACTCTGTGGACGCCTGGGTTGCCATGCGTTTTTCTCCAGTGTTGTGCCGGTCCCCCGACCAGCATTCTTGTTCTTGGCCCGTATCAGCTAGCGGGCTGTTGTCGATTCGAGTGTCGATTCGAGTGTCGATTCGAGTGTCGATTCGAGTGTCGATTCGATCGTCACTTCGAGCTCCGCCGTCGTATGCGGCCGTAGCCTGTTACCCGCATCAGCGTCAGCGTACCGCCACCTCGCCCCCCGCCATCGAAGTCACGTCGAAGAGCGTGTAGGACAGGGTGATCGTGGATATATCGGCCGGCAGGTCGCGATCAATGATGAACTGCAGAGGCATTTCGGCCGCAGTCCGGCCATCCAGTGGCTGCTGATTGAAGCAGAAACACTCGGTCTTGTGAAAATACTCCGCGGCGCGCGACGGAGAGACGCTGGGAATGGCCTGCGCCACCATCGCCTCCGGCATCGGGTTGCGCGCGAGGAAGACCGTTTCATTGGAGGCGCCCGGGTGCACTTTCATGATCGTCTTCGACGGCCGGAACTCCCAGGGCATGCCGGCATTGTTGGTTGCGACGAACTGCACGGTGATCTCGCGCGATTCATCGATACCCGCCTGCGCAGCCGTGTAGGCCTGACCCGAGGTCTTGCCGTTGATTCCGAGCGCATCGCACAGGACGTTGTAGAGCGGCACCATCACGACGAAAACAAAGGCGAACATCGCCACCGCCACGAGCACCAGCTTGGCGACCGTATCGGTGGCGGGGTTGCGGCTCAGCTTAATCATCAGACCGGATCAGGCCTCGATCAGGAGTGAGCGTGCGCCGGCTCGAACTTCGGCGGCACCTCGAAGGTGTGGTAGGGCGCCGGCGTTGGCACGGTCCATTCCAGACCCTCGGCACCGTCCCAGACCTTGTCGTCGGAAACGGGCTTGCCCGCAACGATCGTTGCAATCACGTTGTACAGGAACAGAATCTGCGATGCCCCGTAAATGAAGGCGCCGATCGACGACATCATGTTGAAATCGGCGAACTGCAGAGCGTAGTCCGGAATCCGGCGCGGCATGCCCGCCAGACCCACGAAGTGCTGCGGGAAGAAGGTGATGTTGAAGCCGATGAAGGAGATCCAGAAGTGGGTCTTGCCCATGGTTTCGCTGTACATGCGGCCGCACCACTTCGGCAGCCAGTAGTACACGGCCGCGGTCATCGAGAACACGGCGCCGGCAACCATCACGTAGTGGAAGTGCGCTACCACGAAGTAGCTGTCGTGGTACTGGAAGTCTGCCGGGGCGATGGACAGCATCAGACCGGTGAAACCGCCGATGGTGAACAGCACCAGGAAGCCGATGCAGAACAGCATGGGCGTCTCGAAGCTGAGCGAACCGCGCCACATGGTGCTGATCCAGTTGAACACCTTCACGCCCGTGGGTACGGCGATCAGCATCGTCGCGTACATGAAGAACAGCTCACCCGCGATCGGCATGCCTACGGTGTACATGTGGTGTGCCCACACGATAAACGACAGGAAGGCGATCGCAGCCGTGGCATAAACCATGGAGTCGTAGCCGAAGAGCGGCTTGCGGCTGAAGGCGGGGATGATCTGCGAGACCACGCCGAAGGCCGGAAGGATGATGATGTACACCTCCGGGTGACCGAAGAACCAGAAGATGTGCTGGAACAGGACCGGGTCACCGCCACCGGCGGCCGAGAAGAAGCTCGTGCCAAAGTGGATGTCCATCAGCATCATGGTCACGGCGCCGGCAAGTACGGGCATGACTGCCACGAGCAGGAAGGCCGTAATCAGCCAGGTCCACACGAACAGCGGCATTTTCATGTAAGTCATGCCCGGCGCGCGCATGTTCATCACCGTGGCGATGATATTGATCGAGCCCATGATCGAGGACAGGCCGAGGATGTGGATGGCGAAGATAAAGAAGGTGACCGATGGCGCGGCGTAGGTCGTCGACAGCGGCGCGTAGAAGGTCCAGCCGAAGGCCGGGGCACCGCCTTCCATGAACAGCGTGGACGCTAGCATCAGGAACGCCGGCGGCAGGATCCAGAAGCTCCAGTTGTTCATGCGCGGCAACGCCATGTCCGGCGCGCCAATCATCATGGGAATCAGCCAGTTCGCCAGCCCCACGAAGGACGGCATGATGGCCCCGAAGACCATCACCAGACCGTGAAGCGTCGTCATCTGGTTGAAGAATGCCGGTTCAACCAGCTGCATGCCGGGCTGAAACAGCTCGGCACGGATGATCATTGCGAAGGCGCCGCCGAGAATGAACATGGCGAATGAGAACCACAGGTACATCGTGCCGATGTCCTTGTGATTGGTGGTAAACAGCCAGCGGCTGATCCCTTTGGCAGGTCCGTGTGCCATTGTCAGATTCCCCTCAACCCTTCTTGAAATTGAACACGTCGATCGGCTGCACCATGTCACCCATGTTGTTGCCGAAAGCGTTGCGCTGGTAGGTGATAACCGCGGCCATCTCCACGTCGTTGATGATACCGCCGAAGGCCTGCATGGCCGTTCCGGCAACGCCATTCACACCGACGCTGAGGTGGCCGGCGAGTTCTCCGGTGGCGATTGCCGATCCGGCGATCGCCGGACCGACACCGCCCTCGCCGCGCGCGCCGTGGCAGGCGAGGCAGTTGCGCTGGTAGACGCTCTCACCGCGGGCCATCAGTTCGTCCATGCTGAAGTTCTGCTCCATAAGCGCCGCAATCTGCGCCGCCTCTTCCTGCTTGGCGGCGAACCACTCGGCGTACTCCTCGCGACTCACGACCTTGACCACCACGGGCATGAAGCCGTGATCCTTGCCGCAGAGCTCCGCGCATTGACCGCGGTAAATACCCTCTTCCTGGGCAATGGTGGCGGTCTCGTTGATAAATCCGGGGATCGCATCCTTCTTCACCGCGAGCTCGGGCACCCAGAAGGAGTGGATGACATCGTTGGCAGTGATCAGGAAGCGCACCTTGGTGCCGACGGGAATCACAATCGGCTCATCCACCTCGAGCAGATAGTTCTCGTTTTTTTCCGCCGTGTTGTAGATCTCGCTTTGCGGTGTCGCCAGGTTGCTGAAGAAGCTGACGTTTTCGCCTTCCTCGGACAGGTACTCGTACTTCCACTTCCACTGATAACCGGTGACGAGGATATCCATCTCGGCGTCTTCGAAGTCGTAGATATCGAGGAGCGTGGAGGTAGCTGGAACGGCCATACCGATAAGAATCAGGAAAGGGACAACGGTCCAGGCGATCTCCACCTTCGTGCTTTCGTGGAACTGCGCCGGGACGGCGCCGCGCGATTTACGGTGGTAGATGATCGAGTAGAACATCACGCCGAATACGCCGATACCGATCACCACGCAGATCCAAAGGATGAGCATGTGCAGATCGAAGATTGACTGGCCGACGGCGGTCACACCCGGCGACATATTGAGCTGGCTTTTTTCAGCACCATCCGCGGCACTGGCGCTTGAAGCCAGCAGCGGCAGGCTGGCGAGCGCGCAGAGGAGCGCGGTCGCCCCGTAGCGCCCCCGCCGCGTGATCAAGGTATTCAGCGGCTTCCTGAAAGGAAATGCCAGAAGGTTCGCCAGCGTGCGCACCGCATGGGGGCGCAGCGAGCCGGTCAACGCGCTTGACTGCATTTTGGATCTCCGTCCCTTGCTTCCTGCCCGGACCGCTACCGTGTCTCGCTACGGGTATCGCAGTGTAATGCGGGCCATCGTGATGCGTTGTTCCGGGTAAGGCCGATGGGCCTCAGGAGCAACCGCGTCGCGGGTCCAGCCATGCCGAGCTCGCAGTGCCCGGCGCGCAATTGCACGGCACGGCTGCGAAGGGTCGACGCGGGACAATCCGCGCGCAATCAACAACGATCAGCGATCGAGTTTTCCGGTCACTGCTACGGACGGTGGCTCCCCCGTGTCCGCGTTTACAAGCAGCAACGCCAGTGGCTCTGGGTGGTGTGCTGGCACATGCATCGGTCAGCTTTCTCCGAGCTGCGGGGTCGGCGGGGTGTTCCCCGATCGACTCCCGGCGATGTCGCGCGCCGGCATCGTATTCCCAAGCCAGCGCGAGTATAACGGATGCTGCGCGGCCATAACCACTAAGCCGCTGATTTTCCGAAACTTTGCCGGGCACGGGGAGAAATCGATGAGGATCCTCGCGGAACGCTATATCTTGTGAATAGACGGCAGCTGGACGCCAAGATATGGGCTATTGCCTGGCCCGCGATCATTTCGAACATCTCCATTCCGCTGTTGGGGCTGGTCGATGCCGCGCTCCTGGGGCACCTGGGCGACCCCAGGCACCTTGCTGCCGTGGCCGTGGGCGGGTCGATCCTGAGCTTCCTGTACTGGGGCTTCAGCTTTCTGCGCATGGGCACCACGGGCGATGTGGCCCGCGCCTACGGCGAGGGCGATGACGAGCGAGCGCTCGTCGCCGTCGGGCGCGCGGCCGTGATCGCCGTGTCGGCAGCCGCGCTGCTGCTCCTGTTGAAACAACCGCTGCTCGAAGTCGGGCTCACGCTCATGGCACCGCGCGAGACCATTCGCCAACTCGCCGAAGGCTATGCGGCGATCAGGCTGCTCAGCGCGCCGGCAGTGCTGCTGACCTACGTCGCTGTCGGCTGGTTCATCGGCCGCCAGAACACTCGCTGGCCAATGGTCATACTGATCGCCACCAATGTGGTGAACATTCTTCTCGACGCGCTGTTTATCCTCGGCTTCGATCTTGCCAGCCGCGGCGCAGCCATGGCCACGGTCTGCGCCGAGTACGCGGGGCTGGCCCTGGCGGGCTACGGGCTGCTGCGCTCGGGGCTGCCAACGCTGAGCGCAGCCACGCGCCGCGCCATCGGCAATCTCAGGGGTCTTCGCAGCGTGCTCGTGAGCAACAGCGAGCTCATGATCCGGACGCTCACCTTGCTGTTCGCCTTCGCATTTTTCACGGCGATGGGCGAAAACCTCGGCTCCAGCGTGGTCGCTGCCAACGCCGTGATGATGCAGTTCCTGCTCTTCTCGGCCTTTGCCCTCGACGGTTTCGCCTATGCGGCGGAGGGACTCGCCGGCGAGGCGCTGGGCTCCGGTAATCCCGCGCGATTCCACCAGGTCACGCGGCGCTGCGCGCTGTGGACTGCCGCGACGGCGGTTCTGATCAGCGCGCTGATACTGCTCGGCCGTCCCCTGCTGTTTCCGCAGCTGACCAGCATTGCCGAGGTGCTGGCGGTGATGCAGGCACAGGGACTTTGGCTGGTGCTGATGCCGCTGGTCTCGGCGCCGAGCTATCTCCTCGATGGCGTCTTCGTCGGTGCCGGCGCCACGCGGCCGATGATGCTGACCATGCTGTTCAGCGCGCTGGTCTACCTGTCGACCTGGTATCTGGGGCAGCCCCTGGGCAACCACGGCCTCTGGCTGGCCTTCGCCGTCTTCAATACGGTGCGCGGCCTGACGCTCGGTGCCTGCTACGCGCTGATTACTCGTCGCGATCGCTGGCTTCGCTGGAGCCCGGATCCAGCAGTCTGACCGGCTCGGCGCGCGTTTCGACGCGGCGCGCAGCGGGGCGATTGACGCGGGTCCTGACCTCTTCAACGGGCCCCATGGGCCGCTCGTCGGAGAAGCCGCAGGCCACGCACTCGCGTCGATCCGTGTCGAGATCCACGACGATACGGTCCATTGCCGAGCAGCGCGGACAGACCGCTCCGGCGATGAATCGACGGCGGGGCGTTGCGGTGTTCATGGATAGGTTTCCTCGCGATAAACGGTTTGAGGTCGTGACGAGCGAAAGGCGGCTGATACGGGGATTCAGGACAGGTTAACGACGTAAGGGGGAGGCCGGGGCACACGAAGCAGATCGCGAGGTCATGACGTACCATGACTGCAAGCCGCGTTCGCAGCCTCTTCCAAGCGTTTACAGGAGCCGTCACCGTGCCCAAGCACTACACGTCCACAAGCCTCAGAAGCTTTGCAGGTCATACGCCGAAACTGGGTGATCGGGTTCTCATCGATCCCAGCGCCGTCGTTCTCGGCGACGTCGAACTGGGCGACGACGTGTCGGTCTGGCCCGGCGCTGTCGTTCGCGGCGACATGCACCGGATTCGCGTCGGCGCGCGTACGAGCGTGCAGGACGGCTGCGTGCTGCACATCACCCACGCCAGCGACTTCAATCCCGGCGGCTACCCGCTCGAAATCGGCGCCGAGGTGACCATCGGCCACAACGCGACGATCCACGGCTGCCATCTCGGCGACCGGATACTCGTCGGTATGGGCGCAATCGTGATGGACGGGGCCCGTGTCGAGAGCGACGTGGTGATTGCCGCCGGAGCACTGGTCCCGCCGGGCAAGACGCTGGAGAGCGGGTACCTGTACGCCGGCGCGCCGGCAAAGCAGCGCAGGGCGCTGTCAGAGCGCGAAATGGCCTTTTTCAGCTACGTTGCCGGCAACTATGTCCGTCTCAAGGACCAGCACATCGCCGAACTCGACGCCGCGGCCGGGAGCTGAGACCGGGGCCCGGCAGGCCCCGTAGGAGGGCGCCAGCGCAGGACACCCCGGCCTGAAGATAGGGCTCCGCTCCTGCGGCGTGGATCGCTCAGGCTGCCGCGGCGAGCACGCCGCGCAGCTGCTGAATCACCGGTCTCGTTTCCGGGCGCACGCGGTGCCAAACGAAGAATGCCTCCGCCGCCTGCTCCACGAGCATGCCCAGTCCGTCGCTGACGGCCCAGGCGGCGTGATGCGCGGCCCAGCGCATGAACGGGGTCGGTTCGGCGCCGTAGATGAGGTCGTAACAGCAACTGCGCTCACGCAGCACCGACGTCATCAGCGGCGGCTCCTCGCCGCTCAGACCCGCGCTGCTGGCATTGATGATCAGGTCGTAGGCGTGACCGGAGAGGGCGTCGTAAGGTCCGGCACTCAGCGGGATCCCGGGCGTGGCGGCAAGCGGCGAGAATTCCTCGACCAGCCGCTCGGCGCGCTCGACGCTGCGATTGACGATATGTATTGCCGCGGGCCGCTCGAGAATCAGCGGCTCGAGAATGCCCCGTGTAGCGCCCCCGGCACCAAGGATCAGCACGCGCGCACCCTGTATCGACCAGCCGAGATTGGCCACCATGTCGCGGACCAGGCCGATCCCGTCCGTGTTGTCGCCGTGCAGGACACCATCTTCACCGCACCACAGCGTGTTCACGGCGCCGGCGCGGCTCGCGCGGCCGCTGGCCTTCGCGATCATCGCTGCGGCGCGCTCCTTGAAGGGCACGGTCACGTTGAGTCCGGAGCCACCGGAGGAAAAGAAAGCGTCGACGGCGCGTTCGAAGTCGTCGACCTCGACGCGCACGGCGCGGTATTCAAGACGCAGGCCGGCCTGACTTGCGAAGGCAGAATGAATCAGCGGCGATCGACTGTGCTTGATCGGATTGCCGTAGACGGCGAAGCGGGGACTCAGGCTCATGCGTTGGCCTCGGCGCTGGCGCCGAGCCAGTCGCGGCCGGTGAGAAAATAGTCCGTCAGGCGTGCTTCGTCGGAGCCGGGCTCGGGGCGGTAGTCGTATTCCCAGCGCACCAGGGGCGGGAGCGACATGAGGATGGCTTCCGTTCTGCCGTTGGACTGAAGCCCGAACAGCGTCCCGCGATCGAAGACCAGGTTGAACTCGACGTAGCGTCCCCGGCGATAAAGCTGGAACTCGCGTTCGCGCTCCGTGTAGGGCGTGTCCTTGCGTCGCGCAAGGATCGGCCGGTAGGCCTGCAGGTAGGAATCCCCGACGGCGCGCATGAACGCGAAGCAGGTATCGAAATCCCAGTCGTTCAAATCGTCGTAGAAAAGTCCCCCGACACCGCGCGGCTCATCGCGATGCTTGAGATAGAAGTACTCGTCGCACCATTGCTTGTAGCGCGGGTACACCTGCTCACCGAAGGGCTCACAGGCATCGGCGGCGGTCCGGTGCCAGTGCACGCAGTCCTCATCGAAGCCGTAGTAGGGCGTCAGGTCGTAGCCACCGCCGAACCACCAGACCGGCTCTTCGCCGGGCTTTTCGGCAATGAACAGCCGCACGTTGGCATGCGAGGTCGGCGCATAGGGATTGCGCGGATGAATCACCAGCGAAACGCCGAGCGCCTGGTAGCTGCGGCCGGCGAGTTCGGGTCGGGCCGCCGTCGCCGAGGGCGGCAGCGCGTCTCCCATGACGTGGGAGAAGTTCACCCCCGCCTTCTCCAGAACAGCGCCGTCAGCAAGCACGCGGCTGCGGCCACCGCCACCTTCCGGGCGCTGCCATTCGTCGACAATGAAACCGGTGCTGCCGTCCTCGTCGGCAAGACCGGAGCAAATGCCGTCCTGTAAAGAGAGCAGATAACTTTTCACGCTCTCTGTAATGTCGCTCATGCTGGACTCCGGCCGTTGGCTGCGGCGGCGATTCTAGCAATTGCAAGGCACCCCGCAAGTAATGCGCTCGCGCCCGGCCTGCGGCAGCGCTGGCGACGGCGATGTCTGTTCACCGGAGTGCGCGCTGATAGCGCCCGTCGATGCGCAGCAGCGCACCGCGGAGCTCGAGGCTCGCCAGCATGGGAAACAGCCGAACCGGTCCAATGCCGCTGCAGGCACTCAGCTCCTCGGGCCCGAGGGAGGCATCGCCGACGAGCTGCAGCAGCCGCTGCTCTTCATCGCTCAGGGCAGCTCCTTTTGCACGGTCAGAAGCTGCTGTAGCCGACGACGCGTTCGCCGCGTTGTCTCGAGTTCCCACGGCAGGTGTGCCCGGGGCGACGGGAGGAAACAGGTCGGCGAGTTCATCGAGGTCGGTGATCGGCGTCGCGCCGTCGCGCAAAAGGCGCAGACAGCCGCTTCCACCGCTGTGGAAGGGTGACCACGGAATCACGTAGACATCGCGACCCTGATCGAGCGCCGCCGCGGCCGTATGCAGGCTGCCGCTCGGCAGGGCCGCCTCGACCACGATCGTCGCCTGACACAGGCCGCTGATGATGCGATTGCGGCGTGGGAAGCGTCCACGATGTGGCGCCGTTCCGTAGGGCAGCTCGCTGAGCAGGCACCCGGCCGCAGCGACCTGGCGGGCGAGGTGTTCGTGCTGTCGCGGCGAGGGGCGATCGAGGCCTGAAGCCAGCACGGCGAGCGTCTCCCCACGGCGCAGGGCACCGCGGTGGGCGGCGGCGTCGACTCCGAGGGCGAGACCGGAACAGATCACGTAGCCACTCGCAGCGAGGTCGCGTCCGAGCTTCTCGGCGGCATGCAAGCCCGCGCGGCTTGCGCGGCGACTGCCGACAATCGCAATCGCGGGGCGTCTCAGGCTGCTCACGTCGCCACGACAGAAAAGCCAGGGCGGCGCATCGGGTGCGGCGCGTAGCGCCGACGGATAGCGCGGGTCGAAAATCGGGAGAAAGCTGTCGCTGCCGTGCTCGCCGGCGAGTCGCAGGGACCCGCGGCGGGACTTTTCTGTGCTGGCGGCTGAGCGGGCCCGCCGGAACTCAGCCAGCGCCTGCTGCGTGGCGGCGGGAAGCTCCGCGAGACGCTCGTCGGCGGCATCGATCAGCGCATCGGCACTGCCGTACTCGAGCAGCAGCGGGCCGAGCCCCGCCGTGCGGTCGCCGACGTGGTGGAGTAGCTCGAGGCTGGATTGGTCCGTCGCGTCATCCATAACACGACGGAGTCTACGTCAGGGATTCTTGACCTTATCCATCACTTTCAGCGGACGGTTGGCTTTGAGGACAAGCGCATAGCTCGCCTTCTCCGTCACCTCGAAAACCATGGCAAGGCCCGCGCGGGCGTCAGGAAGGCGCGCATTGGTGCGCGCGACCTCGTCGAAGACCAGCGTGCCGGCCTGGTAGATCGCGAGGACATGGCCGACCTCGAGGCCGTCGCGGGCGCCCTTGTTGATCACCACGATATCCGTCGTGCCGATCTGGGTGACACCGCCGTCAACGGCAATCATGAATCCATTCTCGATAGGCCGCTCGGGCGCCCGTGGCTGAAAGGTCGAATCGAGGATTCGCTCTTCGAGGGGCAGCAGCCGATCGGTCAGACGGACTTCCTCCGTGACCCGGGTAATCTGGAGCTCGACGACATCCTGATCGAGCGAACTGCGGGCGTGGGCGTTGCCGATGTCCTGGGCCTGGTAGCCGAGAACCTCGAGGGTAATCGGGTCGCGATAGAGGTCACCGGCGCGGTAGATGCCGTAGCCGCGTTCGTTGGCGGGGAAGTAACCACGCCCGTAGACGATGTCTCCGCTCGCCGTGATCAGGTGCTCCTGGCCCCCGGCGATGATCCACGCCGACTGCTCGAGCTCATCTGCCCCGACAATTCGATGGCGCAACAGGAAGGCATCGATCTGATCGAGGGGAATCACGGGAATGGCCAGGTCGAGGGGCGTTACGCGCATGTTCGGCGTGAGCTTCACGTCGCGACCGCGATTGAGCGACAGGCGCGGCCGGCCGTCCACATAGGACAGGTAGATCGTGTCGCCGGGGAAGATCAGGTGGGGATTGTCGATCTGCGGATTGACGTCCCACACCTCGGGCCACAGCCAAGGCTGCTCGAGGAACATGTCGGCGATGCCCCAGAGCGTGTCGCCCTTTCGCACCGTATAGGCCTGGGGGGCGCTATCGCGCACCGCGGCATCCTGTGCGAACACTGGAGTGGCCAGCGCAAGCAGCAAGGCCAGCGCAAGGCCAAGCAGCAAGGCGGGGACAGAAACGAGGTGCGCCGGCGCGAGCCTACGCACGGCGGCGGTCATTGCGGGTCTGGTAGCTGGCCTGATGGCAGGGACGGCAGCTTCCACGACGAGCGTTCCGGCCAGGCTCGCGACCGCTGCCGTACCTGCTCTTCCATTGCCAGCGCTGCTTTCAATCATGCGCTTTTCCCCTTTCCGGCCTGTACCGGGCCTGTGCCAGACCAGTATAAGCTCGGTGCATCGGAACCTGTACGGAACCCGTATTGAAACCCATATCGAAGGCGATATCGGAGCCCAGGAACCGGATCCGTCCATGCATGCGAGCCAGTCCACGCAATCAGCAGGCCGCATAGGAGCCTGCACGGTATAATTGATGAGTCTACGTCAGAAGCCGGAACGATGGCAGTCCTCAAGATTCTGGAATTCCCCGATCCCCGCCTGCGCACTGTGGCCAAACCCATCGCCGAGGTGAACGATGCCGTGCGCGAACTGGCGGACAATCTTCTCGAAACGATGTACGAGGCGGCAGGTATCGGCCTCGCTGCGACGCAGGTGAACGTGCACCGACGGATTCTTGTGATGGACGTGTCCGAGGAGCGCAATGAGCCGCAGGTGTTCATCAACCCCGAAATCAGCATCCTCGACGAAACGCTGGGCGGCTTCGACGAGGGCTGTTTATCGGTACCGGGCTATTACGAGGAAGTACAGCGGCCGCGACGAATCCGCGTCAGCGCCCTGGGCCTTGACGGCGCGCCCTTCGAAGCAGAGCTCGAGGGTCTGGCCGCGGTCTGTCTCCAGCACGAAGTTGATCACCTCGATGGCAGGCTGTTCGTCGACTATATCTCGCCGCTGAAGCGCCAGCGCATTCGCCGCAAGCTGGAAAAAGCCCAGCGCCTTCGCGCCTGACCACCCTTGCAAGCGCTCCGCATTGCCTTCGCCGGTACGCCGGCATTCGCCGCCGATCACCTTCGCGCCCTGCTCGACAGTGAGCACCGCGTCGTCGGTGTGTTCACGCAGCCCGACCGCGCAGCGGGGCGCGGCAAGCAGCCTCGGCCGAGTCCGGTCAAGGCGCTTGCCCTCGAACACGGACTGCCCGTATATCAGCCGCTGACGCTGCGCGATGAAGCTGCGCAGGCAGAGCTTGCGGCGCTCGACCCCGATGTACTCGTCGTCGTTGCCTACGGTCTTATTCTCCCGCAGGCGGTGCTCGATCTTCCGCAGCACGGCTGCATCAACGTACACGGCTCTCTGCTACCGCGCTGGCGCGGCGCCGCACCGATCCAGCGCGCGATCGAAGCCGGCGACGTCATCAGCGGCGTGACCATCATGCGCATGGAGGCCGGCCTCGACACGGGCCCCATGCTCGCGAAGCGCGAGTGTCCGATCACGCCACTGACGCGAAGCGCAGATCTCTACGCACGCCTTGCGGAGCTTGGACCGGAACTGCTCATCGAGGTTCTCGCGGATCTTCCGGCTCTGCTCGTCAGCGCCGAGGTCCAGGACGATGCGCTGGCGACCTATGCGAGCAAGATAGAGAAGAGCGAAGCTCATCTCGACTGGCGTCAGAGCGCCACGGTGCTGGCGAGGCGCGTGCGCGCCTTCAATCCTGCACCGGGGTGCTTCAGCCACCTCGGCGAGCTCCGCGTGAAGCTGTGGGAAGCGCAGCCGCGACCCGGTAGTGTCAACGATGCGCCGGGTACGATCACGCAAAGCGGCGACTCGGGGATCACCGTGGCCTGCGGCGAAGGCGCCCTCGAACTGACCCGGCTGCAGCTCCCCGGCGCCCGTGCAATGGCCGCCGCCGAAGTACTGCGCGGCCGCAGAGAACTGTTTCAGCCGGGACGGCAATTCGACCTGCCCGGGGCGCCATGACACGCAATCGCGGCGCGGCTGTGCGCGCCCGCGCCGCGCGCGTGTTGAACCAGGTCATCGAGGGCTCGACGCTCGAGGCAGCGCTGGACAGCGACGCTCGAGACCAGGACAGCGCCGGCGACCCACGCGACCGCGCGCTGCTGCGCGAGCTGACGGCGGGGAGTCTGCGCTTTTTCCCGCGCCTCGACGGAGTGCTCGGGGCGATGCTCAGCAAACCCATGCGCCGCCGCGATGCCGAACTGCGCAGCCTTGCGATTGTCGGCCTGTACCAGCTCGACTACACGCGCATCCCGGCGCATGCAGCGGTCAGCGCAACCGTCGATGCCAGTGCGCTGCTCGGCCGCGGCCAGGCCCGATCGCTACTCAATGCCCTGCTGCGGCGTTACCAGCGCGAGCGCGCCGAACTGGAGGCCCGCCTAAATCCCGCCGCCGCGCATGCACAGCCGGCGTGGCTTTGGTCGGCGCTGGGCGACCAGTGGGCCGACGATCGCAGCGCCATTGCCGCAGCCAGTAACGAGCGCCCACCGATGACGTTGCGCGTCAACGCAACGCGGATCGATCGCGCGGGCTATCTCGCGCTGCTGCGCGATGCGGGTATCGAAGCCAGCCCCGGCGCACGCTGTGCCACGGCCGTGACGCTCGTCGACGCGATGGACGTCGCCGCAATTCCCGGCTTCGACGAAGGACTGTGCAGCGTGCAGGACGAAACAGCTCAGCTGGCCGCCTCCTGTCTCGAACTGGCACCCCGGGCGCGCGTGCTGGATGCCTGTGCGGCCCCCGGAGGCAAAGCCTGCCACCTCCTCGAAGCGCATCCCGGGATCGAGTTGACCGCGATGGATATCAGCGCCGAACGCCTCGCCGCAGTGGGCGAAAACCTGCGCCGTCTGAGTCTGCAGGCGGAGCTCGTTGAAGGCGACGCCAGCACGCCGCCACCTTCGCTCGAGAACGGCGGCTTTTCCGCCATCGTGGTCGATGCTCCGTGCAGCGCCAGCGGCGTCGTGCGCCGCCACCCGGACATCAAGCTGCTCCGCCGCGCGGCCGATATCGCGGGCTTTGCCGCGCAGCAGCGCGCAATCCTCTCCGGCCTGTGGCCGCTGCTGGCACCCGGCGGGCAGCTTCTTTACGTGACCTGCTCGATTCTTGGCGAGGAAAACAGCCATACGGTACGGGCCTTTCTTGCCGCGACGGCAGACGCCACTGAGGAGCCGCTGTCGCTGCCCGGCGGGCGCGCCTGCCGCCACGGCGTGCAGATCCTGCCCTCGACCGGGGGGGGCGACGGTCTGTTCTTTGCCCGACTCAGAAAAGGTGGAGACGCCTGAGCCGCCGCGCGCGGCGCCTGCGTCTGTCATGCACACGGTGATTGCAGTAATGTGCGGCCAACGCGGCGACACAGCACGCTCTGCATGAAGATCATCATTCTCGGCGCCGGCCAGGTCGGAGGCACGCTCGCCGAGCACCTCGCCAACGAGAGCAACGATATCACCGTCGTCGATACGGACGCGGAGCGCCTGCGTGCGCTCAAGGACCGCCTCGATATCCGCACGGTTCACGGCGGTGCCTCGCATCCCGATGTGCTCCTCGACGCCGGCGCCGATGACGCGGAAATGCTCATTGCCGTGACCAACTCCGACGAGATCAACATGATGGCCTGCCAGGTGGCGCAGACCTTCTTCCGCACGCCGCAGAAAATCTCGCGCGTACGTTCACAGCAGTACCTGTCCTACCAGGAACAGCTTTTCACGCACGAAAGTATTCCCGTCGACGTGATCATCAGCCCCGAGCAGCTGGTGACCGATGCCATCGGTCAGCTCATCACCAATCCCGGGGCCTTGCAGGTCATGGATTTCGCCGCCGGGCGCGCGCAGCTCGTCGCCGTGCGCGCGATCTACGGCGGTCCGATCGTGGGCCAGCAGCTCAGCGCCATCCGCGAGCACATGCCGAAGATCGATACGCGCGTCGCCGCGATCTTCCGCAAGGACCGGCCCATCCTCCCCGAGGGCAACACGGTGGTTGAGGCAAACGACGAGGTGTTCTTCATCGCCGCGCGCAAGCACATCCGCCAGGTCATGTCCGAACTTCGCCGCGTCGACAAACCCTACAAGCGCGTGATGATCGCCGGCGGCGGCAATATCGGCGCGCGCCTGGCCCAGGCTCTCGACAGTGATTACTCGGTCAAGGTGATCGAGGCCAGCCACGCGCGCTGCCGCGAGCTGTCCGAGGCGCTGAAGCACTCGCTGGTCATCGAGGGCAGCGCCGCCGAGCCGCAGCTGCTCACGGAGGAGAATATCGAGAGCACGGACGTGTTCTGCGCCCTCACCAACAATGATGAATCAAACATCATGATGTCGATGCTGGCCAAGCGCCTGGGCGCGAAGAAGGTCATCACGCTGATTACCAACGCGGCCTACGCCGAGCTCGTCGGCGACGAGATCGACATCGCGATCTCGCCGCAGCAAATCACCATCGGTAGCCTGCTGACCCACGTGCGCAAGGGTGACATCAGCGCCGTGCACTCGCTGCGCCGTGGCGCCGCCGAGGCGATCGAGGTGATCGCCCGCGGCGACGCCTACGCGTCGAAGGTGGTCGGTCGGCGCATCGAGGAGATTCCGCTGCCCGAGGGAGTGACCATCGGCGCGGTGGTACGCGGCGAGGAAGTGATCATCGCGCACCATGACGTACTCATCGAGACCAACGATCACGTCATTCTCTTCCTGGTCGACAAGAGCAAGGTCGGCGCGGTGGAGAAACTGTTCACCGTGGGCTTCGGCTTCTTTACCTGAGGCGGGCGCGTGCATCTTTCCGTAAGCCTGCGCATTCTTGGCCTGCTGCTGAGCCTGTTCAGCCTGACCATGATCCCACCGCTGCTCCTGGCCGTGGTCGCCGACGACGATACGGTCAGCGGTTTCACTTACGCCTTCGGCATCACCGGTCTCAGCGGCCTGATGCTGTGGCTGCCGGTAAAGCGCGTGCGCCGGGATCTGCGTATCCGCGACGGCTTTCTGGTCACGGCGTTGTTCTGGAGCGTTCTCGGCCTTTTCGGATCGCTGCCCTTTGCGCTGACGGACTCGCTCGGCGTCGATACGGCGGACGCCATCTTCGAGTCCATCTCCGGCCTGACCACTACGGGCGCCACGGTGCTGACGGGGCTGGACGACATGCCCCATTCCATCCTGCTCTATCGCCAGCTGCTTCAATGGCTGGGCGGTATCGGGATCATCGTTGTCGCCGTCGCCGTACTGCCGATGCTCGGAATCGGTGGCATGCAGCTCTATCGTGCCGAGACGCCCGGACCGACCAAGGACAGCAAGCTCACGCCGCGCATCACCGAGACCGCCAAGGCGCTGTTCACGATCTACCTGGCCATGACCGTGCTGTGCGCCTGCGCCTATTTCGCCGCCGGCATGTCGAGCTTCGATGCCGTCTGCCACGCTTTCGCCACGGTGGCGATAGGAGGCTTCAGCACCCACGACGCCAGTATGGGGTTTTTCGACAGCAACCTGATCTACCTGATCAGCAGCGTGTTCATGCTCCTTGCGGCGCTGAATATCGGGCTGCACTACACCGCTTTCTTCCGCCGCAGCCTCCGCGGCTACATCGAGGACTCGGAGGCGCGCTTCTTCGCCGGCGCCATGAGCGTTTGTATCAGCGTCAGCGTCGTGTACCTGTATTTCTCGGGCACGCTGCCGGCGGAGGAGAGTCTCGTGCACGGCCTGTTCCAGGCCGTATCCATCACCACCACAACGGGCTTCGCCACGCAGGATTTCTCCGTGTGGCCCGGCTTCCTGCCGATTATGCTGCTGATGTTTTCCTTCATGGGCGGCTGCGCGGGATCGACGGGCGGTGGCATCAAGGCTATGCGCCTGATGCTGATCTACAAGCAGGGCATCCGCGAACTCAAGCAGCTGATTCACCCGCACGCGGTGATTCCGCTGAAGGTGGGGAACCGCCGCGTGGAAGCGACGGTGGTCAGCGCCGTGTGGAGCTTCTTCGCCGTCTACACCTTCATGTTCATCGTCATCATGCTGACGTTGATGGCCACGGGTCTCGACTTCACCACAGCGTTTTCTGCCGTTGCCGCCTCACTCAACAACCTCGGCCCGGGCCTTGGCGAGGTGGCAATGAACTATGGCTCGATCGGCGACTTCGCCAAGGGCGTGCTGTGCTTTGCCATGCTCCTCGGGCGCCTCGAGGTGTTCACGCTGCTGGTCTTGTTCACGCCGATGTTCTGGCGTCAGTAGGCAATATTCTCAGGCCGCCTTCGAGGCGCCGCGCGCCTTGCGTACCAGCTCGTAGGCCGCCTGGATCTCCTGGGATTTTTCTGTAGCGATCCGAAGCATGTCTTCGGGGACGCCGCGTGCTGACAGCTTGTCGGGGTGGTTCTGGCTCATGAGCTTGCGGTAGGCCCGCTTGACCTCG
This sequence comes from Halieaceae bacterium, assembly GCA_036351355.1. GTDB lineage: Bacteria > Pseudomonadota > Gammaproteobacteria > Pseudomonadales > Halieaceae > Congregibacter. Next base: position 97,135 of record JAZBOX010000202.1, read on the forward strand.
GCGTCGGAGGCGGACCCGTCCACACCGAGGGCTGCGTAGGCGCTCTCGAGGCTCGGCGCCGACGGCGGCCGGCCGGGCTGTTGGTGAAACTCCTCCTGTGCCGTGGCCATGCGCAGCAGCTGCGCCACCGCGTCGGCGCTGTATCCAAGGTACTCGCCGATCTTCTCGAGCGCGGCGCGTTCCCCCTCGTGGAGCTGCCCGTCGGCGTAGGCGAGCGACACGAGAAAGAAGTACAGCGTCTGCTTCAGCGTCGGGTGAGCGCCGCCGGCCTGCAGGAAACGGGTGATCTCGCCCTCCACGGAAAAGTCCGCCTCGGCGCCCTCCTTGAACAGCAGGATCGCCTCGTGACGCTGCTCGTCGCCGATACCGAGCTGGCGGAAGATCTGCTCCGTGTGCGTGACTTCCTCCTCGGAAATTCGACCGTCGGCTTTCGCGACATGGCCCATGAGGCGGAATACGCTGCGAAAGAACTGCTGCTTGAGCTCGGCGAGGCCGGCCCCGCCGTGTCCCATCACGGAAGCCAGACCGCGGTCGAAGAGGTGGCCGAAAAACAGGCCAAAGATCAGGCCCGGAATGCCGACAACGAGGAGTCCGAGGATTCCGAGAATCAGTTTGCCTACAAACATGAAAAGTGGGTCCAGTCAGTTAGGGGTGGTCGCCTGCGGCGCGTCCGTGGGCGTAGTGATCGTCCTGCAGCGGGCGAGTGCGAAAGCGCTTGTATTCCCACTGGTACTGTTCCGGGCAGACCCGCAGGCAGGCTTCGACGCCACGATTGAGCGCCGCGAGTGAAGTCGCGATGTCTGCACTGTACAGCGCTTCGTCGGCGGGGACGAAATGCAGGCGAAAGCCTTTGTCGACACGTTCCGCGAAGCTGAAGAAAGCCCGGGCACCGCTGCGCTGCAGAAGCTTGCTGGCAAAGGTCATGGTGAAGCACGGTGTTCCCATGAAGACACTGTTCTCACCGGCCTCGAGGACCGGCGGAACCTGGTCGGGCAGAATGCAGGTCACGCCGCCGCGCCTGAGCGTACGTACCAGCGTTGTCAGCCCGCGCGCTGTCGTCGGCGCGAGCCGCGCACCCGTGCGTCCCCGGGCCGAACGCACAAGCGCCTCGAGCGCCGTCATATGGGGTGGCTCGTAGAGCGCCAGGGCGTCACCCAGGGTAGCGATATAAAGGCCGGCCACCTCCCAGTTCCCCAGGTGAGGACCGAGAATCACCACGCCCTGGCCCTGATGCTTCGCCTCAACCACTGCATCATCCCCGCGCACGTCGACGATGTAGCGGCGCAGCTCGTCCCAGGGCCGATGCCAGACGAAGCCCATTTCGCAAACGAGCTCGCCCGTGGCGCGCAGCGAACGGCGGGCGAGCGCGGTGCGCTCGGCCGGGCCGAGTTCCGGGAAGGCGAGATCGATATTCCGCTGCGTGATACGCCGCGGCGAGCTGCGGCTCCACCACAGCAGGCGCCCGACGGCGCGGCCGCAGGCACGGCTGAGGTCGAGGGGCAGGAGCGCGGATGCGCGCAGCAGCGTGCGGACAAGGAAAGCTTTCACGTTGCCGGGAACGTAGGCGGTGCGGAGCCGTTATTCTGCCGCGAACGCTGACGGTATACTACGCGCCTTTTTTAGACAGGTAAGACGGTGGAAGCGAGCAACGGCAAGGCAGGGGAAGACCGCGCCAGCGATATCGTGAGTTTTCAGGAACTGATCATGCGCCTGCAGGAGTACTGGGGCGCTCGCGGCTGCGCGGTGTTGCAGCCCCTCGACATGGAGGTGGGCGCTGGCACTTTTCACCCGGCGACATTTCTGCGCTCGCTCGGCCCCGAGAACTGGAACGCTGCGTACGTGCAGCCGAGCCGGCGGCCGACGGACGGCCGCTACGGTGAGAACCCCAACCGACTGCAGCACTACTACCAGTTCCAGGTCGTCATGAAGCCCTCGCCCGCCGACTTCCAGGATCTGTATCTCGGCTCCCTCCTGGCCCTCGGCATCGATCCGCTCGAGCACGACATCCGCTTCGTGGAAGACAACTGGGAGTCACCCACCCTGGGTGCCTGGGGCCTCGGCTGGGAGGTCTGGCTTAATGGCATGGAGGTGACACAGTTCACCTACTTCCAGCAGGCCGGCGGCATCGAGTGCTTCCCCGTGACCGGTGAGATCACCTACGGCCTCGAGCGCATCGCCATGTATCTGCAGGGTGTCGACAGCGTCTACGATCTGCTCTGGACCCAAAGCCCCCAGGGGCCGGTCAGCTACGGCGACGTCTTCCATCAGAACGAGGTCGAGATGTCGCGCTACAACTTCCAGGAAGCGGACACGGATTTTCTGTTCCAGCAGTTTGATCACTGCGAGGGCGAGGCACAGAGGCTGGTCGAAGCGGCGCTGCCGCTGCCAGCCTACGAAATGGTGATGAAGGCCTCGCACGTCTTCAACCTGCTCGATGCGCGACACGCTGTATCGGTCACTGAGCGCCAGCGCTACATCCTGCGCGTTCGCAGCATCGCGCGCGCCTGCGCCGAGGCCTATCTCGAATCACGCGCACGGATCGGCTTTCCCATGGCCGACGAGGACCTGCGCGCGGCGGCGCTGCGAGCTCGTGAGGAGCTGGCAGCGTGAGTAAGCGCCCACTTCTGATCGAAATCGGCTGCGAGGAGCTGCCGTCGAGCGCGCTGCGCGAGCTCGGCGAGGGACTGCTTGAACGGGTCTCGACGAAGCTTCGTGATCTGCGCCTGGATCACGATCACGGACGCTGCTTCGCCACGCCGCGACGCATCGCGGTGCAGTTCGATGGCGTTGATGAAGAGGCACCGGCGGAACGTCGTGAGACCCTCGGGCCTCCCCTGGCCCAGGCCCGCGACGACAGCGGTGCGTGGACCCGCGCGGCGTTGGGCTTCGCCGCCAAGCAGGGCATCGAAGCCGACGAGCTGCAGCTCATTGATTCGCCCAAGGGCCAGCGTGTGGGCGTCGTGCGCGACGTAGCAGGCGCACAGCTGCGCGAGGCATTACCCGGTCTGCTCGCCGAGGCGATCACCGAGCTTCCCATTGCCAAGCGCATGCGCTGGGGACGATCGCGCCTTGAGTTCGCGCGGCCGATCCAGTGGCTGCTTACGCTGTTCGGCGACGAGAGCAATTTCGGCACGGTGCTCGGATTGGAAACGGGTAATCGCAGTCGCGGCCACCGCTTCCACGCACCGGCCGAACTGGTCATTGCTGACCCGGCTTCCTATGTGGCGACGCTCGAGAAGGCTTACGTGATCGCAGACTTTGATCGGCGGCGCGAGATCATCCGCGAGCAGGTCATCGCCTGCGCGGCCGAGCTCGGTGCGCGGGCGCTGATCGATGAAGACCTGCTTGAAGAGGTCACCAGCCTGGTCGAATGGCCCGTCGCCCTTGCCGGCAGCTTCGACAGCGAGTTCCTGGAAGTGCCCGCCGAGGCGCTGATTTCATCGATGCAGAGTCACCAGAAATATTTTCCCGTGGTCGATGACTCGGGGCAGCTCAAGGCCCGCTTCATCACCGTGTCGAACATTGCCAGCCATCGGCCCGAATCGGTGATCGCCGGCAACGAACGCGTGATCCGGCCACGTCTCGCTGACGCCGCATTTTTCTATCGGCAGGATCTCGGCACGCGCCTCGACGCGCGCGTCGCGGATCTCGACCGGGTCGTGTTCCAGGCCAGGCTCGGTTCGATCGGCGACAAGAGCCGGCGCATTGCGGCGGTCGCAGCAAAGCTCGCAGCGCTGATGAACAGCGACGAAGCGCTGGCACGCCGCGCCGGCGAGCTGTGCAAGGCTGACCTTGTGTCGGAGATGGTGCTCGAGTTCGGCGAGCTGCAGGGCATCGCCGGCGGGTACTACGCACGCAATGACGGCGAGGACCCTCGGGTCTGCAGCGCCATAAGCCAGCACTACTGGCCGCTGCAGGCCGGCGGCGAGCTCCCGGAGGATGCGGTCGCCGTCGCCGTCGCGCTGGCGGACCGCCTCGACACGTTGGTCGGCATTTTCGGCATCGGCCAGAAGCCCTCGGGGTCGCGCGATCCCTTCGGACTGCGGCGGGCGGCCATTGCCATCCTCCGCCTGCTCATCGAGAAGGAACTGCCGCTCGACCTGCGCGAGATCCTGTTGATGGTGAGCTCGGAATTTGCCGAGGGCGTGATCGCAGGCGATGCCGTTGAGACAGCGCTCGACTATCTGCTCGATCGCCTGCCGGCACTCTACGAGGATGCGGGTTTGCCGATCGAACTGTTTCGCGCCGTACGCGCGACGGGCTGCACGCAGCCGCTGGATTATGTGCGTCGTCTCGAGGCGCTGCGCGTATTCAGCCAGCGTCCCGAGGCCGCTGCACTCGCCGCGGCCAACAAGCGCGTGGCCAATATTCTTTCCAGGGCCGATCTCGATGACGGCAGCGAAGTAAGCGATAACTTACTACAGGAGCCAGCGGAAAAAGCACTGGCGCGCTCCGTCGCAACGATTGCTGTCGACAACAAAGAGGACCTGCACAACGCCCGCTACGCCGATGCGCTGGGTCGCCTTGCGACGCTACGCGGGGATGTCGACCGTTTCTTCGATGAAGTCATGGTCAACAGCGATGACCCGGCGCTCCGCGCCAACCGGCTGGCGCTGCTGGCGCGCCTGCGGCAGGAGTTCAGCCGCATTGCCGATATCTCGCTGATGGCGGCCTGACCTGTAGCCGACGACTACGGGTGGCCGACAGGGCAGGCTGATGAACCGGTCCCTCCCCGGGACCCTGCGTTAGACTCCGTGGCGAATTCCGCCGGATAGAACAGGACCTTGCGAATCTTTGGCAACAGACGGCCACGGTTACGCGCCCCCGTGGCTGGGCGCGTCGGGGCAGCGTGGCAAGAGAGTAGAGCGTCCGAGAGCCGTGACTGAGAAGGACGGCTGAGAGCGATGGCTGACCGCAGCGGCGCGGCGGGACTGGTCCATACGATTCAGGCTGGCATCGACGGTATCGCCGGCGCCGATCCCCTGGTGACTCTCTGTCTACTCACCGGGGCCGCGGCGGGTGCAGCGCTTGCATGGCTTTGGCGCGGTGCGGAACTTGACCGTCTTCGTGGTGATCTGCGCGATCGCCAGCAGGCCGCCGATCAGCAGCTGCGAGAGCTCGAGTTGCAGGGCGCCGCGCTGCGCGCCGAAGCGGCGCAGTGGAGACAGCAGGCACAGGATCAGGCCGAGCGCGCCGAGCGGCTGCAGCGCGAGCGCGAACACCTTGGTCGCGAACACGCTGCCATTGGCGCCCGACTGGCCAGCGAGAAGAGCAACCACGCGAAGCAGCTTGCGCTGCTCGAACAGAGCCGCGAGCAGCTGCGCATCGAATTCGAGAATCTCGCCAACCGTATCTTCGAAGAGCGCGGACGGCAGCTCTCAACACACAACCGCCAGTCGATAGAAAGCCTGCTCAAGCCCTTTGGCGAACAGATCCATCGCTTCCAGTCGCGCGTCAACGAGGTCCACGAGCAGGCGATACGCGGCAACGAGAGCCTCGCCGGTGAGCTGCGTCATCTCATGGGCGTCGGCCTGAAGATGAGCGACCAGGCTGAGAACCTGGCCCGGGCCCTGAAGGGCGACAAGAAAACTACCGGTAACTGGGGTGAGGTGCAGCTCGAGCGCACGTTGCAGCTTGCGGGCCTCGAGCGTGGCGTGCACTACGAGGCGCAGACCGCCTTCCGCGACGACGGCGGACGCCTGCGCATTCCGGATTTCGTGGTCAAGCTACCCGATGGAAAGCACCTGGTAATCGACAGCAAAGTGTCGCTGGTCGACTACGATCGCGCCGTTGCCGCTGAAGACGATCACCAGCGCAGCGAGGCCCTCAAGGCGCATACGATCGCGCTGCAGCGACATATCAACGACCTTGCATCGAAGGATTACAGCGCACTCATCGGGGTGAACAGCCCCGAGCTTGTCTTCATGTTCATGCCAATCGAGGCGGCATACATCGAAGCGCTGAAATTCAATCGCGAGCTGTTCAATGAAGGCTACCGACGCAACGTGGTGATGGTGTCGCACACCACGCTGCTACCGATGCTGCGCACCGTTGCCAGCCTGTGGATCGCCTATCGCAGCAACGAAGAAGCGCGGGAGATCAGCGCCATGGCCGGCGACATCTACAACACCGTCGCCCGCGTCGGCCAGCGTCTCGAAGATATGGGCAGGACACTGAGCACGGTCACCGACAAGTACAACCGCACGGTGACGGCTCTCGTCGGGCAGCAGGGTCTTTACAGCAAGGTCGAGCGCTTCCGCAGCACCGCGGCCAATGCCAAGGGTGATCTGCCCGAGGCGACAGCGCAGTATCCGAACGTCGAGCACGATCGCCTTTCGGTACTCCAGGACGACAGCGCTTCGACCACCGCTGACTGATGCCCGGACTCCTCGCTGCGGCACTCTGGCTCCGCTGCGCCAGGTGCGCATTGCGGCGCTAGATGGTGAACGGAACTTCGCGATCGAACTGCGCGTTGCGCTTTCCCGTCACCAGATGATTGGGCTGCTGCGTCGGCGCCATGCGTGAAATGATCTGGCGGTGGAATTCGGCGTAGTCCCCGGCGAAGCGCCCATCATCCCACACCGTCAGCAGCGTACGCGTGAAAACCCCATTGCCGTCGAGTTCGCAGGAGAGCTGTTCGTCCTGGCAACCGGACAGAAGGCGCACAGACGCGTGAATGTCCCGCCGCGGGTGCGGCAGCGTTGACTGGATCTCGGCGTAGAAGCCGCGATGCCGGCGCTGTGTCGCCATCGCTGCATCGCGGGGCATGAAGCGGTGACGGCGCTGGCGATCGGGCTTGTCCATCCGGAACAGCGCATCGCGTGACGCCAGCGCGCTTTTCGTGACCGAACCGCTGTGACAGCTGTCGGAAAGCACAAGGACGCGAACGCCCTCGCGAAAGCAGGACCATAGGTACTGGAGCTCGTCGTCGAGGAGCTGGCCGTCGTACAGACACCAGGTTTCGTCGATGCGGTCAGCCTCGTCGCCGTTGACGTCGGCGATCTGCCCACCATGGCCCGCATAGCTGACCAGAAACAGATCGCCGGCCGTGAGCGCATCGGCGGCCTGGCCGATGGCATCCCTGACGGTATCGCGAGTGGCCTGCGCCGTCTTCAACAGCGTCGCGTCGAAGCCCTGCCGGCGCGCCAGCGCGTCGATTGCCTCGGCATCGGCTTCGCAGAAGGCCAGGGGGCCCGACCAGCCCTCGTAATGGTCCGGGTCGCAAACGTTGACCCCGATATGCAGCGAAAGGCCCGTGGGCATGGTTGATTTTCCTTCAGAGACGTGGCGAAACCCGGGGAATCAACTCGCGTATTGCCATCCGTTGAGGGCGACAATCACGAGATAGAGCAGGATGAATACCTGCGGCACCCATTTTTCGGCGTCGCTCAGCGATGTGTGCCGGCGATCCTCGGACAACTTTTGCAGCTGCTGCCACTCCCGCGTGAAAGGCGCACAGGGCAGCTGCGCCTCCATATCCAGGATCACTGCGAACTTTGCCGTGTTCAGGCGCTTGTAGCTCCGGATCAGGTTCATCCACGCAACGCACATGAGACAGCCGGCCAGGGCACTTATCGACGCCGAATAAATGGCCGCGTCATCCATTCCCAGGAGATCACCCACGAGGCCGTGCAGGCCGAGCAAGGTGGTGTTGATGGTGACAAAAAAGGTGTTCGCCAGCTGGCGTCGATCGGAAATGCGCTCAGCGGACGCAACGTAGTTCTGATACAGGGTCAGGAAGTCCGCGCGATAGCCGGGCCCATAGGACGCCTGAAGATCGCCGGTGTGTCCGCTTTTGTCTGCGCTATCCATGTTTATCCATGTCTATCGATGCTTATCCATGCGTCCCCATACTGCCCACGCGCCGTCATCCGTTTTCCTTACCGCGCGTCAGACGCGGCCGTTGCGCACCAGCTGCCAGTAGAAGCGTCCGAGCGGCGTGAGCTCCACGCTTCCGCTTTCCATCGCGGCGAAATACAGGTCTTCGCCATTGACGGTGCGCAGCAGCCGCGCGTTACGCAAAGCCTTGAAGGCATCAAAGCGATCGACATGTTCGGGAATTGCGCTGTCATCGGTGTGTTCGTAGGACGGGTCCAGGGAAACGCGCGATTGCGGGCTCGGGAAGACGGACGTGAGCATCGACAGCGTGCGATTGGAAACGGCGGGCTCGCAGCGTCGGATCGGATTCAGCTGACGGGCATTCGACTTGTACATGGGCCGCTGTTCCCAGGCACCAAGGGATTGCTCCACATACCCGTAAATCGCCGCGGCAGAAATGTTGCCACGAATGTCGGCGGCGCCTCCGTTGAGTGCATCGAGGACCAGCTCCGTGAACACGCTGTGTTCCATGCCTTCCTGCGCCTCCTGCTGCGGCGACGAGGCGGCGAGGATGGTCACCCCTTCGCTCAGGATGACCTGGTTGCCCTGCGCATAGAGCCCGCCGCCGCCGACGGCCCCGCTGTTGCAGCAGTCGAGGATGATGAGCGCCGAGCCCACGCCGCTCGAATTGGCTGCCCGAAGGAGTTCGGTCATCGGATAGCCGGGATCGTCGGGCTGCGCGTCCTGCGTGACCAGGTGGCCACCGGCATCGGTGATCATGCCGTGCCCCGAGAAATAGAACAGCACATCGCCGCCGCGGAAGTCAGCAAACAGACGTCGAACGGCAGCCCTGAGCGTACCCTCGCCAATACGCGCCTGATCGCTGGTCATCACCTCGCAGGCGTAGTTGCGGGCCGCATCGTGGTCCGCATGGCGGCCGAGGACCTCAGCCATGGCCCGCGCATCCGCGCAGCAGCAGTAGAGATCAGGCACATTGTCATAGCTCGAGATGCCGACCAGCAGTGCGCGTTTCATCATCGGGCCCTTGCCCTGATCCTGGCGGGAGGTGAGCGGTCATTATGATCGAGAAGCGTTGAATGGCAATCGATTGGCGGACCTGTAATGAGGGGGCGCGAGTTTCTGCACTACAGACAGGGTGCTATATTCATTCGCCGAACCCCTCCTGAGCCCGGCTAATGCAGGCCTTCATCGCGGAACTCAAGCGGCGCAAGGTCTTTCGCGTAGCGGTGGCCTACTGCACGGCGGCCTGGGCGCTACTGCAGGTGGCCGATGTGGTGCTGTCTCTGCTCGGGCTACCGGACCAGGCAATGCGCGTCATGCTCTACGGGATCGTGCTCTGTTTCCCGGTGGCGGTGACCATGGCCTGGGCGTTCGATGTCACGATCGAGAGCGACAGCGCCAAGGCTGCGGATGTCGCGCCGGAACCCGACCGGTCGACGGTGCGTCGCTACAATCTGCAGTTTCTCCTGACCTGCGCGCTCGTCGGACTCATTGGCTTTCTTTATTACGAGCGCCTGTTCAAGGTTGACGCCGCCCCGTCAGAGACCGCGACGACGGCAGCCGCTCAATCTATCGCCGTACTCCCCTTCGTCAACATGAGCACGGATCCTGCTAACCGCTACTTCAGCGATGGCGTGTCCGAGGAACTTCTGAACGTACTGGCGAATGTGCCTGGACTGCGCGTTGCGGCGCGTACCTCGTCTTTTCGTTTTCGCGGCGGAGACGAATCGGCGACGGAGATCGGAGCGAAGCTCGGCGTGTCGACGCTTCTGGAAGGCAGCGTGCGCCGTACGGATCGAGCCATCCGGGTGACCGCCCAGTTGATCGAAACGAGCACGGGGTATCACCTTTGGTCGGAGACCTACGATGGCGAACCCGGAGACATCTTCGCGCTTCAGGACCGCATCGCCCAGGCGGTAGTGGGAACGATCAAGCCGCTGCTGCTGAACTCAGGTTTGCCGCCTGGCCCGGCAACGCAGAGCTTTGATGCCTACGACATATATCTGCAGGGGAGAGCCAGACTGAACGAACCGTGGAGTGATGCGGCGGTCAGCGAGGCCATTGATCTTTTTGAACGCGCCACCGCGCTGGACCCGGGCTTCGCCGATGCCTACGCGGGAATCTGCGACGCAAGGCTGGCGGAATATACGCATAAGCACTCCCCCGATGCATTTGCGCTGGCCGAGAGTGCCTGCCTGCGCGCCATTGCCCGGGCTGGTGCGTCCGAACCTGGCTGGGATCTCAACGTAGCGCTGTCGGTGCTCTACCGTGAGGCAGGCGAGTTCGACAAGTCCCTCGACGTTCTGGCACTGGCAGAGGCGGCCGCGCCGGGCAGGCCGCGAACGCTGCGAGAGATGGGTATGACGCATGCTGCCGCGGGCCGATTTGCGCTCGCGGAGGATCATCTTCAGCGCGCTGTCGATCTGGACCACAGCGACTGGGATTCCTATCTCGTCCTCGCCAACTTCTATTTCGAGACGAGCCGTTACGACGACGCGCTGTCCGCCTATGACAAGGTGCTGGCGATGGTGCCCGACCTGCCGAGCGCCCTGATTGGTAAAGGTTCCACGCTGTATATGCAGGGCGAAGAGGCCCTTGCAGAATCGGCGTGGCTGGACGCTATAAAGGCGGCAAGGGATAGTGATGGTGGCTCCGCGGGCGTCGCCTACACCAATCTGGGCCTTCTGCATTACTACCGCGGGGCCTATGAAGAAGCCCTGAAGATGCAGCAGCGCGCCGTCGATTATTTCGACAAGGACCACAGCGTCTGGGGTCGGATCGCCGAAACCTACCGTATGTTGGGCGACACGACGCAGGAGCGGGATTCCTACGCGGAAGCGATTCGTCTTGCGCAGGAAGATGTGCGGCGCAACCCGCAGGACTGGGAGGTTCTGGGTCTTCTTGGTCTGTACCACGGGCACCTCGGTCATCAGGAAGAGGCGCTGGAGTATCTGCAGCGCATGCTGGCAATCCGCGCCGCGCCGCCGACGTCGCATTACTTTGCCGCGCTGATTCATTGGTCGCTCGGAAATACCGAAGCGGCGTATGATCAGATTTCAGCAGCACGGCGGGCGGGATTTTCCGCCCAATTGCTCGATAAGGATCCGGATCTGCAGAGTCTCAAGGCTCTCGACAGCGCCCGGTGGAACGAACTGCTTGCCAAAGACAGGAGCCCCTGAAATGGCCGATAAGGATAAGGACGAATCACCGCGGCCCGGACCACCGGGCACGCAGCGCCCCGGACCTCCGGGAACCCAGCGTCCAGGACCTCCGGGTACGCAGCGCCCCGGTCCCGCGGGCACTCCACGACCCGGACCTCCGGGTACGCAACGCTGACAGCGTAGTTTTGCCATGGGGCGCCGCGGGGGAGACGGCCAGGCGCCGGCTTCGGTTTTCACGAGTATTAGCGACCAGCCATGACCGCAATTTTCTTGTCCTATCGGCGCGCGGACAGCTCCGCGTCTGCCGGCCGGATCAGCGACCGCCTGCAGTCGCGCTTTGGCGACAACCAGGTATTCCAGGATGTGGAGACCGTTCCCCTGGGGGTGGATTTCCGGGAGTTCGTCGCGCAGAAGCTCGAAGCCTGCGACGTACTGCTTGTGGTCATGGGAGACAACTGGCTCGGCGTCGTCGAGGGCGAAGAGCAGCGGAGAATCGACCGCCCGGACGACCTGGTTCGCCTCGAGGTGGAAGCAGCGCTGCAGCGTGAGATTCCTGTGATCCCAGTTCTGGTCGGCTCGAAGCCTGTGCCAAGCGAAGCGGAGCTGCCGGACAGTCTCAAGAATCTGTCCTATCGCAACGGCGTTGAAGTTCGCTCGGACGGCTCCTTCGACGGCCAGATGACAAAGCTGGTCGCTGCTATCGAAGCCGTGGTGCCTCCCGTTCAAGCCGCTCCACCGTCCCGCCCAAGGGGCGGGCGGGGACAACTGGTGCTCGCCGCTTTTGCCGGAATCGCGATTTTCGTCACGCTGATACTGATGGTTCCCGATGAATGGGCAGAAGCCGATGGCGCCGTTGCAGCGTCACAGGGCACTTCGCCCACGCCGGAGGAGATAGTTCAACCGAGCTGGCCGGAAGGCGAAGCGACCGTACTGGTGGGAACGGGCTACAGCTTCGATACAGAGTCATCGGTGACGATCGAATCCGGGCGGGCCGATATCCTGGTATTAAGTGACGCGGGGACGACGCAATTCTTTGCCCCGCACGACTCCGCCCCCTACGAAGAGGAAGAATCCCTGCGGGACGCTGCGGGGGGTATCAGCGTGGCGCCTACGGCATTCAATGACGACGACTGCTCATATGACTACGAAACCGGCTACGCCCGGCACTGGTTCGAGCCCGAGCCAAACGGAATCTATTGCGTACTCGATCGAGCTGGCTACGCCGTTGCCAAGGTGTGGGTAACCCATATCGACGACAGTTCGATCAGTTTTTTGTGGACCTACTTTATCGATCCGTAGAGCATTTCAGATTACCGTTCCACCTTTGCAGTCCCTGTCGCCGGCCCGTCGCAGCCATTTCGCAGCCATTGATGCCGCGCCTGATCCCGTCGCATGCCGCAAAGTAAGAACCTACACCTTCAAACGTCCAGGTTAGCCACCGACAGCGCATTGTCCTCGATGAACTCGCGTCGCGGCTCAACCTGGTCGCCCATCAGCGTGGTGAAGATTTCATCGGCCAGCATCGCGTCGTCGATCGTCACCTGCAGCATGCGACGAGAATCGGGATCCATGGTGGTTTCCCACAGCTGCTCGGGATTCATTTCACCGAGTCCCTTGTAGCGCTGAATCGAATAGCCGCGTCGCGCTTCGGACAGGAGCCAGTCCCAGCCCTCGGCA
>JAZBOX010000203.1:0-67020 GCA_036351355.1 Halieaceae bacterium
ATGGAAGACGGTCTTCGCTTCGCGATCCGCGAAGGCGGCCGCACCGTCGGCGCCGGCGTGGTGGCCAAGATCATCGAATGATCTGAAGCTCTCGCGGCAGTAACCGAAAAACCCGGCTCTCGAGTCGGGTTTTTTTGTGCCTGCTGATCAGCGGGGTGTTTCGGGCGTAATACCCGGCGAAGCGCCGGGCATTCCCTGCGGTCGCTGGTCTTCGACACGCTCCCTCCGGAAACGCCCGACACTTCACCTCGAGGATAGAGCGTTCACTCGTTGATCCGGTCGATCTGCTCGTTGAGCGTCCAGTAGTCGTAGAGGATGCCGAGGCCGAAGAGGCCCAGGGTGAGCAGGTAGAGGATGCCCGTGAAGACCTTGCCCATGTAGAAGCGGTGGATGCCGAAGGCGCCGAGGAAGGTCAGCAGGATCCAGGTGACGTTGTAGTCGACGCGGCCGTCGTAGTAGCGGTGGTCCGCGTCATCGTTCATGCCGGGGATCAGCAGCAGGTCGATGATCCAGCCGATGAAGAACAGACCGAGAGTGAAGAACCAGATCGTTCCCGTAATCGGGCGGCCGTAGTAGAAACGGTGCGAGCCCATGAAGCCGAAGATCCAAAGAAGATAGCCCATCAGGACAGAGTGCGTGCCTTGCATGTTGGTCCTCGATCGCTCGGAAGGGGTGGCGGGGTCGGGCTGACGGGCGCTGGAAGGCCGACAGCCTGTCGATGATACCTGCCGTTGCCCGCCGATGCCGGCAGTTGGTCGCGGCGCAGTGCCGTTCTGGCCCGTTCAGCGCATGACAGCCTTCGCATTCCGGTAAAAAGCACATTCATCTGTTTGAAACTTATCCTTGACACACCTGGGGCGCATACCTAGAATTCGCGCTCCTTTTCGCGGGGGCCCCTTGTGCGGGTCCTCGGCTGTTTTTACAGACTGGAGACTGATCGCGTGCAAAACCAGCGCATTCGCATTCGCCTTAAGGCGTTTGACCATCGCCTGATCGACTCGTCGACGCAGGAGATTGTTGACACGGCGCGCCGTACCGGCGCTCAGGTCCGTGGGCCGATACCTCTGCCGACGCGCAAGGAGCGGTACACGGTGCTCGTTTCGCCGCACGTCAACAAGGACGCACGTGATCAGTACGAGATCCGCACGCACAAGCGCCTCCTCGACATCATCGAGCCTACGGAAAAGACCGTTGACGCCCTGATGAAGCTCGATCTGGCCGCTGGTGTCGAGGTGCAGATCAGCCTGGGCTGAGCGCGTCGCGGTGGCGGCGGCTGCCAGGGCGGTTCTCCAGCATACAAATTAGCAAGACCTGTCCCGGGCAGCAGTTTAGCCCGGGGCGTGTAACGCCCCCGTTTGCAGGAAGGCTCGCAGCAGACAGTTTGCAAGCAAGGTTCGCAATCTCGGGGCGGCCATAGAGGGTGACAGCCCCGTACACTGAGAGGTTGAACAATGACCATCGGCTTGGTTGGCCGAAAGGCCGGCATGACTCGCGTCTTCACTGAAGACGGCGCTTCTATCCCAGTAACCGTAGTGGAGATCACTCCAAACCGCGTTACTCAGATCAAAGACAGCGATAGCGATGGCTATCGCGCGATTCAGGTGACAACGGGCAGCCGAAAGGCCGCCAAGGTAAGCAAGGCAAACGCCGGGCACTATGCCAAGGCGGGTGTCGAGGCTGGCCGTGGTTTGTGGGAATTTCGCCTCGAGGGCGACGCTGATGGCATCGAGGTCGGCGTCGAGCTGACCGTTGAGCGTTTCGAAGCCGGTCAGACCGTTGATGTTGCCGGTCGCTCCAAGGGAAAGGGTTTTCAGGGCGCCGTGAAGCGCTGGAACTTCCGCACGCAGGATGCCACGCACGGCAACTCGCTGTCGCACCGCGCTCCCGGCTCGATCGGTCAGTGTCAGACGCCCGGGCGCGTGTTCAAGGGCAAGAAAATGGCTGGCCAGATGGGCAACGCCAACGTCACGGTCCAGGGTCTCGAGATTGTGCGAGTAGACGCTGAGCGCAACCTCCTCCTTATCAAGGGTGCCGTGCCTGGCGCTCCTGGTGGCGACGTGATCGTTCGCCCCGCGGTAAAGGCCTGAGCTCGGGAGACAAGCAGTGGAACTGAATATTGTTAAGCCGGGCAACGAAGCGGCGGGAACGGTCTCCGTTTCCGAAGCCAATTTTGCCCGTGAGTACAACGAAGACCTCGTGCATCAGGTGGTCACGTCTTACCTCGCCGGCGGTCGTCAGGGCACGCGCGCCCAGAAGAATCGTTCAGCGGTCAGCGGTGGTGGCAAGAAGCCCTGGCGCCAGAAGGGTACGGGCCGTGCCCGCGCGGGAACGATCCGCTCGCCGATCTGGCGCAGCGGCGGTGTGACCTTTGCGGCCAGCCCGCAGGATCACAGCGTCAAGGTCAATCGCAAGATGTACCGTGCAGCGCTCAAGACGATCATCTCCGAGCTGGCCCGCCAGGGTCGTCTCGTGGTCGTGGAGAGTCTCGACGTCGAGGCGCCGAAGACGAAGCTGCTCGTGCAGCAGCTCGACGGCTACGGTGTGAACAGCGCCCTGCTCGTTGCCGATGAGGTGAGTGAGAACCTGTACCTGGCTTCGCGCAATCTGCAGGCCGTGGATGTGCGTGACGTCAACGGCATCGATCCTGTGAGCCTGCTGGCGCACGACAAGGTCATGGTCACGGTGGATGCGGTCAAGCGCATCGAGGAGATGCTGGCATGAATCGCGAGCGAGTTTTTCAGGTGCTGCTCGGGCCTCACGTTTCGGAAAAGGCCGCGATCGTCGCCGACGACAACAACCAGTACGTGTTCAAGGTCGCTGCCGATGCGACCAAAAGTGAGATCCGTCGCTCCGTCGAGCAGCTGTTCAAGGTCAGCGTCGAAGACGTGCAGACCCTGAAGGTGAAGGGCAAGGTCAAGCGCAACCGCTTCGGCTTGAGCGCCAAGTCGACGTGGAAGAAGGCCTACGTGCGCATCGCCGCCGGCCAGGATATTGACTTCGCCGCCGCTGAATAAGCGACGGACAAGCAGGGATTAGGGAGATAGTCGGGCAATGGCAGTAGCAAAGAGCAAGCCGACGTCAGCGGGTCGCCGTCATCAGGTGCGGATCGTCAGTAAGGAGCTGCACAAGGGTGCGCCCTACGCGCCGCTGCTTGAGAAGCAGTCGCGCAATGGCGGACGCAACAACAATGGCCGCATCACCACGCGTCACGTCGGTGGTGGCCACAAGCAGCACTACCGCGTTGTTGACTTCCGCCGCAACAAGGATGCGATCCCGGCGACGGTAGAGCGCGTCGAATACGATCCGAACCGCACGGCGCATATCGCGCTGCTGCTGTTCGCTGATGGTGAGCGCCGCTACATCGTTGCACCGCGCGGCCTCGCCGCTGGCGATGTCGTACAGTCGGGCTCGGCTGCGCCGATCAAGGTCGGTAACTGCCTGCCGCTGCGCAACATCCCCGTGGGTTCTGTCGTGCACTGCGTTGAGCTCAAGCCCGGCAAAGGTGCACAGATTGCGCGCTCAGCGGGTGCTTCGGTGCAGTTGGCTGCGCGCGAGGGCCGCTACGCAACGCTGCGTCTGCGCTCGGGCGAGATGCGCAAGGTGCTGTCGGACTGCCGCGCTACGCTGGGCGAAGTGTCCAACTCGGAGCACAGCCTGAAGAAGCTCGGCAAGGCTGGAGCGGCGCGCTGGCGCGGTGTGCGACCCACGGTTCGTGGTGTTGCCATGAACCCCGTCGATCACCCGCATGGTGGTGGTGAGGGGCGTACGTCTGGTGGACGCCATCCCGTCAGCCCCTGGGGTACGCCGACCAAGGGTTACAAAACGCGCAAGAACAAGCGCACAGACGATCTCATCGTCCGTCGCCGTCGGCGCAAGTAGGCTTCCGGGCCGGAATTTGAAGGGAATGACTGGAGCGGTGGCGTAAGGCGCCGTTGCTCCCGGGGAATTCGAGAGGATTACATACGTGCCGCGTTCATTGAAAAAAGGTCCGTTCATCGACCTGCACCTGCTCAAGAAGGTCGAGGCCGCAAATGCAGCCAACGACCGCCGCCCGATCAAGACCTGGTCGCGGCGCTCGATGGTGTCTCCGGAGATGGTGGGCCTGACGATTGCCGTGCACAACGGACGCCAACACGTGCCCGTGCTGATCAATGAAGACATGGTCGGCCACAAGCTCGGCGAATTTGCCGTGACCCGTACCTTCAAGGGCCACATCGTCGACAAGAAAGCAAAGCGCTAGGCGCGGTAAGAGCAAAGCGCTAGGCGCGGTAAGAGCAAAGCGCCGGGCGCGCGAAGGACCGGGCGCCGAGCGCCTCGCTCTGGCGAAGAATGCCAGGAACGGATTTAGGAAGCAGAGAAATGGAAGTTGCAGCTAGGTTGAAGGGCGCACGCATCTCCGCGCAGAAGGCCCGGTTGGTTGCCGACCAGGTTCGTGGCAAGCCCGTCGAAGAGGCGCTGTCCGTGCTTGAGTACAGCAACAAAAAAGCCGCGCACATCGTTCGCAAGGTTCTCAATTCGGCCATCGCCAATGCTGAGAACAACGAGGGCGCCGATGTGGACGAGCTCAAGGTGTCGTCGATTTTCGTTGACGAGGGCATGACCATGAAGCGCATTCAGCCGCGTGCAAAGGGCCGCGCTGATCGTATCTTCAAGCGCACCTGCCACATCACGGTAAAAGTCGCCGACGGCGAGAGCTAAGGGATCAGGAGTCGACCAAATGGGTCAGAAAGTACATCCGACGGGTATTCGCCTCGGCATCGTCAAGGACCACAACTCGGTCTGGTACGCCGATCGGAAGAACTACGCCAAGCAGCTCGTGACCGACCTCGAGGTTCGCGAGTTCATACAGAAAAAGCTCGACAACGCCTCCGTGAGCCGCGTTGTGATCGAACGGCCTGCGCAGACCGCGCGGATCACGATTCACACGGCGCGTCCCGGTATCGTTATTGGCAAGAAGGGCGAAGACGTCGATGCGCTGCGCAAGACGCTGGCCGAGAAGATGGGCGTGCCCGTTCACATCAATATTGAAGAGATCCGCAAGCCTGATCTGGATGCCCGTCTTGTGGCACAGAACGTGGCCCAGCAGCTCGAGCGGCGCGTGATGTTTCGTCGCGCGATGAAGCGCGTGGTCCAGAACGCCATGCGCCAGGGCGCTGAAGGTATCAAGGTTCAGGTCAGCGGCCGTCTCGGCGGCGCCGAGATCGCGCGTACGGAATGGTACCGCGAAGGTCGCGTACCGCTGCACACGCTGCGTGCTGACATCGATTACGCGACCTACGTGGCCGAGACCACCTACGGTGTCCTGGGCGTGAAGGTCTGGATCTTCAAGGGCGAAGTGATCGGTACGGAACAGGGAGAGAACCGCAAGGCCGCTGCTGGCTGAGGTCGCGAAGGGTTCGCGATCGATCAGCGTTGCGCCGCGTAAGGCGGCCGTGACGCCTGGTAAGCAGGAAGGCACGGAAAGTCGGGCTCAGGGACAGCTGAAGGTTTAGGAAGATGCTGCAACCAAAACGAACAAAGTTTCGCAAGATGCAGAAGGGCCGCAACCGTGGCCTCGCGCAACGTGGGAGCAAGGTGAGCTTCGGCGAGTACGGGCTCAAGGCAACGGGTCGCGGTCGTATCACGGCGCGCCAGATCGAGGCCGCCCGTCGGGCGATGACCCGTCACATCAAGCGTGGCGGAAAGATCTGGATCCGGATATTCCCCGACAAGCCGATCACGGGCAAGCCGCTCGAGGTTCGCCAGGGTAAGGGTAAGGGCAACGTCGAGTACTGGGTCGCACAGATCCAGCCCGGGAAGATGCTCTACGAGGTCCAGGGTGTTCCCGAGGAGCTCGCGCGCGAGGCGTTCCAGCTCGCCGCCGCGAAGATCCCCGTGTCGACCACCTTTGTTAAGCGGGCGGTGATGTGATGAAGGCCAGTGAATTGCGCGACAAGAGCGCCGACGAGCTGAACGAGCAGCTGCTCAAGCTGCGCGAAGACCAGTTCAAGCTGCGCATGCAGAAGGCGACGGGCCAGCTCGGCCAGACGCATCTGATGAAAGAGAACCAGCGCGATATCGCGCGGGTGAAGACCGTATTGCACGAAAAGGCAGGTAGCTAGCGATGTCAGCTGAAAACAGAACCCGGACCGTGACCGGCCGTGTCGTGAGCAACAAGATGGACAAGACCATCACCGTGCTCATCGAGCGTCGCGTGCGTCATCCGCTGTACGGCAAATACATGACTCGCTCGTCCAAGCTTCACGCCCACGATGCCGAGAATCAGTGCAGCATCGGCGACACCGTGACCGTCGCCGAGTGCCGCCCTCTGTCGAAGAGCAAGACCTGGAGTCTTGTCGAGGTGGTCGAGAAGGTCGACAGCCTGGCCGCCACGCCCAGCGTCGCCGACGTTGAGGGAGCTGCGTAATGATTCAGACACAGTCCTATCTCGAGGTCGCCGACAACAGCGGCGCGCGTCGCGTGATGTGCATCAAGGTCCTCGGTGGCTCAAAGCGTCGCTATGCGCGCGTGGGCGACCTGATCAAGGTGACCGTCAAGGAAGCCATCCCTCGCGGCAAGGTAAAGAAGGGCCAGGTGATGACCGCCGTGGTCGTTCGCACCAAGAAGGGCGTTCGCCGCCCCGATGGTTCGCTGATCAAGTTTGACGACAATGCCGCTGTCCTGCTCAACAACCAGGAGGCGCCGATCGGCACTCGTATCTTTGGGCCGGTTACGCGTGAGCTGCGCGGCGAGAAGTTCATGAAGATCATTTCGCTCGCGCCGGAGGTTATCTGATGTCCAAGATCAAGCGTGATGACGAAGTCATCGTCCTTGCCGGCAAGGACAAGGGCAAGCGCGGAAAGGTGCGCAAGATCGTTGACACGAACCGGGTGATCGTTGCCGGCGTGAACATGATCAAGAAGCACACGCGGCCTAATCCCCAGGCGGGGATCCAGGGCGGAATCGTTGAGCGCGAGGCGCCGATCCAGGTTTCCAACGTGGCGATCTTCAATCCGGAGACGAGCCGTGGAGATCGCATCGGCTACCGCATGGAAGACGGCAGGAAAGTTCGTGTGTACAAGTCCAGTGGAGCCGCGATCGAAGGCTGAGCTCCACGGCCCGCGCCCTGAGCGGCGACGGGCTTCAGCAAGCAGGTAAAAGCAGATGGCAAGTTTGCAAGACAAATACCGCAACGAAATCGCGCCGAAGCTCAAGGAAGAACTGGGCCTCGCGAACGTGATGGAGGTGCCGCGCATCACCAAGATCACGCTGAACATGGGCGTTGGTGAGGCCGTTGGCGACAAGAAAGTCATGGAAAGCGCCGTGTCCGACATGACCAGGATCGCGGGCCAGAAGCCCGTGGTCACGCTCGCTCGCAAGTCGATCGCCGGCTTCAAGATCCGTGACGGCTGGCCCATCGGCTGCAAGGTCACGCTTCGCCGTGAGCGCATGTACGAGTTTCTCGAGCGTCTGATCAGCATCGCGATCCCCCGCGTTCGTGACTTCCGCGGAATCAGTCCGAAGTCCTTCGATGGGCGCGGCAATTTCGCAATGGGCGTCACGGAGCAGATCATCTTCCCCGAGATCAACTACGACGAGGTGGATGCCCTGCGCGGTATGGACATCACGATCACCACGACGGCACGCACCGATGACGAGGGCCGAGCCCTCCTGCGCGCCTTCAACTTCCCGCTGAAAGGATAGGAAGGGTATGGCCAAGAAATCGATGATCGCCCGCGAAGCCAAGCGCGCACGCACCGTCGCCCGGTACGCCAGGAAGCGTGCCGAGCTGAAGGCCGTGCTGCGCAGCATGAGCGCCAGCGACGAGGAAAAGTGGGATGCCCAGGTTGCGCTGCAGAAGCTGCCGCGCAACGCCAGCCCCGTACGCGGTCAGAACCGCTGCCAGATAACGGGCCGCCCACACGCGGTGTATCGCAAGTTCGGCCTGTGCCGGAACAAGCTTCGTGAAGCGGCCATGCGCGGCGACGTGCCCGGCCTCGTCAAGGCCAGCTGGTAGCCAGACGTCGCTGCGACTCGCAGATACTGGATTTTTCTGCGAATTGTCGCTGCCACGTCAAAGAAAAGGCGAGAGGATTTAACGAATGAGTATGCAAGACCCGCTGGCGGACATGTTGACCCGCATCCGCAACGCGCAGATGGCTGGCAAGACCAGCGTCGATATGCCCGGCTCCAAGCTCAAGACCGCTGTTGCCCGGGTGCTTCAGGAAGAGGGCTACATCGCTGGCCATGAGGCTTACATGGAGGGCGTGAAGTCGCGCCTGCGCATGGATCTCAAGTATTTCGACGGCAAGCCGGTGATTGCGGAGATTGATCGCGTCAGTCGCCCGAGTCTGCGCCGCTACGCTGCCAAGGACGAGCTTCCTTCCGTGCGCGGTGGTCTGGGTATTGCCATCGTATCGACTTCGCGCGGCGTCATGACCGATCGCGCTGCGCGCGCTGCCGGCGTTGGCGGCGAGGTGCTCTGCACGGTCTTCTGATTTACGCCGACGCTTCGGTGCGTTTTGCACTGCAGCATGATTTTTTACGAGATTCGATCAATAGATAGGGCAGAAGCATGTCCCGAGTAGCTAACAATCCGGTCACCCTGCCCAAGGGCGTGGAGTTGACCGTCGATGGCCGCCAGGTACAGGTCAAGGGCGCCAAGGGCACGCTGTCCATGGCGCTCAGCGAGGGCATCGACCTTGCGAACGACGATGGCACGGTGACCGTTGCTTACGCCAGTGACGCCGTAAAGGCGATGGCCGGTACGACGCGGGCGCTGGTGAACAACATGGTCAAGGGCGTGTCCGATGGCTGGGAGCGCAAGCTTGTCCTCAACGGCGTTGGCTATCGTGCCAAGGCTGCGGGCAACTCCGTGAACCTGACCATCGGCCTGTCGCACCCCGTGGATTACGAGCTTCCCGAGGGGCTGAGCGCCGAAACGCCGACGCAGACCGAGATCGTTATCAAGGGTATCGACAAGCAGGCCGTGGGCGAGGCAGCTGCGAAGATTCGCAGCTTCCGTCCGCCGGAGCCTTACAAGGGCAAGGGCATCCGCTACGCCGATGAGTTCGTGCGTCGCAAGGAAGCCAAGAAGAAGTAACGGGGCAGGAATATGAGCGTCAAGAACGATTCGCGTCTGCGCCGGGCACGCAAGGCTCGACAGCGCATGCGCACCCAGGGTGTCAACCGCCTGAGCGTCCATCGCACGCCTCAGCATATCTACGCCCAGGTATTTTCGCCGGCCGGCGACCAGGTTCTGGCGAGCGCATCGACGCTCGACGGCAGCCTGCGTAGTGGCAAGACCGGCAACATTGAAGCCGCCTCAGCGGTCGGCAAGCTGGTCGCAGAGCGCGCCCAGGCCGCCGGCGTGAGCAAGGTGGCATTTGATCGCAGCGGCTACAAGTATCACGGCCGGGTGAAGGCGCTGGCGGATGCGGCGCGCGAAGGCGGACTGGATTTCTAAGGTAGCAGGCTATGGCGTTTAACGAACAGAAGCAGCAGGACGGTGACCTCCAGGAAAAGCTGGTGCAGGTGAACCGGGTCGCCAAGGTGGTCAAGGGCGGCCGAATTTTCGCTTTCACCGCGCTCACCGTGGTCGGCGATGGCAAGGGTCGCGTGGGTTTCGGTCGCGGCAAGGCGCGCGAAGTGCCCGTCGCTATCCAGAAGGCCATGGAGTCGGCCCGTCGCAACATGATCCAGGTGGATATCACCAACGGCACGCTGCAGTACCCGATCAAGGCGCGTCACGGTGCGTCCAGGGTCTTCATGCAGCCGGCCTCCGAAGGTACGGGTGTGATCGCCGGCGGTGCGATGCGCGCGGTTCTCGAGCTCGCGGGCGTTCACAACGTTCTTGCGAAGTGTTACGGCTCGACCAACCCCGCAAACGTGGTGCGTGCGACTTTCAACGGTCTGCGCGACATGGCGTCTCCGGACAGCGTCGCGGCTCGCCGCGGCAAGAGCGTCGAAGAAATTTACAGCTGACCCGGCTCCGCGTCTGACCGCCGTCGAAGGTGGGTAGACGCTGGCTGAGTGGCTGGACGGTAACAGCAGGCCCGATGCTTCAGGGGCCAGGCAACGGATTTTCGAATCATGAGCAGCGTAGATACATCGGCAGAAAGCCCGGCAGAAAGCCCGGCAGCAACAGCAGGAGCCGGCACGCTGCGGGTCACCCAGACTCGCAGCAAGCATGGGCGTCTCAAGACTCACCAGGCCTGCGTCGCCGGCCTTGGTCTGCGTCGCATTGGCCACACCGTTGTGGTCGAGGATACGCCGTCCGTTCGTGGAATGATCAACAAGGTCAGCTACATGGTTAGCGTGGAGGAGCAGTCGTGAGTGACACCATGCGACTCAATACGCTGAGTCCGGCGCCGGGCTCGCGCAAGGATGCAAAGCGCGTCGGCCGGGGTATCGGCAGCGGCGTCGGCAAGACGGCAGGCCGCGGACACAAGGGTCAGAAGTCGCGTTCCGGAGGCAAGGTGGCAGCCGGCTTCGAGGGCGGTCAGATGCCGCTGCAGAAGCGACTGCCGAAGTATGGTTTTACTTCGCGCATCGGCCGCACGACGGCGCAGGTGCGTCTCGGCGAGCTGGCCAAGGTGTCGGCTGACGTGGTCGACCTGCAGGCGCTGAAGGATGCCGACGTGGTCCGCGACGACGTGGAGCGCGTGCGCGTGTTCCTGTCCGGCGAAATCGATCGGGCGATCACGCTGAAGGGAATTCCTGCCAGCAAGGGCGCCCGCGAGGCCATCGAAAAAGCGGGCGGCAAGGTCGAGGATTGATCGGCCGCCCTCTCCGGCACCCGTGCGAGGGTGTCGGAGCAGGCACGGGCCGCAGGGCTGGCCCCAGACAAGATTCAGTGTTCGAAGCTGCGCAATCCAGCGCGTAAACGAGGAAGCAACGGGGAAACAATGGCGGATTTGCCAACAGGGAACCGCGCCGGACTGGGCGAGCTCTTTGCTCGCCTTCGTTTCGTTCTGGTTGCCATAATCGTTTACCGCATTGGAACGCACATTCCGGTTCCCGGTATCGATCCCAATCAGCTCGCTGCCCTGTTCAACCAGAACCAGGGCACGATCCTGGGCCTGGCCAACATGTTCTCGGGCGGCGCCCTCGAACGAATGAGTATTCTTGCGCTCGGGATCATGCCTTACATCTCGGCGTCCATCATCATGCAGCTCATGTCGGCCGTCACGCCGCAGCTGGAGCAGCTGAAGAAGGAGGGCGAGGCCGGCCGACGCAAGATCAGTCAGTACACACGGTACCTCACCGTTGTACTCGCGATTGTGCAGGCGACCGGTATGACCGTGGGCATGGCCAACCAGGGTATGAGCTACAACACGGGAATCCTGTTCTTCGTGATCGCGATTACCTCGCTGGTCACGGGCGCCGTGTTCATGATGTGGCTGGGTGAGCAGATCACGGAGAAGGGCGTCGGTAATGGTATCTCGCTGCTGATTTTTGCCGGTATTGTGGCCGGCCTGCCGGCCGCCATCGGCCAGTCCCTGGAGCAGGCGCGGCAGGGTGAAATCAATATTCTCGTTCTGCTGATGATCCTCGCGCTGGCGCTGGCAGTGATCTACATGATCGTCTTCATCGAGCGAGGCCAGCGCCGGATCACGGTGAACTACGCAAAGCGCCAGCAGGGGCGCAAGATGTATCAGGCCCAGAGCTCGCACCTGCCGCTCAAGGTGAACATGGCGGGTGTGATCCCGGCGATCTTCGCCAGCAGTATCCTGCTGTTCCCCGCGTCCATCGCCCAGTGGTTCGGGTCATCGGGCTCTGCGGACTGGCTGCAGGATCTCGCCGTGGCGATTGGCCCGGGACAGCCGCTGAACATCCTGCTTTTCACCGTGTTTATCGTGTTCTTTTGTTTCTTCTACACGGCGCTGATGTTCAACCCGCAGGAAGTGGCAGACAACCTCAAGCGCTCTGGTGCTTTTGTGCCGGGCATTCGCCCGGGGCAGCAGACGGCCAACTACATCGACGGCGTGCTGACTCGTCTCACGGTCTTCGGGTCGGCTTACATCGCGCTGGTATGTCTGCTTCCCCAGTTCCTGGTGGTGACCTGGAACGTACCCTTCTACCTTGGCGGCACCTCGCTGCTGATCGTGGTGGTCGTGGTGATGGACTTCATGGCGCAGGTCCAGAGTCACATGATGTCGCACCAGTACGACTCGGTGATGAAGAAGGCAAATCTGAAAAATTACGGTTCGGCGGGCCGCGCGCGTTAAGCAGCGCGCACCACTGCCTGGAGTGAGACTATGAAAGTAAGAGCATCGGTAAAGAAGATCTGTCGCAACTGCAAGATCGTGCGTCGCAATGGCGTCGTGCGTGTCATCTGCAACACGGATCCTCGCCACAAGCAGCGTCAGGGCTGAGCGGAAAGGCCTCGCGCCCGCAGGCATTGCGTACGCGCACCGAAATCGTTAAAATCGCGCGCCTTTTTTGTCGCGTCTGACCACGTCCGTTTGCCACTGGGCACGCGGGGCGTCCTGCGCCCATGAGTTTGGAGAAAGTACATGGCTCGTATCGCCGGGGTAAATATACCGGATAACAAGCACGCGGTGATTTCCCTCACCTACATCTATGGCGTTGGCCGCACGCAGGCCATGCGTCTGTGTGAGGCCTGTGGCGTATCTCCCAGCGATCGCATCAGCGCGCTGTCGGAAGAGCAGCTCGATGCGCTGCGTACGCGTGTCAGTGAGATGACCGTTGAGGGCGACCTGCGGCGTGAGATCTCGATGAACATCAAGCGTCTGATGGATCTAGGCTGCAATCGCGGCCTGCGCCATCGTCGCAATCTGCCGCTGCGTGGCCAGCGGACGAAAACCAACGCGCGTACCCGCAAGGGCCCACGTAAGCCGATTCGCAGGTAAGACTCAGCGCAGCGCTCCCCGTGCGGGATCGTTGCGCGAGCGACAGCGAATCCTTGATTAGTGTAGCCGCACCCAAGTGCGGCGTTGATATTAGGACAGGATCTCAATGGCCAAGCCAGGCGCCAAGACCACGCGCAAGAAAATTACGCGCACCATCGCCGACGGAATTGCGCATATCCATGCGTCTTTCAATAACACCATCATCACCATCACGGACCGCCAGGGCAACACCCTGAGCTGGGCCACTTCCGGTGGTTCCGGCTTCCGCGGATCACGCAAGAGTACGCCCTTCGCAGCGCAGGTTGCCGCCGAGCGCGCCGGCGAGGCGGCCAAGGAATACGGACTCCAGAATCTCGATGTACAGGTCAAGGGCCCTGGCCCGGGCCGCGAGTCCGCCGTTCGCGCCCTCAACGCCTGCGGTTACAAGATCAGCAACATCACCGACGTGACGCCGATTCCACACAATGGCTGTCGTCCGCCGAAAAAGCGTCGCGTTTAAGGGGTAATCAGATATGGCTCGTTATTTAGGCCCGAAGTGCAAGCTTGCGCGTCGTGAAGGAACAGATCTGTTCCTCAAGAGTGGTGTTCGCGCCCTCGACAGCAAGTGCAAGGCAGAAGCAGTACCGGGACAGCACGGCGCCCGCCGCGGACGCCTCTCCGACTACGGCGTTCAGCTGCGCGAGAAGCAGAAGGTGCGTCGAATCTACGGCGTCCTCGAGAAGCAGTTCCGCAACTACTACAAGGAAGCGGCGCGCCTGAAGGGTGCGACGGGTGAGAACCTCCTGCAGCTGCTGGAAAGCCGCCTCGACAACGTTGTGTACCGCGTCGGCTTCGGCTCCACGCGCGCCGAAGCGCGTCAGCTGGTCAGTCACAAGGCTGTGCTGGTCAATGGCAAGGCGGTGAACATCCCGTCCTACCAGGTGAAAGCCGGCGACGTGATCTCCCTGCGCGAGAAGGCCAAGAAGCAGCTGCGCATTTCGTCTGCCATGGCGCTGGCGGCCCAGCGCGGCGAGCCCGAGTGGATCGAGGTGAACGTCGACAAGTTCGAGGCCGTTTACAAGGGTGCGCCCGATCGTCAGGACCTGTCCGCGGACATCAACGAGAACCTGATCGTCGAGCTTTACTCGAAGTAATCCTCAGCGCCACCGGTGTGCCCCGCGGCCAAGGGCCGCGTGTTGAGGCCGTCGTCAGCGTTACGTAACACTATTTACAGGTGCCAGAGATGCAATCAGCCGTTAAGGACTTACTGACCCCTCGCAAGATCAAGGTCGACGAGAAGAGCAGCACGCGTGCTCAGGTGACCCTAGAGCCCCTCGAGCGTGGCTTCGGTCATACGCTCGGCAATGCGCTGCGCCGCATCCTGCTGTCGTCCATGCCCGGCTGCGCGGTCACGGAAGTCGAGATCGACGGCGTGCTGCACGAGTACTCGGCGATCGAGGGCGTACAGGAAGACGTCATCGAGATCCTGCTTAACCTGAAGGGCGTCGCCCTGATCATGAATGGCAAGGATGAGGCCGAACTGACGCTGAGCAAGGAAGGCGCCGGGCCCGTTACCGCCGCGGATATCCAGACCGATCACGATGTCGAGGTGTGCAACCCCGATCACCTGATCTGCACGCTGAACAGCAAGTCGGCGATTCACATGAAGCTGACCGTGGCGCGCGGCCGAGGCTATTCGCCCGCGGATTCGCGCGTTAACCCCGAAGAAGAGACGCGCTCGATCGGTCGCCTGCAGCTCGATGCGACCTTCTCGCCCGTGCTGCGCGTGTCCTACGTGGTTGACTCGGCGCGCGTCGAGCAGCGTACGGACCTCGACAAGCTCGTTCTCGACCTCGAGACCAATGGCACCATCGATCCGGAAGAGGCGATCCGTCGCGCGGCAACGATCCTGCAGCAGCAGCTTGCGGTTTTCGTGGACCTCGAGAGCGATGCCCAGTCCGTGGCCAGCACCGCCGAAGACGAAGTCGATCCCGTGCTCCTGCGTCCCGTCGACGATCTCGAGCTCACGGTTCGTTCGGCCAACTGCCTCAAGGCGGAAAACATCTACTACATCGGCGACCTCGTGCAGCGCACGGAAGTGGAACTGCTCAAGACGCCGAACCTGGGCAAGAAGTCGCTCACGGAAATCAAGGACGTGCTCGCCTCACGCGGCCTCTCGCTCGGAATGCGCCTCGAGAACTGGCCCCCGGCCAGCCTGCGCAACGACGAGCGGGTGCTCAGCGCCTGAAGCACACAGTAGCAACCGTACAAGCAGCAGCGGGCGTCGTGAGACGTCGCACAGAAGGAACGAATCATGCGTCATCGTCATAGTGGACGTCAGCTCAATCGGAACAGTTCGCACCGCAAGGCGATGTTTCGCAATATGACCGCTTCGCTGGTCGAACACGAGCTGATCAAGACAACCCTGCCCAAGGCCAAGGAGCTGCGCGGCTACGCCGAGCCCCTGATTACGCTGGCGAAGAACGACAGCGTTGCCAATCGTCGCCTGGCCTTCGACCGCGTTCGCAACAAGGAAACGGTCGGCAAGCTTTTCGCCGAGCTCGGTCCGCGCTACCGCGCACGTCCCGGTGGTTACATTCGCATCCTCAAGTGCGGCTACCGTACCGGCGACAAGGCACCGATGGCCTACGTCGAGCTGGTCGACCGTCCGCAGCCCGAGCGTTACGACGACGACGCCGAGGATTGATTTCTCGCGTTTGTTGAAAAAAGCCGGCGTAAGCCGGCTTTTTTATGCGCGTTTATGCGCGTTTGTGCGTGCCTCAGGCTGCTTTGCTGGGCGACTTGGCTTTTCTGGTGAGCAGCGGCGCCAGGAAGCGACCGGTGTGCGAGGCCTCGATTGTCGCGATGTCCTCGGGGGTTCCCGTGGCGATGATCTCACCGCCACCGCTTCCGCCCTCGGGGCCTAGATCGACAACCCAGTCGGCGGTTTTGATCACGTCGAGGTTGTGCTCGATGATCACTACCGTATTGCCGTGGTCTCGCAGGCGGTGGAGAACGCCGAGGAGCAGGTTGATGTCCTCGAAGTGCAGACCCGTGGTCGGCTCGTCGAGGATGTACAGCGTGCGACCCGTATCGCGCTTTGACAGCTCGCGCGACAGCTTGACGCGCTGTGCCTCTCCGCCGGACAGCGTATTGGCGGCCTGCCCGAGGCGAATGTACGACAGGCCGACGTCCATCAGCGTCTGCAGCTTGCGCGCAATCGCCGGCACGGGCTCGAAGAAGGCGAGGGCGTCCTCGACGGTCATCTCCAATACCTCGTGGATGCTTGCGCCCTTGTAGCGGATGTCGAGCGTCTCCCGGTTGTAGCGCTTGCCGTTGCAGACATCGCAGGGAACGTAGATGTCGGGCAGAAAGTGCATCTCGACCTTGGTCACGCCGTCGCCCTGGCAGGCTTCGCAGCGACCGCCCTTGACGTTGAAGCTGAAGCGGCCCGGCTTGTAGCCGCGGGCGCGAGCCTCCTGCGTGCCGGCAAACAGCTCGCGGATCGGCGTGAAGATTCCCGTGTAGGTAGCGGGATTGGAGCGCGGTGTACGTCCGATGGGGCTCTGGTCGATATCGATGCACTTGTCGATGTGCTCGAGGCCCTGGATCTCGTCGTGCTCGGCCGGCGTCAGCGTACTCGCGCCGTTGAGCGCCGTCGCCGCAATCGGATAGAGCGTGGCGTTGACCAGCGTCGACTTGCCCGAGCCCGAAACGCCGGTGACGCAGGTCAGGAGACCGATGGGAAGGTCCAGATCGACGCCCTTGAGGTTGTTGCCGCGAGCGCCCAGGAGGCGTAGCGAGCGCTTCGGATCGCGGGCATGGCGCTTTGTCGGCAGTTTGATCGCGCGCTTGCCCGACAGATAGGCGCCGGTCAGCGACTCCTTTTCCGCCATGATGGCCGCTGCGTCGCCCTGCGCCACGATGCGTCCCCCGTGGACGCCGGCGCCGGGGCCGATATCGATGATGTGGTCGGCGCTGCGGATCGCGTCCTCGTCGTGCTCGACTACCAGCACCGTATTGCCGAGATCGCGCAGATGCGTGAGCGTGCGCAGCAGTCGTTCGTTGTCACGCTGGTGCAGCCCGATGGAGGGTTCATCGAGGATGTACATGACACCAACGAGGCCGGCGCCGATCTGCGACGCGAGGCGGATGCGCTGGGCCTCGCCGCCGGACAGTGTGTCCGCGCTGCGGTCGAGCGTGAGGTAGTTCAGGCCCACGTCCACAAGGAAGCGGTAGCGGGCGCGGATCTCCTTGAGGATCTTCTCGGCGATCGCGGCATCGCGGCCTTCGAGGGTCATGGCATTGAAGTAATCCTCGGCGCTGCCGACGGCCATGGAAGTGATGCTCGGCAGATTGCGGCCCTCGATCAGGACGTGGCGCGCGTCTTCGCACAGGCGGCTGCCGCCGCAGTCGGCGCAGGGCGCCGTGGACAGGAACTTGGCCAGCTCCTCGCGCACGGAGGTGGACTCCGTGTCGCGGTAGCGGCGCTCCATGTTCGGGAGGATGCCCTCGAAGGCATGCGAGCGTTTGAACACATCGCCGCGGTCGTTCACGTAGGAGAAGCTGATCTCTTCCTTTCCGCTGCCGTGGAGAATGATCTTGCGGTGCCTGGCCGACAGTTCCTCGAAGGGGGTGTCGATGTCGAAATCGTAATGGCGGGCCAGCGACGTCAGCATGTGGAAGTAGTACACGTTGCGCCGATCCCAGCCGCGAATCGCGCCTTCGGCGAGGCTGGCTTCGGGGTAGAGCACCACGCGCTCGGGATCGAAGAACTGGCGCACGCCCAGGCCGTCGCAGGTCGGGCAGGCGCCGGCGGGATTATTGAAGGAGAACAGGCGCGGTTCGAGCTCATTGATCGAATGGCCGCACTCGGGGCAGGCGTAGCGCGCCGAGAAGACCAGGTCCTCGCGTTCCTCGTCCATATCGACGACGAGGGCCAGACCGTCGGTGAGCTCGAGAGCGGTCTCGAAGGACTCGGCGAGGCGCTGGGCAAGATCCTCGCGGACCTTGAAGCGATCGACGACGACCTCGATGCTGTGCTTCTTTTTCTTGTCGAGCTCGGGCAGGTCGTCGAGGTCGCGGACCTTGCCATCGACGCGCGCGCGCACGAAGCCGGCGCTGCGCAGCTGCTCGAAGACGTGGTGATGCTCGCCCTTGCGCTCGCGGACCACGGGGGCCAGCAGCATCAGCTTGCTGCCCTCGGGCAGGGCCAGCACCGTGTCGACCATCTGCGACACGGTCTGCGCCTGCAGGTGACGGTTATGCGTCGGGCAGTGGGGTTTGCCCACGCGCGCGAACAGCAGGCGCAGGTAGTCGTAGATCTCGGTGATCGTGCCGACGGTCGAGCGCGGATTGTGCGAGGTCGATTTCTGTTCAATGGAGATCGCCGGCGACAGGCCCTCGACATGGTCGATGTCCGGCTTTTCCATCATCGACAGGAACTGTCGAGCATAGGTCGACAGCGACTCCACGTAGCGTCGCTGCCCTTCGGCATAGAGCGTGTCGAAGGCCAGCGAGGACTTGCCCGAGCCCGAAAGGCCGGTGATCACCACGAGCTTGTCGCGCGGGATGTCGAGGTCGATGTTGCGCAGGTTGTGCGTACGCGCACCGCGCAGTTGGATAGTTTCCATGATGGGTCCGGGTCCGGGCCGCTGGGCGGGCCGATCTATTGCCAGGTGGGTTGCCAGGTGGGTTGCCAGGTTGCTCACAGGTGAGCCGTCGCCCTCGCAGCCCTGCCGAAAGCGCGGAAGCAGCCCACCAGTATAAGAGCAAATGCGCGTAAAGGGCCGCAGCGCTGATTTTGTTACGCCAGGGGGTCGGCGGCGGATGGGGCGGCAGGCCGAAAGTGTTACCATCGCTTCCCGCCGGAGGTCGAAGATATTGCTCACGGAAAGCCCCATGTCCGCGCTGGAGCGACGCGTCGTCGTCTCCCTGGCGCTGCTCTACAGTTTTCGCATGCTCGGCCTGTTCATGGCCCTGCCGCTGCTGGCGCTTTACGCCGCCGACATGGTCGGCGCGTCGCCGCTGACGATCGGTCTTGCCCTGGGAGCCTACGGCGCAACGCAGGCGCTGCTGCAGATTCCCCTCGGCTGGCTGTCGGACCGCATCGGGCGCAAGCCCGTGATTCTGGGCGGACTGCTGATGTTTGCCTTCGGCTCGGCGGTCGCGGCGCTCGCTGACAGCGTTGCCGTGATCGTTATCGGGCGCGCGCTGCAGGGTGCCGGGGCGATCTCGGGATCGGTCATGGCGCTGGCGGCGGACCTCACCCGCGACGAGCAGCGCACCAAGGCGATGGCAGTCATCGGCATCAGCATCGGCCTGTCCTTTGCCCTGGCGTTGATATTCGGTCCGCTGCTGGCCGCCTGGGGTGGCCTCGAGGCGGTGTTCTGGATGACCGCCTGCCTCGCCGTCGTGGGTATGGCGATCGTTGCTCTCGGCTTGCCGAGCGTGGCCGTGCGTCGGCACGAGGATATCGGTGCTCAGCCGGCGATGATGGGGCCGGTCCTTCGCGACCGCATCCTGCAGCGGCTCAATGGCTCCGTGTTCCTGCTCCACTTCATTCTTACCGCCTCTTTCCTGATGGTGCCCCCCATCATCGAGAACAGCCTCGGCGTGCTGCGCGACGATCACTGGAAGGTTTACACGCCCGTGCTCGTGCTGTCGCTGCTCGCCATGTATCCGCTGCTGCGCCTGTCGGAGCGCGGCGGGCGACCCGTTCTTGCCCTGCGCATCGGCGTGGTGCTCATGACCGGGTCTCTGGCCGTGCTCTTCGAGTCCTCGATCGCGGTCCTGCTGCTCGTTGCGCTGGTGGCTTTCTTCGCCGCGGTGAACTTCCTCGAGGCGGCGCTGCCCTCGATGGTCAGCAAGGCCGTGTTTGCCCACGGTAAGGGTACGGCCCTGGGCATCTACGCCACGTGCCAGTTCCTCGGTGCCTTCGCCGGCGGAAGCTCCGGCGGCCTCGTGTATGCCACCGCGGGCCTCACGGGGCTGCTGTGGCTGATCGGCATAGCCGGCGCCCTGTGGCTGCTGCTGATCTGGAACCTCGAGCCGCGTCCTGCGCCGGCCCGGGGCGCCGATGAGGCCGCCGACGCCAGCATGGAGCCCTCCTGAGTCAGGCCCTGAACGCTTCTGCTGTCGCTTTTGGCGGGGGCCGTTGTTATATTCGCTGACCCTCAATAAACAGTCAGTCGGGTCTGAATATGGCTTCTCGCGGTGTCAACAAGGTGATTCTGGTCGGTAATCTCGGCGCGGATCCGGAGACCCGCTTCATGCCCTCCGGTGGCTCTGTCACCAACGTTCGCCTGGCCACCTCCGAGACCTGGAAGGACAAGCAGACCGGCCAGCCGCAGGAGCGCACCGAGTGGCACCGCGTGGTCTTCTTCAATCGTCTCGCCGAGGTCGCGGGCGAATACCTGCGCAAGGGCTCCAAGATCTACGTCGAGGGCTCGATTCGAACGCGCAAATGGCAGGACCAGTCCGGCCAGGACCGCTACACCACGGAAATCGTCGGCAATGAGATGCAGATGCTCGACAGCCGCAGTGGCGGCATGGGTGGCGGCATGGGTGGCGGCACGGGCGACGGAATGAGCAGCGACATGGACGGCAGCTACGACTACCCCGAGGCATCGGCGGCCCGCCCATCGCAGTCGTCGGCGCCCGCCTCCGGCGGTGGTGCCAGGCCCGGTGCCGCGCCGGCGCAGGATCCCTACGACGACGATATCCCCTTCTAGGCGGGTTCTGAATCGCTCAACGCCCTAACGCGCAGCCTCCAGACCAGACGCCAGCACCGTCGCCAGCGCCAATGGATGTTTTGTTGTTGGGTTCCGATTCCGCCGCAGGCCTCGCGCTGCAGTCAACGCTCGCACGCTGGGGCCGGCACCAGGCGCTGCCGCTCACCATGGCCGCAAGCCGCTGGAGCACGGAGCGCCAGGCCAAGAAGGCCGCGCGGCGAGGGCGCCCGGCGGTAATCGTCGATTGTCGGATCGCCGCGGTTCTCTCCGAGCATCCCGACTTTCCCGCAGCCCGCTCGGCCCGCGGGCGAAAGCAGCATCCCGACGAGTCCGGCGCTGAGAGCGCCGGTGAGAGCGCCGGTGAGAGCGCCGGCGATCAGTCGTCGGGTGAGAGCGGAGCGCCCGATTATCGATCGGGAGTGCTGACGGAGGCCGACCTCGAGCGCGCTCACTGGCTCGCCAAGGCCTGCGAGCACAGCGGCATGCGCTACCTATGCCTTTCCAGCGACCGGGTGTTTTCCGGATCGACGGGCCGTGGGCTTCGCGAAACGGACGAGACCGATGCGACAGATCCCGTGGGTATGCATCTGGCCGAAACGGAGCGTCGCGTGCTGCAGGCCGCGCCGTCGTCGCTCATCCTGCGAACGGGGCCGATTTTCGCGGCCTCAACGCCGGGGCTGCTCAGCCGCACGCTGGAGATCATGACCGCGCAGGCGGAGGCCGTTTTCGACGATCGCGCCGTGTTCTGCCCCGTGCCGAGCCACGACCTCGCGCGCGTGGTCTCCGCCATTCTCGACCAGATGAGCGCCGGCGCCGCCGAGTCGGGCCTGTTCCACTACTGCTCCGGCGATCGGACCACGGAATACGGTTTTGCCGAGGTCTCGCTGGCCGCCGCGAGCCAGTACATCGACTGTGGGGACGTCGCCCTGCGCCCCGCGACGGCGACGACGGAGGCCGCCACGGTGCAGCATGTCCTCGACTGCTCGCGTCTGCGCGACGCCTTTGCCATCAAGCAGACCCCCTGGCGCGGGGCCATCAATGAACTCGTCAAGCAGTACCTCGACGCGCGGGCCGCCGCATAGCAGGCGGGTCGCAGGCCACAGACACAAGGAGCACCGAACTCGCAATGGCAGTCAATCAGGGTCCGTCGACCGGAAGCACGCCGACTACCGCCGAAGGCAGCGCCGCGAGCCACGCGACGGAAGACCGCGAGACCGTCAGCCTCGGCGTTGCCGTGCTCACGGTCAGCGATACGCGCGGCCCCGAAAACGACACCTCGGGCACCTTTCTCGCCGAGGCCGCGGCGGCGGCGGGGCACCGTATCGTCGCGCGCGAGCTGGTGCGCGACGACATCTATGCCATCCGTGCGGTGCTTTCCGGGTGGATTGTCGATACGGGTGTGAACGCCGTGCTTGTGACCGGCGGTACGGGCTTTGCCGGCCGAGACTCGACGCCCGAAGCCGTGGTTCCGCTTTTCGACAAGCAGGTCGAAGGCTTCGGCGAGGTGTTTCGCGCGCTGTCGCTGCAGGAGATCGGCAGTTCAACGGTGCAATCGCGCGCCGTGGCCGGTCTTGCCAACCGCACCGTGGTGTTCTGTATGCCGGGCTCGACGGGCGCCTGCCGCACGGCCTGGGAGGGCGTGATCCGCGACCAGCTCGACTCGGCGCATCGCCCCTGCAACTTTGTCGAGGTGCTGCTCGGAAAAACCAGCGCATGAATCTGCGTCCCCTGCTTCCCCTCGAGCAGGCTATCGACGAACTGGTCGCCGGCGTCGATCCGCTGGCGGAGATCGAGGAGCGCACGCTCGGCGAGGCCGAGGGCCGCATCCTGGCGCGCGACGTCCACGCGCGCCTCGACTTGCCGCCCTGGGACAACAGCGCCATGGACGGCTACGCCGTGCGCAGCGGTGACGCCGGCCGGCAGCTGCCCGTCGCGCTTCGCATCGTTGCCGGCGACGGTCAGCGTGAGCTGCCGCCGGACGCCGCGGCGCGGATTTTCACCGGAGCGCCGCTTCCCTTCGGGGCCGACGCGGTGGTCATGCAGGAAGACGCGACGCTCATCGGCGACGAAGTCGTTCTGCCCGAAGCGATCCGTCCTGGCCAGCACCGACGGCCGCGTGCCCAGGAGTGCCGCAGCGGCGAACTGCTGCTCGCGGCGGGGCGGCGCCTGAGACCGCAGGACATCGGCCTTCTGGCTTCGCAGGGGCTCGCGCGCGTGGCGCTGCGGCGACGGCTGCGCGTGGCGCTGATCAGCACCGGTTCGGAGCTGCGTGACCCGGACGGGAGCAGCCTCGACAGCGGGCAGATCTACAACAGCAATCGGCCGATGCTGCTTGCGCTGTTGCAACGCCTCGGCTGCGAAACGCTCGATCTGGGAAACGTGGCCGATAGCGCCGCGGCAACGCGCGAGGTGCTGGCGAGGGCGTCCGAGGCGTCGGATCTCGTGCTCAGCAGCGGGGGTGTATCCGTCGGCGAAGAGGACCACGTGCGCGCCGCCGTGGAGTCGCTGGGTTCGATCGATCTGTGGCGCGTGGCGGTGAAACCGGGCAAGCCCTTCGCCCACGGCCGTATCGGTGATTGCCCCTTCATGGGCCTGCCGGGCAATCCCGCCTCGGCCTTTGTGACGTTTCTTCTGCTCGCTCGCCCGTGGATACAGGCGCGCCAGGGTCGGCGCGAGGCGCTTCCGCCCGCGCTTCACGCCCGCGCCGGATTCGCCTGCGATGGCAGCGCGCGCCGCGAGGAATACCTGCGCGTGCGGCTGATCGCGGGCCCGCCCACGGGCACCGTCTCCTTCGCGGCGACCGATGACGCAGCGCGCAGGGCGGCGGCCCCGTCCGTTGATGACATCAATGCCGGTGGGGAAGCGGACAGGGAGGCAGCCGGAAACGACGGCGTTGCCATGACCTGGGCGGCGCCCTTTGAGAATCAAAGCTCGGGTATTCTGCGTTCGCTGGTTGCGGCCGACGCCCTGGCGCGCGTTCCCGCCGGGACCGAGCTGCATCGGGGTGATGCGGTGGAAATACTGCCGCTGGATCTGCTGCTGTCCTGAGACCGTCGCGACCCGGGCTGGCGTGTCAGTCCGTGTACTTCTGGAATACCAGCGATGCGTTGGTGCCGCCAAAGCCGAAACTGTTCGACATGACGCGCTGCAGATCGAGTCCGTCGCGACGCTCGCGCACAATCGGCATGCCCCGGGCTTCGGGGTCGAGGTTCTCGATATTCGCCGAAGCCGCGACAAAACCTTCCTGCTGCATCAGTAGCGAATAGATGGCTTCCTGGACGCCGGCAGCGCCGAGAGAGTGCCCGGACAGCGACTTGGTCGAGCCGATCGCCGGTACGGCCTCGCCGAACACCTCGCGCACGGCCTTGAGTTCCTGGATATCACCGGCGGGCGTGCTGGTGCCGTGGGCGTTGATATAGTCGATCGGGCCGTCGACGGTGGCCAGGGCCTGGCGCATGCAGCGCACGGCGCCCTCGCCCGAGGGCGCCACCATGTCGTAGCCGTCGGAGGTGGCGCCATAGCCGACGAGCTCGGCGTAGATTTTCGCGCCGCGCGCCTTCGCGACCTCGAGCGCCTCGAGCACAAGCATGCCGCCACCGCCGGCAATCACGAAGCCGTCGCGGTCGGCATCGTAGGCCCGCGAGGCCCGCTCCGGTGTGTCGTTGTATTTTGTCGACAGCGCGCCCATGGCGTCGAACAGCGCGCTCAGGCTCCAGTGCAGCTCCTCTCCGCCGCCGGCGAAAACGCGGTCCTGCTTGCCGAGCTGGATCTGCTCCATGGCGTTGCCGATGCAGTGGGCGCTGGTCGAGCAGGCGGAAGAAATCGAATAGTTGACTCCGCGGATTTGAAAGGGCGTCGCGAGGCAGGCGGACACGGTGCTGCCCATCGTCTGCGTAACGCGGTAGGGCCCGACGCGCCGCAGCCCGCGCTCGCGCAGCGTATCCGAGGCTTCGGTCTGACTCGCCGAGGAGGCGCCGCCGGAGCCGGCGATGATACCCGTGCGTTCGTTGGAGACTTCGGTGTCCTCGAGGCCGGCGTCTTCGATCGCCTGCTGCATGGCAATGAAAGTGAAGGCGGCGGCATCGGCCATGAAGCGCAGCGCCTTGCGGTCGATGTGCTCGCGCACGTCGATCGTCGGCGCACCCGATACATGCGAGCGCATGCCGACATCGATCTGCGACTGGTTCAGGCGGATGCCCGAGCGGCCATCGCGCAGCGACTCCGTGACCGAGGTGGCGTCATTGCCCAGGCAGGAAACGATACCCAGGCCCGTGACCACAACCCGTCGCGTCATTGCTCAGAAACCCTCCGTTGACTGAAACAGACCCACGCGGAGGTCCTGGGCGTGGTAGATGTCCTTGCCATCCACCTGGACCCGCCCGTCGGCGATGCCCATCACCAGCTTGCGCTCGATCACGCGCTTCACATCGATGATGTAGCTGATCTTCTCGGCGCTCGGCAGGATCTGGCCGGTGAACTTGACCTCGCCCGAACCCAGGGCGCGCCCGCGGCCGGGATTTCCCCGCCAGCCGAGGAAGAAGCCGACCAGCTGCCACATGGCGTCGAGGCCGAGGCAGCCCGGCATCACGGGATCTCCGGGAAAGTGGCACTCGAAGAACCAGAGCTCGGGATGGATATCGAGCTCTGCGCGGATCTCGCCCTTGCCGTAGCCTCCGCCCTCGGAGCTGATGTGCGTGATGCGATCGGCCATCAGCATCTTGCCGATGGGGAGCTGGGCGTTGCCCGGGCCGAAGAGGTCGCCCATGCCGCAGGCGATCAGCTCGTCCCGGCTGTAGCTGCTCTGCTGCTGGAAAGTCTGCTTGGGTGGGCTGTTCTGCGTCATGTGCGTCCGTGAGGGGCGCCCGGCGCTGTGGCCGTGCGGGGCGCCGCGTACTGTGGGTGGTGCCGTATGCCGCCGAGCGGGAGACGGTCACAAAATGCCGCCGGAAGCCTTGCCGCGCTGCGCGGACGCTGTAGGCTTACGCCCCGACTTTTTGCGCGCGCTAGTGTACTGGATGCCAGGGCTTTGTTCACGTCTCGTTCACCGCTCCTCGCCGTGTCCGACGCCGAAAGCCCGAAGCACACTTTTTCTGTCCCGAGGGAGCCTAACAGCCGATGTTGATACCCGTATTACTGTCCGGCGGCGTCGGCAGTCGCCTTTGGCCCGTGTCCCGCGAGGCGCACCCGAAGCAGTTTCTCGCTCTTGCCAGCGAGCTGTCGATGCTTCAGGAAACGCTGCACCGGACCAGCGGCCTGGAAACGGCGGCACCCCTGGTGATCTGCAACGACGATCACCGCTTCATGGTCGCCGAGCAGCTGCGCCAGCTCGATGTGCGCCCGGCGGCGATTATCCTCGAGCCCGATGGGCGTAACACGGCGCCCGCTGTGGCGCTCGCGGCCTTTCGGGCCGTTGCCGAAGATGAGAATGCGCTGCTGCTGGTGCTGCCCGCCGACCACGTCATCCGCGATACGCAGGCCTTTGTCGAAGGCGTGCGCAGCGCCGAGGCCGTGGCCCTTGCCGGCCGCCTGATGACCTTCGGCATCGTCCCCGATGCGCCGGAGACGGGCTATGGCTACCTGCGTCGCGGCGCCGCGCTTGAAGGGCCGGTGCATCATCTTGACAGCTTCGTGGAGAAGCCCGATGGCGATACGGCGAAGACCTACGTCGACAGCGGCGACTACCTGTGGAACAGCGGCATGTTCCTGCTTCCGGCCGCGCTTTACCTGGAAGAGCTCAAGGCCCATGCCCCGGCGATTCACGCCGCCTGCGAGGCGGCGATGGCCGACGCCAGCGGCGATCTCGATTTTCTGCGCCCCGACCGCGACCGCTTTCTGGCCTGTCCTTCGGACAGCATCGACTACGCGGTCATGGAGAAGACGCAGCGCGGCGCCGTGCTCCCCCTCGACTGCGGCTGGAGCGACGTCGGCGCCTGGTCGACGCTGTGGCAGGTCACGGAGCGCGATGAGCAGGGCAATGTTGCCATTGGCGACGTCATGCTCGAGGGCTGCAGCAACAGTTACCTGCGCAGCGAGTCGCGTCTGCTCGCGGCGACGGGTGTCGACAACCTGATCGTTGTCGAGACCGCTGACGCCGTCCTGGTTGCCGACCGCGACCAGGTGCAGAACGTGAAGGCGATCGTTGCGCGGCTTAAGGCCGAGGGTCGCTCCGAGGCCTCGCTGCACCAGCGCGTCTACCGCCCCTGGGGCAGCTATGAGTCGCTGATCGAGGGCGACCGCTTCCAGGTCAAGCGGATCATCGTTAATCCCGGCCACACGCTGTCGCTGCAGATGCATCACCACCGCGCCGAGCACTGGATCGTGGTGCACGGCACGGCGGAGGTGACCTGCGAGGACCGCGTGTTCACCATGGCCGAGGACCAGTCGACCTATATTCCCCTCGGCCACAAGCACCGCCTCGCCAACCCCGGCAAGATCCCCCTTGAACTGATCGAGGTGCAATCGGGTACCTATCTCGGCGAAGATGACATCGTTCGCTTCGAGGATGTGTACGGCCGCAGCGCCTAGCGCCCGCCATCACATCGGAATCAAGCAGAGGAGTCCCCTACCGTGATCACCAAGTGCATGTTCCCCGTCGCCGGCTACGGCACGCGTTTTCTGCCCGCCACCAAGAGCATGCCCAAGGAGATGCTGCCCATCGTCAACAAGCCGCTGGTGCAGTACGGCGTCGAGGAGGCGATCGAAGCGGGGATGACCACCTGTGCCCTGGTTACCGGGCGCGGCAAGCGCGCTATCGCCGATCACTTCGACATCAGCTACGAGCTCGAGCACCAGATCGCCGGCAGTTCCAAGGAGAGCTACCTCGACAGCATC
The DNA here is from genome assembly GCA_036351355.1 of Halieaceae bacterium. GTDB lineage: Bacteria > Pseudomonadota > Gammaproteobacteria > Pseudomonadales > Halieaceae > Congregibacter. The sequence continues at coordinate 27,398 of JAZBOX010000203.1, forward strand.
CGCCATGTGCTCGACAAGGGTATTTTCACCATGGTCCGCCAGCGCGAGATGAAGGGCCTCGGTCACGCCATTCTTACCGGTGAAACGCTCGTCGGGCACGAGCCCTTCGGCGTGGTGCTCTCCGACGACCTGTGCCTGAACGAGGGCGGCCCCGGCGTGCTGGCGCAGATGGCCGAGCTCTACCGTCAGTTCCGCTGCTCCATCGTCGCGATCATGGAAGTGCCCGAAGACCAGGTGAACAAGTACGGGGTGATCGCAGGAGAATCGCTCAAGGACGGCATTTTCCGCGTCGAGAAGATGATCGAGAAGCCCGACCCCGCCGACGCGCCGTCGAACCTGGCGATCATCGGTCGCTACATTCTCACCCCCGACATCTTCGACATCATTCGCGACACGGAGCCGGGCGCCAATGGCGAGGTCCAGCTGACTGACGCTCTGCAGACGCAGGCTGATCGCGGCTGTGTCATGGCCTACCGGTTCAAGGGCCGGCGCTTCGACTGCGGCAGCGTACCCGGCTTCGTCGAAGCCACGGACTACGTGTACAAGAACGTTTACTGCAAGGAAAACTGAACCGGCCATGGGCTCCATCGACTGCTTCAAGGCCTACGATGTGCGTGGGCGCGTACCGGACCAGCTCAACGAGGATGTGGCGCGGCGCATCGGACGCGCTTTCGTCGATGTGATCGGTGCTCGCCGCGTGGTGGTCGGTCACGACATCCGCCTGAGCAGCCCTTCGATCAAGGCTGCCCTCGCCGAGGGTCTGCGCGAGCAGGGTGCCGATGTCTACGATATCGGGCTGTGCGGCACCGAGGAGATCTATTTCGCGACGAGCCATGCGGGGATGGATGGTGGCATCGCCGTGACGGCCAGCCACAATCCGAAGGACTACAACGGCATGAAGTTCGTTCGCGAGGGCTCGCGGCCGATCTCCGGCGACACGGGGCTCTTCGATATCCGCGCGCTCGCCGAGGCCGATGACTTCACGGCGGCAGCGCGGGCGGGCACACTCGAGCCCCTCGATACGTCGCAGGCCTACGTCGAGCATCTGCTCAGCTACGTCGACGTGGCCGCGCTGAAGCCGATGACCATCGTCGTCGATGCGGGTAACGGCGGTGCCGGCCGGGTCATCGACCTGCTCGAGCCCCACCTGCCTTTTCGCTTCGTCAAGCTGCATCATGAGCCCGACGGCAATTTCCCCAACGGCGTGCCCAACCCGCTGCTCGAGGACAATCGCGGCGCCACCATCGCCGCCGTGCGCGAGCATTCGGCGGATCTCGGTATCGCCTGGGACGGCGACTTCGACCGCTGCTTTTTCTTCGACGCCGCCGGCCGCTTCGTCGAGGGCTATTACGTGGTCGGCCTGCTGGCCGAAGCGTTTCTCAAGCGTTCTCCCGGCGAGCGCATCGTCCACGATCCGCGCCTGACCTGGAACACGCGGGCAATCGTCGAGGGTCATGGCGGCATTCCGGTGCAGAGCAAGACCGGCCACGCTTTCATCAAGGAGCGCATGCGCTCGGAGAACGCGATCTACGGCGGCGAGATGAGCGCGCATCACTACTTCCGCGACTTCGCCTACTGCGACAGCGGCATGATTCCCTGGCTGCTGGTCGCGGGCCTGATCAGCGAGCGCGGTCTGTCCCTCGCAGAGCTGGTCGAAGCGCGCATGGCCGCTTTTCCCTGCAGCGGCGAGATCAATCGTTTGATCGCCGATCCCGACGCCGTGCTCGAGCGCGTCACGCAGCGCTATGGCGGCGAGGCGCTGGAAGTCGAGGAGGTGGACGGCCTGAGCATGGCCTTCGAGAACTGGCGCTTCAACCTGCGCCGTTCGAATACGGAGCCCGTTGTACGTTTGAACGTGGAGAGCCGCGGCGATACGGCGCTGATGCAGCAGCGTACGCGTGAGCTGCTGGCACTGATCGACGCCTGAACATCCTTGAACGCTGACGCGAAGCGACCCCTGACTCCGGCGGGACTTTTCTTCGCCTGAAGGCGTACGCCCGGACCTGAATGGCGCTCAGCGGCGCCGGTCGATCGCCATGTCGGTCAGATGCGCGAGTGCGTCGCGCGCTTCGGAGGCGGGCAGCGTGCTCAGCGCCTCCAGGGCTTCATCACGTCGGGCCAGGGCTGCTTCGCGCGTAAAGGCAATGCTATTGCAGGCCCGGGCGGCGTCGACCACGGCGGCGAAGTCTTCGCGTCGTTTTTCCGAGATCGCGCGGCGCACGAGGGCGGCCTGCTCGGGCGTGCCGTGCTCCATGACGTGGATCAGCGGCAGCGTCGGCTTGCCCTCGGCGAGATCGTCGCCGACGTTCTTGCCGGTCTCCTGCGGGTCACCCTCGTAGTCGAGCACGTCGTCGATGAGCTGGAAGGCGATGCCGAGACTGCGGCCGTAGCGGCGTAGTCTTGCCGTGGTTTCCTCGTCGGCGCCCCCGAGCAGGGCAGCACCCTCGCAGGCAGCCGCAAAGAGCGCGGCGGTCTTGCGATCGATCACATCGTAGTACTGCGCTTCCGTCGTTGCCGCGTCGCCGGCGCGAATCAGTTGCAGCACCTCTCCCGCAGCGATGGTGTTCGTCGTGTCCGCCATCATGCGCAGCAGGGGGTGGTTGTCGAGGGACACCATGAGCTGAAAGGCGCGCGTATAAAGAAAGTCGCCGACGAGCACGCTGGGGGCATTGCCGAACTGGCTGTTCGCCGTCGGTCGTCCGCGCCGCAGCTCGGAGACGTCCACCACGTCGTCGTGAAGCAGCGTGGCCGTGTGGATGAACTCGACGACCGCGGCGAATTTGACCTGTGCGGGGCCGCTGGCGGCGATTGCGCGCGCTGCGAGAAGGACCAGCGTCGGGCGCAGGCGCTTGCCGCCGGCCTCGACAATATAGTGTCCGACGTTTTCAACCATGGCCACATCGGACTCGAGCTGCTCGATGATGACGCTGTTGACGTCGTCCAGCTCGCTGCTGACGACGGCGCGGACCTGCTGCATAGGGGGAAATGCCGGGAAAAGAACGCGGCGCATCCTAGGTGCGCGGTCACACGGGTGTCAAGCAAAGCCTTCGGGGGCTTGAGCGGCGCGCGCGCTTCCCCTATACTCGCGCGCCGCTCTGGAAGGAGTGCCTGGCATCGCGCCCGTGAGCCCGTAAGACTGGATGATCGGTAGCGGTACGACGGTACTCGCCCGGGGCATATTGTGCCCGTCCCTGCCCATCGCAAGCCTGCGATGCATGGCGATGATCCCTGCGCGGATTCGCCCGGCTGCCGGATACTGGTGATACTGGTAAAGACACGCGCCTGAATGCGCCAGTTCATGCGCTAAATCGACACCAGAACCCGGAGCTGACACCAGCGGGAGGGCTGACAACAGGAGATTCAACGATGTATGCGGTGATTGAAAGCGGTGGCAAGCAGCACCGCGTGACCGAGGGCGAGTCCCTCAAGCTGGAAAAACTCGATGCGGCCACCGGCGATGTCATCGAGTTCGACCGGGTGCTGATGATCGGTGGTGACGACGTTAAGGTCGGAGCGCCGGTAGTAGAGGGCGCCCGCGTCACCGCGGAAGTCGTCGACCACGGTCGTCACGCCAAGATCAAGATCGTCAAGTTCAATCGCCGCAAGCACTACCGCCGCGAGACGGGTCATCGTCAGTGGTACACGGAAGTGCGCATCACCGGCATCAGCGCCTGAGGAGCAGACAGCATGGCACACAAGAAAGCAGGCGGTAGTACGCGCAACGGACGCGATTCCGAAAGCAAGCGTCTCGGCGTCAAGCGTTTCGGCGGCGAAGCCGTATCCGCGGGCAGCATCATCGTTCGCCAGCGCGGCACTCGCATCCATGCGGGCGAAAACGTTCGCGTCGGTCGTGACCACACGCTGTTCGCCACCGCCGACGGCAAGGTCGAGTTCATCACGCGCGGCGATCGCAATCGCAAGTACGTACGCATCGTCGGCGCCTGACGTCAGTCTGGCACCAGCCGCCGGGGCCTCAAGAGGCTCCGCAGACGCGAAAACGCCCGCTGCATTGCGGGCGTTTTTCGTTGGGCCGGACGCGGCGGCTTCGGGACAGGTAGAGTTGAAGCATGAAATTTGTCGATGAAGCCAGCATCCGTGTCTTTGCGGGCAAGGGCGGTAATGGCTGCCTGAGTTTCCGGCGCGAGAAGTTCGTTGCCCGTGGCGGTCCCGATGGCGGAGACGGCGGAGACGGCGGCAGCGTCTATCTCGTGGCCGACGCTGCGCTCAATACCATGATCGACTTCCGTTATCAGCGCAGCTATCGGGCGCAGAACGGAGAGGCCGGCCGCGGCCGCAACTGCACCGGCGCCAGCGGTGATGACCTGGAGCTCGCCGTGCCCGTCGGCACGACGGTGCTCGACGAGGACAGCGGTGAGGTGCTCGGTGAGCTTCTCAGCGAAGGCGCCCGGCTGCTGGTGGCCCAGGGTGGCTTTCACGGCCTGGGCAACACGCGCTTCAAGTCTTCCACCAACCGCGCGCCCCGGCAGACCTCGCCGGGCAGCGCAGGCGAAGAGCGTGCGCTGCGCCTTGAGCTGAATGTGCTCGCCGATGTCGGCCTGCTTGGCCAGCCGAACGCCGGTAAGTCGACCTTCATCCGTGCCGTGTCCGCGGCTCGGCCGCGCGTCGCCGATTATCCGTTCACCACCCTCGTTCCGCAGCTCGGCGTCGTGCGCGTCGATGCGCTGCGAAGCTTTGTTATTGCGGACTTGCCTGGGCTGATCGAGGGCGCCTCCGAGGGCGCCGGCCTGGGCATACGCTTTCTCAAGCACCTCACGCGCACGCGCCTGCTGCTGCACTTTGTGGATATGGCACCGCTCGATGGCAGCGACCCCGCGGCCGCGGCGCAGGCAATCGTCGATGAACTCCTGCACTTCAGTCCGACGCTCGCCGATCGGCAGCGCTGGCTGGTCCTCAACAAGTCCGACCTGCTCGACGACGCTGCACTCGATGCCGTTCGCGATGCGGTGGTAGCGAAGCTGGCCTGGCAGGGACCGGTGTACGCCGTGTCCGCGGCCACGGGAAAGGGCACGGAGCGCGTATGCGCCGACGCCATGAGCTACCTCGAGACGCTGCGAGAGGCCGAAGCGTCCGACCCCGAGCGGCAGACGGCGGAGCGCGAGGCTCAGCGGGCCATGCAGGCCGAGGCGCGCGAGCGCATCGCGGCGCTGCGAGCGCAGCGCAAGCGCGCGCGCTCCAACGAGGACGACGATGATGATGACGACTACGACGTCGAGGTGGAGTACGCGCCGTGAGCAGCGCCTCGCGGGCCTCGCTCGCGAATGCCCGGCGCTGGGTCGTCAAGATCGGCAGCGCACTGCTCACCGATGACGGTCGCGGCATAGACGATGCGGTCATCGATCGCCTCGCGGGTGAACTGGCCGGTCTGTGTCGCAGGGGGCGCGAGGTGCTGCTTGTATCCAGCGGAGCAGTCGCGGCGGGTGTGCTGCGCCTTGGCAGGACGCAGCGGCCCTCGGCGCTGCACGATCTCCAGGCCGCCGCCGCGGTCGGGCAGTCCGCGCTGCTGCGCCGCTACGAAGAGGCCTTTGCCCGTCACGGTCTGCTGACCGCGCAGATTCTCCTCGGTCATGACGACGTCGCCGCGCGCGACCGCTATCTGAATGCCCGCGCCACGCTCAGCACGCTGATCGCCCACGGCGTGATTCCCGTGATCAACGAGAATGACACGGTGGTTACGGACGAGATTCGCTTCGGTGACAACGATACGCTTGCGGCACTCGTGGCCAATCTCGTCGACGCCGATGTGCTCGTGCTGCTCACGGACCAGGCCGGGCTCTTCGATTCGGACCCGCGCGAGCGCCCCGATGCGCGCCTGATCGCCCGCGCGAAAGCCGACGATCCGTCGCTCGACGCCGGCGTCGGCGGCGGAGGCGCGCTCGGTCGCGGCGGTATGGTGACCAAGCTTCGCGCCGCACGCCTCGCCGCGCGTTCGGGCACAGAGACGCTGATCGCCAGCGGGCGCGAGCCCGCTATCGTCACGCGGCTGGCGGCCGGCGAGGCCGTGGGTACCTGGCTGGAAAGCGGCAGCGCCCCGCAGAACGCGCGCCGCCAGTGGCTGGCAAGCCTGGTGACGGCGCGGGGCGAGCTACTGATCGACGAGGGGGCGGCGACGGCACTACGCCACGACGGTCGCTCGCTGCTGCCCGTGGGCGTAAAGGCTGTGAGCGGGCGCTTCCGGCGCGGGGACGTCGTGCTGTGCCGCGACCCCGGTGGACGCGATGTAGCCCGCGGGTTGAGCAACTATGATTCCGACGAGCTGTTGCAGCTGCTCGGAGCGAGCTCGCGCGAGATCGGCGAGCGCCTCGGTTACGTCGGCGATCCCGAGGTCATCCATCGCGACAACCTCGTGCTGGTCTGAAGCCGATCAGGACCTGCAGCGTCAGGACCTGCAGCGAAGGCTGCTCAGGCGGCGGTGCGCGTCCTGAGGGCTTCGGCCTGCGCCGCCGCGTCCTTCGCCGGGCTGTCGTCGTGCTGCAGCCAGGGAGCGAGCCGCTCGGCGCAGAGCGAGGCGAGAAAATCGAGGTGTGCCGGCGTCGCGTTCAGACAGGGTATGTACCCGTAGCTCTCGCCGCCGGCCTCGATGAAGTACTCGCGGTTCTCCTCGCCAATCTCCTCGATCGTCTCGAGACAGTCAGCCGAGAAGCCTGGACACACGACCTGCACCGAGCGCACGCCGTCAGCCGCGAGCTGGCGCAGCGTCTCGTCCGTGTACGGCTTGAGCCATTCCTCGCGGCCGAAGCGTGACTGGAAGCAGGTCAGATACTCGCCCTCACCGAGGCGAAGTTCCGTAGCCACCAGCCGCGTCGTCTTCATGCACTGGCAGTGGTAGGGGTCACCCTCGTCCAGGTAGCGGCGGGGTTCGCCGTGGTAGGAAAACACCAGCTTGTCGGCACGACCGTGCTGCGCCCAGTGCTCGCGGATGCTGTCCGCCACCGCGTGAATGTATCCGGGCTGGTCGTGGTAGCTGGCCACGAACTGAAAATCCGGGAGCCAGCGGCGCTTGCGGAAATCCTCCGCCACGGCGTCGAAGGTGGAGCCGCCTGTGGGGCCGCTGTACTGCGGATACAGCGGGAGCACCAGCAGCTGGCGGGCGCCGCGCTCCGCGAGTCGCTGGATCGCGCCGTCTATCGACGGGTTGCCATAGCGCATGGCGAACTCGACGACCACACGATCGCCGAACTTTTCCGTCAGACGCTGCTGGATGCCCTCGGCCTGATCGCGCGTGTGAAACAGCAGCGGCGATCCCTTGTCGGTCCACACCGTTTCATAGGCCTCGGCGGATCGCGCCGGACGGACATTGAGAATGATGCCGTTGAGGATCAGCCACCACAGCAGGCGGGGGACTTCGACAACGCGCGGATCCGAGAGAAACTGTTTGAGGTACGGGCGCAGAGCCGTCTTGGTCGGCGCTTCCGGTGTGCCTAGATTGGTAACGAGGACACCGGTTTTCGGTTCCTGATCGTGGCTGAAGTTTGGGCTGCCGCGGTACTTCATGCTGGCTGAGGTCCTTTGACGTGACGTGCCAATCCGTGCCCTGTCCGGTAGCGGGGCGCGGGTGCCTGCGAAAAGCCGTGTAGTGTAAACCGCAACAGGCTCACGTGCTTGCGCGTGTAGGCTCTACGGATCGTGTCGGTCAGTGGATTGCAGCAGCGTATCGGGGAAGCGCGCGACCGCGACGGGCGCCGCGGTCGCCTGGTGTTGCAGGCAGCCTTATTTGGCTTTTGCCTTTGCTTTTGCCTTGGCCTTCGCAGCGGGAGCCTTCTTGGCCGGTGCCTTTTTCGCGGCGGCTTTGGCAGCTTTTTTGGGCGCAGCCTTTTTTGCGGGCGCTTTCTTCACAGCGGCCTTCCTGGCAGCTTTCTTCGCCGGTGCCTTTTTCTCGGCCTTGGATTTTGCAGCTGGCGCCTTCTTCGCGGCAGCCTTCTTCTTCGGTGCCGCCTTGGCCTTTGGTGCCTCGACCGTGAGATCGATGGTCTCTGCCGTCGGCGCGTTCGCCGCTACCGACTTGACGCCTTTTTCCATACTGACGGCGTTGGCGTACATCTGGCTCTTGCCGATGATCTGGCCGTTGGTCGCCTTGATCACAAAATAGGGCTGCTTCTTGGCGGACATCTTTCTTTCGAAGGCTCCGGCCTTGGCCGCATTTTTCTTGACCGAGGTGATTCCAGCAGTCGCCGAACGCTTGCTGTCGTAGGTCTGGCTGGTAAAGACAACCTGGCCGTTACCCGATTTCAGATTGAAGGAAAACTTGCCCGTCTTTCCCTTCTTGAGCTCAAACTTCCCTGCCATGATCACTCCCCTTGCGATGATCCTGCTGCTCGAACGTGCTGCAATTCATTACTCTTATTAGCGACAGAGAAATCGTCGCTCAAGGCAGCATAAGCGTTTCGAGCTTGAGCGCAAGTGTTTGCGGGCTTTTTCCCGGGTTTAATGCGGAGATGAATACCAGGATTGATCCCGATCAAATATCGCATTCGCATTCTCCTGCTTCGAAGAAGAATGCGGAATAACCCGGAGGAAAGGTGAAGACCACCAACACTGCGGCGCTCATTCTCGCCGCCGGATTCTCGCGACGCTTCCGATCGGACAAGCGCACAGCCGAGTACAGGAGCGGAGAAAGCCTGCTTCAGGCAAGCGTCAAAATCTGGATCGAGACTGCTTTTCCCGTGTATTTGTCGCTGTCGGATCGCGCCGATGATCAGGCCATCGCCGATGCCTTCGCGGCGCTTCCGCTACAGGTGCTGCGCTGCGCGCAGGCGCACGAGGGTATGGGCGCCACGATCGCCGAGTCGATCGGCTTGCTGGCGCCTGCAGCGCCGAAGGCCATCGCGATCGCCCTCGGCGACATGCCTTTGCTCAAAGCCTCGACGCTTCGGGCGCTGGCTGAACGGGCCGGTGAAGATCGAATTGTGATTCCCGTGTTCAACGGGCGCCGCGGGCATCCGGTGTTCTTTGGCTCGTGTTTCCTCGGTGCCCTGCAAGAGCTTGAGGGTGACCGCGGCGCCGCTGGCGTGCTACGGGCAAATGCGGATGCCTGCGTGGAGCTTCCCGTCGATGATCCCGGGATTCACCTCGATGCCGACACGCCCGCGGAACTCGAGGCGCTTCGCAGGCGCTAGCTTTCTTCGCGAAGCGCCTCGGGCGTATCGATCTGACGATGCGGATGCGCCGAGCGAAATGCTTCGAGCTCGGCGCAGCGTGCGTCGATCAACCGCAGGGCGGGAAAGGCGTCGAGGTCAACGGCGAAGCGGCGCGCGTTGTAGATCTGTGGCGCCAGGCATACCTCGAACAGCCCCGGCCGGTCGCCGAGGGAAAAGTTGGAGCTCCAGCTCGCGGCGACGGGCTCGAGGGCTTCGAAGCCGGTACGAATCCAGTGTCCGTACCAGCGCGCGACCGTGTCCTTGTCGCAGCCGAACTCGTCCGACAGGTAGCGCAGCACGCGCAGGTTGTTGAGCGGGTGAATATCGCAGGCGATATGCAGGCATAGCGCGCGGTAGCGGGCCCGCTCATCCGCATCGCTCGGATACAGCGCCGGCTGCGGATGCGTTTCCTCCAGCCACTCGAGTATCGCCATGGACTGGGTCAGCGCTGCACCATCGTCCTTGACCAGCGTCGGCAGCAGCGCCTGGGGATTCAGACTCAGGTAGTCGTCGGCTCTCTGCTCGTTGGCCACGAGGTCAACGGGCAGCACCTCGTAGGCGAGACCCTTCAGACCGAGCGCGATGCGAACGCGGAAGGCCGCGGATGAGCGGAAGTAGCTGTAGAGCTTCACGGCTCAGACCGCCTCGCGCGGCGGCGTGTAGTGTTCGACGATCTGGTCGATGGCGCCGAAGACGCTGTCGCCGTCGGCGTCGAGCATGTCGATGCGGATACGGTCGCCGAAGCTCATGAACGGCGTGCTCGCTTTGCCGTCGTTGATTGTTTCGAGGCAGCGCACCTCGGCGAGGCAGCAGGAACCGTCCTTCGACCCAACGTTCGACACGGTGCCCGAACCGATCACCGTGCCCGCCATCAGCGAGCGGCTCTTTGCGCAGTGCGCGATCAGCGTAGGAAAGTCAAAGGTCATGTCCTGGCCGGCGTTGGGTGCACCGATGAGTTCACCATTGAGTTCGGCCCGCAGCGGCAGGTGCAGGCGGGCACCGTCCCAGGCCTCACCGAGTTCATCGGGCGTCGCCAGCACGGGGCTGAAGGAGGTCCAGGGCTTGGACTGGTAGAAGCCGAACTGCTTGGCGAGCTCGCCGGGGATGAGATTGCGCAGCGACACATCGTTGACGATGCCGATCAGGCGTATGTGCGAGCCCGCGAGCGAGACCGGCGTTCCGGCGGGCACGTCGTCGGTGATCACCGCGACTTCGGCTTCGAAGTCGATGCCCCATTCCTCGCTCTCGACGGCGATGGGATCGCGCGGGCCTATGAAGGCGTCGGAGGCGCCCATGTATACGAGCGGGTCTTCCCAGAACGACGCGGGCAGCTCGGCGCCGCGTGCCTTGCGCACAAGCTCCACGTGCGTGACGTAGGCGCTGCCATCGGCCCAGTGGTAGGCGCGCGGCAGCGGCGCGTCGCAGGCGGCCGGGTCAAAGGTCTGCCTATCGTCGCGTGCGCCGGCGTTGAGCTCTGCGTAGCGCGCTTCGAGGCGCGGTGCGATCTCGCTCCAGCGGTCGAGCGCCGCCTGCATCGTCGGGGCAATGTCCGTTGCGTCGCAGTAGCGGGTGAGATCGCGACTGACGACGATGAGTGCACCGTCGCGTCCGCTTTTGAGTGAGGCGAGTTTCATGGCTTCTCCTGTTTCTTGGGCTTAGGCGTCGGCGCTGCGCCAGGAGTTGACGTAGTCGGGGTTCTCGACGCGGAGCGCTGAGGGGTGAATGTCCAAAGCGCGACGCGTATCAATCATCACCGCCACTTCGTCCGTCTCTCTGGCGGGATTGCTCTGTGCCTTTGCCAGCGCCTTCGGGTGCGGGCCATGAGCGAAGCCGCAGGGGTGCAGCGTCACCATGCCGGCGTCGATATTGTCGCGACTGAAAAAGTTGCCGCGGTGGTAGAACAGCACCTCATCGTAGTCGTCGTTGTTGTGATAGAAGGGCACCTTCAGCGCGCCCGGGTCCGTCTCGATGGGGCGCGGCACGAAGGTGCAGACCACGAAGCCGTTGCCCATGAAGGTGGTATGCGCCGAGGGCGGCAGGTGGTAGCGGTGGCTCATGAGCGGACGGATGTCGCGCCAGTTGAGTCGGAGCACTGTGTTGTTGCCGTGCCAGCCGACGGCGTCAAGGGGGTTGAAGGGAAAGGTCACCACGCTGATCTGCTCGTGGCGCTTGATATGGACCTGCCACTCGTTTTCATCCTGCTGCGCCTCGAAGGCCTCGTCGATGCGCGGATGCTCGAGCACCGCCGGGTCGAAGATCGCATGCGGCCCGACGAGGCCGCGATCGGGCAGCGCGTAGGCGCCGTCGCGATCCTCTATCAGCAGGCACTGCAGCGAACTCTCCACGTCCATGCGCCAGGCCGTGCCCCGGGGAATCAGCAGGTAGTCACCGTAGCTGAAGGCAAGATGTCCGTAGTCACAGTACAGGTGACCGCTGCCTTCATGAACGAAGATCAGCTCATCGCCGTCGCTGTTGCGCACGAGGTGGGTCATCGACTGCGCAAGGCTCCAGAAGCGCAGCGCCACGTCCCCGTTGAAGAGAAACGCTGCGACGGCGTAGGGCGAGGTGCTGGCGCTCTGGAGGCGACGCAGGTCGAAGGCGTAGGGGCGCAGCGGACCTTCCCAGGCGCTCCATGCCGTCGGCGGATGGCGGTGGTGGATGTGGCTCGCTGGCCCGAAAAATCCTTCGCGGCCCATTTCGCGTTCGTAGGTCCCCTCGGGCAGATCGCAGTGCGCCTGCCGCGAATGGCGTCCCTCGCGGATCATGTGCGGTATCCACTGTCGTGCCATGGCTGCTCGTCTCCTGCCGTCGCTTGATTTCCTGACAGCGCCGGAGCTTACTAGTTTTGACGACGCCGCGTGGATGGCACGCGCCGAGCTGCACGAAGGCTACGCCACCGGCGCTCAGGTGTTGGCTTCCGGGCACGAGCACACGGCCCGGCGCAGGTGGCTGCCGCAATTGCAGGGCCATCCCGGGCACGGATTCCGGGCAAGGATTTTTACGTGAACATGATGGAGACAAGGGGCCCGAGCCAGGAAGAGATCGTCGCCAGCCTGCCCGTCCACCTGCAGCCATTTGTGCAGGTGCAGGATCACGAGGCGCACTACACGGCGCGTGACCACGCTGTCTGGCGCTTCCTGATGAAGGCGCTGACGCGCAGCCTTGCCGACACGGCGCATCCGGTTTACCTCTCGGGGCTCGCACGCACCGGTATCGCCCTCGATCACATCCCGTCGATCGACGAGATGAACGCCTGCCTCGCCAGGCTGGGCTGGCGTGCCGTGGTGGTCGATGGCTTTATTCCTCCGGCGATCTTCATGGAGTTTCAGGCGCTGCGCGTGCTGGTGATCGCCCTCGACATGCGCAGCGCCGAGCACCTGCTGTACACGCCGGCGCCGGATATCCTGCACGAGTCCGCAGGACACGCGCCCTTTCTCGTCGACGTTGATTACGCCGAGTTCCTGCAGCGCTTCGGTGAGATCGGCATGCGCGCGATCGCCACGCAGCACGACCACGAGCTCTACGAGGCGATTCGCGAGCTGTCGATCCTCAAGGAGAATCCAGCGGCCAGCGCCGCTGAGGTCGAGCGCGCCGAGGAGCGCCTTTTGGAGCTGGCCGCTCGCGACGAGCCGCCCTCGGAGGCGGCGCTGCTCACGCGCCTGCACTGGTGGACGGTGGAGTACGGCCTGGTGGGTGAGCCCGACGACTATCGCCTGTTCGGCGCGGGCCTGATCTCATCGCTCGGTGAAAGCCAGAGCTGCCTCGACGACGAAGCCGTCGCGAAGTATCCGCTCACGGTGAACGCCGTCGAGGTGCCGTACGACATCACGCGCTCGCAGCCGCAGCTCTTCGTCACCCGCAGCTGTCGTCATATGAGCCAGGTGCTCGAAGAGTTCGCCGCCTCGATGGCCTTTCGCCGCGGCGGCGCCGAGGGCCTGCGCAGGGCGATTGATGCCAGGGCCGTGTGCACCGCTGAATACGACTCGGGCGTGCAGGTGAGCGGGGTCATCGACGAGCTCATCTGCGATGCCGTCGGCAACGTGAGCTATCTGAACACGCGCGGTCCGACGCAGCTGGCCTGGCGCGGCAGCGAGCTCTACGGCCACGGTGTGGAGGCGCACGCCGACGGCTTCGGCTCGCCGGTCGGACACCTGAAGGAGTTCAGTCGCTGCCTGTCGCAGTACAGCGTCGATGAGCTCAAGGCGCATGCGATCGCCGTGGGCGAGCGCGCCCGGCTTGAATTTCTGTCCGGGGTGACGGTCAGCGGTGAGCTCGTCGACATCCTGCGCCAGGACCAACGCAATCTCGTCCTCAGCTTTACGGACTGCACGGTCACCGCCGTCGACGGTCGCTGCCTCTTTGATCCGTCCTGGGGGCGTTACGATATGGCCGTGGGTGCGCGTATTTCGAGCGTGTTCGGCGGTGTCGCCGATCGCGAGCGCTACCAACTGCACAAACCGCTGCCGCAGACGCAGACGCACGGGCATCAGGCGCCGGCGGAGCTGATCGAGCAGTACGCGTTCATCGCGGGCCTTGCGCGCGGCGACGCCGTTGATGCCGCGCGCCTCGCGCAACTGGAGGCGGTTCTCGACGCCTGGCCCGCCGAGTGGCTGCTGCGCGTCGAGCTGCTCGGCTGCGGCGAGGGACTGCTGCCCGACGCGCTGCGCGCGCGTGCTCGCGCGGAGCTGCTCGAGCGGGTCACCGATCCACAGGAGCGCCGCGCATTGCGACTGGTACTACCGGAGCTGTTCGACGGCTGAGCCTGCGGCGGGTGTCCCTCCGTGGGGAGGCGCGTCGTGGTTTGTTGAGTGTCGCTCAGTTATATTAAGCGCCGCTCAATCTTCCCCGGTAAACGCCCTTGTCCCTCGACTTCGACAGCGCCCGTCTCCCCAATCCGCACCTTCGGCCCGAGCACGAGGCCTGGCGTACGCAGCTGCGCCGCTTCATTGATCAGGAAATGGCCCCCTACGCCGCGGACTGGGACGAGCAGGGCGCGATCCCCGATGAGCTCTGGCCGAAGGCTGCCGAGGTCGGTCTGCTCGGCCTCGGCTATCCCGAAGCGTTCGGCGGCATCAGCGAAGGCATCGACTGCTGGCACCAGTGGATCACCAACGAGGAGCTCAATCGCTTTGCCGTGGGCGGCGTCCCCGCCTCGCTGATGGTGCATGGCATCGGCCTGCCGCCGGTGCTGAACTGGGGCCACGAGGCGATGAAGGAGCAGGTGGCGCCGCCAGTGCTCGCCGGAACGAAACACATTTCGCTGGGTATCACCGAGCCCGGTGGCGGCTCCGATGTTGCCAATATCCGCACCACGGCGGTCCGCGACGGCGACCACTATGTTGTTAACGGCTCGAAGACCTACATCACCGGCGGCATGCGCGCCGACTGGGTGTCCACCGCCGTGCGCACGGGCGGTGACGGCGCCAGGGGCGTGTCGATGCTGCTGATCCCGACGGACAGCCCGGGCTTTTCGCGTACGGCGCTCGATCGCAAGCAGGGCTGGTGGGCCTCGGATACGGCGACGATGTACTTCGACCAGCTGCGCGTACCCGTGGAGAACCTGATCGGCGAGGAAAACCAGGGTTTCCTCGTGATCATGACCAATTTCAATAATGAGCGCATGGCGATGGCCGCCAATATGGAAGCTCTCGGCCGCGTCTGCCTCGAAGAAGCCGCGCAGTGGGCCCGCGAGCGCAATACCTTCGGCCGACGCCTCGCCGATCACCAGGTGATCCGCCACAAGATCGCGCAGATGAAGCAGAAGCTCAACGCCACGCAGGCGTATATCCGTGTCTGCTACGAGAGCATCGAGGGCGGCGCACCGAACCCCGGCGACATCGCGCTGCTCAAGGTGCAGGCCAGCGAGACGCTAGAGTTCTGCGCGCGCGAGGCCATGCAGATTCTCGGCGGTCTCGGCTACATGCGCGGCAACCGCGTCGAGCGGATTTACCGTGAGGTGCGCGTGAACGCCATCGGCGGCGGATCGGAAGAAATCATGCGCGATCTCGCCGCGCGCCAGTACGGGCTGTGAACTTTTACTGCGCCTGCGCCTATCGAATGCCAACGGCGCGGAAACAAGGTAACAGGGGAAAGCGAGTGGGGGAGTCAGCACGCCAATGAAACTCTGGCACTGCGTTGGCGCACGATCGCTGCGCGCTCTGTGGACGCTCGAGGAACTGGGGCTCGAGTACGAGCTGGAACTGCTCAAGTTTCCTCCGCGCGTTTTCCAGCGCGACTTTCTCGACGTGAACGCGCTCGGCACCGTGCCCTTCTTCGAGGATGGCGCCGTGACGCTGACCGAGTCCTGCGCCATCGCGCATTACCTGAGCACGCGCGACGGCGGCGAGGCGCTCGGTGTGCCGGCCGATCATCCGCAGTACGGTGACTTTCTCAACTGGATGTACCAGGCGGACGCGACGCTGACCTTCCCGCAGACCATCGTGCTGCGCTACACGGTGCTCGAACCCTCGGAAGAGAAAAAGCCCGTCGCCGAGGACTACGCCAAGTGGTTCATCGCGCGTCTGCGCCGTCTCGATGCCCATCTGGAGGCGCGGGATTATCTGGTCGACGATCGCTTCACCGTCGCCGATATCTGCGTAGCCTATGCGCTCTACCTTGGAACGCAGCTCGGCCTCGACGAGCGCTACAAACCGCAGACGCGGGCCTACCTCGATCGCCTGATGGCCCGCGAGGCCTTCCGGCGCGCCGACGCCATTGGCCGCGAAGCATCCGCGTAACGCTGAACAAACTGGAGATATCCCATGAATGCTGCCGTTAAGGAACTGGAGGATTTTCGCCGCGAGGTCTCGAGCTGGCTCGACGCCAATCGACCGCCCGATCCCGGATTTCTGCTGCCGCAATCCTTCATGGAGGTGGGATCCGATGAGCAGCTCGATTTTCTGCGCGAATGGCAGCACAAGGTGTGGAGCGCGGGCTATCTCGGCATGGCGTGGCCGAAGGAGTACGGCGGTCAGGGCGTGGACTCGATCTATCAGTCGATCGTCGACCAGGAAATGCGCCGCAAGGCCGTCCCGATCTGCTTCAACGTGATCGGCCTCGGCTGGGCCGGACCGCTGATCAATGACATCGGCAGCGAGGCGGAAAAGGCGCGCTATCTCAAGGGCATCCTCAGCGCCGAGGACATCTGGTGCCAGGGTTTCTCCGAGCCTGAGCACGGCTCGGACCTGGGCAACGCGCGTACGCGCGCCGAGCGCGACGGCGACAGCTATGTGATCAACGGCCAGAAGATCTGGACCACGCTCGGCAACTACGCGAAGTACATGATCCTCCTCGCGCGCACCAATCCCGAGGCCGAGCGCAAGTACGACGGCCTGTCCTTCTTCCTCGCGCCGATGACCGTCGAAGGGATCGAAACGCGTCCGATCCGCAAGCTCACGGGCGAGTACGGCTTCACGGAGACCTTCTTCACCGATGCGCGTATTCCCGCCGACTCACTCATGGGGAGCGAAGGCGAGGGCTGGAAAATCGCGATGAAGACGCTGCAGTACGAGCGCGGCGCCGAGGCCGGCGCAGCCGGCGGCCTGGCCTTCGTTCGCATCGTCATCGATGACCTGATCAGCGAGCTGCGCGCGGTGTCGCGCGACGGCCAGCCGGTGCTCGAGGACCCGGTGCTACGCGACGAGCTCGTGCGCCTGATCATGGAGGAGAAGGCGATCGTCCTCGGCGACCGCCGCGCGGCGATCCCGGCGCTGAGCTCCGACTACCCGATGTCGCTGCCGCTGTCGCACAAGCTGCGCTGGACCGAGTACACGCGTCGCATGCGCCAGTTCGCGATCAAGGCGCAGGGCGCCGACGGCGCGCTCTATGTCGGTGACGAGGACGCGCGGGCCGGCGGTTTCTGGCAGCGCGCCTATCTCAACAGCTTCTCTGCGACCATCGGCGGCGGCACCAGCCAGGTGCAGGCCAACATCGTCGCCGAGCACGTGCTCGGCCTGCCCAAGTAAAGGAGTTCCTCATGTCGGTGATCGGAAACACGGCGCTGCGTCTCGAAGACGAGCCTGCCATGCTCCTCGAGGTGGCACGCGACTTCTGCGCGGCGCAGGGCATCGAGGCCGCGCGCGAGCGACTGGAGACGCCGCTTTCGCACACGCCCGAGCAGTGGCAGTCGATCGTGGAGATGGGCTGGACGGGTATCGGTATCGACGAGGCCCATGGTGGCGCGGGGCTGTCGATCGCCGCGGCCGTGCCCGTGTTCGAGAGCATGGGCCGCGCGCTGATGGGCGCTCCGCTGATGTCCTCGCTGCTCGCCGCGCAGCTGCTGCAGCGCGTGGCCGGTGAGGCATCGGCGGATACGCTCGCCGCCATTGCCGGCGGTGCCATTGCCACGGTAGCGGAACTCGAGAACGAGGACTGGCAGGGCCGCGCCGCGCTGACGCTCGATGCGCAGGGTCGCCTGCAGGGGCGCAAGCGCATGGTCATGGACGCGCAGAGCGCGGCCTGTTTTCTGGTCACGCTCAAGGGCGACGCGGGCCTGCGCCTTGCCCTTGTCGACGCGACGACGCTCGCCGAGGATGCAATCACAGCGCGCGTGCTCATGGACAACACGCGGCGCGCCGCCGATGTCCGCTTCGACGGTGCCGAGCCGGTGGCGGTGTTCGAGGGTGAGGCCGTGGCGGCCGCGCTGCGCGACTACCACCTGCTCGGCGCGCTGCTGGTGGCGGCCGAGAGCACCGGTGCGGCGGCGAGCTGCCTGGACACGATGGTCGCTTACCTGAAAACGCGCAAACAGTTCGGCAAGCTGATCGGCTCGTACCAGGCGCTGAAGCATCCGAGCGTCGATATTCTCACCGCCATCGACAGCGCTCGCTCCTTCGTCTACCACGGCGCGACGCTGGTCGGCGACACGCGCGAGGGCGGCGAAGGCGGAGAAGGCCTGACCCGTGACGCCGAGATCGCCTGCCGCATGGCCAAGGCCCAGGCCACGGAGACGCTCGCCTGGGCGGGAGACCGTGCGGTGCAGTTCCACGGGGGGATGGGGTTCACCTGGGACTGCGATGCGCAGCTCTTCCTGCGCCGGGCGCAGTGGGCGCAGCAGCAGTTCGGCGATGCCGTGTACCACCGTCGCCGCCTGGCGGAGCTGCTCCTCGACGCGTAATACCCCCGCTGGACACGGGGTCGACATCGCTCCCGATGCTCAATCCCGGCGCGCCTTTGCCGCGTATACATCCTCATGAGTAAACGTCCGACTATCCGCCGCGGCTCCATCGGCCGCGGTTTCGCCGTGTCCGTCGCCGGCCTTCGTGCCGGCGGCGCCTTCGCCCTCGGCTCCGCCATCGAGCGCCTGCGCGGCGGCGACGGCGACAGCAGCGAGCTCCTGCGCCGCGAGGCGCGGCGCTTCACCGCCGAGCTGGGCCGTCTCAAGGGCAGCTACGTGAAGATCGGCCAGCTGCTCGCGCTGCTCGGTGAGCATTTTCTTCCCGCGCCGCTTACGGAGGCGCTGCACGATCTCGACTCGCAGACGCACCCGCTGCGCTGGGATGAGCTCGAAGAGCACGTCCGCGACGCAATCGGTGATGCCTACGGCAATCTCGAGGTCGAGCGCGAGGCGCTGGCGGCGGCGTCGCTGGCGCAGGTGCACCGCGCGACCTGCCGAGACACGGGCGACGAACTTGTGCTCAAGGTGCAGTACCCCGAGCTGGCCGCGGTGATCGACGACGATTTCGACGCCGTGGTGCGCATGCTGCTGCTCGCGCGCTGGGTCCGCGCCGGGCGTGATCTCGACGGATGGATGGAAGACCTGCGCCAGCAGCTGCATAACGAGATCGACTACGCCCGCGAGCTGGAGATGACCGTGGAGGCGCGCAAGCGCCTGAGCAGCGCCAGGGGCCCCTACTACGTCCCCGATGTGCGTCCCGCCTACAGCAGCGACACGGTGCTGGCGCTCGAATACGTCGACGGCCATCGCGTGTCCGATGCGGAGGTCGCCGCCCTGTCGCAGGCCCGTCGCAACGAGCTCGGTCGCGCCATGCTCGAGCTGTTCTTCTTTGAGCTTTACGACTGGGGCGTGCTCCAGACCGACCCCAACTTCGGCAACTATCTTGTGCGCATCGGCGAGTCGCCGAAGGGCAACGGTCGCGCGAAGGATCAGCTGGTGCTCCTCGATTTTGGCTCCACCATGCCCTGCGACGACGAGTTCCGCCGCCACTTCGGCAACGCCATCGCCGCCGGCCAGATCGGCGATCGTGAGCTCCTCGTCGAGAGCCTCATGGGCCTGGGCTGCCTGCGCAGCGACGCCACGGAGTTTGCCCGCGACAGCTTCTGCGAATTCTGCGAACTGCTCCTCGAACCGCTGCGCGAGCCCTCGCGGCTGCCGCGCGAGTATCTGAACGAGCGCGGCGAGTACTGCTGGGGCCGTTCGCGGCTGATGCAGCGCGTCGGCAAGCAGGCTGCGGGCTCTGCCGCCACGCGGCATTTCGCCACGCCCTCGCGCGAGTTCGCGATGATCGTGCGCAAGCTCACGGGCGTGTTCACCTTTATCACCGTGCTCAATGCCGAGTTCAACGGCCACGACATGGTGCACCGCTATATCGATGACTGGGTTGGAGCGCGCCGCTGTGCCTGATTCGCAAGCCTTTGCACGCTTCGTGCGGGAGTTCTGCCGTGAGTGAAGCCGAGGACCGCGGCACGCGCCGCAGTAAATCCGTTCCCACCTCGCGCATGGGGCGCTTTGCCCGCGTTGCGCGCCTTGCCGGCGGTGTGGCCGGCGGCATGCTCGCCGAAGGCGCGCGCCAGTATCGCGCCGGCAACCGGCCGCGCAAGCGCGACCTGCTGCTTACGCCCGCCAACGCGCGGCGCGTTACCAAACAGCTCTCGGAAATGCGCGGCGCGGCGATGAAGCTCGGCCAGATCCTGTCCATGGACAACGGCGAACTGCTGCCGAAGGAGCTCACGGACATCCTCGCCAGCCTGCGCAACGATGCCACCAGCATGCCCGACGATCAGCTCGAGGCGGCGATGGTCAAGGCCTACGGCAAGGGCTGGGAGAAGGAATTCCGCGTCTTTGATCGCTACCCGATCGCCGCCGCCTCGATCGGCCAGGTGCATCGCGCCGTGTCTCACGACGGCCGCGAGCTGGCGCTCAAGATCCAGTACCCGGGCGTGGGCGACAGCATCGACAGCGACGTTGACAACATCGCCACGGTGCTGCGCATTTCCGGCCTGCTCCCCGAGGAAGTCGACATGACGCCGCTCCTCGACGACGCCAAGCGCCAGCTGCGCGACGAGGCCAACTATCTCAAGGAAGCGAAGTTCCTCAAGAGCTTCTACGAGATGCTCGAGGGCGACGAGCGCTTCGTGCTGCCCGAACTGGTCGAGGAGCTGACCAAGCGCAACGTGCTCGCAATGACCTATGTTGCCGGCGGCCCCATCGACGCGATCGCCAGGCGCTCGCAGGAGGAGCGCGATCGCGTAATGACCGCGCTTGTCGAGCTCATGCTGACCGAGCTCTTCGATATGCGCCTGGTGCAGACCGATCCGAACTTCGCCAACTACCAGTACCGCTGGTCCTCGGGCGAGATCGTACTCCTCGATTTCGGCGCCACGCGCGAATTCAAGAAGCGCTTTACCAGCAACTATCGCAAGCTCGCCGTCGCCGCCATGGATGGCGACCAGGACGCCATGGCCGCCGCGGCGGAAAAGGTCGGCTACTCGATGGGCGACGAGACCTCACGCTATCGCGAGCTCGTCCTCGAACTGCTGATGCTCGCCCTTGAGCCCCTGCGCCACGACGAGGCCTATGACTTCGGTGCGTCGACGCTGCCGGCGCGCCTTTCGGAGCTCGGCCAGAACGCCACCAAGTACGCCGACTTCTGGCACGCGCCGCCGACGGACGTCGTCTACTTCCATCGCAAGCTGGCCGGCATGTTCATGCTCGCCGCGCGCGTGGAGTCCCGGGTGAATGTCCGCGAAATCATGACCCGCTGGGTTTAAGCCCGCCGGGTTCCGTTTTTTATGAGTCAGCCTGTACTACGCCTGATTCTCGGCGATCAGCTCGGCGACGCGTCCCCCGTTCTTGCGGACGCCGATCCAGATCGCGACGTGATCCTGATGGCCGAGGTGGCGGAGGAGGCGAGTTACGTTCGCCACAATCGCCACAAGATCGTGCTGATTTTCAGCGCCATGCGCCACTTCGCCGAGACGCTGCGCGAGCGTGGATTTACCGTTGAGTATCGTCGCTTCGACGAGGGCGTGTCCTCGCTACGCGAGGCCGCCAGGGAGGCGATCGGGCGCCACGGGGCGGGATCGCTCGCCGTGACCGCGCCTGGCGAATACCGCCTGCTCGCCGAGATGCAAAGCTGGGAAGACGCGCTCGGCGTGCCCGTCATCATCCGCGACGACACGCGTTTTCTTTGCTCGATCGAGGACTTTGAGCGCTGGGCCTCGGGCCGCAAACAGCTGCGCATGGAGTACTTCTACCGCGAGATGCGCCGGCGCTACGAACTGCTCCTCGACGACGGCGGCGAGCCCGAGGGCGGCCAGTGGAACTACGACGCCGAGAACCGCAGCGGCTGGCGCGGCAAGGAATCCGTACCCGCGCGCCCCGACGTCGCCATCGACGCTATCACCCGCGAGGTGATTGATACGGTGCGTGCGGCCTTTCCCGATAATCCCGGGCGTCTCGAGGAATTCCGTCTCGCCGTGACCGCAGCCGATGCACAGGCGCAGTTCACCTGGTTCATCGACCACGCCCTCGACCGCTTCGGCACCTACCAGGACGCGCTTGCGGAAGAGTCACCGTGGATGTTCCACGGCCTGGTCTCCATGTACCTGAACATCGGCCTGCTCGATCCGCTGCAGGTCTGCCGCGCTATCGAGGCGGCCTATCGCGACGGCCGCTGCTCGCTCGCCGCCGGCGAGGGCTTCATCCGCCAGGTGCTTGGCTGGCGCGAGTACGTGCGCGGCGTGTACTGGCATGCGATGCCCGCCTACGCCGAGCTCGATACCTTCGACACCGATCGTCCGCTGCCCGACTGGTTCTGGAGCGCCGAGACGGACATGCGCTGCCTGTCGCGCGCCCTCGAGCAGTCCCTCGACCTCGGCTACGCGCACCACATTCAGAGGCTGATGGTGATCGGCAACTTCGCGCTCCTCGCCGGCCTCGACGTGCGCGAGGTCTGCGCCTGGTATCTCGCGGTCTACGTCGACGCCTTTGAATGGGTCGAACTCCCCAACACGCTCGGCATGGCGCTTCACGGCGACAAGGGCCTGATGGCCAGCAAGCCCTACGCGGCCTCGGGCAAGTACATCCAGCGCCAGGGCAACCACTGCGCCCAGTGCCGCTATGACCCCAAGCTCACCACGGGCGAGGGCGCCTGTCCCTACAACAGCCTCTACTGGCGCTTCATCGATCGTCACCACGACTACCTCAAGCGCAACGCGCGCATGGGACTCATCGTGGGAGGCTGGCAGAAACGCAAGGAGGGCGACAGGCAGGCCATCGTCCAGTGGGCGGATCAGGTGCTGGAGTCACTCTGAAGCTTCCACCGCTGCGAAGAACATCGCCGCGAGCAGTAAACAATCTTGTCCCAGTTGTTTTTCCAGCGCGCGCGCCAGTGAAACGGCCGCTCGCAGACCGGGCAGACTTTTTCCAGTTTGGGGTTTGCCGAGGTGCCGCAGCGCTGGCCGCCGCGGCTGCGGCGTTTTTCGCTGCGTCGGGTCACGGCGCCTGTTCGGGGGACAGGGGCCAGTCGGCGGCGTCGGTGACGTAGTCGGGCTGGGGCGGTTGATTACCTTCCCACTTGGCCGTGAAGACGCCGTCGGGGTCATACATCCCGGTCTGCTTGTCGATGTTGAAAGCGCGGCCGCCGCGCGGATCGGAACCGACGCCGGCGATGTATTGCCAGTTGCCGTAGTTGCTCGCCACGTCGTAGTCGATCAGGTGCTTCTCGAAAAAGGCAGCGCCGTAGCGCCAGTCGATGCCGAGGTTGTGGATCAGGCAGCTGGCGGCGATCTGGCGGCCGCGGTTGCTCATCCAGCCCGTGGCCGTGAGCTGGCGCATGAAGGCGTTGACCAGGGGATAGTTGGTGTCGCCCGCGCACCAGCGCGCGAAATTGCGCGGCTCGAAGGTACAGCGCGACACGGGGCCATCGTTGCGTCCGTGGCGGCCGCGCAGGCGGAAGAGGGCGTCGCCGTCCCTGATCGCGCGCCAGAAGAAGAACTCGCGCCACAGCAGTTCGAAGTACAGCCAGTAGGTGGACTCATTGGCGCCGTGTTCGGCTTCGTGCTGGCTGATCGCGCGTGCGACCTCGCGCGGCGACAGATTGCCGTTGGCGAGCCAGGGCGACAGCGTCGAGCTGCCGGCCAGCGGATCCAGCCCGTTGCGCGTTTCCTTGTAGCTGCGAATACCGCCCTCGGGCTCGAGGAACTGGCGCAGGCGGCGCTGACCCGCCTCCGTGCCGCCACGCAGGGGAAGGCCCAGGTGCGGTCGTTCGCGACTGGGCGGCACGGCGTGGAAGCGAACTGCCGGCGGTGGGGGCAACTGCTGCTGCGTCCGGCGAGGCGCGTCCGCTTCGAGCTGCTTTTCGACGAGGCGACGAAAGGGCGAGAAGGTATCGGGCAGCTTGTCGGCGAGCGCGTCGATGGCGCCGGCGCTGAACAGCGTGCTGCCGCGGTGTTCCTGCACGGGAATGTCGAGGCGACTGCGCAGCACGCGCAGGGCGCGCTGCTCATAGCTGCCCGCGCACTGGGTGGTATGGATCGCATCGATGGCGTAATCGCGAACGAGGTCCGGGAGCACGAGTTCGGGCGAGCCTTGTAGAAACAGCAGGTTCTGGCCCAGAGGTTCGAGCTCGCGCACCAGTGCAGCCAAGCTCTCGTTGATAAAGCGCTCGCGCTGCGTGCCGATGCCCGTGCTGTTGCACCAGGGGCGCTGGCGCGGCCAGAGATAGACCAGCAGCAGTTCGTCGGCTTCCGCGGCGGCAGCTTCCAGGCCGGGGCTGTCGTGGAGCCGCAGATCGTTTCGCAGCCAGTAGAGTGCGCGCATCGGGATTTGCTTGCCTTGGTGGAGGGGTGCGTGCAGAACCCTACGCAGAGCACGGGCGGGTAGATGGAAAACGACTCATCGCTGGGCTACTCTCCGGCGCCTTGAATTTGACACAGCCATGACGGTTGCCAGGTTTGGACCATCGGGCTCTTCTTTTCGGGACCAGCCCTTCAGGACCAGCCCAGCAGGATCAGCCCTTAAGCATTCGCCCATCGCCGCAGGAACTTCCATGCCCGACATCAACACGCTCTTCCAGCCCTTCCATCTCGGCCCCCTCGAGCTGCCCAATCGCATCGTGATGGCGCCGATGACGCGCAACATGTCGCCGGACAATGTGCCCAACGATCGCAACGTCGAGTACTACCGCCGCCGCGCCGCCGGAGGAACGGGGCTGATCTTCACCGAGGGCACCTGCGTCAATCACATCGCCGCCAACGGCTACCCGGACGTGCCCTACTTCTGGGGTGAGGAGCGCCTCGCCGGCTGGCGCCGCGTGGCCGAGGCGGTGCACGGCGCGGGCGGCAGGATCGCGCCGCAGCTGTGGCACTGCGGCGGTATGCGCCGCGCGGGCACCATGCCCGAGGGCGACGTCAACGGCTACACGCCCTCGGGCATGAACGTGCCGGGCAAGGTCAACCGCCACGAGATGACCAGGGACGATATTGCCGACGTGGTTCGCGCCTTCGCCGAGGGCGCGCGCGACGCCGTGGCCTGCGGCTTCGACGCTGTTGAAATTCACGGCGCGCACGGCTACCTGCTGGACCAGTTCCTGTGGGAAGGCACCAACCAGCGCGACGACGAGTACGGTGGGTCCATCGAGAATCGTGTGCGCTTCGTGCGCGAGATTGTCGAGGCCTGCCGCGAGGCCGTGGGCCCCGACTTTCCCATCTCGTTGCGCTATTCGCAGTGGAAGCAGCAGGACTACGCGGCACGCCTCGCGACCACAGCACAGGAACTCGAGCAGATCCTGCTGCCGCTGTCGGAAGCCGGTGTGGACATCTTCCACTGCTCGCAGCGGCGCTTCTGGGAGCCCGAGTTCGAGGGCTCCGATCTGAATCTGGCGGGCTGGACGCGCAAGCTCACGGGCAAGCCGACGATCACCGTCGGCAGCGTCAGTCTCGATGCGGACTTTATTCCGGCGCCGGGGGAGAAGACCTTCCAGGAGGCCGACCCGGCGTCGCTGGATGAGCTGCTGCGTCGACTCGAGAACGAGGAGTTCGACCTGGTGGCCGTGGGCCGGGCGCTGATCGCCAATCCGAACTGGGCCGAGCTCGTTCGCGGCGGCGATACGCAGGGCCTCGAGCCCTTCCGCAAGGAAATGCTCGCGCAGCTGGCCTAGAACCAGCAGCGCCGAGGAGCAGCAGGGGAGAGGCGCACCTCAGTCGTTGTTTGAAGCGCGGTCGGCTGCTGTGGTGGGTTCTGGAGCTTTCGGCGTTGCCGTGGCTGCGCCTGCGGTAGAAAGCGCGATCGCCGCCTCGATCCGACTCAGGCGCTCCTGCAGACGCTCATTCTCGGCGCGAAGTGCCTCGACTTCGTCAGGTTCGATAGTCTGGTGCATCGCGGCGATGTTCCCAGGTGTGACGGCGTCTGACTCTGCGGCCCTTCGGAGGAAGGCGCGCAGCGACTCCGTCCACTCCTCCACAACGGCCACGCTGCGCTCCGTTGCCCGCTGGAGCGCGTTCCAGGCCTCGCGGCCGTAATCGACCTCGGGCGGTGCAAGGAAGCTGGCGCCCGCGGCGAGGGTGATCAGCGCGGCAGCCGCGAAGATAGTCACGATGCGGCGCGAGTTTGACGTCGACGAAGCGCGGGAGCCGTGGGTGAAGGCGCCGAACGTCGGCGTATCTGCGGGTAAATTCGCACCGATTGCGGAGCTGCGGGTGTTGCCCCGCGCGGCCGCGACCAGCTCATCGCTCAGCCAGCGGTTCACAGCGCGGCACACACCCGCGCGCGCCCCTGGCGCTTCGCGTGGTAGAGGTTGGTGTCGGCTTTCTGCAGGAAGGTGATCGCGTCGTCTTCCGATTCGAAGCAGGCTACGCCGATGCTCACCTCGGGGACGCGCGGATCGTGGCTGCCGGATTCGAAGCGCTGCTTCTTGAGCGTCTCGCGGATCTGCATGGCCGCTTCCGTGGCGCCGGCGCGGTCCGTGTGCGGTAGCAGTACGACAAATTCGTCGCCGCCGAAGCGGAACAGCAGGTCGCTGCGTCGCGTGCTGCTGCGCAGGGCGCGAGCCACGATACGCAGGGCCTCGTCACCCTCGACGTGACCAAACTCGTCGTTGATCTCCTTGAAGCGGTCCACGTCGATCATCATGATTGCCAGCGGATTGCCGTGACGACTGGCCCTGGCGACCTCGCCTTCGACGGCGACATCGAGGCTCGCGCGATTGCCGAGACCGGTCAGCGCGTCGCTGCGCACCAGTGAATGCGCCGCTTCCAGCGTCTGGGCGGTCTTCAGCGCCTGAGCGATCGGGGCCAACGCCTGCTCGAGGCTGTACAGCTCGGTTTCGGCATAGCGCTTGCGCCGCGTGAAGGTGATTTCTCCGACGGGCTCGCGCTCGAGCGTCAGGTCGTAGCTCACCTGGTGGTGATGCCGACCGCCCAGCGCCATCACGAGACTCTCGGAGGCCGCGCCGGCGGGCCGGTAGGTCATGCCCTCGCAGAGCTTCAGGTCCGATGCCCAGCTATAGGTTCGCTCGAGCAGCGTTGCGACGCTGCCACCGGCGATGAGGCGTTGTAGCAGCACGAAGTGGTCCTCGAGGCCGATGCCAAGGAAGGCTTCCGCCGTGTTGTCCGCCGTTGCCCGAACCGCGGAGCCCGTCACCACGCTGTTGCTGCGGCTGTCGGTGTTGAAAGGGATGACTTTGCGCATGGCTCCGGTCCTTTGCTTCGCCGCCTGTTGAGCGGCCTTTATCAACTACAAAGCAAAGTGCGTACCAGTTTCACTTACCGGCCAATATCACGTTTTTAGCCGCTTTTTCGGCGATTTTGGTGCCAGTTATCTCGCCGGATCCTCTCGGCGCCGTATTATTGACGCAGGTCGACGGGGTCCATGCGGCAACAACGGCATGATCGCTTGCCGCGCGATGGCAGGTAGTCGCCGCTGCGCGGGGGCCGTGGAACGAGGCCGGACGGCCGTGGAGCGTGTGGCTAGGGGGTAAGGACTGCTTTTGCCCGGGGCGGGCGTCGGGCTTCGCTTCAGGCCTTGCCGATGATCCGGCTCTCGCTGCTGTGGTCGCGGGCGCCGCTGAGCGAGTAGAGGTCGCCGCCTTCCTCGCGGCGCAGCACGCCAAGCGCCTGCCGCGTGCGCTGCTCCTGCTTGACGATCAGTCCGCCGTTCTGGCGGTTGCGCTCCTGGCAGGCGGTGGCGAGTTCGACGAGTTGTTGCAGATGGGTCTCGAGCGGCTCGCCAGCGCCCGCCGCGAGTTCCGTGAGCGAGGTGGAAGATGGTAGCGCCGCCTCGGACATCCAACGCAGGCGCTGCTCCTGCTGCTCCCGGTGGGCGGCCACGGCCCGGTTCTTGTCGCCGACGGCCGCTTCGATCTCCTCGGCCGTGCCTTTGAGCAGGGCCGCGTGTTCGCGATCGAGGGCGCCGGCAAGCGACTTCAGCGTCGCAAGCTCTGCTTCGAGCAGATCGGTCAGCGCGGTGGCTTGGCCATCGTTCAGGCTAGGAGGCATGGGAGCGTGACTGCGCTAATGGGAGGTGACCGTCAGGATAGCAGGGTCAGAAAATCGGCGTTACCGTGCGCCGAAGCATCGAAGGCCGATAAAGAGGAAAGGTGAGAAAGGTGGAAAGGTAAGGAAGGTGGAAAGATAAGGAAGGAGGAAAGCTAAAGAAAATAGAAGGGTGAAACGAATCGCCGGGGATGAAAGCGTGGTGCCAGGGCGCGATAGCAATACGCCCTAGGCACTCAGCTCGCGGTCGCTCTCGATCAGACGGTTGGCGATATCGTTCACGTCGATCTCGAAAGACCCGTCTTCGATGGATTGGCGAATCGCGTCGACGCGTTCCTGATCAATGTTCGGCAGCGCCCGCAGCTCGGCTTCGAGGCCGAGCAGGTCGCTCGCAGTTTGCGTGATCGAAACGGCTTCGTCGCGAACGGGGGCGGCGTCCGGGGGATTTGAAGCGGGCGAACCGGCCGGTCGGCGCAGCTCGGAGCTTCGACTGGTGGCCGTATCGACTTCCGTGCGCTGTGTACGCATGCCGACGTTGTTGTCTACGGTGTTCATTGTCATCGACTCCGTCGTCATCTCCACAGTCTATCGGCTTTCTACGCGGTACTTCGCAGCATTTAAAAATGCGAGTCCGGTGTTGTTCCGATCCCAGCGTCCGGGCCGCAGCCCTCCGTTACTTCAGGTAGCGGCCAAAGGTAGGAAAACTTTAGGTCATACGGTGTAAAAAACGGCGCTTTCAGGGAATTGATACGCTGCCATCGCCGCGGACGATTCCCTCGATGCGCCGGCCCGATCGCAGGTTGGTCACCAGCAGACGGTCGCCCTCGGCGCCGCTGCCCATGGCCTTGCCCTGCATGCGTACTTCGAGCCCGTTAGCGCCGGCCACCAGCGTCACGATCTGGCCGCGGCTGACGAGTTCCGGACGGACCACCTGACCGAAGCGCAGCTCCGAACCCGCACTCAGCGGCCGGCGTAGCTCCATGCCCACGGCGAGCGCCTTGTCGGTGATCAGATCGTTGTTGCGGCTGCTGATGCGGCGCTCGACGATGCGCAGGTCTGACTCACCGATCAGTGCGCCGCGCGGCAGCGGCCGGGCGAGTACGGGCAGCTCAAGCGCCGCACTGACCTCGGCGCGCAGGTAGAGCGTCCACGGGCTTGGGCTCGAGCAGCGCACGCCGTAGCTGACAGGGCCGAGCACACGCCCGCTGTGCGAGCGCACGATCTCCAGCGGTCGCTCGCATTGCGCGGGGCGCAGGCGCTGATCGAGGGGCAGCACGCGCACTTCCACCTGATCGAAGCCCTCGGCCATCGCGGCGTCGAGCGCAGCGAATTCGACCACGGCGAGGATGTCCTCGTGCGGGTGGTGCGCGGCCGCGGCGCCGAGCGTGGCGGGCGTGGCTGCCAGGAACGCAGCCGTCGCCAGCAGCGACAGCCCGCGAGCTGCACGCCGGGTCGGCGTACCGGTCGACCACCTGTTCCGAAGTGTCTTTCCTGTAGGGAGCGTCATGATTTTGTCGCTTTTCCGCAGCACATCGCTTGTGCGAGTAATGGAGCAGCATTCATGCCATCACCTGATCGGTGAGCGCGGGCGCGGGCCCCGCAACAGCGTCAGCGCGCGTCCGGCTTGAGACAGCGCGGGCCTCGGCATGCCCCCAGGCCCAGTTTCCGGACGCACCCGCCAGCGGCGGCAAGCCTTGCCGTCGCGGTGTTCATTTGCCGCCGCTGCCGCACGCTCGGATGCATAAGTCTTTGAAATAAATGCAAATATTAATTGGCACGAGGTATGCAAAGCACCAGTCAACGAGCAATCGCTGCCGCCCACCACGGCAGCACACCGGTAACAGGAGGACGGACGCCATGGCTGGATCGGGAGACATGCTTGGAATCTCCGCCCAGGCGCTGGCCCTGCGCGGCAAGCGCATGGAGCTGCTGACCGCCAACATCGCCAACGCCAACACGCCGGGCTACAAGGCCCGCGACATCGACTTCGCCGCCGCCATGCGCAGCGCCGAGGGCGAGCAGGCCGGCCTGCGCGTGACCAACGCGCGCCACATGGGCGGCAGCGGCGGCGCGGACAGCGTCGAGGCCATGTACCGCGTGCCCTCGCAGCCCTCGCTCGACGGCAACACGGTGGAGTCGCAGCGCGAGCACGCCGCCTTCATGGACAACGCCATGCGCTATCAGGCCAGCCTCAATTTTCTCGACAGCCGCATCCGCAGCCTGAAAACGGCCATCAGCGGGCAGGCGGGCTGATCCAGGAGGGTAGTAAGCAATGAGTCTTTTCAATGCCATCGACGTCGCAGCCACCTCGCTCGAGGCGCAGACCGTTCGCCTGAATACGATCTCGAGCAACCTTGCCAATGCGCAGGGCGTGAGCTCCACGCCCGAGGGCGCCTACCGCGCGCGCTACCCCGTGTTCGAGGCCGTCTACAGCGAAACGCTGCAGGCCACGGGATCCGAAGCCGCCGGCGTACGCGTCAGCGGGGTGATCGAGTCGGACCTGCCGGCGCGGCGCGAGTTTGCCCCGTCGCATCCGATGGCCAACGAGGAAGGCTTCATCTACCGCCCCGCGGTGAACACCATCGACGAGATGACCAACATGATGGAGGCCTCGCGCTCCTTCCAGGACAGCATCGAGGCCATGAATACGGCCAAACAATTGATCCTGCGCACGCTGACGCTCGGTCGCTAGGGAGAGAATCGATGACATCGCTCGCCACGATCAACGAACTGTTTCCGCCCCGCATAGAGACCCAGGAGCGCGGAACCAACTCCATCGATGAACTCGGTTCAGATGACTTTCTTGCCCTGATGGTCGCCCAGCTCGAGAACCAGGACCCGACGGCGCCGATGGACAACATGCAGTTCATCGCCCAGCTCGCGCAGTTCGGCTCCGTGTCGGGTATCCAGGAGCTCAACGAATCCTTCTCCGGTCTCGCCAGCGCCCTGAACGGCAACCAGGGCCTTCAGGCCGCGGCGCTCGTCGGCCGCAGCGTGGTCACGGAAAGCAATCTCGGCCAGCTGCGTGAGGCGATCGGCCCCGACGGCGAGCCCGCGCTGATCCTTGACGCCACCGTGGACGTCGGTGGTGCCTCCGCCGGCGGCACGCTGCAGGTGCAGGACATGAGCGGTCGCCTGGTGTACAGCACGCCGCTGCCGCCGATCGACGGCGACCTGAAGGTGCGCTGGGACGGCCGCGACGCCGAGGGCAACGCGATGCCCCCGGGCACCTACCGAGTTTCCGCCGATGCACTCATCGACGGTCAGAGCCAGTCCGTGTCCGTGCATGCGCATCAGGTCGTGCAGGCCGTGGCCATCGATAGTGGCACCGGCGCGACCCGCCTCGAACTGGGTAACGGCAAGAACGTGAACATCAGCGACGTAAAAGCTTTTCTTTAACACCGGCAACGCTTCTCGAAGAGGAGAGCAACCATGACTTTCAGTACAGCAATTTCCGGTATCAACGCGGCCAACTCCGATCTCGGGGTGATCAGTAACAACATCGCCAACGCCTCGACCACGGGCTTCAAGCAGTCGCGTGCGGAATTCGCCGACGTGTATGCCACCAGCCTTCTGGGTGCGGGTGATAACGCCGTCGGTAAGGGCGTCAGCCTGTCGGCGGTCGCCCAGGAATTCGCCCAGGGCAACATTACCTTCACCAACAACTCGCTTGATCTGGCCATCAACGGCGCGGGCTTCTTCCAGATCAGTGTCGATGGATCGCTCGAGTACACGCGCGCAGGCGCCTTCTCCGTCGACCGTGAAGGATTCCTGGTGACCAATGGCGGTGGGCGCCTGCAGGGCTTCCAGGTTGACAGCCTGGGTGAGATCACGGGTAACACGGGCGATATCCGTATTGACCGCTCGCTGATCAGCCCGAACCAGACCGGTCTCGTCGAGCTCACGACCAACCTCGATTCGCGTGAGACGGTGCCCACGCCCGCCGGATCGCTTCAGACGGCCGCCAACCTCGCGCCCGCGGCGCCCGCGGCGGGGGATCCGCCCGAGGTGGCGACGGGCTTCAACGCCTTCGCCACACCGCCGCGAGCGCCCAACCCCGACGACTTCACGGCGACCACCTCGACGACGGTCTTCGACAGTCTCGGTAACCCGCACGTGCTCAGCCTCTACTACGCCAAGAGCGGTTCAAATACCTACGACGTGACCGCGACCATCGATGGGCAGACCGTCCCCCTGAGCCAGACAACCCCGACGTCGACACCGCCTGCGGTAGAAACGCTGCAGTTCACCTCCGACGGTCAGTTCGACCCGGTGTCGCCGACGTCGATCACCATCGACCAATGGCAGCCCGTTGATCCCGCCGGATTCCCCAACGGTGCCGAGCTCCAGGACATCGTCATCGATCTGCAGCAGACCACGCAGTTCGGCGCCGACTTTGCCGTATCCAGCGTCGTTCAGGACGGTTTCGCCGCCGGTCAGCTGCGTGGCCTCGAGATCGACGAGACGGGTATCGCCTTTGCCCGTTACACCAACGGTGAGTCGCGCGCGCTCGGTCAGGTGGCTCTTGCCAGCTTCAACAACCAGAACGGCCTCCAGCCCATCGGTGACACGAACTGGGTGGAAACCTTTGCGTCGGGTTCGCCCAACG
Source organism: Halieaceae bacterium (assembly GCA_036351355.1). Classification (GTDB taxonomy): domain Bacteria; phylum Pseudomonadota; class Gammaproteobacteria; order Pseudomonadales; family Halieaceae; genus Congregibacter. The sequence continues at coordinate 59,834 of JAZBOX010000203.1, forward strand.
TCGGTGAGCCGGGCACCTCGGGTCCTGGAGCGGTGCAGTCCGCGGCCCTCGAGGACTCCAACGTGGAGGTCACGCAGGCGCTGGTGGACCTGATCGTGGCGCAGCGGAACTTCCAGGCCAACGCGCAGGTGATCCAGACCAACGACGCGATCACGCAGACCGTGATCAACCTGCGTTGAGTCTGCTTCGCCGCTGAGAGGAGGGTCGGGTCATGGACAAGTTCATCCACGTTGTGGCTTCCGGTGCGCGGCAGATTCGCGCCGCGCAGGCGATCAACGCACACAACCTGGCAAACGCGTCTACCGTGGGCTTTCGCCAGGACATGGCCAAAGCCGAGACCCTGTACCTGCGCGGTGCCGGCGCCGAAACCCGCGCCTACAGCGTGCTTACGGACACGGCACCGGATCTGCGCACGGGCATGGTCGAGCAGACCGGTCGCGACCTCGATCTGGCGATCAACGGTGAGGGCTGGTTCGCCGTGCAGGGCTCCGACGGCGTCGAGACGCTCACGCGCCGCGGCGACATGCGTGTGGATGAGTTCGGTCAGCTCGTGAACGGTGAGAACCAGGTGCTGATGGGCGATTCCGGCCCCATCGCGCTGCCGCCCTTCAGCTCGCTGAGCATCGCCACCGACGGCACGATCTCCATCGTGCCGCTGGGCGAGCCGCCGACGGCGATCGCCGCCCTCGACCGCATCAAGATGGTCAACCCGCCAACGGCGGACCTGAGGAAGAACGAGACCGGCGGTCTTGAGGCCGTCACGCAAAACGGCCTGCCCCTGGAAGCTGACGCTTCCGTGCAGCTGATCAGCGGCGCGCTCGAGTCGAGCAACGTCGATTCCATCGGCGCGATGGTCGAGATGATCGAGCTGGCGCGGCAGTTCGAGGGCTTCGTGAAGACGCTCAAGGCCGGAGAAACCATGAGTACATCGAGCGCGAGTCTGATGCGCATGCAGTCCTAGGTCGCGATGCGATCGCTGACCCCGGACGCAAAGGAGTAGAGCAATGAATCAATCGCTGTGGATTTCAAAGACCGGTCTCGACGCGCAGCAGACCAAGATGTCGACGATCTCGAACAACCTTGCCAACGTCGGCACTACGGGCTTCAAGCGCGGGCGCGCGATCTTCGAGGACCTGATCTACCAGAACGTGCGCCAGGTGGGCTCGCAGACCTCGCAGCAGACGCTGCTGCCCTCGGGCCTGCAGGTGGGTACGGGCACGCGCGTGGTCGCCACGGAGCGCCTGTTCACGCAGGGCAACCTCACCAAGACCGACAACAGCCTCGATGTGGCGATCCAGGGCCGCGGCTTCTTCGAGATCCTGCTGCCCGACGGCACGCAGGGCTTCACCCGCGACGGCTCCTTCCAGATCAACGACCAGGGCATCGTGGTGACCAACCAGGGCTTCCAGCTGCAGCCGCCGATCACCGTGCCCCAGGGCGCGCTGTCGCTGTCGATCGCCGACGACGGCACCGTGTCCGTGCAGCAGCCCGGCAGCCCGCAGTCGACGCAGGTCGGCGCCATCCAGCTCTCGGATTTCATCAACCCCGCGGGCCTGCAGGCGCGCGGTGGAAACCTGTTCGTGCAGTCCGGCGCCAGCGGTGCGCCGCAGCCCGGTGCACCGGGCCTCAACGGCCTTGGCACGCTGGTGCAGGGATACGTGGAGAGCTCGAACGTGAACGTGGTGGAAGAGCTGGTGAGCATGATCGAAACGCAGCGAGCCTACGAGATGAATTCGCGCGCAATCTCCACCGCCGACCAGATGCTGCAGTACGTGTCCAACAACCTGTAAGGAGCACGTCATGAGCACCCGCAACGGAATCTACGGAATCGTCGCCGCCTCCCTCGCCGGAGTGCTGCTCGCGGGCTGCGCCGACATTGCCAGGAAGGAACATCCCGAGTACGTGGCCATCGAGCCGATCGAGTACCCGGACCCGACGCTGTCGACGGCGCCGATCACCGGCAGCCTGTTCACCAACGACCGCAGCATGTCGCTGTTCTCCGACGTGCGCGCCATGGAAATCGGCGACATCGTGAGCGTGGTGCTGGTCGAGTCGACCTCGGCGGCGAAAAGCGCCGACACGGAGCTCGACAAGGGCAGCGAGGTGAACGTTACCGATCCGACGGTGTTCGGCGCGCCGGTGACCATCAATGGCCGCTACAACCTCGGCTCCGTCTTCGACTCGAGCAAGTCCTTTCAGGGCGAGGCCTCGAGCAACCAGAGCAACAGCCTCAGCGGTTCAATCGCGGTGCAGGTCTCGCGCGTGCTGCCCAACGGCAACCTCATGATCCAGGGCGAGAAGTGGATAAAGCTCAACCAGGGCGATGAGTACATCCGCCTCAAGGGCGTGATCCGCCCCGAGGATGTGAGCCCCACGAACACGATTCCATCGACGCTGGTGGCCGAGGCACGCATTTCCTACGGCGGTACCGGTCCCCTCAACCAGAGCAATACGCCCGGCTGGCTCACCCGTTTCTTCATGAGCCCGCTGATGCCCTTCTAGGGAGGGACGACCATGTATCGCATCCTCAACAGCTTCTTTTTTCTGCCCCTGCTGGTGCTTTCGTTGGCGCTCCCGCTCGCCGCGCCCGCACAGGCCGAGCGCATCAAGGACATCGCCGGCTTTGCCGGTGTGCGCAATAACCAGCTCGTGGGCTACGGTCTTGTCGTGGGCCTCGACGGCAGCGGTGACCAGGTGATCCAGGCGCCGTTCACGGTGCAGAGTCTGAAGAGCATGCTCGCCCAGCTCGGCGTCAACGTGCCGGCGAACGTGAACCCGCAGCTCACCAACATCGCCGCGGTGATGGTTACCGCCGAGCTGCCGCCCTTCTCGAAGCCGGGGCAGACCATCGATGTGACCGTGTCCTCGCTCGGTAACGCCAAGAGCCTGCGCGGCGGCGCGCTGCTGATGACGCCGCTCAAGGGCCCCGATGGCCAGACCTACGCGCTCGCCCAGGGGTCGCTGATCGTGAGCGGTTTCGGCGCCGAAGGCTCGGACGGATCCTCGGTGACCGTGAACGTTCCCAGCGCCGGGCGCATTCCCAACGGCGCGATCATCGAGCGCGGCGTGCCCAGCCCCTTCGGCACGGAGCCGGTGATGGTGATGAACCTGAACGCGGCCGATTTCACCACGGCGCAGCGCGTGGCAACGAACATCAATGCAACGCTCGGCGAGGGCGTCGCCCGGCCCCTGGATGCGGTCTCCATCGAGGTGCGCGCGCCGGCGGATCCGGCCGCCAAGGTGGCCTTTGTATCCATCCTGGAAAACATAGAAGTCGACCCCGCTGCCGCCGCGGCAAAGGTGGTGGTGAACTCGCGCAACGGCACGATCGTGATCGGCGACCAGGTGCGCGTCGAGCGCGCGGCCGTTGCCCACGGCAACCTCACGGTGACGATTTCCGAGAACATCAACGTGAGCCAGCCCGGCGCCTTCGCCAGCTCCGGCGAGACGGCGATCACGCCCGACTCGCAGGTGGAAGTCGGCGAGGAGGACGCGCGCATGTTCCTGCTCGATCCCGGCATCACGCTGCAGGAGCTGGTGACCGCCGTGAACAAGGTCGGCGCCGCACCGGGCGACCTGATCGCGATTCTCGAGGCCCTGCAGCAGGCCGGTGCCCTGCGCGCGCAGCTCGTGGTGATCTGAGTCATGCAGGCGCAGGCCCTCTACAGCGACTTCGGCAGCCTCGCCGAGCTGCGCACGGACGCGCGCCGCGATGCGGCGGGCAGTCTGAAAGAGGTTGCCTCGCAGTTTGAATCGCTGTTCGTGAGCATGATGCTCAAATCCATGCGCGAGGCCACGTCCACCATCGACGGCGGCCTCTTCGACAGCCACCAGCTCGACAGCTACTACAGCATGCACGACCAGCAGCTGGCCAAGGAGATCGCCTCGCAGGGCGGGCTTGGTATCGCCGATATGCTGGTCGAACAGCTGAAGGGCGGGATGATCGGCGCTGCTGAGGATGAGGAGGGCGCCGAGACTCCGGCAGAGGGTGGGGAAGCAGGCAGCGTCGGCTTCGATGATCTCGCCCGCTACCGCGCCCGCGCTCTGCCATCGGCATGGATGCTGTCCAACACCGTGCCCGCTGCGGCGGCGCCTTCGGAGCGTGGTCTGATCGGTGCACTCGAGGCGGCCCGCGCCGAGGTTCCGTCTCGTAAGCCGAAGCGCATCGGTTTTGAAGTGTCCTCGCCGCGTGATTTCGTGCAGCAGCTGACGCCGCTGGCGCAGCGCGCGGCGCGGCGCCTTGGCGTGAGCGCCGATGTGCTGCTGGCGCAGGCGGCGCTGGAGACGGGCTGGGGGCGGCACGTGAGCGCCGATGCGAGCGGCAGCAGCAACAACCTGTTCAACATCAAGGCCGGGCCGGACTGGGAGGGCGCGCGCGTGAGCGTGTCCACGCTTGAATACCGCGACGGCATCGCCCAGCGCGAAAGCGCCAGCTTCCGCGCCTACGACAGCGTCGCCGACTCCTTCGACGACTACGTCGCGCTTATCGAGGGCTCGCCGCGTTACGCCGAAGCGCGCGCACGCGCGGCCGATGGCGCGGCCTACGTGCAGGAATTGCAGAAGGCCGGCTACGCCACGGACCCGGCCTACGCCGACAAGGTGCTGGCGATTATCGAACGTGGCGATGTGGCGGTGGACGGGGACTTAAAGACCCTGGCGCACCGGTCGCTAACCGACTGAGGGTCGGGCTCCGTGCGCGCACGGAGCCGTGGGAGGTAACGTGTCCAACGTATTCAACATCAGTACCTCGGCCCTGACCTCGCTGCAGCGTGCGATTGCGACCACGGGCCACAACATTGCGAACGTCAACACCGAGGGCTTCAGTCGCCAGCGCGTGGAGTTCGAGGCGCTGCCGGCGCAGATCAGCGGTGCCGGCTTTATCGGCTCCGGTGTCACCATCGGCTCGATCACGCGCAGCTACGACGAATTTCTCGCGGTGGACGTGCGCACGCGGACGTCGGCGGCCGCGAGCGCGCGCACGGCCGCCGACCTTACCGGTCGCATCGACAGCGTTCTCGCCGATCCGAATACGGGGCTGTCGTCGGCCCTCGACCGCTTTTTTGCCGCGGTGCAGGACGTGGCCAACAACCCCGGCTCGCTACCCGAGCGCCAGATCCTGATCCGCGAGGCCGAGGTCCTTGGCGACCGGTTCTCCTTTGTCGACGGCCGCTTCGGCCAGCTCGACCTCGAGATCAATACGGGGATTCGCGGCGCCGTCGAGGACGTGAACAACTTCGCGGTGGGCATCGCCGCGCTCAACGAGCAGATCGTCTCCGATACCAACGCCTCGGGCGGGCAGCCGCCGAACGACCTGCTCGATGCGCGCGACCAGCTGCTCAACCGCCTCGCCGAGAAGGTGGGGATCAGCACCTTCGAGCAGGACGACGGTGCCGTGAACGTGTTCCTGGGCAACGGCCAGGCGCTGGTGGTGGGCACCAACGTGACCGGCCTCGAGACCTTCTCGGACCCGACCAACGTGTCGCGCCTCGCCATCGGCACCGAGGGTCTGGCCGTGCAGAGCGATATCAGCCGCTTCATCACCGGCGGCGAACTGGGGGCCCTGATCGGCTCGCGCTCCAACCTGATCGACGGCACGCGCAATCAGCTCAACGTGCTGGCCGCCGGCATTGCGACCAGCTTCAACCAGCAGTCGCGCCTGGGCCTGGATCTCGACGGGCGCCTGGGTGGGGATTTCTTCCGGCCGCTCGAACCCTCTGTTGTCGATACCAGTGCCAACGCCGACCTGTCGGCGCGGATCGTTGACCCGTCGGCGATCACCGGCGATCAGTACGAGCTCAGCTATGCGGCGGGCGCGGGTACCTATACGTTGCGCAACCTCAGCACCGGGGCGACGGAGGACACCTTCGCGGCCGCGGACTTTCCGCGGACGGTGGCCGGTCTCGAGCTCGACCTGTCGCTGGTGGCTCCGGCCACGACGCCGGCCGATGGCGACAGCTTCCGCATCAACCCCGTGTTCCAGGCCGCGAGCCTCTTCGAGGTGCAGATCACCGACCCGCGCTCCTTCGCCGCCGCCAGCCCGCTGCGCAGCAGCGCATCGCTGGCCAATATCGGCAGTGGCACGCTCGGCGAGCTGACCGTAAATGACGTCGGCGCGCTGCCCGATCCGCTGTCGGCGACTCCGCCGATCGCGGGCGGTGTAACGCTTGAGTTCCGCGCCGACACGGGCTCCGGTGATCCGGGCTTCGTGGTGGTGAGCGGCACCGTCGGCGGCGCTGGGCTCGCGCCCATCGACTTCGACCCGACGGCGGAATCGGGCGGCAAGACCGTGACGCTGGGCGGCTTCAGCTTCGAACTGGCCGGCATACCGAGCGAAGGTGATCGGTTCACCATCGAACTCAACACCAACGGCAGCGGCGACAACCGCAACGCGCTGGCGCTGGCCGAACTCCAGCTGCGCCCGGTCCTTAATAACGGCAATTCCACCTTTCAGGACGCCTATGCCGGCGTTGTCGCGGATGTGGCCGTGAGCGCGCGCCAGGCCGGTGCCAATGCCGATACGGAGGAGACGCTGCTGCAGCAGGCGCTGAACAGCCGCGACGCGCTGCAGGGCGCCAACCTCGACGAGGAGGCGGCGAATCTGCTGCGCTATCAGCAGGCCTACCAGGCCGCGGCGCGCGCCGTGCAGATCGCCGACGAGGTATTCCAGACGCTGCTTGCAGCGACGGGAGGCTAGGCCATGAACAGCGCGCAAGAGCAGCGCAGGCAAGGCAGGCAGCGCGGCCGTGAAGGCCGGGAGTCGAGAGGGCTCACGGCGGGAGGAGCACTATGGTAGCGCGCCTATCGACGCTGCAGACCTTCCAGCTGGGCATCGCCACGGTGCTCGACAAGCAGGCCGAGCTGCAGCGCACGCAGCTCGAAGTCGCCTCGGGTAAGCGCATTCTTACGCCCGCCGACGATCCGTCGACGGCGATCAAGGTCCTCGATATCGAGGAGGATCTGGCACTCGTTGACCAGTACGGCCGCAACGCGTCGCTCGCACGCGGCCAGCTCGCCGCGGAAGAAAACGCCCTCGATTCCATCGGGGTCGCGATACAGCGCGTGCGCGAGCTCGCCATCCAGGGCAACAACGCCACCCTGTCCCCTGAGGATCGCGCCGGCATTGCCGTCGAACTCGATCAGCGTCTGGACGAGCTCGTTGCCCTGGCCAACACGCGCGATGGCAACGA
>JAZBOX010000204.1:0-10212 GCA_036351355.1 Halieaceae bacterium
AGCGTATGCTGCGTGTCGATATCCACGGGCTTGGGGTAGGCCGCCGTGTGGCAGAAGCTCTGCATCACGAGGTCCGCCGAGAAGCCGAGGCAGGCGAGGTCCTTGAGCTCGTCGCGGGTCATGGGGCCGGTCGTGTCCTGGGAGCCCACGGTCGTCATCATCGGTTCGCAGTAGGTGCCCGGGCGAACGCCGTCCATGCCGCAGGCCTTGCCGACCATTTTCTGCGCCAGGGTGTAGCCCTTGCCCGTGTCCTGGGGCTGCTCCGGCGTGCGGAAGAGGTCCGTAGCGGGCAGGCCCAGGGCCTCGCGGGCACGCATCGTGAGACCGCGCCCGATGATCAGGTTGATGCGGCCGCCAGCGCGGACTTCGTCCAGAAGAACCTGAGACTTCAGTTCAAATTCGCTCAGTACATCGCCGTTTTCATTGAGGATTTTGCCGTCGTAGGGGCGGATCTCGACGATGTCGCCCATGTTCAGCGCGTCCACGTCGGCCTCGAAGACGAGGGCGCCGGCGTCTTCCATGGTGTTGTAGAAGATCGGGGCAACCTTGCCGCCGATGCAGATGCCGCCGCTCTTCTTGTTGGGCACGCCGGGGATGTCTTCACCGAAGAACCACAGCACGGAGTTCGTGGCGGACTTGCGCGAGGAGCCCGTGCCGACCACGTCGCCGACGAAGGCCACGGGGTAGCCCTTGGCCTTGATCTCCTTGATCTGGGCCATGGGCCCGCGCACGCCGGGCTCTTCGGGCGTGATGCCCTCGCGGGCCATCTTGTACATGGCGAGGGCGTGCAGGGGGATGTCCGGCCGCGACCAGGCGTCGGGAGCGGGGGAGAGGTCGTCCGTGTTCGTCTCGCCGGTCACCTTGTAGACGGCGACCTTGATCGACTCCGGCGTGGCCGGGCGGCGCGTGAACCACTCGCCCTCGGCCCAGCTATCCATGACGGCCTGGGCGTGAGCGTTGCCGCCGCTGGCCATTTCGGCCACGTCGTGGAAGGCGTCGAAGACGAGCAGCGTGTGCTTCAGTTCTTCGGCGGCCAGACCGGCCAGCGCATCGTCCGTGAGCAGCCCCACGAGGGTTTCGATGTTGTAACCCCCGTGCATGTTGCCCAGGAGCGCGACGGCGGCCTCGCGCGAGATCAGGGCGCACTCGGTTTCGCCCTTGGCGATTGCCGAAAGGAAGCCCGCCTTCACATAGGCGGCCTCATCGACCCCCGGGGGCACACGCTCCGAGAGCAGTTCCAGGAGGAAGTCTTCCTCGCCCGCAGGCGGAGCCTTGAGCAGCTCTACAAGGTCAGCCACCTGCTCGGCCGTGAGAGGTTTGGGCGGGATTCCCAGTTCGGCGCGTTCGGCGACGTGCGTGCGGTAGGCTTCGAGCATAGGTGTCTCCTTGGGTCAGCAGCCATGACCAATGCCGGTCATCGCGTGCGCCGGACGCGTTCACTGGGCGCGCCGGTCGCGGTCATCGGGTGCGTACGGGAGACGGGCACGAGCGTTCGAAGCGCCGTGCGATGCACATCGCGCACGCCTCCTGCGGACGTTTGCGCGACGGTATTTCCCCCGTATTGCTGCCGCGCAGTATAGAGGAGGGGCGCAAATCGCACCAGAAATCAGCGTCTTATGAGTATTATTGGCGCGATGAATGGGCGGGCAGGGCGGCGCTGGCTGCCGCAGCGCTTGCGTCCAGCTTTATCCGCGCTGTCGGTCGGTCTTCGCTGGGCAGCCGTGTCCCGCACAGGTATCCTCACTCGCATCACATCGCGATTCATTACTCCCGGCCAGCGTGATCACCCAGCCCCGCGTTAGAACCCCCTGCATCGGCGTCTGTTCAACAGGCATCGGTGACAGCGTGTGCCGTGGCTGCAAGCGTTTCGCTCACGAGGTGATCGACTGGAACGGCTACAACGAAGAGCAAAAGCGCATCGTCGATCAGCGGCTCGCGCAGTTCCTTGCGCAGTGTGTGGCGAATCGCTTTCGCATCACCGACCGGGCGCTTCTGGGCTGGCAGTTGAACACGCAGCAGATCCGCCACAACCCGGACCATGATCCTTACTGCTGGATTTTCGCGCTCCTGAAGGCCGGTGCCGGGCAGATCGCCGACCCGGCGGAGTTCGGTTTCGAGGTCGTGGGCGAGTACCGCGGCCAAAGCCTCGCCGATCTCCGCGAACAGATCGACGCCGAGTTCTACGCCCTGTCGAGCGCTCACTACGAGCGCTATTACCTGCTGCCCGATCTCTTCGGGCGCGAGCGCGCGGGATGACCGCGGCGGCGAACACGCTTCACGGGGTGGATCTCACGCCTCTGCGTGATTTTCTGCCGACGGCCACGCCGCAGGCCTGGGTCGAGGCCGCGTCACAGCCGCAGAATCTGACCCTGTTGCTCGTCGATCACGCCAACTGCGAAAAAAAGGCCGCGTCGACGGCGCTCAATCTCATGTACCGCTACGTAGAGCATCCCGACTTGCTCCACAAGCTCTCGCGTCTCGCGCGTGAGGAACTGCGTCACTTCGAGCAGGTGCTGGCGATTATTGAGGCGCGCGGCGTGGCTTATCCGCAGCTGTCAGCGGCGCGCTATGCATCGGGGCTGCGCGAGCTGGTGGCCCGCGACGAACCGCTGCGCCTCGTCGACACGCTGCTGGTGGGGGCGATCATCGAGGCGCGCTCCTGCGAGCGCTTCGCGGCGCTGCTGCCCGTGGTGGATGACGAGCTCAGCCGCTTCTACGCCAGTCTGCTTCGCTCGGAGGCGCGTCACTTCGAAGATTATCTGGGGCTGGCCCGAGCGCTGGTGCCAGGCGTCGATATTGACGAGCGACTGGCGCCGCTACTGGCTCGCGAGAAGGAGCTGATTGAGAGCGCGGACGCCGAGTTTCGCTTTCATTCGGGGGTGCCGGAACGTTGATCTTAGCGGCTGGCCCGTGAAGTCGGCGGCAAATGTCCGCGTGCTGCAGCGCTTCTTATTCTGGAAACCGTAAAAGATAGTTATTCTAAGCTATTGATATATCGGGAAACTCTCCAGCTTCATCTCGCCATTCTGCCAACGCAGAAACCAGCCCTTGCTATCCCAGTCTCCGAGCACCCATCGTGTGCCGTCCGCCTCGTCGTGCCGCGCCGGACGGTGCGTGTGTCCGTGGATCAGCACGCGGCATCCGGCGTTTTCCATCGCCCGATCAACCTCCTCAGGTGTGACATCCATGATGTCCTCCGCCTTGCGGCTGCCGGCGTCGCGACTTGCCTTGCGCAGCTGCTCGGCAATCGTGCGACGCTCGTTCAGGCTGCGCGCGAGGATATCGGCCTGCCAGGCCTCGGAACGGGCGAGGGCTCGGAACTTCTGATACTCGATATCGCGCGTGCACAGGCTGTCACCGTGCATCAGCAGCACTGCCTGGCCATCGAGCGCGTGCACGGTCGGGTCGGGGATCAGCTTTGCATCCACGCGCGACGCAAAGTCAGCGCCCAGGAGGAAGTCACGGTTGCCGTGCATCAGGTAGAGATCAGCGCCGCTGGCACTGAAGCGGGCGAGGGCGTCGGCAACGGCTTCGCCGAGCGGAGCATCGTCGTCGTCACCCACCCAGAATTCGAACAGGTCGCCGAGGATGTACAGCGCGCGTGCGCGGGGACGCTCGATGCCTTCAGCGATGTCCTGCAGGAACTGGAACAGGGCCCGCGTGACGGCGGGCCGCGCAGCATCGAGATGCAGATCGGAGATGAAGTAGATCGCATCGCTCACGCTGGCGCGGGCTCAGCTCAGTCGTCCGTCGCTTCGCTTTCGCCCTCTTCGAGTGTGGCCCTTTCGATGATGACCGTCTCGACGGGCACGTCCTGGTGACCCGAGCGCGATGTGGTCGGCACGGCGCGGATTTTTTCGAGCACCTCTTCGCCTTCCACGACGCGGCCGAAGACGCAGTAACCCCAGCCCTGCATGGTCTTGCCGCTGTGGTTGAGGAAGTCGTTGTCCTTGACGTTGATGAAGAACTGCGCCGTAGCGGAGTGCGGATCCATGGTGCGCGCCATGGCTACGGTGCCGAAATCGTTCTTCAGGCCGTTGTCCGCCTCGTTCTCGATCGGATCCTGCGTCGGCTTCTGCTTCATGTCGGCATCAAAGCCGCCGCCCTGGATCATGAAGTTGTTGATCACGCGGTGGAAGATCGTGCCGTCGTAGAAGCCCTCGCGCACGTAGCTTAGAAAGTTGGCCACGGTCCCTGGAGCCTTTTCCGCATCCAGTTCAATCTTGATCGGGCCGTAGGTGGTGTGGAGCGTGACCATAGCGTGTCCTTCGGGGTCGTAAGCAGGAGATCGGAGTCGGGCGCGGTTTCCGAAGCAGTGTTCAAAATCGCGGGGCGCGATGGTACGCCCTTTGAAAGCGGCTTTGTACCTTGACCCCCGTCCTGCGCCGTGCTCCTGTCGCCTCGCGCGACGGGACCGATGTACTGACCGGCTTTCGGCGCGACGGTATACTACGCCGCTTTTGTTGCTCCTGTTTGCTACCGCGCCCGACTGATCGCTTTAGGCGGCGCGGCAGCCCTTTGTGATGCACCGTCACGTACAGAATCACTGCGAGATTCCCATGAACTCGGATAAACCGCCCGTGAGCGCGGGTAACAACTTTTTGCGCAGCGTCATCCGCGAAGACATCGAAGCCGGCCGTGTCTCGCGGGTCGTTACTCGCTTTCCCCCCGAGCCCAACGGCTACCTTCACATCGGTCACGCGAAGTCGATCAGCGTGAATTTCGGGCTGGCCGAAGAGTTTGGTGGTGTCTGTCATCTGCGCTTCGACGACACCAACCCGGAAAAAGAGAGCCAGGAGTTCATCGACTCGATCCAGGAGGACGTGCGCTGGCTCGGCTACCAGTGGGAGGGGCCAGTTCGCTACGCCTCGTCCTACTTTGACCAGCTCTACGACTGGGCGATGTATCTCGTTGAGCAGGGCAAGGCCTATGTCGACGACCTGACGCCCGAAGAAGCGCGCGCCTACCGCGGCACGCTGACCGAACCCGGCCGCAACAGCCCCTGCCGCGATCGCCCCATCGCCGAAAACAAGGACCTTTTCGAGCGTATGCGTGCCGGTGAATTCGCCGAGGGGCAGAAGGCCCTGCGCGCAAAAATCGACATGGCGCATCCGAACATGAACATGCGCGATCCGATTCTCTACCGGATCCGCCACGCGTCACATCATCAGACGGGCGATCGCTGGTGTATCTACCCGACCTACGACTTCGCCCACGGACAGGAGGATGCGATCGAGGGCATCACGCACTCGATCTGCACTCTCGAGTTCGAGGACCATCGGCCGCTTTACGACTGGTTCATCGAAAACCTCCCCGTTGAGAGCCGTCCGCGTCAGTACGAGTTCGGGCGCCTGAATACCAGCTACACGGTCACCAGCAAGCGCAAGCTCAAGCAGCTCGTTGACGACGGCATCGTCTCGGGCTGGGACGATCCGCGCATGCCGACCGTAGCCGGCCTGCGCCGCCGCGGCTACACGCCGGCGGCGATCCGTCAGTTCTGCGAGATGGTGGGCACCTCGCGCGCCAATGGGGTGGCAGACGTCGCCATGCTCGAGCACGCGATCCGCGACGATCTCAACCAGAACGCACCGCGCGCCATGTGCGTGCTGCGCCCGCTGAAGCTGCGCCTGCGCAATCTTTCCGATGATCACGATCCCGTTCTGGCTTCTTCGCATCCGAACCGCGAAGACCTCGGTCAGCGCGAGCTGTCGCTATCGCAGGAGCTGTATATAGACCGCGACGATTTTCGCGAAGAGGCCAACAAGAAGTTCAAGCGGCTCGTGCTCGGCAAGCGCGTGCGGCTCAGAAATGCCTACGTGATCGAGGCCGTGGACGTGGAGCGTGACGAATCCGGCGAGATAGCGGCGGTGATCGCCGACGTCATCGAAGGAACTCTGGGCCAGGATCCCGAGGACGGCATCAAGCCAAAGGGTGTGATCCATTGGGTGGATGCTGCCACGGCGCGACGCGCCACGGTCCGCCTCTACGACCGAATGTTCACGGACCCGGCCCCCGATCGCGGCGGCGCGGATTTCATGAGCTTTCTGAATCCCGATTCGCTGCAGGTCATCGATGATGCTGTTGTTGAGGCCAGCCTTGCCGGCGCACGGCCCGAAGACCGCTTTCAGTTCGAGCGCGAAGGCTACTTCGTTGCGGATCGCTGCGATCACGGCGCCGATCAGCTCGTTTTCAACCAGACCATCGGCTTGCGCGATGTCTGGGACAGCAGGAGCTGAAGGAACGCTCCGCGGGCCTGGCCCGACCATCCCGTTTTTCGGGCCGATCAAGGCGCCCGAGTACCACGCAGACTTGACGAGATACGATGCCGCTGACGCTTTACAACACCAGAGCTCGAGAAAAACAGCCTTTTGAGCCGCTCACCCCCGGCCGGGTCACCATGTACGTGTGTGGGCCGACCGTATACAACCTCGCGCATATTGGTAACGCACGCCCGGTGGTTGTATTCGACACGCTCTTTCGCCTGTTGCAAACGCAGTTCGACGACGTTGTCTACGCGCGCAACATCACCGATATCGACGACAAGATCATGGCGGCGGCGATCGAGCGCGGGGTCGGAATCGACGCGATATCGGAAGAGTTCGCGACCAAGTTCCGCGAGGACACGGCGGCGCTCAACGCCCTGGCGCCGACGCTGGAGCCTCACGCCACGGAGAACATCGGGCCGATGGTGGCGCTCACGGAGGCGCTCCTCGAGCGCGGTCATGCGTACGCCTCGGAAGGCCACGTGCTCTTCGATGTGACTTCGATGCAGGACTACGGGCGGCTTTCCGGGCGCAGCCTCGATGACATGCTCGCCGGTGCGCGCGTCGAGGTGGCGTCGTACAAGCGCCACCCCGGCGATTTCGTGCTCTGGAAGCCGTCATCGGACGATGAGCCGGGCTGGTCCACGCCCTGGGGGCGCGTGCGCCCCGGCTGGCACCTCGAATGCTCGGCGATGATCCGCGAGCACCTCGGTCCCACGATCGATATCCACGGCGGCGGTCGCGACCTGATCTTTCCGCACCACGAGAACGAGCTGGCACAGAGCTGCTGTGCCTACGGCGACGACTTCGTGCGTTTCTGGGTGCACAACGCCTTCGTGGACATGGACGGCGAGAAGATGTCCAAGTCCCTGGGCAACGTGCGCACGATCCGGGATCTGCTCGAAAGCTTTCGCGGCGAAGTGCTGCGCTTTGCGCTGCTGTCAGCGCACTATCGATCCGCGCTGAATTTCTCGCGAGAGTTGCTTGAGCAGGCAGAGCAATCGCTTGCCGGTTTTTACACGGCCTTGCGCGAGGTACAGCACATCGAGCTCGATCAGGACGTGGAGCTCAACGGCGAAGCTTTCTACGAGGCTCTTTGCGATGACCTGAACACGCCTCTCGCGATCAGCGAACTGCATGCGCTCAGTCGTGCTCTGAACAAGGCCGCCGACGCCGACAAGCCTGCGCTCAAGGCTCGTCTTCTCGCGGCAGGGAATCTGCTCGGCATCCTTGGGCAGGATCCATCGGAATGGTTGCAGGGCGGCGCTGGCGCCGACGCGCTTGATCCCGTGGCGATCGATGCGCTGGTCGCCGAGCGCGCTCAGGCCAAGGCTGATCGCGACTTCGCCCGCGCGGACGCGATCCGCGAGCAGCTAACAGAGGCGGGTATCAGCCTCGAGGACGGTGCCGAGGGCACGCGCTGGCGTCGTTCCTGATCGGTGCATGGTGATGCCGCGTGGTTGGTTAGTTAGCCGGCGTTTATTCATTGACGGAGCAGGGGGGCGTGGGTAGTATCCGCGCTCGCTGATCCAGCCTTGCCAAGCTTCCGGCTTGGCGCTAGCTTGGACTCTGGATCTGGTTTAAACCGCCAGACCTTGCGGAACAGTCATCGGGGTATAGCGCAGTCTGGTAGCGCGCCTGCTTTGGGAGCAGGATGTCGGGAGTTCGAATCTCTCTACCCCGACCACCCGCCGGCGGTGGTTTTTGTTGAACGCTGGCCGCAATGGTCATCTGCCCGTATCGGCAGAGAAGACCAACGCACCGACCAGCGAACAGACCAGCGACGAAGCATCAGCGAAGTCGACGACAAAGTCGCAGAACAGGTCGCAGAACAGATTCAGGAGTCGACTGCCCGTACGAGGCCGACTCCAGCGAGACAGCGCCGCGCATGCGGGCCACCGCGACTCTCGTAACCCGTTCAGCGGTGGCCGTAGCTCACCAGGTAGAGCACCGGATTGTGGCTCCGGAGGTAGGGGGTTCGAGACCCCTCGGCCACCCCAACTTTCGCTCAGACCCTCTGGGTGCCTTCACCGGCACCTCTGCGGTTTCCCAGTATGGCCACGCCGTCCTCGTCCAATCCTCCGTTTCCGGCCGAGCTGCCAATCGTTCAGGCTCCGATGGCGGGCGTGCAGGACAGCGCGCTAACGCTTGCGGTTTCCGAAGCCGGCGCACTGGGCTCACTCGCCTGCGCGATGCTCTCGAGTGACGCGCTGCAAAGCGAGTTGGATGCGATCCAGTCGGCCGGATGCCGCAACTACAACCTGAACTTTTTTTGCCACAGCGCTGCCGATGCCGATGCGCAGCGCGAGGCGCGTTGGCGGCAGGCGCTCGATCCGTACTACCGCGAGTACGGCATCGCACCCGATGTCGTCGCGGGTGGAGCGGGGCGCGCACCGTTCTGCGCAGCCACGCTCGATCTGATCCAGCCCTATCGTCCGCCCGTCGTCAGCTTTCACTTTGGGCTTCCGAGGCACGAGTGGATCGATGCGATCAAGGCCTGGGGAGGCAGCGTCTGGTCGACGGCAACCACCGTCGAGGAAGCACGGTGGCTCGAGTCGCACGGAGCTGACGCGGTGATTGCCCAGGGCGTTGAGGCCGGCGGTCACCGCGGCATGTTTCTCACCCGGGACCTGTCGTCGCAGACCGGCACGGTGGAACTTCTTGCGTCGATTCTTGAAGCCGTGTCGATCCCTGTCATCGCTGCAGGTGCGATCGCCAGTCCCGATGCCGTCAGAGACGCTATCGATTCCGGCGCCTGGGCGGTGCAGGCGGGCACCGCCTATCTCTGCTGCTCCGAGGCAAAAACGACGCCGCTCCACCGCCAGCTTCTGGAGGGCGAGGGCCAACCGCCAACGGAACTGACCAATGTGTTTTCCGGGCGGGCCGCGCGCGGCATCGTTAATCGTCTGATTTCCGAGCTCGGCCCGATCAGCGATCTGACTCCCGAGTTCCCGGGTGCCGCAACGGCCTTGGCTCCGCTGCGAAGCGCTGCCGAGGCCCTCGGCCACACGGACTTCTCACCGCTGTGGTGCGGCACGGACGCAAGCGCCTGCCGACGCGTAGACGCGGGTGAGCAAACGGGCTGGCTCGCCTCGAAGCTGCCGCGCCGAGCCACCCTGCGGTAAACTGCACACCACGCGCCTATAGCTCAGCTGGATAGAGCATCGGCCTTCTAAGCCGGCGGTCGGGGGTTCGAATCCTCCTGGGCGCGCCAATTTTCAGAGGGTGCTTTCTTGGCACATGGGTGACAGTTTATTCCGAGGACATGGGTAACACTTTTTGAGCGAAGGGATTTTCCCCCACAGGCTCTACTCGGTTAACTGTTCTGTCGAAGAACCCCAGATCATACTCCATGAAGCTGACGAGCCAGACCTCGTCAGCGACCTCTCGAACCCCTACGTACTGGCCCGCGAACACGGTGCTCAGACTGATCTTGCGATGGCCCATGCAGATGCGTCCGCACTGGGTCACCTTAATGATGCGCTCATGACAGGGGTACTCCGGACGATCAGGATAGAAGAAGGCTCGAGCTGAGGGTGTGTACACCTCGGCGGGGTACAGGCCGCCGAGGCCCTGATGTGGCCGGTCGTTGTTGTAACCCTCGACGAAGTCATCAAAACGCTCCTGCTGCTGCAGGAAGCTGAATCGGGGCGGCTTCGTGGCCTCGTTCTTGAGCGTCAGGTGCATCCGCTCATGGCGGCCATTCTGTTGCGGGCAGCCAGGCTTGATCCGCTCGATGCTGATCCCCAGGCGTAGCCACCAGACGGACAGCTTGCTCAGGCCAAACAGGGCATGAGGAGAGGAAAAGGGCACGCCGTTGTCGGTTCGGATGGCGCCGGGTAGCCCAAACTCCTTGAATGTGCGCTCAAACACCGGAAAGGCGCCCTGTTCCTTGACGGATTCGAGACCTTCGCAGGCCAGCAGATAGCGCGAGCGATAGTCGGTGATG
>JAZBOX010000205.1:0-2774 GCA_036351355.1 Halieaceae bacterium
CGAAGAGGGTGCCGAAGAGGGTGCCGGGGAAGAGGTCGGCGAGATTGCCGATGAAGGCGCCGGAGAAACTGCCGGCGGAAGTACCCACGAGGGCAGTCAGCTCCTGGGCGTCGTTGATCACCTGCTAGAGACCGGCGCCAACGACGTGCTGGTGCTGCGGCCCTGCCCGGGCAGCATCGACGATCGTGAACGTCTGCTTCCCTACCTGCCGGGTCGGGTGGTGAGCAAGGTGGATCGGTGCCGTGGTCGTATTGACGTGCGCTGGCACCCCGATGACTGATGCGTGTCGTCCTGGTAAGTGTCTTCCCGGAGATGATCGGCGCGGTGCGCGACAACGGTGTGACCGGACGCGCGGTTCGCGATTCGCGGCTGGAACTTGCGACGGTGAATCCGCGCGACTACGCCCGGGACCGCCATCGCAGCGTTGACGACCGGCCCTACGGCGGTGGTCCGGGGATGGTGATGCGCCCGGAGCCGCTCACCGAGGCGGTGGAAGCCGCGCGAAAGATCAGCGGGGCGGGGCCCGTGCTGTGTATGTCGCCCCAGGGGCGTCGTTTCGATGATGCCTGGGCCCGGGAGCTGGCCCGCGAGTCGGGGCTTGTGCTGCTCGCCGGTCGCTACGAGGGCATCGACGAGCGTGTGATCGCATCGCAGGTCGATGCAGAACTGTCGCTTGGCGACTTCGTGCTGAGCGGCGGTGAACTCGCTGCGCTTTGCGTGATCGATGCGATGGCGCGCTGGCTGCCCGGCGTTCTGGGTCATGCGGATTCGGCGGCGCAGGATAGCTTTGCCAGCGGGCTGCTTGATTGCCCGCACTACACGCGCCCGGAAGTGTTCGCCGGTGAGCCGGTTCCGGAGGTGTTGCTCAGTGGCGACCACGCGGCCATCGAGCGATGGCGGCGGAAGCAGTCCCTCGGGCGTACGCAGGAGCGCAGGCCCGATCTGCTGGAGCGGCTGCGCGAGGCCGGAGGGCTCAGCGCCAGCGACGAGCAGCTCCTGCGAGACTATGCCGCCGAGCGGCAGCGGGGCTCATAAGGAAAGCGACAGGCAAGCTGGCAGGGGAGCAATCGGCGAGGGCGAGGCAAAAACGCCTGCCGTTTGATAAAGAATTCGAAAGCAGGGCGCCGCAGGTCGGTCGCCTGGAATTGGGAGCAGGAAGATGAGCAGCAGCAACACGATTATTTCTCAGCTCGACGCTGAGCAGATGGACAAGGAACTTCCCGAGTTCGGCCCCGGTGACACCGTTGTCGTTCAGGTCAAGGTGAAGGAAGGCAACCGCGAGCGCCTGCAGGCCTTCGAGGGCGTGGTGATCGGCAAGCGTAACCGCGGGCTTAACTCTGCCTTCACGGTGCGCAAGATTTCTCACGGTGTCGGCGTTGAGCGTACCTTCCAGACCTACTCGAAGCTGCTCGATTCCGTAACCGTCAAGCGCCGTGGCGACGTTCGCCAGGCCAAGCTGTACTACCTGCGCGAGCGCTCGGGCAAGTCGGCGCGGATCAAGGAAAAGCTCGGCTGAGAGTGCCTTTGCAGGCCTCGGGGCTCTGCATCCGCCTGAGCGCCGCGCGCATGGCAACGGCCGTCAGTATCCTGGCGGCCGTCGTTCCTTCTGGCCGGCTGAACGCCTTCTCCCTCCGTCTGACACTTGCCTGACAAGCGGCGCAGTAGCGCCGAGCCCGGCGCCGTGGTTAGGTCCTACCTTGACGCGCTCTGGCTCGAGCGCGGCCTGAGCGACAATACGCTGGCTGCCTATCGGCGCGATCTTTGTGCTTTTGAGGCCTGGCTTCACGCGAGCGGGACCAGGCTCGAGCAGGCCTCGCGCGCCGATATCCAGGCCTATCTCGGCCACCTGCTCGCGCTGCGACGTTCGCCGCGCTCGGCGGCGCGGGTGCTGTCCTGCCTTCGCGGCTTTTACCGGCACCTGCTCCGTGAGGGTCGTCGCGATGACGATCCCAGCCTCGACCTCGACGGTGTCCGTACGGGCCGACCGCTGCCAAAGACGCTCTCCGAGGAGGATGTCGAGGCGCTGCTGGCAGCGCCCGACACGGAAAGCGCCATCGGCCTGCGCGATCGCTGCATGCTCGAGCTGCTCTATGCCTGTGGCCTGCGCGTTTCGGAACTGACCGGCCTCGAAGTCGGCCAGGTCAGTCTCAACCAGGGCGTGGTGCGCGTGACCGGCAAGGGCGGCAAGGAGCGCCTCGTTCCCATCGGCGACGAGGCGCTGCTCTGGTTGCAGCGCTACCTGCGCTCGGCAAGGCCGCAGATGCTTGCCGGTTGTGCCAGCGACGCGATGTTTCCCGGCCGCGGCGGTCGGCCAATGACGCGACAGACCTTCTGGCATCGGATAAAGCGCCACGCGGCGAGCGCCGGCATCCGTGCCCCCCTGTCGCCCCACGTCCTGCGTCACGCTTTTGCCACGCACCTTGTCAACCACGGCGCGGATCTGCGGGTCGTGCAGCTGCTGCTCGGCCACAGCGATCTGTCTACCACGCAGATCTACACGCACGTGGCGCGGGCGCGGCTGCGTGACCTCCATGAAAAACACCATCCACGCGGCTGAGGGAACTCCGCGACGCTGGTATCATCTATTCCTATTGCACACACCGACATGTTCACAGTCGAGCGGCGACCGCTGATCATCCGTAGTCCGGTTGAAATCCAGAAGGGTTCAGCGCCGGCCGGCGGACGTGAAGACGCCAGCGGCGACAGCAGCGAAGACAACAGCGAAGACAACAGCGAAGACAACAGCGATGAAAGCGATACATTCCGAATTCAAG
>JAZBOX010000206.1:0-7045 GCA_036351355.1 Halieaceae bacterium
CGAACGCAAGCCCTTCAAGCCGCTGCGGCTCGTTGTCCTGCTGCTTGTGGTCGTGACCACGCTCAGCGTCCTCAGCCAGCTGCTGGCGAAGTGGGCGGGCGTTTACTGATCACTCCCTCCGCGGTGGCGCCAGCCAGCGCCCCAGCCGGAGTAGCGTGTAGCCCGCGCTGACCCCCGCCACCATCAGCAATGTCATAAAGGCGAGCTGGTCGCCAGCCTCGCGGCCGCCTGTGCCGATGAAACCCATCAGCAGGATTCCCACGAAGCTTCCGCCGACGAGGAGTGACCAGGCGCCAAGCCCGGCGCCGGCGATAATCAGGAGCGTGCCGAAGAATCGCCGCATGGTTCCGTCGCCCGAGGCACTTTTCATGATTGGAGTCTAGCCAAGGAAAGGCAGCCCGGTCACCGCCTGCGCATTCTCGCCGGCGCTGAAGGCGGCGCCTGCGATATCCGTCAGTCGCTGGCGCTGGTCATGCACGGCCGTGTAGAGCGCGAACTGGGACTCGGCGCGCCGCTGTGAATGCTCGCTGTGACTGGTGAAGCGCGTGGCGTCCCATGCGAAATAATCCTCACAGATCGCGTCCACACAGAATCGCACCGCCAGGGTCAGGCAGGCCCGCGCGATCCCGGTTACCAGAGAAACTCTCTCCGTCTCGTCGAGAAAATCGGTGGCCGCGGAGGCATAGCCCAGCACGGCGTTACGAAAAAGCTCGTCACTGAAGTGCGCTAGCGCGTTGTCCTCTGCGGCTCGGTTGCACCAGGATCGCATGGCGTCACCCAACTCCAGCGGGAGCGGACCCTGCCCGACCGTGTCGAGGTCGATAAGACACGTGGCGACCCGGTCTTGGCGACGGAACAGGATATTGGATACCTTCAAGTCGCCGTGACAGGTTCGCGACGGGAGCGCCGGCAGTGGCGGCAGTCGACTCGCCGCGTCTCCGAGCGTGTCGACGAGCGGTAACAGAGTACGGCGTCGTCGGTGGGCGACAAGTGCCGTTTTGCAGGCATGCAGCCGCGCCAGGTGGTAATCCAGATCCAGCAGCTTCATGTCGTGATCTTCGAAGCCGTCCGGCTGTCTCGCCAGCGCGCGATGGAACCGGGCAACGAGGCGTCCCGCATGATACGCGTCGGGGGCGTGCAGAAATGCTGTCTGACTGAACCCGTCAACGTAGCTCAAGGTACGCCATCGCGCACCGTCGACTCGTGCTTCCGTGGCACCGTCGAGCGTGCGGACCAGCTCCGGCGACTGCAGGCCGGAAGCGAGCAGTTGCCGGCTTACCCGCTCGATGTTTCGGGAGACGCCGTCGGGGAGTGCAGGGTGCAGCCGCTGCAATATGTAGCGCTCCCGGCACGCCGTGGTGACGAGCAGGGTCCTGTTGATCAGGCCCGCCGTGATTTCCTCGACTGTCGCCTCATGAAAGCCGTAGCTATCGAGCACGCTCTGCAGCTGCCGGGGTTCGCTAGGGTCCGTTGCCATCTGCCCCGGAGAGAAAGGTAGTCCGCCTAGACATCGAACACCGCGTCGTCATACGGATACCACCATTCCTGGGCGGCCTGTATGGGGTCGATGGTCACGTATTTGACGTTGCGAAACACGTTGAGGCCCTCCGGCCCCAGCTCCCGTCCCAGACCGGAACGCTTGCGTCCGCCAAAGGGCAGCGCGTCGTTGTCGACGAGGGGATTGTTGATCCAGACCATGCCACTTTCCAGTTCTTCCGAAGCTCGCATCGCCTCCCGGAGGTCGCTCGTCAGGACCGTCGCCCCCAGGCCGTAGCGGGACGCGTTGCAGAGATCGAGCGCCTCTTCGAAGCTGGCGACCTTGCAGACGGCGACAGCTGGGCCGAAAATCTCGCTCTGCATGATGGACATGTCGGGCGTCGCGTCCAGCAATACGGTCGGCTCGTAATACCAGCCCACCGGTTGATCCGGTGGCATGCGGCCACCGCAGGCCAGGCGGGCACCCGCCTCGCATGCCTCCGCGACGAGCTTCGCAAGCCGCTCGCGTGATTTCTCGGTAGCCATGGGGCCGATTTCGTGGCGGCCCAGGCCATCGCCAATACGCAGTGCCTTGACGCGTTCGACGAACCTGGCCACAAACCCGTCGTATACGCTGTCCAATACATAAATTCGCTCAGTCGATGTGCAGATCTGGCCGGAGAGGTGGAACGCCGCGCAGGTCGCAGCGGCGGCTGCGTAATCGAGATCGCCATGGCTGCTGACCACCATTGGATCGTTGCCGCCGCCCTCGATGACAGATGGAATCATGCGCTCCGCGCACTTGATTGCGACGCTTCTCGCTGTTTCCGCGGAGCCGGTAAACGCGACCACATCGACGTGTTCCGACTCCACGAGGGCCGCCCCGGTCGCTCCGTCGCCGGGAATACAGCTGACGACGCCGGCGGGTAGCGCTGCAAAATGCTGCATGAAGCGTAGCGTGCAGAGCGTACTGACTTCCGACGGTTTGATGACCACTGCATTCCCCGCCGCCAGCGAGGCGGCGACGGTGAAGGCCATGATCAGGATCGGGTAGTTGTAGGGAACGATGTGCGCGCTGACGCCACAGGGGTCGTAGCGCTTGAACTGCAGGAGGTCGGGTTGGATTGCGCCGGCAATGCTGCCGGCGTCGTCCCGTGCCAGCTCGGCGAAATACTGGAAGATGGGCGGGATGTTCGCGAGCTCGCCGAAAGCCTCGGGCAGCGGCTTGCCGACCTCGAGGGTCAACAGCCGCGCAACCTCGTGTTGCAGCTCCTGGCACATGGAACGGGCGACCTCGTGGAGCATCGCTGCCCGCGTTTTCGGGTCCGTCTTCGCCCAGGCGCGCTGGGCGCGGCGCGCTTCCGCGAGAATCTCTTCAACCTGGGCTCTGTTCGGCACGCCCCGCTTGCCGACTGTCGCCAGCGTCGAGGGGTTGACCACCTCGAATGCCTCGCCCTCGACGGCGAGGTAGCGATTGGCGCTGAAACACTGCGCTATCCCGGGGTCGAATTCGGACATCGGATCACTTGCGCCTCGATTGCTATCGCACCATGTAGACTTTTCTGACCGTCTGCTTCACTTCGCAGGTGCCCTTCCAGCCCGCCGGGAAAGCCGCCGCGATTCCTTCACGGACCACGAATTCACTGCCGTTATCCGGCCTGTAGACGGCCTCCCCGGAGAGGAAATAACAGAATTCGTCTTTCTCCACGTCGCAGCGCCAGGTGCCGGGTGTGCATTCCCACAGGCCCATCTCGGAGGACCTGTCCTCTCGGCGAAACAGCAGGACGCCGCACTCGTGGGAGACGGGCTCGCCGATTGGCACGGCAACATCTCCCCAGTCGGTCAGTTCCTCCCGCGGCAGTGCCAACGGATCTTGGAGAAGCTTGGCTTCGGACATTGGTTTACCTCGTTCGTGGCTGGAGAAATTCGTCGATGGCAGCGGCGGCCTTTTCCTTGCCGTCCTGCGAGCGCATGTACTCGCCGGTCTTCCTCACGTTGTCGCGAAGCTTCTCTTCGCTCAACAGGATCCGGATGTTCTCGAGGAGTTCCTCGTCCTTCCAGTGGTAGCGGTGCATCCCGATACCGTGATGGGTGTCATTCACGCGCTGAGCATTATCGTGACCGTCCCAGACAAAGGGCATGACGAGCGGCGGGACGCCGTGGTACAGGCTCTCGTTGAAGCTGTTGTTGCCGCCGTGCTGTATGAACACGTCGACATGAGGAAGTACCGCGACCTGGGGGTACCAGTTGCTGATGTGCACATTCGCCGGGAGGGATGCCTGGTCGTACTGATCCAGGTATTCGCCGACGTTCACAAGGACCCGATAGGGCTGCTTGCCAAGCAGGTTGATGATGCGCTTGATCAGGTCGACGTCCGCGCCTCCCAGGGTACCGTAGCTCAGGTAGATAAGCGGTGCGTCGGCGTGCCCGCGGAACGTCGGTAGCGTGTAGGCCTGCTCTTCGGTCCTCACGCAGCCGTCGAGGTAGATGAACAGCTTGTCGTCGAGCGGCTGCCGACGCGTGAAGCGCAGGGGCTCCGGATAGAGCAGCATGTTCAGGTGCGGCGAGGGGCGCAGGAACTCCGGGAAGGGCGGGCACTCGCAGCCGCAGCTTTCGAGGAATGCCCTGAAATCATCGTGAATCGGCTTGATGTGCTTTTCGAACTCGCGGTTGTAGCTTTCGAAGCACTCCTTGTCGTTCTCGGCGCAGCCCGACAGGTGTGGCGGTATGTCGGGGTCGGGGATTTCGTTCTCCGAACAGGAGACCATGCGTACCCAGGGACAGGGTGCCTGCTGCGTTGCCGGGTAGGTGGTGACGTTGTCGTTGATGATGAGGTCCGGTTCGATTTCTTCAAGCACCTTGTCGAGGCCGTTTTTCACGGACCACTTCGACGTGTCGACGATCGCCTCCCAGCAGGCCTTGACGTAGGTTCCAACCTGCTCGGTCGGTGAGTCGCGGAAGGTGGGCATGTACTCCATCATGAAGTCGTCCCAGTACTTCGCCTGCTCTGCCTCGGACATGGGCGGCATGCAGCTGATGTATTTCTCTGCAAAGCCGTATTTTTCGACGTGGCCGCGCAGACCGGGCTCCAGGATAAAAACGACCTCGTGACCGCGACTGCGCAGGCCCTGGGCAATGCCGACGAGGTTCATGACTGGCCCCAGCGCACCGGGCTCCGGGAACACCGCAATTTTCTTACCCATCAATGACTCCTATCGCCATGGGTTCCTGTCCAGTGAGAAACCTTGTCGCCGGCTCAGTTCCAGTTGTAGCGGAACTGCGCTCCGGCCCAACGGGGCGGGCCATACACGAGCAATGCGTAGCCGAAGAAATCAGACAGGTCGAAGCGATAGGTCTGGTACTCCTCGTCGCCCAGGTTGTTGACGAAGAGTGCTACCTCCCAGCTGTTCGAGCCATGGGGTGCCTCGTAGGAAATGCGTGCGTTCCACAGGTCGTATTCCTCACCCAGCGTGAGCGGGCTGTTGTTGGTGTTGTACTGCTGCTCATCGACGTAGGTCCCGTCGAGCTGCGCAGATATCGTGGCACCACTGGCCAGGGTCCAGCTACGGCGGCCGAGGAAGTTCACGGAAACATCCGGCGCCGTGATCATGTCCTGGTCTTCGAACACGCCGGGTGAAAGCTCCACATCCTTGACCGTTGCATCGAGGAGCGACAGGCCCGCGGCGAATTCCCAGCCCTCGCCAGGGTTGACGAACAGCTCGATCTCGCCGCCGAAAATCTCCGCGTCGAAATTGCGTACCTGCGAGGTCACGCCCTGAAAGACGAAGCCCTGGTAGTCCTCGTAGTCGTAGTAGAAAGCGCTTGCATTGAGACGGGCCCTGCCGTCCCAGAAGTCCGTCTTCAGGCCGATTTCGTAGCTGTGCAGTATTTCAGGGTCGTAGGACAGCTCGTCGACCAGCAGGAAGCCGTCGAGCGGCGCCGTGAACCCGCCGCCCTTCATGCCGCGACTGAATTTCGCATAGGCAAGGACGTTGTCGTGGGGCTTGTAGTTCAGGGACAGGGTCGCGGTAATGTCCTCGTCATCCCGGGAGAGGTTGATGGGTCCGGCCTCCACCGCGAGAGGATTCTGCGGGTCACCGGAAGTAAATATGCTGCAGTCGTTCGGCGGAAAGCCCGGCAGCCACGGTTCGCCGATGGGAAGGGCCGGCGATGGTGTGCACTCGGACAGCAGGTCGTAGTCTTTCTTGTCCTCGACGTAGCGGGCGCCGGCGATGACGGTCAGCGTCGGACTGAGGTCCAGCTCAAACTGGCCGAACAGCGACCAGGAATCGGTTTCCAGCGAATAGCGGTTGGTGTTGGCACCGCCAAAGGTGGGGGCCGAGAGGAAGCTGACGTAATCACCATCCAGGTTCAGGTAGTAGAAACCGCCAACCCAGCGGCTGTTTTCCGTTTCACCATTGATGCGGAACTCCTGGGAGAACTGGGTGCTGTCCTGGTCCGTGAAGTAATCGAGCGACAGGCTCGGGTTGCCGTCTGAATCCTCAAGATAGAATTTTTCAAGCTCCGTAAAGTCGGTGATCGAGGTGATCGTAAAATCCTCGGCCCTGAACACGAGGGTGGTAGTAGCGCCGTAGGCCTCACGGTCGTTTTCCCCCAGGGGGTTCAACGCCCCGTCGTTGATGCCGGGAAAGCTGTCAGGAGAGCCTTGGAAGTCCGTCGGCATGTCGCCGAGCTCGTTTAACGCGGGACGAAAATCGTAAGCGCCCGCTACCGTGTCGCTGCGCGAGGCGCGTAGCGCGATATTCGCGTCGAGCCAGTCCGTCGGTCGATAGTCAAACTGGAGCCGCGCGCTGCTGAAATCCCGATCCCTGGCGTCGTCGCCGAGCGCGTTGTCGAAGTAGCCGTCTGCGCTGTCCTGGAGCAGCGACAGGCGCGCTGACAGTTTGTCCGTGAGAGGTCCGCTCACGGCGCCTTCGAAGCGCAGCTGGTCGAATTCTGCCACCGTCAGGTCGGCATAGGCTTCGAACTCCCGGGTAGGTTTTTTGCTGATCAGGTGCACCAGCCCGCCGGTGGCGTTGCGGCCGAAAAGTGTGCCCTGGGGGCCGCGCAGTACCTCGACGCGATCGAGATCGTAAAGTTGAACGCTCGCTGCGCCGGTAAAGCCGACATAGGCGCCGTCTACGTACAGCGCGGTCGGCGCCTCCTGGTGGTCCGCGAAATCGTTCTGCCCGACGCCGCGAATGGTAAAGATGGAGACGGTCGAGTCGCCGGAGAACGACGTGCCGATCAGCCCCGGCGTCTGGGCGGCGATGTCCTCGCTGCTGCGCCAGGCCAGTTCCCGTACCCTGTCCCCGCCAAAGGCGGACATCGAGACGCTTACATCCTGGATGTTCTGCTCCCGCTTCTGCGCGGTTACGATGATTTCTTCCAACTGCTGCGCGGCGGTGGGCAGGGCCGCCATTCCCAGCCCTGACGCCAGAACCGCTGGCACTGTCTTCTTTGCGCTGACCATAGCGAATCTCCTGTGTCGTGACCCGAGTGCTCCAGGGGTGCGTCACCCGCCGGGTCTTCAGGACGCACGAACCTCACGCCGCCTCAGCGCGGCTCC
>JAZBOX010000207.1:0-5882 GCA_036351355.1 Halieaceae bacterium
TGCGAAATCCTGGCAGAAGTTGAGCGAAGCGCCCGCCGTGACGGAGCACGCGTTGCCCTGTGCGGCGACGGTCCGGCCGAACTGTCTTACGCCGGGCTTGAAGAAGCCGTCGCCAGACTCGCCGACGATATCAGTCGCAGCGGCTGCCGTCGCATTGCACTGCAGGCATCGAATGGAATTCCCTGGGCCGTAGCAGATCTCGCCGCCATGGCTGCCGGCGTCGCCTTGGTGCCCATCCCTGCATTCTTCAGCCGTGAGCAGGTCGACCATCTGCTCGAGCAGGCAGCGGTGGAGCGCGTACTGACCGATGCGCCATCGCATGGCTACTGGACCCGGCGCCCCGGCTGGTATGAGGAGGGACACGAACCCGCACTCGCCGGCCTCACGTCCCTGCGCCGCCACGGCCCCCGAATGGCGCATCGCCTGGATCGCTTTTCGGGAAAGATCACCTTCACCTCCGGCAGCTCCGGCCAGCCTCGGGGCGTACAACTGGACAACGCAACGCTGGCGCGCACCAGTGCCGGTATCGTCCGGGCCCTTCGGCCCCTCGAGCCCCGGCAGCACCTGGCCGTGCTGCCCCTGGCTACGATGCTCGAAAACATCGCTGGCCTCTACGCGCCGCTGATGAATGGGTCGCAGACCTGCCTGCCGAGCGATGAGCGCATAGGCCTCGGCAGCGCCTCCCTCGATGTCGAGCGCTTCTGCGCCCTGCTTGAGTCCAGCGAAGCCGACACGCTGATCCTGGTCCCGCAACTCCTGACCGCTGTCGTATCGCTTGTGGAAGTCGGCCTGCTGCGCATGCCGTCATTCCGAATGATCGCCGTCGGCGGCGGTCGCGTAGCACGCTCTTTGCACGACCGCGCCAGAGCGCTCGACCTACCCGTTTGCGAAGGCTACGGCCTGTCCGAGTGCGGCTCGGTGCTAAGCCTCAATCTGCCCGGCTGCGAGCGCAGGGGATCCGTGGGCCGTCCCCTCGATCACGCGCGCCTGCGCATCTCGTCCCGGGGCGAGATTGAAGTTCGCGAACCACAAATGGCCGGATACCTGGACGACAGCGAAGCGCCCGGCTCGAGCGCCGAGTGGTACGCCACGGGTGACCTCGGTCACCTCGACGGCGACGGCTTTCTGTACATCGACGGTCGCCGACGCAACGTGTTCATCACCGCCTACGGCCGCAACGTGAATCCCGAATGGCCAGAGGCCGCACTCACGCAGCATGCGGCAATCGCGCACGCGCTGGTCCATGGCGAGGCCCGCGAGCACAACCTCGCGTTGCTCTGGATGCGCTTCGAGCTATCCGCGGCAGAGGTCAGTGACATCGTGGAGCAGGCCAACGCGGAACTCCCGGACTACGCCCGCATACACCGCTGGCAGATCATGGAGTCACCCCTCGCCCCTGCCCTGCACACCGCCAACGGACGCCTCCGCCGTGAACGTGTACTCGAGACCTTCGCAGGCCTGATCGAGGACCACTACGAGAAACACAGCCTTTACGCTGCCTGAGAAAACTCAAGGAGAACTCACCATGTCGTTCTACAACACACTGCTTTCTGAAACCGAAGAGGACAGGCTATACCTGCTCAGAGCGCCGATCATCGAGGACGTCTTCGCCGGACGCTTCGGCCTCGGCACCTATCTCGCGTTCCTTCACCAGGCCTATCACCACGTACGCCACACGGCGCCGCTTCTCGAAGCCGCCCGCTCACGCCTGAGCGAGCGCCAACAGTGGGTCTTCGCTGCCCTGACGGAATACATCGCCGAGGAAGCGGGCCATGAAGCATGGATTCTGAACGACATCGCTGCCTGCGGCGAAAACGCCGAAACCTGGGCGGAGCGACCGCCGGGCTTCGCAACGGAAATGATGGTGGCCTTCCTTTACGACTTCATCGCGCGGCAGAACCCGATGGGGATTTTCGGGATGGTTCTGGTCCTGGAGGGCACCAGCTCCAACCTCGCGCCGACCGTTGCCAATATTGTCCAGGGGCACCTGAACCTCCCTGGCGAGGCGATGAGCTATCTCGTGACTCATGGCGAACTTGACCAGGAACATATGAACCACTTCGAGGCGATCATGGATCGGGTCACAGCGAAGGAAGACCAGGAAGCCATCGTCCATGTGGCACGTCGCGTCTATCGCCTGTACGGAGATGTCTACAGGGCCCTGCCCAGCGGGACTGACGTCCTGGCGGAGGCGGCGTGATGCGCATCCTGCTGACCGGCGCCAGCGGCGGCATCGGCTCCGCGCTCGCTCTGGCCTTCGCCCGCGACGGCCACACGCTGCTGCTCCAGGGCCGACGCATGGATCGCCTCGAGCAACTGTGTGCCAGTCTACCCGGGGACGAACACCGTAGCGTCGCCGCCGATCTCCGATCAGACAGTGATCGCGAACGCCTGGCCGCCGAAGCAGAAAGCTTCGGGATTGACACGCTGTGTAACAACGCAGGCATCAACCAGTTCTCGGCCTTTCCCGACACGGATGTAGCCGCGCTAATCGAAACCAACGTAACGGCAACGCTGGAATTGACCCAGAGGCTGCTGCCACAGCTGTTGCAGCGCGAAGAGCCACGCGTCGTGTTCATCGGATCCGCCTTCGGCGCCATCGGCTTTCCCGGCTACAGCGTCTACTGCGCGAGCAAATTCGCCCTGCGCGGATTCGCCGAGGCTCTCGCCCGCGAGTATGTCGATACGGCGCTGCAGATTCATTACTTCGCGCCCCGAGCTACCGACACAGCAATGAACGATCCGCGCGTTACGGCGATGAATCGCGCTCTGGGTACCACTGTCGATACGCCGGAAAGCGTGGCACGGCAGGTTCTGGAAGCGCTGAAGCAGGCGCGGCCGCGCCTGCAGCTCGGTTCGGCGGAAGCCTTCCAGGCGCGTCTCAACGCTCTGGCGCCCGGCCTTGTGGACCGCGCCCTGCGCGGCAAGCTGGCGACTATTCAGAAATACCTCAAGGAGACCCCCCATGTTTAGACCAATACTGGCCGCTCTGCTTTTCGCCTTCGCCTTCGAGGCGCAGGCCGCGCTGACGCTGTCCGACATCCAGCACGAATGGGCAAAGGCAAACTATCAGTTGGAGGAAGCGGCGCAGCTCGAGGCCCTCGAAGCGCTCGCCGCTGCGACCGGCGCTGCCGTGACCGGCGAGGCATCGGAAGATCCAGCCGTGCTCATATGGGATGGCATCGTAAAGAGCAGCCTCGCCGGCAAGAAGGGGGGGCTCGGCGCCCTCTCGCTGGTCAAGGCCGCGCGACGCTCGCTTGAGAAGGCGCTGGAACTCGACCCACGGGCCCTTGAGGGAAGCGCCTATACCAGCCTGGGTGCGCTCTATTACCAGGTTCCGGGTTGGCCCGTGGCCTTTGGCAGCGACGACAAAGCCAGGGAAATGCTTGAGCAGGCGCTGCGCATCGCCCCCGACGGCATCGACAGCAATTACTTCTACGGCGATTTCCTGCTCCAGCAGAAGGACTACGACGGTGCGCGTGAAGCCCTCGAGCGCGCCCTCGCGGCACCGGCTCGACCCGACCGTCCCGTTGCGGACTCGGGGCGGCGTGCAGAGATCCGGACGCTGCTCGCGCAGCTACCTTCGAGTTAGTGCGCGTCCCAACGGGTTCAAAAGGACCAGTAAAGGTCAAGAATGGGACTGAGGCCGATACCCGTGAATGGCCGGCCGGAGAACGACCCAAGGTCATCCAGCGCGTAGTCGACACCGACGATATTTTCGCGGTCCATCAGGTTTACCAGTCCCAATTCAAGGCGTAAGGCCTGGCGCGCGAAGGTCCAGCGGCGCACAGCCTTGACGTCTACGGAGAGGAAGTGGTCGAAGCGCTCGCTGTTGCGTTCGCCGGCCACGACGCTGTCGCCAGCAAGGCGCAGCGGCGTGGTCAGCCAGCCCTCGTGGAATGCGGTCACCAGCGCGATCTCCCAGTTCCCGAGTCGGGCGCTTGCGCCGGCATTCAACGTGCGACCCTGGTCCCAGCTACGCGCCACGACCCTGCCGTCGACGCGATCACGCGCGAACGAGTAGGCGTAATTGGCCCAGAGCTCACCCCAGGACAGGGGCTGCATGAAGCTGAACTCGACCCCTTGGGCTCGATAGCTATCAGCTTCCACGAGCAACCGATCGGGCTGCAGTTCTGGAAGCAGCGTGTACGCGTTCGACAGGTTTGCGTAGTAGGGGTTCACCCTATCCGCTTGCTTGCTATAGCCCTCTATCTTCAGCGTCGCGCCGTTCGACGGTAGGCGCCACTCGACGCCAAGCACCCACTGGCGCGCCCGTTGCGGGGCACCCACGGCGGCGTCAAGATCGGCGATGGGCAGTTCGTGCAGCGACTGTGCCTGCACGTAGCGTCCCCATGCGAGCCGCAGGTCGAGGGCGTCGTTCAGGCGATACAGCGCGCCGAGGCGATAGGTCGCTTCAAGGTCCTTGCGCGAATCGAAGCGCTGCGCATCAAGGCGCAGTTCCGCGTCGACAAACAGGTTCTGTCCCAGATGCTGGGTCCCGCCCAGATAGGCCGCTCCGAGATGCGCGCGTTCCTCGCCATCTATGCGAGCGAAGGACGGGCGCTCAAGATCGCTGAGTCCGACGAAGGCCGGCGCCACCGTGCGCGAACTCTCGTGGCTGTAGGTGAGATCGAGATAGCGGTAATCCCAGCCCCAGCGAAGCTCGCGTCGGTCATCGCGCAGGGCGAAGTCCTGATTGGCGAAGAAACTCCGCATGCGCCGCGCCTCATCGAGGTGGCCCCGCACCTTGCGCGGCTGATCCACGACCCCCTCGCGATCGCCGTCGAGGTAAGCGACACCGGCAACGAGATTCCAGTCGATGGTCTCACCGGGGGCGCTCTCCACCCCCCCCCAGGCATAGGCGTTGCTCGTGCTCGTGTCCGTTCTCTCGCTGCTATCGGAGCTGCTACTGAAAGCGAGGTCGTCGCCGTACCAGAACAGATTCGCTGCCCAGCGTCGCCCGCCAGGCTCCGCGCCTTCGAAGCGCAGGAACGCATCAGCAAACTCCGGGTGCCCGAGGTCCGGCGCCTCGAGCAATTCCCCGGCCTCGGGCCCGCTGCGACGAAGGCTTGCGAGCCACGACCGGTTGCCGACTGCCTGGCTCTGGAAATAGGACACCTGGTAAAGCCCGAGCGCGGCCTCGCGCCTCGATTCGACTTCATCGGGCCGCGGCGGGCTCATGCTCATTACCGCGCTCAGCCCATCACCGAAGCTGAGCGGATAGGCGCCGGAAAAGAACTCGACCTCGCCAAGCACGCGTTCGTCGAAGGCCGAGTAAAGGCTGTTATAGCTCGTCAGGTGATAGGGCGAGTAGAGACGGACATCGTCGAACTCGACAAGCGTCTCGTCCTCGCGCCCTCCGCGGACCCGCGGACGCGCAGAGATCCCTACGGACGCGGTACCCGGTAGCTGATTGACAATTCGCAGAGCGTCGTTGCCAATGACGGGACGTCGCACGAGGTCCTCGCCGTCGAGCACCGTTGGACTCGCGGAGCTGCGGGACCACTCGTAGCGACTGCTGTGCACCACGACCTCCTCGATAGCAGGCGGGACCACGCGCACAGCCGCGGATGGCGCAGCTTTCGATGACGCGGACTGCCGGCGGATCACCCACGCTCCCTCGCCGACCGGCGCAAGTTCAAGCCCCATCGCCGGCAGCTGCGCACGCAGCGCCTCCAGGGAAAACGCCTCATCCTCGCTAACGCGAAGCAGAAAATCGCCGCGAACAATGGAGGTCGCGTAAATGATATTGAAGCCTGCGGCGCGGCCCCGCTCGAGGTAGGCTTCGAGGGGCATTTCCGCTTCGGCGCCGACCGCGTCAGAGGCGATGGCTAGGCCAAGGGGAAAGACAAGGGCAAGGACAAGGGCAAGGACAAGGGCAA
>JAZBOX010000208.1:0-2233 GCA_036351355.1 Halieaceae bacterium
AGCCGATCCATGGCCGCCTCGGGCATCTGTTGGGCCTCCAGCTTCTCCCGTTGCTTCAGCACGGCATCCTTGGTGGTCTCCAGGACGCAGTCGAGCCACCGCAAGACGACCATCGGAAGCATCACCAAGCGGTACTGAGGTGGCCGATAAGGGCCCCGAAGCCGGTTCGCGATCTCCCAGATCTTTCCTTTCAGCTCTTCGTGCGTCTGAGTGTTCAACGGCGGTTGTCCTTGTTTCTAACTGCAGCCACGGTCGGCTCCATGCGGTTTTCGTTCTGATGCTTGCTCACTTCGCTTCCGCCCCGGTCTTCGACGTTGGCTCTTCGATGGGGATGCCATGACGCCCGCAGTGGTCCCGGATCAGCACCTCGACCATGTTGGCGATGGAGCGATGCTCCTGCTGCGCGGCAGTGCGCAGCGCCTCCTTCAGGGCGGGGTCGATGCGGAAGGTCAGCGTTGCGGTCTTGGTGCTGGGCATGACGGCCCTCGGCGGCTCGCTGCAAATGTACTGTAAGGTACTGCACCATCCCATATAATCCAAGAGGTTGCCATCACCCAGGACAGCCACGGGAGGAGGAGCAATGCCGCAGCCTTGGGAGAAAGATGACTGTGCAGCCCTGAGGGCTCATTACGCTGTGTTCGCTATCCCCGCCGCAGCGGCTTTGTGGTGCGGCGTGCCGCCAAACAGGGTCAACAAGATTGTGGAAGAAGCGACTCAGCTTTCCCATTCCGGGTTGGGACGCAGCATCTGGCGGCACCCGGAGGTTCCCTGCCTTGAGCCGAGGAGTCGCGCCATCGCGGAGGGAATCGAATCAGGCGAGTTACCGCATGGACGGGAGAACGGAGTCCCCGTAGCCAAAGGAGCACGTCGCCTACGAGCGTAGATGCGTCTTCGGGCGAGACCTGAGGGCATGGATGCAGAAATCGTTTCCCAACGAGAAGCCGGCATTTCTGTTCGACGACATCGAGCGCAGCACGCACACGGCGATAAGTGCGGACGCATATCGCGCGTTGAAGGCGGAGCGCGACAAGCTCGCGTCAGGACTGGAGAACTCCAAGAGCGAGTACAAGAAACTGCGCGAGGAAAAGGAAGCCATAGAGGCAGAGCGCGACTCCCTTAAAAGCATGGTGGATAGACTCGGAGCGTCAGGAGAACGCGCAGAATCGACCTATCAAAACATTATCGCTGCACTGCTCGACTGTATTGCGGGGAATCTCCCTAACGTCGAGAAGCATCCCTCCTTTGCCAGCGAGGCAAAGCTCATCGAGGCCATCGACGAGCACTTCCGAGGATATGGCGGGCTGTCGAAAAGCAACCTTTCCCGGAAATTCCCGGAATCAAAACGCGCTCTCCAATCCCGTTAGCTCCGCAATTGCGGCGTCGGGAACTGCAATTGCGGTTATCTCCCGGAGTCGCTCCCCAATAATCGGTAACCATGTTCAGCAACGCCCCAGGAGGCGCAAACATGGCCACCGCAATCCTGAGACTTCCGACCGTCAAGGCCCGTACCGGGCTTTCCCGCTCCACCATCTATCTGCGCATCTCGGAAGGCAGTTTCCCGAAGTCCGTGTCCCTCGGCGGTCGCGCCGTCGGTTGGATCGAGGCGGAGGTGAACGACTGGCTGAACCAGCAGATCGAGGCCAGCCGCAGGGCTGCGCACTGAGGGGAGGCCAAGGCGATGACCAGAAACAGAAAGGGCCGCTCTCGCTGGCACCAGGCGACCCTCAAGACTTCTACACGCACGGATAATCCTACCGGCCTTGCTGCCCGCATCAAAGCTGGGATCGTCACGCTGGCGCTGTGGGGGCTGCTCCCCGTGACGGTGGCGGACCGG
This sequence comes from Halieaceae bacterium, assembly GCA_036351355.1. GTDB lineage: Bacteria > Pseudomonadota > Gammaproteobacteria > Pseudomonadales > Halieaceae > Congregibacter. The sequence continues at coordinate 1,835 of JAZBOX010000208.1, forward strand.
CTCATTGACCGGAGAGGATTGCGCGATGGTTGACGCCCTCTCCAACGCTGCCGTCCATGGAGAGCGAACGCGAGGGCCGGTAGTCCCCGGTAGGCGTAGGCGTAGGCGTAGGCGTAGGCGTAGGCGTGAGCGTATCGCCGCAGTGGCGAAGGGGCGTGAGTCCCGAAGCCGCGGAGGCGATATGCAGAGCGCATCCGACACGCCGTCAAGCCATTCGCGTAGGGTTGGTGCGCAGCCCAAGCGCGGCCTGTGGCCGCAGCTTGTGGCGGTGTGCCGAGCCGGAGCGGGGCGAACCGGGGCACCATCGGTTGTCGCCCTGCGCGAGTCCCGGCGGCGAGGGATCGACCCGCCGGGTATCACGAGCGCAGACGCGACACTCCTGGCCTACTGTCCGTCAAT
>JAZBOX010000209.1:0-31610 GCA_036351355.1 Halieaceae bacterium
GTCTGCGGCACCGGGACCAGCGAGGGTCCAAAGTCTTCCGGCTCCTGGGCAGTGAGGAAAAATCCACCCAGATCGGGGCCAGAGTTTCCGTGGGCGGTCAGACGGAAACCATAGGCAACGTCGTTACCGGTCAGGCCGAAATCCGCGAGATCGAAGCCACCAGCACCCAGGCTCTGCGCATTGCTGATCTCGACCGTGTTGATATCGATCCCCGTATCCCAAAAGTCACCGCTTTTGATTTCGCTGGGACTGGAGTAAAGCGGATTCGCAAAGCTGCCGCCGATTATCAAATCCACGTAAAAAGTGTCGTTCAGGCCGCGCTCGAAAAACACCAGGTCAGGCAATCCATCGCCTCCGACGTCGCTATAGGCAAGGCTGCCGTCGAACAGCACCTTGAAGCTGAAGCCGGACCCGGCGCTGTTCTCGCCATCGGTGATTTCGCTCAAGCTCAGGCTATTGAAGGCGTTCAGCAGTGCTGCGTCCTGGATGCTTGGGTCTGTTGTTTCCTGGTCAGCATCGGGGAAGCCCGCCTTGGCGAAGGGCGTGCCATTGCCGTCAGCGGCCGTGTCCCCATCGCCCCATTCGGCGTTGATGTGACTACGACCGGAGAGCACCTCAAAATGACTCACTGCACGGAAAGATTCACCTGCAGCGGTGTAGTCGAAGCCGCCGAAGGTGAGGGAGGCCAGGAATACATCGTCGGTGAAGGGGTTCGAGGTGTCAGTGCTGCCAGCGGGCGTGCTCACGGAGATCGCTGTGGGCAAGATTGGAGCGGCGGCCGTCGGACTCGCGGCACACGCCAGAGCTATAGGGAGGAGGATGGCGATTCCCTCTCGAGAAAAGCAAGGGATAAGGCGTGGCTCAAACATCATCGATTCGGCTTGTCTGACTGCGAGGCGACCATGGTGATCGCGGCCCGGAAGGTCGGCAAGCGTCGAACTTCGTCACTGTGTGCCCGAGCACAAAGTATTCGATCAGCGCCATTGGAAATGAAATCTGCAGCCTGGTTCACGTGTGCCAACCGATGAATTGCGCAGATCGACCCTGTGCGAACCGTCTGTCGGCCCTGGCGACAGCTGGCTTTTAGTCTGCCCACGTGTCGCTCGGGTGCGCGTCGAAGCTACTACCCCTCGCTGAGCCGCCACTGAGATAGCTGAAGGGCCCTTACCTGCGGTAGCCTCGATGATGTTTTGAGCTCTCAGCCCGATAGGAAACCGAATGAGCACGACTCGGCGCGACTTCATTCAGGCGGCCGGCGCGGCGGCTGTGTTCAGCACAGCGCCGACTGCCACCGCAGACGCCGGGCTTGCAGACTCCATTTCGGAAGAAGCAACCACGGTCCGGATGGTCGGCGACGATATCGGGCTGAGCCCACGGGCCTATGCAGCGCTGCTGGCAGAGCTCTGTGCGCAGGCAGACGTGAGTAGCGATACGTATTTGCTCGGTGGTGCGGTCGAATCCCTGGAACGCCGCTTTGCCGATATTCTGGGTAAAGAAATGGCTGTATTTATGCCCTCCGGCACCCTTGCGAACCAGCTCGCCCTTCGTGCTCTGGCTGGACCGCGGCGGCGGGTCATCGTGCCTGAGCGCAGCCACGTCTACAACGACACGGGCGATGCTTGCCAGACCCTGGCCAATCTCAATCTGCTGCCGCTGGCGCAGGGCAGCTCGACCTACACCCTCGAAGACGTACAGTCGGTGCTGGAGCAGACGGCGTCCGGCCGTGTCGCCACGGGCGTCGGGGCACTGCTGATTGAGAGTCCGGTGCGGCGTATGTACGGCGAGTGCTTCGATTGGGGGGAGGCGCAGCGCATTCTCGCCTTTGCACGCGACAGGGGGATCGGCACCCACCTGGACGGTGCCCGCCTGTTCATCGCCTCGGCGTATACGGGAATAACGCCGGCGGAATACGCGGCCCCGTTTGATTCCGTCTACGTATCGCTATGGAAGTGCTTCAACAGCGGGATCGGCGCCATCCTGGCCGGGCCCAGAGCGCTCCTCGAAGACATGCACCACACGCGGCGAATGTACGGTGGAAATCTGTTCCACGGGTGGGCGCCGGCCCTGGTCTCCGGGCATTATCTCGATGCTTATGTGGAAAGAATGGCTGCGGCGGTCGCGGTATCGGAGGAGTTTTTTGCCGCCATTTCTCAACGCCACGATGTCGATATCGAACGCATTCCCAACGGGACGAACGTAGCGCGGATTCATTTCTCAGGAGCAGATACTTCTGAAATACGTGATCGCCTTGCAACGCAGGGCGTTCTCGTCCGCGACCCCAACGATCGGGGGGTAATGACTGTGAGCGTGAACGAAAGCTGGAATCGCAAAAGCGCAGCTGAGCTGCTTGCTGCATTTGAAGATGCGCTAACCTGAGCGTCCGCAGCGAACGGTGCCTGGCGTTGGCTCTCGTATCGGGCGACAGCTATGTTCGTACTGCTCAGGAAATTAAGGCGATCACTCTGTGTCTCCCTAAGCAAGCGGGACTATTCTAAGATGCGAAGCGTGGTTCTCACGGCTCGAGCCTCTTCACCCCAAGGCGTGATATTGGTCATCTGCAGCACGAGCGTGCCGTCCGGACGCTCAGCGAGTTTGATGCGCCACCGCCAATCGGGTCCCGTACCGGCTGCATAGCTGTATTCGGCGGCGATCAGGCTTCCATGGCCGGGGACGAGGGTCAGCGCGACCCCCTCGCGCTGATGCCAACTGTCTTTCCATTGCAGCGCTTCATCGTTCCAACGGAGTTCGCCGGTCTGCTCTGTGCCCTTGTATATCCAGGTGTAGGTGATCTCGTCGGCGCTTACGCTAAGCGCGGCATCACTGACCTCGGCTGCGTTTCCCATCGGATCGAGCCAGAGTTCTGACTCGCCCGACCAGGCCGTATCCCGATGATCGTTAATCCACGATTGGAGTGTGTCCATTCCCGTACCCTCCATCGCAACTATGGCCGACGAGCCAGCCAATGTGACCACAGCTGCGAGTGCTATCGCGCTGACCAATTTGCTCATGCCTTATCTCCCTTCGACCGGTTATCGTGCCGCCGACACCTTTTCGGGCTGGGCGCCCCGCGAAGTCCCTGATCCGCGATGTGCGGACTTGCCAGCACATGAGCCGAGCTGCTGACTCAAAGAACGCTCGATGCACTGTAGCACCGGGTATTGCTGACAGTGGGCCGGCAAGAGCGAAGAGTGCCGGGATAACAGGGGACTTCGAGGCGCAGGTCGGGGAGCAGCTGATGGGGTAGGTAAGACCGCTCCGCGTGCGTCCGCTGTCGACCCAGGCTGTGTGGAAACCCAGCAGGCGGCTCTTTCCGCAACCGACTTTCCGCAGACTGGCCGACCATCTAGAGCGTGTTACGCTGCAAGCAAACCCTAGTTGACGTGAATGGAGAGTCATCTGTGCGACGCCGACAGTTTATAGCGGCGATGGCGTCTTCGGCCGCTCTACCGGTAACTAAAACGCTGAAAGCGGCATCGAGTAATTCGGGCTTCGATGCGATCGTAGTAGGCGCGGGGGTTTTTGGCGCCTGGACCGCATGGAGCTTGCATCAGACGGGGCTTCGCGTGGCGCTGATCGACAAAGCCGGACCGGCCCACACGCGCGCGTCGTCGGGTGGCGAAAGTCGCGTAACTCGTTCCGGCTACGGCGATGACGACCACTACGCAGATTGGGCGCACCGTTCTCTGGATGCATGGCAGCGCCTGTCAGCCAGGGCTGGACTGCCAATTTTTCATCCGCTTGGTGTGCTTTGGATTCACCAGGAGGGTGACCCAATGGTGACGGCATCCGCGTCATCCCTGGATCGGCTGGGGATTCCCTTCGAGATGCTGACCAGAAATCAATTGGAACAACGCTATCCCGTCGCGGCAACGCAGCCCGGGGACGCAGGCTTTCTTGAACCGCGCGGTGGCGGGATTATGGCCAGGCGGGCGATTCAAACTCTGGTGAACCAGGCCGCCGATGACGGCTTAACCGTAATGCAGGGTGAGGTGCGACCCCTCAATACGGGTGACAGCGAGGGCGGTTCGCTGCCGAAAATACATGTGCGCACTCGCAATGGTGACGAAACTCTGTCTGCGGATAGTTTTGTAATGGCCTGCGGACCGTGGCTCGACACTGTGTGTCCCGATGCGATGGCCGGGCGGCTCTTTGTGACGCGGCAGGAGGTGTTCTATTTCGCCGCTGGCAGTGACGTAAGCGGTTCGCTTCCGGTCTGGGCCGACTTGCCTTTCTACGGATTTCCAGACCTCGAAAGCAGAGGGTTCAAAGTCGCAAACGACACACACGGTCCGATAGTTAACCCCGATACGCAGTCGCGAGAAGCCAGCGACGGCGAGCTAGAGAGAGTCCGCGAATTCTTGTCGGTTCGCTTCCCTGCCATCGCTGAGAAGCCTCTCACAGAGTCACGCGTCTGCCAGTATGAGAACAGCTCGAACGGTGACTTCGTAGTGGACCGCCATCCGGGACTCGACAACGTTTGGTTGGTTGGCGGTGGATCCGGCCACGGTTTCAAGCATGGTCCAGCCCTTGGCGCCCACGTAGCGGATTTGGTGTTGGATCGCACCAGGCCCATTGCGCGTTTCAGTCTTGCCAGCAAAGAACGTCGACAGGCGCGTGACGTCTACTGACGATTGATGGGCTCTGGTGATGAACGTCGCGCATTAAGCGCTCCTCGTACCAACGTCTGCTCCCGATGAAGCAGACCTTCGTAGCTTGCGCATCCGACGGCGGCTGTCGGCTCACTCCGGTCACTAACGGCGACCTGATGGTTTACGCTACGGGCTGTATGAAGGAGTTCGGAAATGCTGTTACGCAGAATTACTTTGCATGTCCGGGAGCAGAACTGGACCGCCGTTTTTATCGATTTCATAATTGTTGTCGTCGGTGTGTTCGTCGGCCTCCAGGTCCAGGACTGGAATGAGTTCCGAAAAGATCGCATTGAAGAGCAGCAGTTGCTCGGTCGTCTGCTCGAAGACACTGAATTATTGATTGATGCTAATGAGCTGGAGTTCAGACGGTTTCGATTCCGAGCGGATGTGCTTGGCGGTGTCAATCCAATCTTGTTCTCCCAGGCGCCAAGCAGGGTAATTACCGATCGTGAATGCCTGGAAATCACGTTTTCACACGTGCAAAGAAGAGCGGCTGACGAGCTTCCCGTCCTCGACGAGATTCTCGAAACCGGTCGGTTCAGTTTGCTTAGGGACCCTGGTGTAGGGGTTAGCCTGCGCAGTTATCTCTTACGTCGAGAGCGCAGCCGAGCACACTATGAAGAGGTGGTGAACGAACTTTTTCGTCTGCACAGCAGATACCCGGGACTCTTTTTTATTCGACGCATTCCCGTTCCTACCGGCAGCATTGCTGAATGGGCGGCGTTAGCCGGCGACGGTTATCAGTGGATGCCAGAGTGTAGCGTCGAAGAAATGAGAGCGAATAGAGCGTTTCTAAACGAATATGTCGATAACCTGAGCCGGATAGAATCCATGGGAGGGTATGTCTCCCAGCGCATTGACCACCTCATTGACCTTAAACAGATGCTCACCAGCGCTATTCAAGGCTCATAAGGCCAAGAGTGATGGGGCAGAGGTTCATGCACAGTGAGATCGACGCTCTCAAGCAGGCCGAGGAATTGCCGGGCCCGGATGCGCGAAGTTTGGCTTCAAGCCGACCGTGCCTGCGTCTATCGCCATGGCCTACAGCGTTGTAAAAGGAGAAAAATAGGGTGCACGACGCATTCAACGAGATCACCTGCCTGCGGAAGATCCGAGACCGTTGGTGCGCCGCCTTGCACCGCGACCACACCCAGGCTTAACCGGTCATGCAGCCATCATGTACAACTTCAATCCTGTTCGTGTGCCTTGGCAACATCTGCAGATCTCCAACCGCTGAAGCGGTGTTTCGCTCCGTGGCGCGCGAGGCGGGAGTCCTGGATCGGTATCGTATCGATTCGGCCGGAACCGCGGCCTGGCACGTCGGCAAGGCGCCTGATGAGCGTGCGTGTTTGGCGGGGGCGCAGCGTGGTTACGATCTGTCTGCGCTGCGCGCGCGGCAGGTAAGTGGCAGCGACTTTGAGGATTTCGACCTGATCCTCGCCATGGATCGTTCGAACATGCGCGATCTTCAGGCGATTTGTCCCGCCGAGAGTACATACAAGCTCAAGCTGTTTCTCGACTTCGCTGAGAAGTCGGACCTCGATGAAGTACCCGATCCCTACTACGGCGGCGCCGAAGGCTTTAACGAGGTCTTCGATCTGGCAGAGGCCGCCAGCCGCGGGCTGCTCGCGCATCTGCAGCGGCGCTGACCGTTTCCCTGCGAGTGGTATAAGCTTCGCGACCACCACTCGGCCAACGGGGATAGCCATGCAGGTTTCCAAGCTTTCTAGGGTTAGTGATCGCGCCGGCGAGAAGCGGGCGCCGTACTCCTTCTTGAAAATCGCCGCGAAAGCGATCGCTAGCGCGTATCTGTTGTTTCCCGTAGCCGCGTCACAGGCCCACGGGCCGCAGAACGTCGCCGATCGTCCGTATCTGGTGCCCATGAGTTCCTCGTTCGTTCCCCAGGAGCGCGTGCTGACGCATCGCGAGCAGGCCGGTCTCGTCCGTGGCTGGCTGGAGAAGCGCTTCGAGACCGTGCTGCCGCAGATCATGCGCCGCGAGGGCATCGATATGTGGATCATCATCTCGCGTGAGTACAACGATGATCCCGTGTTCCGTTCGCTCGCTCCCTTCGAGACCTATTCCTCGCGCCGCCGCACGATCCTGGTCTTCCACGACCGCGGCGAAGAGGAGGGCGTTGAGGCGCTGTCCGTTGGACGCTTCGATTATCAGGGCCTCTATGAGGTTGTGAAGACGCACAACGAAGAGCAGTTCGAGGGACTGCGCAAGCTTGTCGAGGAGCGCAATCCGCGCCGCATCGGTGTGAACATGTCTGAGCGCTGGAATCACGCCGACGGACTGACGGCGGTACAGCGCGATTCGCTGTTCGAAGCCCTCGAAGGCTACACGGATCGTATTGTCAGCGCGGAAATGCTCGTCGTCGGCTGGCTGGAGACACGCCTCCCGGAGGAGACCGATGCCTACCGTCACATCATGCGCGTGGCGCACTCGGTGATCGGACGTGCCTTCTCCAACGAGGTAATCGTACCGGGCGTCACGACGGCCAATGACGTGCGCTGGTGGATGCGCCAGCAGGTGGCCGAGTATGGCCTCGAAGGCTGGTTCCATCCCTCCGTTGGCATTCAGCGTGAGGGTCGCGAAGGGCGCTTCAGCGGTGACGAGGTCATTCAGCGCGGGGACATGCTATGGACCGACTTCGGCATTCACTACCTCGGTTTCGCCACGGACACGCAGCACAATGCCTACGTGCTCAAGGCCGGTGAGACCGATGCGCCCGTGGGCCTTAAGGCTGGTCTTCGTGCCGCCATGCGGCTGCAGGATATTACGCGTGCGCAGTCCCGCGTTGGTCGTACGGGCAATGCGGCCCTCGCTGATTCGCTCGCGCAGGCCGAGCAGGAGGGGCTCGATGCAACGGTGTACTGGCATTCGATCGGTTACCACGGCCACGCCGCCGGCGTGCCCCTCGGCATGACCGATTACCAGGATGGTGTTCCCGTGCGCGGCGAGTATGTGTTCCAGCCGAGTACCTGGCACTCCGTGGAGCTGAACGTGGTTGCTCCCGTCCCTGAGTGGGGTGACCAGGAGGTCAAGTTCTCGATGGAAGAGGATGCGATCCTGACCGAGTCGGGCTGGGAGTGGGTCATCGGTCGCCAGGAATCCTTCTACCTGATCCGTTGAGGGCGCGGCGATGTCGATGAATGCGATCATGCCGTTGTCCCGCAGCAGGGGCTTTCCACGACTCGTCGCACAATTTCTGCTCGCTGGACTGTTCGTATTCGCGAGCGCGCAGGCGGCCGCGGAGTTGATCGAACTGAAGGCGGCGCGGGTATTCGATGGCGAGGCCATGCATGAGGGCTGGAGCGTGCTGGTCGAGGACGAGCGCATCGTGTTTGCCGGGCCGAGCGCGAAGCGTCCGCAGCGCGACGTGGCCCGAAGCATCGCACTCGATGAGCACACGCTGATGCCCGGTCTTATCGAGGGGCATTCGCACATCCTCCTGCATCCCTACAACGAGACACCCTGGAACGACCAGGTACTGAAAGAATCCGAGGCCGAACGCGTGCTGCGCGCCTCGGTCCACGCTCGTGCGACGCTGATGGCCGGTGTTACGACCATCCGCGACCTCGGCTCCGAAGGCGCCGGCTACGCCGATGTCGCGATCCGGGACGCCATAGAGGCCGGAATCATCGATGGCCCGCGCATGCTTGTGGCCGGGCCTGCGATCGTTGCCACTGGGAGCTATGGGCCCAAAGGCTTCCACGAAGGCGTCGAGGTCCCACTCGGCGCCGAGGCCGCCGACGGCTACGACGACCTGATCCGCACGACGCGACGGCAGATCGGTCGCGGTATCGACCTGGTCAAGGTCTACGCCGATTACCGTTGGGGGCCCGAGGGAAGCGCTGCACCCACGTTCACGCTCGAAGAGCTGGAAACGATTGTCGAGGTGGCGCACAGCAGCGGTCGCGCCGTTGCGGCCCATGCCTCGACCGCCGAGGCCATGCGCCGCGCCGTTCTGGCCGGTGTCGAGGTGATCGAGCATGGCGACGGGGCCACGCCGGAAGTCCTTGAACTTATGCGGCAGCACGACGTGGCGCTGTGCCCGACGCTGGCCGCGGGTGATGCGATTTCCCAGTACGGCGGCTGGCGTAAAGGAGAAGAGCCTGAGCCAGCGCGCGTGGCGGCGAAGCGCCGTTCCTTCGCTGCGGCGCTAAAGAGCGGCGTGGCGATCTGCTTCGGGGGCGACGTAGGGGTCTACGCGCACGGCGATAACGTGCGCGAGCTTGAAATGATGGTGGACTACGGAATGGATCCGCTGGCCGCGCTGCGCGCAGCCACTGCGGGAAACGCAGAGCTCTTCCATCTGAATGATCGCCTGGGCCGTGTGGCGCCTGGACTGTATGCGGATCTCATTGCGGTGCGCGGAAACCCGATCTCCGATGTTTCCGAACTTCGCGATGTGGTGATGGTGATGAAGCAGGGGCGCCTATACCGCCTTGATGCAGGAGCGGTGGAGTAGCTCCTCGCAGGCCGCCGTACCCAGGGGTTTGCAGAAATGGAAACCCTGAAGTTTCAGTGGTCCGAGCTTGTCCATAAGCTGCGCCTGCTCGGCATCTTCGACCCCGGTCGCGACAATCTCCAGATCCAGACTGCGTCCGATGGCGATGATCGCCTCAACGACGCTTCTGATCCGCCGGTTATGCGCCGCGTCGTGCACGAGGCTCGCCTTGACCTTGATTTCGTTCACCTGAAGGTCGGTGATCTCTACCAGCGACGATAAGCCCGTTCCGAAGTCATCGATTGATACGCTGATCCCGAGTTCCTGTAGCTGGGCGAGGACTTTCCGGTTAGCCGCGTTCCGGTTCAGTAGAACCCGCTCGGAAAACTCCAGGCGGATGCTCGCGGCGCGGACGCCGTGCATTTCAAGTTTTTTTCGCAGCTTGTCGGGAAACTGGCTGTCGCTCAGGGTTCTCGCGCTGATGTTGATCGATGTGCGCGGCGCGTAGAGACCCTGATCCTGCCAGCGACGTATTTGCGTGATCACGCTCTCCAGGGCCCAGTGATCGAGCTCATTGATCAGGCCGCCCTGTTCGGCCGCATCGATGAACTCGGCGGGCGGCACCTCTCCAAGTTCCGGATGGGACCAGCGCATGAGCGCCTCGAGGCCCAGAATCCGCTTGCCCGACGAGTCGAACTTCGGTTGATAGACCATGGACTGTTCGCCGCGTTCACGTGCCAAGGCGAGCTCTTCGATCAGTTTCCAGTGCCGCATCGCTCTCGAGTTCATCTCGGCGTTGAAGCAGCGCCACATGTTGCGACCGGCGGACTTGGCTTCATACATCGCCGTGTCGGCGTCGCGCAGCAGCGCATCGGCATCCTGTGAGTCCTCGGGATAGCCGCTGATACCGATGCTCACGCCGATGCGGACCTCTTCGCCCATGATGCTGAAGGGTTCGTGAAGGGTGGCAATGATCTTGTCGGCTACCGCGGTGGCGTTGGCGCTGCTCGTGTAGCCTGGAAGGACAGCGACGAACTCATCGCCGCCGACACGCGTCAGCAGGTCATCGACGCGAAGAACGTCGCGCAGGCGCCTGGTCACCATCTGCAGCAGCTTGTCGCCCGCGCTGTGCCCGAGGCGATCATTTACCGGCTTGAAATGATCGAGATCGAGAAACATCAGCGTGAAGGGCTCGGCCTTGCCCTGAGGGCGACGCACGCGGTTTTCGAGATGGCGAGCAAGCATCGTGCGATTGGGCAGACCGGTCAGTGCGTCGTGATTGGCCAGGCTCTCGAGCCGCTGTTCGTGCTGCTTGATGTCGCTGATATCGGAGAATACGCACACGAAGCCGTCGGCCGCGCCGCCTTCATCCTCGACGCGGGATACGGTCATCAGTGCCGGGAATACCTCGCCGCTGCTGCGTCGATTCCAGACTTCGCCGCGCCAGCTGCCCACCTTGGCTGCATGTTCCATGGCTTCACGCAGATGATCGTCGCTACGCCCGGCCGGAACGAGAATGCTGGGAAGTCCGCGTCCCACGGCCTCGGCGGCGCTGTACCCGCTAATGCCCTCGAAGGCCGCATTGACGTCGGTAACAGTGCCGTCCAGGCGGGTCATCAAGACCGCTTCTGCGGCGCTGCTGAACACGCGCGCCGCCCGCCTCAGCCGGCCCTGGGCCTCGTGGAGCTCGGTGACGTCGTTGCGGCTGACGATGACGCCGCAGACCTCTTCGTCCTCGCGGTACGGCGAGTACATCACCTGCATGAAGCGGTGGCCTTCGGGAGTGCTTCGCCACTCCTGAAACTGCACGTGGCTGCCCGCGAGGCAGCGTTTCAGGCGCGGTACCAGCGGCGTCGCGGTTGCTTCGCCCAGCACCTCCTGCAGCGGGCGCCCGGTCATCTCGGCCGGCTCAAGGCCGTAACATGCTGCGTAGGCGGGGTTCACCACGCGATAGTTGAGCTCGCCGTCGAGGAGCGCAAGCTGGTCCTGCGTATTATCGACGATACGCTCGTAGGTCTGCAGTCCTCGTCGCGCATCGTCGCCGCGCAGCCACACGCCAATGATCTGCGAGGCCGTGTTGAGGAAAGCCTGTTCTTCCTTCAGCGGCGGGCTCAGAAGTTGGAAATACACTTCGACGCGCCCGCGCGTGCGATGCCCGTCAAAAATCGGGCTGACGATACGCCGGCCATCGGCGTGGCGAATGCCGAGCTCCTCGCGCTGGCCGTCGATCTCCACGGTTATGCCAACACGCTGGGGCCCGTGCATGGCCTCGGCGATCGGTGCCGGAGCCATGCGCAGAATGTCGCGGCGATGACGCGCGTGCTGGGCGACCCGATAGAGTCGGGAAAGAGCCTCGTTCTCGCGAACGCGCAGCTGCAGATCATCCTCGATCATTCGCCGGCGGCTGATATCGCGCACGACAATCGCGAACTGCTCGCCCGTCGTGCGCGTTATCCGGCTCTCGTAGTGACGCGTGCCGCCAAGCATGGGTAAAGCGTACTCGAGGATAACGAGTTGGCCGCTCAGCTTCGCCTCCGCAATGGCACTGACGAACTGAACGCCAACGTCGTCGGGCAGGATCCGCTGCATCGGCTCGCCGATGAGCTCCTCGGGCCGGTGATGGAACTCGACGTCGTGGTTGGCGTGCAGGTCCAGGATGACGCCGTCCTCATCCACGAGAAAGAAAAGGTCCGGTAACGCACCGAAGAGCGCATCCATTGTCGCCCGCTGCCGCTCCACCTCCAGGCGCTCGCGTTTTTCGAGGTCGACGTTCATATGCACGCCGAGGAGTCGCAGTACGCGGCCGCTGACCTCGTCGCGTACCGGTGTCGCGCGTGTGTGAATCCAGACGTAATCGCCCGTCTTGTGGCGAAGCTGAAACTCCTTGTCCCAGACTTTGTCGGTGCCGTCCACGAACTCAGCGAGCTCGTCGAGTACCTGCGCCCGCTGTTCCGGGTGCAGAAGGTCCTCCCAGACGGAGACGCGGTTTTCCAGCTCGTGATCCGCGTAACCGAGCTGGGCCTTCCACGATGGGGAGAAGTAGATCGTGTCCTCGACGAGGTTCCAGTCGTAGATACCGTCGGCGAGCGATTCGGTCAGGAGCTCGTAGCGCGTCTCGCTCTCTTTGAGCGCCGCCGCTGCCTCATGGTCCTCGGTGACCTCCGTGTAGACCGCCATGAGGCGACTGTCGCTAAGCCGGTAGATGTCGTTGCGATACCAGCCGTCGCGCCTGTCATCGACGTAGTGCAGAGCTTCGAGGGATTCAACGCGGCCCGTGCGGTACACGCGCTCGAGGGCCGCCACGAATCCCATGGACTCGGCGCCGGGAAAAACGTCTTCGAGCAGGGCGCCGACGGCCTGATCCGGATCGACGCGGCTGATGGCGAGAGCCTCCGGGTTCATCATCGCAAGGCGGAAGCGAACGGCATCAGGCGCTGCGTCATCGTGGACCGCTTCGTAGATTGCGATACCGACGTTAAGAAGGTCGACGATTTCTGCGCACAGGGCTGTGCGATCGCAGACTCCGCCGCTGCTCCCTTGACGGATTTTGTCGGCAGGGACAGCCACCGCCTTTTCCCCCGAGTTGACGTTCCACAGCTTAATACGAAAACGCAGCCAGCGCACCGCGATCAAACCGACGCGTTTTGTCGGGGCGGGCCGCGGTGCTAGGCTCGTGTATCGCGAACTGGCGGAGACAAACCATGGGCAGATGGCTGCGACGCGGGGGCGCGGCGGTGCTGATATTGGCACTGGCGCTTGGTCTCGCTGCGACTGCCTGGATGGCCTACGTGTTTCAGGTCTCGCTGCCGCGCGAAGCAGGCGCGCTCGAGCTGCCAAGGGCTCCCGGAAGCGCGCGGATCGTGCGCGATCGGAATGGGGTCGCGCATATCTTCGGCGACAACGATGCCGCCGTGTTCTTTGCGCTTGGCTTCACACACGCGTCGGAACGCTTTTTCCAGATGGACCTGACCCGGCGTTACGTGCGCGGTCAGCTCGCTGACCTTTTTGGTCGCGACTATCTTCGCATCGATGCCCGTACGCGTACGCTGGGCTACGCGCGCCTCAGCGAGGCGCTTGCTTCTGGCCTCACCGGGGATACGCGGGATGCTATGGAAGCCTACGTTGCCGGCGTCAATGCCCGTGTTGAGCAGGGCAAGGTCGCGCCCGAATACGCGCTGCTGCGCACGTCGCCTCGTGCCTGGACGCTGACCGACTCCGCCGCCGTGCTGATTTCCTTTGCCGACGACCTCGCGGCCGGTGCAGGGGACGACGTCGATCGAGCACGCCTCGCAGGGCTGCTGAATCAGGAGCAGATCGATCAGTTCCTGAGCGTGTACCCGGACTGGGCGCCAACCACCCTTAAAGACAGCGATCTCACCTCGAAGCTGATTGGTCAAGACAGCGTGCCGCTGGCCGAGCCCGAAAACCGACCGGGTTCCAACGCCTGGGTGGTGAGCGGTGCGCGCTCGGAGACCGGGCTTCCGCTGCTGGCCAACGACCCGCATCTCGGTCTGTCGACGCCGTCTGTCTGGTACTACGTCCGCCTGAATCTGTCCTTCGGACCGGTCATCGGCGTAAGCGCGCCGGGCGTTCCCTTCGTGCTGCTGGGTCGCAATGCCCATGGCGCCTGGGGATTTACCAATACGGGCTTCGATGTGATCGACATGATCGAGCGTGATCCCGATGCTGTGGAGATCAGCGAGCGGCGCGAGTACATCTCGATAGACGGCGGTGATGAGGACGTTGAAATCGTGGTGCGCGAAACGGGGGAGGGCCCAGTGTTGGACCCCGCGTGGTTCGACCTCGACGCCTTCGACCCCGCTCGCATTGTGGTGCGCCGCTCGACGATCAACATGCCGGGCAACCGCGGTGCCGACGCAAGCTACGCCCTGATGCAGTCCACGGACTGGGGCAGTTTCGTCGAAGCCGGCCGCGGCTATACCGTTCCCATGCAGAACCAGCACTACGCGGGCGTCGACGGCACGATCGGGTACACGACGGCGGGTCTTCTGCCGATCCGTGATCCCGACACTGGCGACTGGACAGGCTTCGTGCCCTTTGATGACCTGCCCCGCGTGGTCAACCCCGCTGGTGGATACATCGCCTCGGGCAACAACCTGGTCGCTGGCAAAGGCTACGCCTATCCGCTGCCAGGCACCTATAGCGCCTACCGCGCTCCGCGCATTGAGGCGATGATCGAAGCGCGCGAGCGCCACAGTGTCGACAGTTTTGCGGCGATGCAGCTGGACGTGCACAGCGAACTGATCGCGCGGATTCTGCCCATGCTTCTTCGCGCGGAGCCTGAAAGCGAACTCGCAGCAACGGCCCTGGCTCGCCTTGCGAACTGGGATGGGGCCTTTGACGCGTCCGGTCCCGAGGGGCTGATCGCCTCAGCCTGGCTGCGCGAGCTCAGCCGCAGCCTGTGGAGCGACGAGCTCGGCGAGGCTGCAGCCAATTTTTTCCAGACTCGCCGCGCCTTTCTCGAGCGCGTGCTCGGCGGCGACTCCGCTGCCTGGTGCGACGATGTCACCACCCCGAGCATAGAAGACTGTGCGATCACGACGGGGCGCGCGCTGGATGCGGCCGTTCGCATCGTCGCCAGGGATTTTGGCTCCGACATCGACAGCTGGGTATGGGGGCGGGCGCACCAGGCGGACTTCGATCACCCCCTTGGCGGCCTTCCGCTGATCGGCTCGTTGTTTGAAAACCGGGTTCCCGTGCCGGGCGATGGCTCCACAGTCAACGTTGCGCACTTTTCCTATTCCGCGGGCAATTTCGACGTGTTCCACGCTGCATCGATGCGTGCCATTTATGACCTGTCAGACCTGAATCGCTCGCGCTTCATGCATGCGCCAGGTCAGAGCGGGCACCCGCTGTCGCCGCATCACGGTGATCTGGCCGAGCCCTGGGCGCGCGGCGAGTATTTCGAGATTCGCGACGACTGGAGCTGGGAGAAGCCGCCGGAGGGCGCGCGCGTGCTTACGCTCCTGCCTTCGCCGTAGGTCGTATCACTCTAGACCGGCTTGGCGATCATCAGCCAGGTCGCGGCGAGTAGCGGGACGGTGCTGACCAGCCCCCACAGCAACCAGCGGCGTGAGAGGGCGCGGTAGTTTTCCCCGATCCGGCCATCTTCGCTGTCGAAATCCCGCGCGAGGCGTGCCTGGCGGATCTGGATCGGAACCAGGAACCCCAGCCAGATGGCGCCGGCCAGAACGAAGTGGATCTGGCCCCAGAGCAGCCAGCCCTGCGTGAGCGGCATGTCTGCGACGAGCACCATGGCGTAGCCGCCCGCTGTGATCAGCACGGCGCCCCAGACGGTCATCGACCAGTCCGTGTAGGTCACCAGCTTCTGCGAGAACGCGAGCACCGTTGGCCGCCCGTCGCGATCGGCGAAGTATTTCCATATCGCCGTCACCGTGATGTTGCCCATGAGCATGACCACGCCGGTGATGTGCAGGAACTTGGCAACGTCGTAGGTCATGGGTGACAAGGGGCAGGTCCGAATGCTGTTTCAGGATGGTCTGATGTCTGGCCTGCACCGCGCCAGCTTGGTGGGCAGGTTTTGGGAGTCTATTCTAGAGCCTTCAGAACCTCGATGAATTGAGCTGGATCACTCGATGCGTTCCATTCGTTCCACCGCCTTGCGGCTGCATGCCGTCTTGCTGCTTGCCCTGACCCTGTGCGCCTGCGACACGCCATCGCTCACGCCGCTCAATCCCGGTGCCACGATTCTCGCCTTCGGTGACAGCCTGACCTACGGCACGGGCGCGCCGCAGGATGATGCCTATCCCCAGGTCCTGGCGCGGCTCACCGGTCTTCGGGTGATCAATGCGGGCGTCCCCGGCGAAGTCAGCGCCGAAGGGGCCGAGCGTCTGGCGAACCTGCTGGTCGAGCACGCGCCGGCGCTGGTCGTGCTCGTACACGGTGGTAACGATACGCTTCGCAATCTGCCGAAAACGGCGACCAGGGCGAACCTCCGCAGTATGATCGAGGCGAGTCGCAGGGCTGGTGCCGAAGTGGTGATGCTCGGCGTGCCCGGCCGCAACTTCAGTCTGTCGACGCCGGCGTACTACGGTGAGATCGCAGCAGAAACGGATGTCCCGATCGATGAGGATGCGCTGCCTGCGCTGATGCGCGACCGATCGATGAAGTCCGATGCGGTTCACTTCAACGCTTCTGGCTACGCCGCAATGGCCGATGCTGTCGCTTCGCTGCTGCGCGATGCCGGCGCCCTGCGCTAGTCTACGCGCAGCTTTGCTTTATCTGCGACGACCTTCATCGGACCTCAGGAAGCCTGCCATGCCCCAAGTCACCCCAAACCTCCGCCGCGGATCACGCTCGTCCTGCGCGCGCCGCAAGCACTCCCATGGGCCTCTTCTGCTCGCCGCGCTGCTTCTCGCTGCGATCCTGCCCGCCGCTGCCGACGATTCTCCCGGCGAGCGCAGCGCCGAGGCGCGACTGGCGGCGCTCGGGATCGAATTGCCCGCGGCTCCCCAGCCTGTGGCCAATTACGTGAATGGCGTGCAGACAGGGCGACTGATTTTTCTTGCTGGGAAAGGTCCCAAGCGCGCTGACGGCTCGGAGGTCCGTGGCAAGCTTGGCGCAGACCTGACGATCGAGGAGGGTTACGAGGCGGCGCGGCTGACGGCGATCAACCAGCTTGCCGTCCTCAAGGCCATGCTCGGTGACCTCGATCGCGTGACGCGCGTCGTCAAGGTGCTCGGCATGGTGAACTCGGATCCGGCGTTCATCGAGCAGCCCGCGGTAATCAACGGTTTCTCCGATCTCATCGTTGAGGTTTTCGGAGAGCGCGGACGCCACGCGCGCGCAGCCGTCGGCATGGCGTCGCTGCCACGTGGTCAGGCCGTCGAGATCGAGATGATCGTGGAGGTGGCAGCGCCAGCGCCCTGAGGGTCAAGCACAAGCGCCGCCTTCGGGCTCACCAGGGCAGTTCGTCGCCCGAGTAGGTCAACAGTCGACCGCTGTCTTCGGCGCCGAGGCCGTCGATGACCTTGCGGATTCCGCTTACGGATTCTTCCGTGGTGATGGTCGCGTTGGGCCCGCCCATATCGGTCTGCACCCAGCCCGGATGCATGACGATGGCGATGGTGCCCTGCTCGCGAAGATCGTGCGCAGCGGAGCGCATAATCGCATGCATCCCGGCTTTCGACGCTCGGTAACTGTAGTGGCCGCCGTCGCTATTGCAACCGAGGCTGCCAAGAAAGCTGCCCATGCCGACGATGACGCCGCGCGCGCTGTTTGCGACCAGCGGAGCGAAGGCCTGCAGACACATCGCCTGCGCCACGACGTTGACGTCGAGAACGCGACGGAAATCATCAGCTTCGAGTTCCCCGAGGGTGGTCGAATCCTTGCCCATCATGCCGGCGTTGAGGATCAGCACATCAACGGTGCTGCCCAGCAGCTGCGTCGCCAGAGCGTTGACGGCCTCCGGATCGCTTACCTCGAGTGCGTGCAGGCTCACGCTGTCATGAGCTCTCGCAAGCGCCGAGGCCTCATCGGCCGAGGACGGATCGCGGCAGGTAGCGATGACGCGCGCACCGCTTGCCGCGTACTGTTTGAGTAATTCAAGGCCGATGCCGCGGTTGGCGCCGGTGATCATGATGGTGTGCATGCGAGTTCCTCCGAGGCGATGTTGGGTTGAAGACTGGTTCAGGGGCGGCAACGCTGCGAGCCGTAATTACTCCGCAGCGTCCCACTCCTCCTGCGTCGCGGAGTGCTTCTGGTACTCCATGACCATCTCCCATTTGTCGTCCTTGAGCAAAAGTGCTTCAAAGTGTACCCAGTCCTCGGAGAAGTCCTCCTCGCTGGCGTCAGGGTCCGTGGGCCCGCTGCGGAAATGGAAAATACCCTGCTCGTGGGCCGTGGTTTCGCTGTACAGGCGACGCGTTATGCGGAATTCGACGAAGGACATGGCCCGCCCCGCCGCTGTGTCCATGATGCCCGGTTTCCAGCGTGCCAGAGCCCGCGTAATGGGATAGCTTGTTCCAAGGTGCTCGCTTACCAGCACCGCGTCGGGATGGTAGGTCGACACCACCCCGTCGTAATCGCCTGCGGCGAGGTAAGCCGACACGCTGTCCCAGTAGGCATCAAGTTCTGCCTCAATGCGGGCGTTGTCGGCCTCGGCGGTCGCGTAAGCCGCATGGAATAGCAGCAGGCCGAGCAGTGAAGTCAGTACACGGTGAGTGGTCATTTCGGAATCCTCCGAGGCTGTGTCATCGAGCGCCGCGGTGCAGCGGTAGCAAAACAGAGGCGGCGCACTGTAACACCTTGCGCCTGGTCGACGGCCGGTGCGCCTGCGTCGGACTCCGCGTCCGGCACTCCGCGTCCGGCATTGCCATCGGGGGGTACGCTCTCTATCGTGCAGCATCGATTGCGTAGGAAGTCAGAGATGTTGAAGTTTGCACAACGGGCCGGGATTTTTTGCTTCGGGGGCTTTGTGGCACTACTGGCGGGCGCGCACGGTACCGCGGCGTCAGAGCTCGACCCCGCTGCCCCATGGGACTGGCCAGAAGAGCAGGTCATGGAATCCGTCAACGCGGTGCGGGCCGGCCGTGACCTCACGCCCGAACAGTGGCCGGGCGGCGCCCGCGTCGCGGTTCTGCTGTCCTTCGACGTCGACAACGAAACGGTGATGGGCCTGCGCGACGGCGAGGTCGATATGGGGCGCCTGTCGCAGGGCCAGTACGGTCATCGCGTGGCGCTGCCGCGCGTCGTCGAACTGATGGATCGGGAGGAGATTCCCGCCACGTTCTTCTTTCCCGCCTGGAGCCTGAAGATCGCGCCGCAACAGGCCGGGTTGATCCAGGCCTCCGGACGCCATGAGATTGCGGTACACGGCTGGATACACGAGCGCAATACGCTGCTGGACGCCGCCACGGAAGAGCGCCTGCTGCGCCAGGCCATGGACGAGATCGAGGCGATTGCCGGTACGCGTCCCGTCGGCTATCGCGCGCCGTCCTGGAACCACAGTGCGGACACCCTCTCAATCGTGCGCAGGATGGGATTTCTCTATGAAAGTTCGCTGATGGCGGACGACCGTCCCTACGAGCTGCTGCAGGCGGGGGAGGCGACGGGCCTGGTGGAGCTTCCCGTGGACTGGATTCTCGACGATGCGCCGCTATTCAACCCCCTCGGTCCGCGATACATGAATCCCCGCGACGTGATGCAGGTATGGATCGACGAGTTCGATAAGGCCTGGGAGGAGGGCACGATGCTGCTGATGACTTTTCATCCGCATGTGATCGGTCACCGCTCACGACTCGTGGCCCTCGAGGGTCTGATCGCGCATATCAAGGCAAGGGGAGGTGCCTGGTTCGGTTCCCACGAGGACGCGGCACGCTACGTGCGCGAGCAGGCCGGCATGGAGATCGACTGAGCTGCAGAAATCTGCGTAGCGATCGGAGAAGTTGTCGGGTAGCGGGGCGAAACCGAGTTAGGCGCGCATTGCCTGCGGTCCGTGGCCGACCGTGGCATCATCGGGGCCCACGCTAGCAGATCGACGCAGCACAGCCAGGCGCGCATCCCGTGAATCCCGCTCACATCGACGACTTCTACTACGTTTCTGCCGAGGTACTGTGCTCCCTCTACGCGGCCTTTCCCGTGCGCAACCTGCTGCTGGTGGAAGACCTCACGGGGCCGATTCGCTGGGATCTGACCGGCCTGCCCGACCGCAAGTCCCGGGCCTGCTTTGAGACGATCATCTGGCTCTCCGAGCACGACCTGTTCACCTTTCGCAGCATCGAGCCGCGCGAGGTTGGCGTCGAAGGAGCGGTGCTGTCGCAGAAGGCCTTCGTATTGCTCACCGGGCGTGTCAGCTGGGAAGACGGGCAGATGAGCAGTCGCATCGAAGCGTTGAAAGATGCCCGGGCGCGGCGCGCCTATGATGATATCGGCAATCTCATTCAAGACCTGCTCCACGCGAACTGTCACTGGTCGGCGGCGCGTGCGAGCGAACCGCTGCCGAAGCCGGCTTCGGTTCAGGTGGAGGATATCGACGAGGCGGGCCTTTTCCGACGCGGCTGAGGATGGCACGGCTGAGCTGCTGTAGCGAAAGCGACGTCGACTACGGATGCCGGGCTCTGTAGCTAGCGCAGGAGCAGCGTCGGGATTCCCGAGGAGCGCAGCAGGTCGGCGGTTTTGCTGCCGAAGAACAGCTGGCGAAGCGGTGAGTGGCCGAAGGCGCCCATGATCATCAGGTCGATGTTCTCCTTCAGCGCTGTGGCGGCAATCACTGCTTCGGCGTCGCCGGGAACGAGCCGCGCCTCGACCTCATAGCCGGCGTCCTGCAGGCGCTGGCGCGCCCAGTCGAGCTTGCCGGCAGCATCGCCGCCGACTTTACCCGACATGAGCAGCAGGATCGGAAGTCCGGGAAACAGCGCGCTGTTGGCGATCATGTCCACGCCGCGGCGGGTCACCGCGCTGCCGTCGAAGGCGAACATCGCGCGTTTCGGCTCGACGAACTGATCCGTCACGGCGAGGATCGGCCTGTTCAGCGCTCGCACCACGCGCTCCACGTTGCGTCCGAGATCGCGCTGCGTCGTTTCCGCAGCGGCTCCGCGTCGGCCGAGGACGACGAGCTGCACGCCGCCTTCCTGTTCATGAAGCGTCTCCACGAGTTCCCCGTAGCGCTGGCGCGTGTCCACCTCGGGGGCTCCGGCGCGCTCGGCGCGCTCGCGCAGCTCGCTGAGAAACACGCGCCCGGTCTCGCGAGCGGCGCGAAGGCGGACTTCGTCTTCCGAGGAGAGCTTCTTCAACAGTTGCTCCTGCGCATCGATGCCGATCGTGCCGCTGTGATCCTCGCCGCTCGCACCGAGTTCGCCGCGATCAATGATGTGCAGGAATTCGAGCGGCGCCCTGATGCGCTGCGCGGCCCAGGCTGCGTAGTCTGCGATGCAGTCGGCATAGGGCGACTGGTCGACGCAGGCGAGTATTTTTTCTTTGTGCAGTTCCGCCATGTTCAGTGGCCCAGAAGCAGGTCTTCGCCGCCGTCCTTGTCGTGAACGGCAAAGCGGTCGACCATGGTGGCGCTGGCCTCGTTTAGGCCGATCACCTCGACCTCCGTGCCTTCGCGACGGAATTTCAGCACCACCTTGTCCAGCGCGCTCACCGCCGTGATGTCCCAGAAGTGCGCGCGGCTGACGTCGATGCGCACGCGCTCGATCACCTCGCGGTAGTCGAAGGCGGCGATAAAGCGGTCGGCGCTGGCAAAGAAAACCTGCCCCGACACCACGTAGCTGCGGCTGCGGCCATCGGGATCGGCCTGCGAGCGCACGTACAGGATCTGTCCGACCTTGTGTGCGAAGAAGAAGCCCGAGAGCAGCACGCCGGTGAGTACGCCGCGGGCGAGGTCGTGTGTGGCAACGGTCACGGCCACGGTGGCAAGCATGACCACGCTGGAGCTGCGCGGGTGGTCGCGCAGGTCGCGGATCGAGGACCAGTTGAAGGTGCCGATCGAGACCATGATCATCACCGCCACCAGTGCGGCCATCGGGATCTGGCCCACCCAGGCGTCGAGGAATACCACCATGATCAACAGAAAGATTCCGGCGGCGAGCGTTGACAGGCGGCCGCGGCCGCCCGATTTCACGTTGATCACCGACTGCCCGATCATCGCGCAGCCGGCCATTCCGCCGATGAAACCGCTGGCTATGTTGGCGATACCCTGGCCGACGCATTCGCGGTTCTTGTCGCTTTTCGTTTCCGTCAGGTCGTCGACGATCGTCGCGGTCATCAGCGATTCGAGCAGGCCCACGGTCATCAGCGTAAGCGCGTAGGGGAAGATGATGCCCAGGGTCTCAAGGTTGAGCGGCACATTCGGGAGCAGGAAAACGGGCAGGCTGTCGGGCAGTTCGCCCATGTCGCCGACCCGGCGGATATCGAGATCAAGCCAGATCGCCACGATCGTAAGGAGCACGATCGTCACCAGCGGCGAGGGGACAGCGCGCGTCAGGTAGGGCAGGCCGTAGATGATTGCCAGCCCCGCCGCGGTCATGGCGTAAACGTGCCAGGTCACGCCCATCAGTTCCGGAAGCTGGGCCATGAAGATCAGGATTGCAAGCGCGTTGACGAAGCCGGTGACCACGGAGCGCGATACGAAGCGCATCAGGCTGCCTAGGCTCACGTAGCCGGCGATGATCTGAAGGACGCCGGTGAGGATCGTTGCCGCGAGCAGATACTGCAGACCGTGCTCTTTCACCAGCGTGACCATCACCAGCGCCATCGCGCCCGTTGCGGCGGAAATCATCCCCGGGCGACCACCGGCGACGGCGATAACAACCGCTATGCAAAAAGATGCATATAAGCCGACCTTGGGGTCGACGCCTGCGATGATCGAAAAGGCGATGGCCTCGGGAATCAGCGCCAGGGCGACGACGAGACCGGCGAGGAGGTCGTTGCGGGCGTTGGACAGCCAGTCCTTTTGAAGCTGGGCGAGCACGGTGCAATCCTGAGTGATACGCGGGCCGCGCAGGATACACGCTCGTCCGGCGTCGCGCTGAGCCATGCCACGGACTGTGCCACGGACTGTTGCCGTGCGTCGTTACGACGGTAGGATGGTCCCCATGCGATCTTTTCTACGCGCTCTCTTGCGCCTGCTCCCCTTCGCCCTCCTCGGCGCGCTGCTGCTCGGGCTCTTCGGCTCGGGCGTCGGCTACGTTCTGCGCCAGCTAGATCTGCTGCCACCCGAGTCGCTCACCATCGCCGCTGGCCCCCGCGGCTCAGCCTACTACGAGACGGCGATGGCCTATCGGGCGGTGCTCGCTCGCGACGAGATCGAGCTCGAGATTCGCGAAACGCAGGGTTCCGTCGACAATGCACGGCTCCTGAGTGCCGAGGAGCCCATCGATATCGCGCTGGTGCAGGGCGGTGTTCCCCTGGGCGAGGCGTCGGAGGGGCTCGCGGCCGTCCACGTCGAGCCGTTGTGGGTGTTCGGCAGCGGTGCGATTCCCGAGGATCCAAACCGCTGGAGCGGCCTGCGCGTGGCCGCCGGTCGCGAGGGCAGCGGGACACGCCTGATCGCCGATCACCTCGCGGAAATCACCGGCGCGAACGCCCTCGACCGCGGCGTGGCGCTCGCCAGCGGTGGTGAGTCCGCCGTCAATGCGCTGCTCGCAAACTCCGTCGACATCGCGCTTTTCATCGCGCCGGCCTCGGCTCCCTACCTCGAGCCGCTGCTGACCTCGGAGCAGGTCGCCCTGCGCCGGCTCGCGCACAGCGAGGCCATCGCCCTGCGCATGCCCGGTGCGCGCCTTGTGCGGCTGCCCTCCGGGATTCTCGATTACGCGCGCTCACTGCCGTCGCAGGAACTCGAACTGGTCGCGTTGGTGACGCGTCTGGTGGCACACGAGGAGCTGCATCCGGCGCTGGTCAACCGCCTGATACATGCCGTTGTGGAAGTTCATTCGGGACGCGGCATCATCCCCGCCGACGCCAACTACCCGGCCGCGTCGGTGACCGACCTGGGCATCGAGGTCAATGGCTACGCGGCCCAGCTCCTCACCGACGGATTCAGCCCTATCGAGCGGGTGCTCCCCTACTGGATCGCAGCCCAGTTCAACCGCGTGCTGCTCGTCCTGGTGCCGGCACTATTGCTGCTGCTGCCGCTGCTGCGCCTGATGCCGGCTCTGTATCAGGCTGTGCTCAACCGACGCGTGTACCGCCACTATGCGAGGGTGCACGAGATCGATGCGACGCTGGTGAGCGAAGCCGACAGGCTCGACGCGAATGGAATCCAGGCGCTCCGATCGGAACTCGATGCGATCGAGAAGAGACTGCTGCGCGAGAGCCTGCCGAACAGCTACCGAAGGCGCGCCTATACGCTGCTCCATCATCTCGACTACGTACGTCGTCGGGCTGACGATCTGCTTCAGGGCACTTAGTAAGCGTCTCAGGCTCCTACGGTGCGTCGTCTCAGCCTTCCGGCGCAGTCTGCTTCTGTTCTGCGGCCGGTGTCGCTTCGACCGGCGTGGCTTCAAGGCTCCGGATGAGTGCCTGCAGATTGTTGATTCCCGGCTCGATGGCATCGATGGCCTTCAGGTAGTCGACGCGACCCTCATCGGACGCCGGCAGCTCGACACGCTCCCCCTGGTGCACGGTGAACAGGCGATCGCCCTCGATCAGAAGGCTCGCCAGATGGCTGCCGTAGTACGCGCCGATGCCGCTGTCGGCGGCCAGGACGCGAGCATCGTAGCGCGGGATGATCGTGCCGAACCCCGGCGTATGACCCACCACGATCCGGTCGGCATCGTAGGTGTCGAGTAGCGCCTGCACGTGTGCGGCCATCTCCTCGGTCTCGTTGTTGTCGGCAAGGCCGCGATACCACAGCGGCCCGTCTTCGGCGACGATGAGGCCCTCGCGGGCCTCGCTGGCCAACTCTTCGCGCACCTGTTCGTTGATCTCGCGGATCGACAGGTGAAGCACCGCGGGGCTCAGCCCTCCGTGAACGAACAAGGTGCGATTGATGCGAAGCACGGCGTTGTGCTCGATCACCCAGGACCCGAACTCGCCCGAGGGGTGCCAGTGCTGACGATGCTCGACGTATCCGAGGGGGTGCTCCTCGAACCACTTATCGCGCCAGGCCTCGTCGACCTCAGGCCCATCGTCGAGACCTTCCACGTATTCGCGGACCTGCTCGAAGTAGGCGTCGCGCAGCGCTGCGGAGCGGCGGGTCTGCAGCGCACGGTATTCACCGGCGTGCACGTAGCGCAGATCTCCGCTGATATTCATCGCCTCGTGATTGCCGATGAGCAGGTGCACGCGACCCCCATCGCGTCGGGCCTGCTCCTCGAGTTTTCTGAGGTGCGCAATGATGCGATCGGTGTCTGCTCCGCGATCGGGAACGTCGCCGAGTTGCACGAAATGGGTCTCTCCGGCGCTCCAGCGCCCGCGGCGGTTGATGACCCCCGCCTCTTCGAGCACGCGGATATAGTTGTCGTAATCACCGTGCACGTCAGCGACGGCGACGATGCGCTTGACGCCCTGCCAGTCATCATCCGGTGCCGCGGCCAGGGCGACAGCACAGCCAGTCGCAAGGACGAACGCCAGGGCAATCGCTGAGGCGATCTGCGTCAGCGAAACTCGTAGGCCTGCTGCCCTGGGGGAAATCGGCCGGTCGTTCAGGCCCATTGTCAGCGGCACTCCTCGAGCACTTCCCGCTGCAGTTTCCTGGGGTCGTCGATGACGTCGTAGAACTTGTCGAGGTACTTGCGCGTGCGCTTGACCGATCGGTCCCGAATCACGGGACTGCTTTCGGCGATTGCGTAGATTGAATCACGCTTGCTGCGGTGCAGCTCGACCGCTGCCATCGTTACCGCCTCTTCGGCGCAGTAGCCGCGGTACATGCGCTCCTGCACGTTGCGCTGGCCAATTCCCGTGGCCGGTTCGGCGTAGCTCGCGTCAACGAAGCCCGTCGAGTCATAGTCATAGGGCAGGGGGTAAAGACGGCCATCGGCATCCTGGAGCAGCTTGATGTTATGGCAGCAACTGTCGCCCGGCGCCGCGGCGATCATCGAATAGTCCGTATTCGAAACGAGGTACATGAACAGTGCGACGGTGGCGCTCTGCTGCGGGTCCAGCCGATCTCGTGGGGCTCGCTCCTCGTCAAAGACCTCCATATCGTGCGCCTTCGCCAGGTTCTTCTGATGCTGAATAAAGAAGGCCATCTGCTCGCGCGAGTCGCCTTCTTCGCTGTCGCTGTAAGAAACCATCAGCGGGCGTGTGGCGAGGCTCAGCTCGGAGAGCGCCTGAAACATGAGGTAGGCCTGCCGCTCGCGGGCGAGATACTCGGCGTAGCGATCCGAATCCTTGCACTGCACGACCAGCTTGAGCTTGTTCTGCCCATCGAAGAGTGTGCCTTTCACCTCACCCTTCTTCAGGTTGACCCAAAGCTGTGCGTGACTGCACACGTCCTTGCGCAGGCGAAAGTTGCCGCGGACGGACAGCTTCGCCTGCAAGGTGGTCGGACCGTGTGCAGGGTCGTCATAGCTGAGCGTGCCTTCGTACTCCTTGTCCTTGTCGCGCTCGCGGTCGATCAGCCTGAAGGGAGCGCTGAGCCTGATCGCCAGAGGCTCGTCGCTATCGAAAAGAGGCTCGGAGCGAGCCGTTGCAGATAGCACCAGGAGGAGCAGGCAGAACAGGCGTAGCGGCATATACGTCTCCCTCGGATGGGGCTGGAGGTCAATTCGGGGACGTGGCAGCCGGTTCCGGCGCTGCGCCCGGTGCGCCCGGCAGGGCGCGGAAGCGGAATTCATCCAGCTGAATATCGTCGAGCCCGATCTGGTCGAACGGGTTTTCCATCTGCACCTGAACGTTGAACAGCGATATCAGGATAAAGCCATGAAGGATGGCGAGGCCGTAGGTCAGCACAATCGGCGAGTCGGGCAGGTGGTACACGATCGTCGGCGCGAACACGAAAGGAAACAGAAAAACGAACACCAGGCAGTAGGCTCGCATGCTGATGGGCGTGCCGTGCGTCTTCAGGCAGATCGTATTCTCCATGCCCTCGTTGATATCCTGAACAAAGCGGATGATCTTGAGGGCGTTGCCGTTGGAGATGGCCTTGTTGTTTCGCTGGATGAAGCGGATGATCTCGTTGACCGTATCCTCGGCCTCGCGAATTGTGCCGTTTTCGCGGCCAAGAGCATCAGAAAATTGCTGTGAAACGCGGTTCAGGAGTAGCGCCGCTTCCTCGCGTTGAGCCTGGTCGAGCTTTTTGCACTGTTCGAAGCAGTAGTGCACGGAGCTAAGGCCCGATTTGAACTGGCTGAGGAACTTCAGGGCATTATCTCGACGCTTGAAGGCCTCGCGGATCGTGAACACGAGAGGAAAAATGACGGCGATGCTGAACAGGGTAATGTTCAGGTTGTAGGAAATATTGAAAAAGTAGCAACCGTAAGTGACGCCCACGCATACGACGCTCAGAGCTACCGTCTTGCCGTCGATGATCGCAAGGTACTTGTTCACGCGTCGCCTTCTGATGACTGAACCGCCTGGAGCGGCCCGATGCTAAACATCCGCCCGGGCAAAGTAAACGCAACGCGGACCCGGCGTCGCTTAACTTCGCCGCAAGACCAGGGCAAGACCCAAGCAGGACCGGAGAGGGGGCTTACACGGTGAAAGGGCCAGACGCGCCGGCCGAAGGGTTGTTCAGCGAGCTGCGCAGGCGCCGGGTTCTGCGCACGCTGGCGCTGTATATCCTTGGCGCCTGGGGGCTGATGCAGGTGGCAGACGTACTGCTGCCCGCCATCGGCCTGCCCGATGAGGCGCTGCGTTACGTGTTGCTGGCGGCGATCGCTGGCTTTCCTGTCGCGCTGATTTTCGGCTGGTTCTTCGATATTACCGCCGGCGGTATCCGGCGTACCCCGCCGCGCGGTGCCGTCGATGCTACGGAATTCGTCCCCCTGCGGGCGGTGGACTACGCATTGCTTCTTTCCCTGGCCGGGCTTTTGGGTTTTGTGATCTATGGAGCGATCGACGTCGCCGAGGATCTCCCGCTGGCTGAGAGGTCGCTGACCTTGGCCCGGCCGGCGGCCGACCGCGACGCACCGCCCATGGTGGGCGTGTTGCCCTTCGCCCATATGGGGAGCTCCGAAGACGGTGAGTTTTTCGCCGCCGGCATCCACGACGATCTGCTCACCCGCCTCGCCAGGCTGGGCGGGCTACGCGTGATTTCGCGTACCTCCGTGCTTCAGTACGCCGGAACGAGCAAGACGATTCCAGAGATCGGCAGCGAGCTGCGCGCCGACGCCATTCTCGAAGGCGGCGTGCGTGTTGCCGGAAACCGGATTCGCATCAACGCGCAGTTGATCGATGCGCGCAGCGATGAGCACCTCTGGGCCGAGACCTTCGATCGGGAGCTTTCCGCCGACAACATCTTTGAGGTGCAGGCCGATATCGCGCGGGCGATTTCTGCAGCCCTGCGAGCAACGCTGACGCCCGAGGATGCTGCCGAGCTCGACCTGATTCCCACGAGCAATATGGCCGCCTATCGCGAGTATCACGAGATCATGCAGTGGCGCCGCGAAGTCCACCTGGTTGCGGACAACATCCAATACTTCATCGACGGCCTGCAGCGCGCGATCGATCTCGACCCGAATTTCACCAGTCCCATGGTGGAGATCGTGGCTCAGCTGTCGCTGGCGATCTTCGGTGGCCGTGGCGAAGAGGAACTGCCGAGAGTCGAAGCTTTGATTGACCGGATCGGCAGGATTGCCCCGGACTCTGCGGACTACTACGCGGCGCAGAGCTTCTACGTGTACTACGTGCTCAAGGACTTTGATCGAGCCCTGGCACTGGTGCAGCGGGCTCAGCGACGCGCGCCCAGCGACCCTCATCTCGTGAAGATCCAGTCCTGGATTCAGCGGCGCCAGGGTGATTTCGAGGCTTACACGGAAAGCGCCCGGATCGCTTCGAAACTGGACCCGAACGATTCGCAGCTGAGGGCAGTCTACGGTTATCGGCTGGCGTCGCTGCACCGCCACGACGAAGCAGAGGAAGTCCTTCGCAGCAGCGACGAGTCCTCGGCGCTGGTCCGTTATCAGCTTGCGCTGCTGGCGCTGCGCCGGCACGGCGATATTGATCGCTACGATCAGGATCTTGAGACTTTGATGGCTGAAGCCTCGGGTTACCGGGATCTCAGCTTCATCCTGTGGCTCCTGTGGGAAGCCAAGCTGGTCAAGCGGGACTTTGCTGCGGCATCCCGGCACGCAGCCCAGCTGGCTGAAGTGAGTCCGGATGACATGGTCTTTGCGATCGTTGATCTCCTGGAGATGAGGCTGATGCTCGCTCTGTTCCGCGCAGACGCGGCCGGTGCAGCGGAGGCCGCCGCAGAGCTCAAGGGTCTGCTGACCGCCGATCCCGCTGCCCTGGACAGCTATCCCTCGGAAGTGATTACCTTTCTTGAGGCGATGATTGCCCTCGGCGAGGGGAAACAGGAGGCGGTGGAGGAGAAGCTTGCCGCACGCTGGCGTGATCCGGATAGCGATCGTGCCTGGTGGCTTGGTCAACGCCAGCATGACTGCCAGTTTCTGGCGATGGCGCAAAGTAAGGAAGCCGTGCCGTGCCTGCGCAGTCTGCTGACGGAGCCGAGCCGCGCCCACGCGTTCTACGAACCTCTGCTGCCTTTCTACGACAAGGTTCGGGAAACACCGGAGTTCCGGCAGCTGATCTCAGAGCAGCTTGCCGGGGGCAGGATTCCGGCGCCGATCGCCCAGCAGCTGCGGGAGCTCTGACGGAACGGAGACGCTACGCGCACTTCACAGCTGCGGTCCCGCCGCCACGAGCGCGGCACCGCCCTCGATATCCGTGTACTGCTCGAAGTTTGCGATGAAGCGCTCGGCCAGATCAGCCGCCTTGGCGTTCCAGGCCAGGGGAGAGGGATAGGTGTCGCGCGGATCGAGAATTTGCTCGTCGACGCCCGGCAGCGTCGTGGGTACCTCGAGGCCGAAGATCGGCAGCTCCTTCGTGGGCGCGTCCTCGATGCTGCCATCGAGAATGGCGTCGATGATTCGCCGCGTATCGGAAATAGAAATGCGCTTGCCGCTGCCGTTCCAGCCCGTATTCACAAGATAGGCATGCGCGCCGACGGCGTCCATACGCGCCACCAGTTCCTCTGCGTACTTGACCGGGTGGAGCGTGAGGAACGCCTTGCCGAAGCACGCCGAGAAGGTCGGCACGGGCTCCGTGATCCCGCGCTCCGTGCCCGCGAGCTTCGCCGTGAATCCGGAAAGAAAGTGGTACTTGGTCTGGTCGTGCGTGAGCTTCGCGACGGGAGGCAGCACGCCGAAGGCGTCCGCGGTCAGAAAGATCACCTTTTCGGCGTGACCGCCGCGTGAAATGGGTTTGACGATATTCTCGATGTGGTGGATGGGGTAGGACACGCGACCGTTTTCCGTGATCGAGTGGTCGAAGTAGTCAACGACGCCCTGTTCATCGACGACCACGTTCTCGAGCAGCGCATCACGGCGGATAGCCTTGTAGATGTCGGGCTCGCTCTTCGGGTCGAGATCGATGGTCTTGGCGTAGCAGCCCCCTTCGAAATTGAAAATGCCGTCGTCATCCCAGCCGTGCTCGTCGTCGCCGATGAGCCGGCGCTTCGGATCCGTCGACAGCGTGGTTTTGCCCGTGCCCGACAGGCCGAAGAAGATCGCGACATCACCCTTCTCACCCACATTGGCGCTGCAGTGCATCGAAGGCATGTGCTCGAGGGGCAGGTAGTAGTTCATCATTGCGAACAAGCCTTTCTTCATTTCGCCGCCATACCAGGTGCCGCCGATGACCTGCATGCGTTCAGTCATGTTGAAGACCGTGAATACCTCCGAGTTCATGCCGTGCTGCTGCCAGTCCGGGTTGGAGGTTTTCGAGCCGTTGAGCACCACGAAATCGGGCTCACCGTAGTCCTCGAGCTCTTCGGGCGTCGGGCGAATGAACATGTTCTTCACGAAGTGCGCCTGCCACGCCACCTCGACCACAAAGCGTACTTTCATTCGCACCCTGGGATTGGCGCCGCAAAAGGTATCGACCACGAATAGGCGCTTGTTGGAGAGCTGCCTGGCGACGAGGGCCTTGAGTTCGGTCCATACCTCGGGAGTCACGGGCTTGTTGTCGTTGGGCGCCTGCTCCGAAGTCCACCACAGCTTGTCGCGGCTGACGTCGTCGTAGACGATGAACTTGTCCTTCGGCGAGCGCCCGGTGAATTCGCCGGTTCTTACGGCCACGGCGCCCGACTGCGTTAGCACGCCCCGTTCGAAGCCTTCAAGATCGTCGCGCATCTCCTCTTCGAAGAGCTGTTCGTAGGAAGGGTTGTGAAGTATTTCAACGACATCGGTGATGCCATACGCTGACAGGTCGATCGGACGGGGCATGCCGGACTCCGCTTTATTCGCTTGAGAGTGAATGCTCGCCAGTGGACGAACGATTGATCAGGATCTAGAGCTTTGTCTGCGGTGCATGGTTGCAGGTGGTGTCCAGCGCGCGCCAGTGCTCGGGGATTGGATTTTCGTCGCAAATGAGCCGCAGGATCCCGATCCGGTTCTTTGCGTTGAGCTCCTGCGCCCGCTGCCTCAGGGATTGGAAGCCTTCGGACGCAGCAACGCGGGAAAACATCGGTAGATTGAGAAGCTGGTACCAGTCAAAGCCCACCTCGATGGCCTGCTCAAGGTGGTACTCGAGCTGCTCCTGGTTACCGCGGATCGCGGCCAGGGCGGCGGAATCGAGGTGCCACCAGCCGCCGGTGCCGACGGCCTGCTGAGCGGCGAGGGCGCCTTCAATGCTATCCATCAACTTCACGGCGTCTGCATCGCGGCCCACGCGACGCAAGGCATCAGCGAGATGCGTGTTCTCTGCCATCCCACCGGCGGTGGGCACAAGGCGCCCGTGAATCGTGTCTGCCATTGAAGCCTCAAAGAGGGGTATCGCCTCCTCGAAGCGCCGCTGAAAGTAAAGCTGGTCAGCGAGCCGCAACTGCAGTTCGAAGGAGCGGGGATCCACAA
>JAZBOX010000210.1:0-6500 GCA_036351355.1 Halieaceae bacterium
CGCGCCTCTTCCCAGACGCTGAGGGGGAAGTTGTAGGTCCACAGCTCGATCACCGCGTGGTGCGTCGGGCCTTCGTGGTTCGGAACGTCGCTGCGATTGGGCCAGATGGACTGGTAGAAGGCGGGATCGCGAACCCAGGGCTTGAGCACCTTGTGATTGAACTCGTAGCCGTTCATCTCGGCGCGGACGATATGCCAGTCCACGCGCTGTTCGATCGGCCAGTCGCTGATGTCGATGGCTGCATGTCGGGCGCGCAGTTCTTCGAAGGTTTCGTAGCGTGCTGCGAAGCGCTCCGCCGTGTAGTCGGGAGCGCCGTTGAGCAGCGGCGGGCGTTCGAAGGCGCGCCAGTCGGCGAACAGTGTGGCCAGTTCGCTGTAGTCCGAGGCGCGCGCAGCTCCGGTCACGGCCAGCATGGCGCAGCCGAGCAGGAACAGGGCAATCGATGAGGCGGGCGTGTTCTTCATCCGGTGGTCCTCGTTCTGCGTCGCGGCCATCGTCGCGCCGCTATTCGCGTAAGCGTTGTTGAGCATGAGGTCGGTCTCGCGCGTTCGTTGCTTCGGGTCGCGCAGTTTAGCCGCAGCGCCGCCGCCGTGTGCAAGCCCTGCCGTGGGCCGTCCAGTTGCGGTAGGCTGCGCCGTTTTCCGCGCATCCGCGCCCACACTTTCCGCGCACTCGCGCTGACATCCGGAGACTCCCGCCGTGCATCTCGCCCGCTTCCCCCGCCTGCATTTCGCCCATCTGCCGACGCCGCTCGAGCCGATGGAGAACCTGAGCCGCGAACTCGGCGGGCCGCGCCTGTGGATCAAGCGCGACGACTGCACGGGGCTTGCGGGCGGTGGTAACAAGACGCGCAAGCTCGAGTTTCTCCTGGCTGATGCCGTCGCCGCGGGCGCAGATTCGATCATCACGCAGGGTGCGACGCAGTCGAACCACGTCCGTCAGACGGTGGCGATCGCCAGTAAGCTCGGCATGGCCTCGCTGGTGCTGCTCGAGGATCGCACGGGCAATACGCAGGACGACTACCGGCACAACGGCAACGTGCTCCTCGATCGGATCTTCGCCGCGCAGATCGAGCATGTGCCGGGGGGCACGGATATGAATGCTGCCATGGAAGCTGCGGCGGAGCGCCTGCGCGGCGAGGGCCGCAAGCCCTACGTGATTCCCGGCGGAGGGTCCAATGCGATTGGCGCCCTCGGCTACGCCAACGCCGCCCTCGAGCTGCTGACACAGGCAAATGAGCGCGACCTTCGCGTGGACCTGCTGGTGCATGCGACGGGAAGCGCGGGCACGCAGGCGGGGCTCGTGGCAGGCTTCGCCGCCCTGAGCAGCGGCATTCCCGTTCTCGGTTTCGGCGTGCGGGCGCCGAAGGAGAAGCAGGAGGAGAACGTCTTTCGCCTTGCGCAGGCCACCGCCGAGCTCATCGGGGCGCCTGCCGCCGTGACGCGTGAGCAGGTCGTGGCGAACTGCGACTACGTGGGGCCCGGCTACGGCTTTACCACGCCCGAGACGATCGAGGCCATCGAACTGTTCGCGCGCACGGAGAGCATCCTGCTCGATCCGGTGTACTCGGGCAAAGGCGCCGCCGGTCTCATCGACCAGATCCGGCGCGGTGCCTTCTCCGACGAAGACAACATCGTGTTCCTGCATACGGGCGGCAGCCAGGCGCTCTTCGCCTACGCCCAGGACTTCAACTACCCGCGCGACTGAGCATGGCAACGAGTGGTGACAGCGCCGGCTCCTCTGCGGCCGAAGGCGTGGTGG
The DNA here is from genome assembly GCA_036351355.1 of Halieaceae bacterium. Taxonomy (GTDB): domain Bacteria; phylum Pseudomonadota; class Gammaproteobacteria; order Pseudomonadales; family Halieaceae; genus Congregibacter. The sequence goes on from JAZBOX010000210.1 coordinate 1,762, forward strand.
GTGTGCTCGGCGGGATGGGGCCTGCGGCCACTATCGATCTTCTGCAGCGCCTGGTCGACCTCCGTCCGGCTAAGGACGACGCGGATCATCTGCGCGTCCTCGTCGACAATAATCCCAAGGTACCGTCGCGCATCGCGGCGCTGATCGATAACACGGGACCAAGTCCTGCGCCGGTGCTCATCGCCATGGCCCGGGGGCTCCAGGCGCAGGGTGCGGATTTTCTGGTCATGCCCTGCAATACGGCACATCACTATCACGCCGAAATCGCGGCCACCGTCGACATTCCCTTCCTCAACCTGATGGAACTGGTGCGACGGACGCTCAAGGAAACGCAGCCCAGGCCGCGACGCGTGGGCCTGCTCGCCTCGTCGGCACTGCGGATGATCCGCCTCTACGAGCCCTATCTAGCCGAGGCGGCGATTGAGGTGGTCTATCCCGCCGAGGGCGAGCAGGCGCAGCTGATGGCGCTGATTCGAGCCGTGAAGGCCGGGCGCGTTCGTGAGACCGGTACCGATGCGCTCACCGCGGCGGCCGCAAGCCTCGAGTCGCAGGGCGTCGATCAGCTGCTCATCGCCTGTACCGAACTCTCCGCGCTCGCGGGATCGTTGCGCTCAGCGCTACCGGCGCTGGACGCCGCCGACGTTCTTGCCCGCGCGGTCATCGAGCGCGCTGAGGCCGGCGCCCGCTAGCCTCCCTGGGAAGCTGCGGCGCATTCGCCGCAGATCGGGCAGGCGGCCCGAGCCCGGGTCGCCGCTCTGCGACCGGGAAGCGCTTCAGCCAAGCCGGCCGGCGATGTCGCGAAGCGTCTCCGCCAGGGACTCGCGCCGTTTTTCCTGCCGGTCCTGAGCTGGCGCCCTGCCGAGCTCATCGGCGCTGCGCCGTAGCTCCGCGGCGAGATCCGCGCTGCGCTTGCCGCCTTCGAGCATCGCTTCGACCGAGTCGAGCAGGCGGCTTAGGGCTGATGCCTGTTCATCGGCAAGCGCTTCGGCGCGCAGAAGCTGGTCGATGTAGGCGCGCGCCACAACCGGCTCGGCGGGCCAGCGCACGGGGAACTGCTGCTGCGGATTGAACACGGCGCCCTGGTCCGCCAGCGCCGCTGCGGCGATCTCGTTTTCGGACAGGAATTCGCTGGCTTCGAGGGCGAATACGTCGAGGCCGCGGGCGATCTCGGTTCCATAGATGTGGCCGTCGTACCAGTAGGTGGACCAGTAGCCGCCAAGAACCAGTGCTTCCTCGTGGATCGGTCCGCGGTCGAAGTAGGCAATCTCCACGGGCTTCGAGGAATCGGTGAAGTCGATCACCGACAGACCGCCCTGGTACCAGGCCTGTACGAAGATATCGCGACCGGGCACGGGTAGTACGGAGCCGTTGTGCGCGACGCAGTTCTCCTGCTCGACCTGCGGCGCCGGGATCTTGAAGTAGCTGCGGAACTCGAGCTTACCGTCGACGATGTCGTAGATCGCATCCGCGCCCCAGTCGAGGGGATCGTAGGTGCGGCAGCGCGGCCGACTGCCGCCACCCCACTCGTCGGTGAACAGGACCTTGGTGCCATCATTATTGAAGGTGGCCGAGTGCCAGTAGGCAAAGCCATCGTCGCTGACTTCGTCGATACGCACCGGATTCATGGGATCGGCGATGTCGAAGATGATGCCATTGCCCGAGCAGGCGCCCGCGGCGATCTTTGCCGACGGGAACACGGTGATGTCGTGGCACTGGTCCGTGCGGCGCGTCTCCTGCGTGTCGTCGCCGTGGTCACCCCCGCGCCAGAGTCCGGCAAGCTGCCCCGTCTCCGGATCGGCAAAGACCGTCGGGCTGCTGACGATGCGTGACTTCGAGGGGTCGGCGAGCGGGATCTCGATCACGTCGATGCGGAACAGCGCCGTGCGGTCGTCCCCCGGGGATTCGTCGTAGCAGCCTTGCAGCTCTTCCGTGTCGCGCACCGACGAGGTGCCGGAGTTGTAGACCACGACGCGTTCGTCGTTGGCATCGACCACGGAATGCGTGTGCGAGCCGCGGCAGGTCTGCACCTGACCCACCTGAAGGGGGCGCGCGAGGTTGCTGATGTCGAAGATGCGCAGCCCGCGGAAGCGTTCGGCGGAGACGTCCTCGGTGATGCCCTGGCGTCCGCAGTCGACGCGACCGCGCGTCTGCTCCACGGACATGATCAGCAGGTCGCCGACGATGGAGACGTCGCCCTGGCCGCCGGGACACACGATGGAGCTGAACAGTTCGGGAATGCCGTCGCGCAGCTTGTACACGTTGAAGCCGTGGTAATTGCCGGCAACGAGCACGTCGTCGGCAAAGGCCATGTCCGTATTCGAAAAGCTCAACAGCGGTGAGCGCTCTCCCCACTCGGTGCCCGTGTTGCTCTGCTCATCGTCCGCGTCGCGCTCATCGTCATCGTCATCGTCGTCCTCGCCCTCGTCCTCCTCGTCGTCTTTGATCGGCGGCAGTCCCGCGGGGTTCGAAGGATCGAAGAAGCCCGCGGGCTTGGGCAGCGCGGCAACGAGGCGCAGGTTGCTGATCGCCTCCTCGGCATCGCGGAACCCTGCGGCGAGGCCCGAGCGGGGATCCGTCGACAGGCCGACGAGCAGCGTGTTCATGCGCTCGATCTCGGCGGTCTGGTCGTTGACGATATCTGTGGTGAAGTCGAGGAGTACGGGGTCGTAGGCTGAGCCCGGCTGATCGAGCAGGTCCTCGACCATGGTCAGCGCGCCCTCGTGGTGGGCAATCATCAGCGTGAGGAAGAGCCGGTCGAAGTCAACGCCCTTCGCCTCGGCAAGCTCCGCCATCTGCTGCGGGCTCGCCATGCCTGCCATTTCGTGGGCCATGTGCATGGCGTGGTGAGCCGTGGGCTCAGGTACCTTTTCCCCGCGCTCGCCAAGCCAGCCCTTCATGAATTCGATTTCGTCGGCCTGCGAGGCATTGATCTTGCCCGCGATGCTCACCAGCTCCGGCGTATTCGTACGCTCGGCCACCAGCGCGGCCATCTGCACCGCCTGATTGTGATGCGGAATCATGTCCTGCATGAATCGCACGTCGTCGGGCGAATAGCTGTTCCTGGCGATCTCCGTAGCCTCCTCGGCACTGAGATCGCGGGCGTCCTGGCCCGGGGCTCCTGGCTGCACGATGGGGACCTGCGCCTGGGCGGCGACGATTCCGAGACACGCGGGGAGCGCGAAGAACGCGAATAACGAGCGCAGACGGCCCGGAGTCGAGGACACTGGCAGCACGGAAATCTCTCCTTTCGGTTGCGACGCGGCACATTAGCACGGTAGATCCGTGCTCTGGGACGGGCCCGATACTGCTACGCTGGGGCCATGTTAGACAAGCTGATAGAGACGCTCGCGGCCTATGAGTCGGCGATCAGCGCTGCGGTGGGTCTGCTCACGCTCTGCGCTGCGCTCTGGGCCGCGCTGCGCCTGACGCTGCTGCGCAAGGCGGGAGCGGCTGCGGAGGCGAGATCGGCCGATGCGGCGAGGATGCGGCGCGGTGGCTCGCTGTCGCCGCTGTTGAATCTAGGTCTGGGGAGGCACTCGCGCCTCGAGCAGCTCGTCTCCGTACGCAGTGTGAACGTTGTGCTGCTGGGCCTGGGTGCGACCAGTCTCGTCTGGTTCGCGGTGAGTCTCAGCTCCGATGCCACGGTGCTGCTGAGTGCCCTCAACCTCTTCGTATTCGTGTGTGTGCTGTTTGCCTTCGCGCTGCAGTGGAGCGAGCACACGGGCGCGGCGCGCTGGGTCCTGGTGCTTGCCGTCAACGTTTACACATTGGGCTGCACGCTGGCCGCCGGGCCCATGCACGGGACAGAGTATTTCATCGCGGGCGTTCTGGCCGTGGCGGTGCTGGTTTTCGGCCGTGCCGAGCTCGGGCAGATGCTGCTCGCCCTGCTGGTTAGCCTGCTGTTTGCCGTCGCGAGCCTTGTTGCATCGCGCGTGATGCCCCCCATGCTGAGCATGAGCGAGGCCATGCTCAGCTCGGGCTACTACGCCAACGCGGTGATCCTCGCGGCCATCACCTATGCTGCCGTGAGCTTCTACCGCCGCTTTGCGGCCAGCAGCTATCTCGAACTCGCAGCGCAGAAGCAGCGTACGGAGAGCCTCGCCTCGAGCCTGTTTCCACCTCGCGTGCTGCGCCGTTTCCAGGAAACGGGGGAGGCCGTCGCCGACTGGCATCCGGAGGCCATGGTGCTCTACGTCAGCATTGGCGGTTTTTCCGCGCTTCACCAGCGCGTGCCCGCTGTCGACCTCGTGGCCAGGCTTGCCGAACTGTTTGCTTCCTTCGATGCCATCACGCAGGAGCAGGGTCTCGACAAGGTGAAAACGCTGGGCACGAGTTACGTCGCCGCTACGGGAATCAGCAGCTCCGTGCCCGACAACGGCGCCCTGGCCGATGCGGCACTGGCCATGCGCGAGGCGCTGCGGGCCTTCGCCGACGAGGTCGCCTGGCCGCTGAGTTTCCGCGGCGGCCTGGCGACGGGGATCACGATCAGCGGCGTTATTGCCGGCGCCCGGCCGCGCTACGACGTCTGGGGCGAAGCCCTCGAAGAGGCGACGCGCATTGCACAGCAGGTGGATGCCGGTGACATCGCCGTCAACGAGGCCGGCTACTGGCGCCTGACCGCCACGCACGCGCTCGATCGACTGCCCGGAGAGCCGTCGCGTTACCGTCTTTGCGGCGATGAACCGGCACCGACCTCCGCTCATGGATGAGCTGCTGCAGATTCTCGAGACCAACGAGCC
>JAZBOX010000211.1:0-2088 GCA_036351355.1 Halieaceae bacterium
CGCGCGGCAGCTGCGCCTCCATGATCCGCTCGATAAGGTCGCGCGAGTTCTGATCGCGGGCGATGGCGCGCTCGATCTGCATTGCCTCCGGCACGTCCACCACCACCACGTGATCCACGAATTCGTGCTGGCTGCCTTCCAGGAGCAGCGGCGATGCGAAAACCACATAAGGCGAGGCGGCAGCGGCGAGCTGTTCGGCGATACGCTCGCCGATCAGCGGATGCGTCAGTTTCTCCAGCCAAAGGCGTTCCTGCGGGTCCTCGAAAACGAGCTTGCGCAGGGCGGCGCGATCGAGGCCGCCATCGGGAAGGAGTATCTGTTTGCCGAAGTGCTCCACGATTGCCGCCAGCGCCGGCGTGCCAGGCTCGACGATGTCGCGGGCCGCGCGGTCCGCATCCACGATCACGATTCCGTGCGCATCGAGGCGATCGGTGAGCGCCGTCTTTCCACTGCCGATGCCGCCGGTTACGCCCACGCGCAGCGTCGGCGTCATGCTGCGCGACCGGGTCTCAGAGGAGCCCCACAGCGCCGAAGCCGAGCAGCCGGCGGAGTTCGTCACCCCACAGCAGCACGATCCATCCCGCGGCGGCAAGGTAGGGGCCAAAGGGCAGCGGCTGGCTGCGACTCTGGCCGCGCAGGCTGAGAATCAGAATTCCCAGCACGGCGCCGACGGCCGATGACATGAGGATGATCAGGCCAAGGCTCTGCCAGCCCATCCAGGCGCCGAGGGCGGCGAGCAGCTTGAAGTCGCCGTAGCCCATGCCTTCCTTGCCCGTGACCAGGCGGAAAAGCCAGTAGATCGACCACAGCAGCAGGTAGCCGGCCATGGCGCCGAGCACGGCATCGGCGATGGGCACGGTGCCCGTGGCAAGGTTGAAGGCGAGGCCGCCCCAGAGCAGGGGCAGGGTGATGTCGTCGGGCAGCAGCTGCGTGTCGATATCGATCACGGCGAGGGCGATGAGACTCCAGGTCAGCAGCAGGAAGGCCAGAAGGGACAGGCTCCAGGGCACGGCGAGACCAACGAGGACACTGAGAGCCGCCGTTAGCGTCTCGACGGCCGGGTAGCGCAGGCCGATCGGCGACGCGCAGAAGGCGCAGCGCCCGCGAAGGAACAGGTAGCTGATAACGGGAACGTTATGCCAGGGCCGCAGCGCGGACTTGCACTCTGGACAGTGCGAGGCGGGGAAAGCCAGGGAAAAGCGCTCCTGCGCGGGCCCGTCGGCAGGCGCTTCTATCTCGAGCAGGGCGCGGCAGTCGCGCGTCCAGCCGCGCTGGAGCATCGCCGGAAGGCGCAGGATCACCACGTTGAGAAAGCTGCCGACGGTCAGGCCGAGAAGGGCCAGCACAATGCCCAGGAACAGGGGCTCTGCGGCGAGAAGCGCGCCGACGTCATTCAGCATGGGTAAACGTGAGTTGCTGCCGGGATCGATCGGTGCCCCGTCCGGCTCAGATAACCGACCCGAGCATGAAGATCGGCAGGTACATGGCGACCATCAGTCCGCCGACGAGAATCCCGAGGATGGACATGATCATTGGCTCCATCAGCGAACTCAGGTTGTCGACGGCGTTGTCCACCGCCTCCTCGTAGTAGTTCGCCACATTGTCGAGCATCTCGTCGAGGGCGCCCGATTCCTCACCAATCGATACCATCTGCAGCAGCATGTTGGGGAACAAGCCCGTGGACTTGATCGACTGATACAGCGAAGAACCCGTGGTGACATCATCGCGGATCATCAGGATCGCCTTGGCGTACACCGAGTTACCCGCCGCGCCCGCCGTCGATTCCAGCGCCTCGACGAGGGGAACACCGGCATTGAAGGTGGTGGCGAGCGTCCGCGAGAAGCGCGCGACCACGGCGTCGTGCACGATCTGTCCGAAGATCGGCGCCTTGAGCATCACTCGATCGATGTTCTCAGCGAAGGTCACGGAGCGAAGCCGAGCTTCCTTGAACACGTACACAGCGGCCACCAGGCCGGCGAGGATGATGAACCACCACTGCTGCATGAAATCGGACAGACGCAACACGAACAGCGTGAAGGCCGGCAGGTCGGCGCCGAAGCTCTGGAAGGTCTCGGCAAACTGCGGCAC
>JAZBOX010000212.1:0-8938 GCA_036351355.1 Halieaceae bacterium
GGTCGAGCGCGAGCCGCCGGAAGTCTGGGACATCCTCGCCGAGGTGATCCGCGAGCACCCCGTGCTCCTCAACCGCGCGCCGACGCTGCACCGTCTCGGCATCCAGGCCTTCGAGCCCGTGCTGATTGAAGGCAAGGCAATCCAGCTGCATCCGCTGGTCTGCGCTGCCTACAACGCCGACTTCGACGGTGACCAGATGGCCGTGCACGTGCCGCTGACGCTGGAAGCCCAGCTCGAGGCGCGCGCGCTGATGATGTCCACGAACAACATCCTGTCGCCGGCCAATGGCGAGCCGATCATCGTGCCCTCGCAGGACGTGGTCCTCGGCCTCTACTACATGACCCGCGAGCGCGTGAACGCGCGCGGCGAAGGCCGCGTGTTCGCCGACTTCAACGAGGTGCACCGCGCCTACATCACCGGCGAAGCCCATCTGCAGGCGCGCGTGAAGGTGCGCATCAAGGAGGTCACCTTCTCCGAAGAGGGCGAGCGCCAGGAGCGTAAGGCGATCGAGGAGACGACCGTGGGTCGCGCCCTGCTGTGGGACATCGTTCCCGAGGGCATCCCCTACGAGATGGTCAACCGCCCGATGGCCAAGCGTGCCATTTCGCAGATCATCAACGAGTGCTATCGCGTGGTTGGCCTCAAGGCCACGGTAATCTTCGCTGACCAGCTCATGTACACGGGCTACGAGTATTCGACGCGCTCCGGCTCGTCGATCGGTGTCAACGACTTCGAGATTCCTGCCGAGAAGGCCGAGCTTATCGATCAGGCCGACGCCGAGGTGAAGGAAATCGAGGAGCAGTACGCTGCCGGCCTCGTGACCCAGGGCGAGAAGTACAACAAGGTGATCGACATCTGGTCGCGCGCCAATGACCTCGTATCGAAGTCGATGATGCAGGGTATCTCCAAGGAAACCGTGATCAACCGCGACGGCGAGAAGGAAGAGCAGGACTCCTTCAACTCCGTGTTCGTGTATGCGGATTCCGGGGCCCGTGGCTCGCCGGCGCAGATCCGTCAGCTGGCCGGTATGCGCGGCCTGATGGCCAAGCCCGATGGCTCGATCATTGAAACGCCGATCACCGCCAACTTCCGCGAGGGTCTGAACGTACTGCAGTACTTTATTTCCACGCACGGTGCGCGCAAGGGCCTGGCCGATACGGCGCTCAAGACGGCGAACTCCGGCTACCTCACCCGTCGCCTCGTCGACGTGGCGCAGGACCTCGTGGTCACGGAAGTCGACTGCGGCACCGACAAGGGCCTGCTGATGACTCCGGTTATCGACGGCGGCGACATCATCGAGTCCCTCGGTGATCGTGTGCTCGGTCGCGTCGTGGCCAGGGACGTCATGCGCCCCGGCACGGAAGACGAGATCGCGATTCCCGCCGGCACCATGCTCGACGAGCGCTGGATCCGACGCCTCGAGGAAATGGGCATCGACGAGATCGAAGTGCGCTCGCCGATCACCTGCGACACGCGTCACGGTATCTGCTCGGCCTGCTACGGCCGCGACCTGGCCCGTGGCCATCGTGTGAATATGGGTGAGGCCATTGGCGTTGTCGCCGCGCAGTCCATCGGTGAACCCGGCACGCAGCTGACGATGCGTACCTTCCACATCGGTGGTGCCGCGAGCCGTGCGACGGCGCAGGACAATATCCAGATCATCAACGACGGTACCGTGCGTCTGCACAACGTGAAGACCGTGGATCGCGTCGATGGCGACCAGATTGCCGTATCGCGTAGCGGTGAGCTGTCGATCCTCGACAAGGTCGGTCGCGAGCGCGAGCGCTACAAGCTGCCCTACGGTGCGCTGATCAAGAAAGCCGACAACGCATCGGTCACCGCCGGCGACATCGTGGCGACCTGGGACCCGCACACGCACCCGATCATCACCGAGGTGGCGGGTACGGTGAAGTTCTCCGGCATGGACGAGGGCATCACGATCCGTCGCCAGACCGACGAACTGACCGGCCTGTCGAGCATCGAGGTGATGGATCCCGGTGAGCGTCCCGCCGCTGGCAAGGACATGCGTCCGGCGATCACCCTCGTCGATGACAACGGCGAAGAGCTGTGCCTGGCGGACACCAACGTGCCGGCGCACTACTTCCTGCCGCCGAAGGCGCTTGTGGGTCTCGAGGACGGTGCCCGCCTCGAGGCTGGCGACGTACTCGCGCGCATCCCGCAGGAAGGCTCCAAGACCCGCGACATCACCGGTGGTCTGCCGCGTGTTGCCGACCTCTTCGAGGCGCGCAAGCCCAAGGAGCCGGCGATCCTCGCCGAGATCTCGGGAACCGTGTCCTTCGGCAAGGAGACCAAGGGCAAGCGTCGCCTGGTGATCACGCCGACGGACGGCAAGCCGCTGCCCGATGGCTCGGATCACTACGAAGCGCTGATTCCCAAGTGGCGCACGCTGTCGGTCTTCGAGGGCGAATCGGTGCAGAAGGGCGAGATCATCTCCGAAGGGCCCCTCAGCCCCCACGATATCCTCCGCCTCAAGGGCATTGCCGAGCTCGCGAAGTACATCGTCAACGAGATCCAGGAGGTCTACCGCCTGCAGGGCGTGAAGATCAACGACAAGCACATCGAGGTGATCGTTCGCCAGATGCTGCGCAAGGTCGTGATCACCTCGCCCGGCGATTCCAGCTTTATCAAGGGAGAGCAGGTCGAGTTCAACGCCTTCCTCGGGGAGAACGAGCGTCTTCACGCCGAGAATCTCGTGCCCGCCAACGGCGAGCGCGAACTGCTCGGGATCACCAAGGCATCGCTGGCGACGGAGAGTTTCATCTCCGCGGCATCCTTCCAGGAGACGACGCGCGTGCTTACGGAAGCTGCAGTCACGGGCAAGCGCGACTACCTGCGCGGTCTCAAGGAGAACGTCGTGGTCGGTCGCCTGATCCCCGCGGGCACGGGTCTCGCCTACCACGAGGAGCGCAAGCGTCGCTCCGAGGAGGAGGGCGAACTCATGGTGTCTGCCGAGGATATCGAGGCAGCGCTCACGGAAGCATTGCAGGACAGCGCCGGCGAGTAACGCCGCGCCGGTTCCGTGCTCTGAAAGGCGGCCCTCGGGTCGCCTTTTTTTATGCCCGAGGTTTCTGTTCGCCTGAGATTCCGCGCCGGAGCCTCAAGGCTGAGCCGAGACAGTCACGATGGAAGAATGCCGGCAAAGGCCGACCGAGGTCAAAGAAGTTCCGGTTCCGGGGTCTACGATGGAGAGACCGACGACACAGCGGGAGTTCGTCATGGCTGCGCCCAGTACCCTGACCATCGACGGCAACGAAGCCGCCGCGCGCATGGCCCACCTGACCAACGAGGTCATCGCGATCTATCCGATCACGCCGGCCTCACCGATGGGCGAATGGTCTGACGAGTGGTCCTCGCAGGGCCGGACCAATCTGTGGGGCGCCGTGCCGAGCGTGGTCGAGATGCAGTCCGAGGCGGGCGCGGCGGGCGCTATTCACGGGGCCCTGCAGGGCGGAGCGCTGGCCACGACCTTCACGGCCTCGCAGGGCCTGCTGCTCATGCTGCCCAACATGTACAAGATTGCCGGCGAACTGTCGCCGACGGTGTTTCACATTGCGGCGCGCTCCCTGGCCTGCCAGGCGCTGTCGATCTTCGGCGATCACAGCGACGTGATGGCGGCGCGCGCGACGGGCTTCGCCATGCTGGCATCAAACTCGCCGCAGGAAGTGATGGACATGGCCTTGATCTCGCAGGCCGTGACGCTCACCACGCGTCTGCCCGTGCTGCACTTCTTCGACGGTTTTCGTACCTCGCACGAAGTGGCCAAGCTCGAGGATATCGATCACGAGGTGGTTCGAGCGCTGATCGACGACGACGCGATCGTGGCGCATCGTCGGCGCGCGCTATCGCCCGAGCATCCCGTGCTGCGCGGCAGTTCGCAGAATCCCGACGTGTATTTTCAGGCGCGCGAGAGCGTGAACCCGCGCTACGCGGCGTTCCCCGGAAACCTTCAGGATTGCTTCCGTCGTTTCGAAGCGCTGACCGGACGGAGCTACGACCTGTTCGAGTACGTCGGCCATCCGCAGGCGGAGCGTGTGCTCGTGCTCATGGGATCCGGCGCGGAGACGGCGCAGGAATGCGTCGACCATCTCGTTGCCGCCGGTGAGCGCGTGGGCCTGCTCAAGGTGCGGCTCTACCGCCCTTTCGCCAGTTCGGCCTTCCTCGACGCACTGCCGGAGAGCGTCCTTGCCATCGCAGTGCTCGACCGCTGCAAGGAGCCCGGAGCCGACGGCGAGCCGCTGTACAAGGACGTGCTCGGCGCGCTGGCCCGTGCCGTGATGAGCGGCGAGCGCGCGCAGCCGCTGCCGACGGTGGTGGGCGGGCGCTTCGGCCTGTCTTCGAAGGAGTTCACGCCGGGCATGGTGCGCGCGGTGCTCGACGAACTGTCGCGGCCCGCGCCGAAAAATGGCTTCACGATCGGAATTCACGACGATGTCAGCCACACCAGCCTGGCCTGGGACGAGGACTTCCGCACCGACGCCCATGCCGGGTCGGTGCAGGCCTTGTTCTTCGGGCTCGGCAGTGACGGTACGGTCAGCGCCAACAAGAACACGATCAAGATCATCGGCGAGGCTACGGAGCTGAAAGCCCAGGGCTACTTTGTCTATGACTCGAAGAAATCCGGGGCGATGACCGTCTCGCACCTGCGTTTCGGGCCGCGACCGATCCGTTCGACCTATCTCATAGAGAAGGGCTGCGCGAACTTCATTGCCTGCCACCAGCCGCAGTTTCTGGGCAAGGTCGAGATGCTCGATTTCGCCGCCGACGAGGCCGTTTTCCTGGTCAATTCGGCGCTGTCCCCCGAGGCGCTCTGGGAGCAGCTTGACGACGAACTGCGCCGGCAGATCGTCGACAAGCGGATCTCCCTGCACTGCATCGACGCCTACCGCGTCGCGGCCGATGCCGGCCTGGGCAAGCGCATCAACACGATCATGCAGACCTGCTTCTTCGCGATCTCCGGCGTGCTGCCGGCCGCTGATGCGATCGCGGCGATCAAGGCCGGCGTGGAAAAAAGCTACGGGCGGCGCGGCCGGCGCATTGTCGAGATGAACTTCCGGGCGATCGACGCAGCCCTTGATGGCCTTCGGGTCGTTAGCGTTCCGAAGGAGTTGCCCGCGCGGATCGATGTGGTGGAGGAGAGCGCTGAGACGGCCGCAGACGAAAGCGACTTCCTGCGCCTGGTCACGCGGCGGATCATGGCCGGCGACGGCGACCGCATACCGGTGAGTGCCCTGCCCGAGGACGGCAGCTTCCCCCTCGGCACGGCTGCGCTGGAAAAGCGCAACCTGGCGCTGGAGATACCGGTCTGGGACGAGGCCCTGTGCACGCAGTGTGGCAAATGCGTGCTGGTCTGCCCGCATGCGGCAATCCGGGCAAAAGCCTTCCCCGAGTCCGCCGCTGTCGATGCCCCGGAGGCCTTCAAGGCCGTAGCTGCGCGCAGCAAGGACTACCCCGAGGGGCTGCTCATGTCGTACCAGGTCGCGCCCGAGGATTGCACCGGGTGCACGCTGTGCGTCGATATCTGCCCGATTCGCGACAAGAGTCAGGCCAGCCACAAGGCGCTGAACATGGCCCCCCATGCGCCCCTGCTCGACGAGGAGCGCCGCAACTGGGCCTTCTTCGGCAGCCTTCCCGACTACGATCGCAGCGCGCTCAAGCGCGGCACGATTCCCGGCGCCATGCTGATGCAGCCGCTGTTCGAATTCTCCGGTGCCTGCGTGGGCTGTGGCGAAACCCCCTACCTGAAGCTGGCCAGCCAGCTTTTCGGCGACCGCATGGTGATTGCCAATGCCACCGGCTGCTCTTCCATCTACGGTGGCAACCTGCCGACCACGCCGTGGACGACGAACAGCGACGGCCGCGGTCCCGCGTGGAGCAACTCGCTCTTTGAGGACAATGCCGAGTTCGCCCTCGGTCTGCGCCTGGCCATCGACGCGCAGCGCGATCACGCCCGCGCGCTGCTCGCCCGGTTGAGGCCGGTGCTCAATGGCGAACTTGTCGACGCGCTGATTGCCGCCGAAGAAATCGATGAGGCCTCGATCCACGAGCAGCGCGAGCGCATTGAAGCGCTGCGCGTTGCGCTGCGAGCCGTCCCGGATGGCGAGGAGGCGTACATTGCCCGTCGGCTTCTCGACCTGGCGGAGCATCTTGGCCGCAAGTCCGTGTGGAGCATCGGTGGCGACGGCTGGGCTTACGATATCGGCTACGGCGGTGTCGACCACGTTCTGGCCAGCGGCGCGGATATCAACATCCTCGTTCTCGACACGGAGGTCTACTCCAACACCGGTGGCCAGACCTCGAAGGCAACGCCGCGCGGTGCCGTGGCGAAGTTCTCTGCGGCGGGGAAGGCCCTTGCGAAGAAGGACCTCGCGCTGCTGGCCATGGAGTACCCCGACGTGTACGTGGCGCACGTGGCCTACGGCGCCAAGGACACGCAGACGCTCAAGGCCTTCCTCGAGGCCGAGGCGCATCGCGGACCCTCGCTCATTATCGCTTTCAGTCCCTGCATCGCCCACGGGGTAGACCTGTCGCGGAATCACCATCAGCAGGACATGGCTGTAAAGAGCGGTCACTGGCCGCTCTTTCGCTTCGATCCATCGCGCGCCGAGCGCGGGCAGAACCCGCTGCAACTCGATTCGAAGGCGCCGAGCCTGCCCTATCGCCAGTACATGGAGTCGGAGATGCGATTCGCCATGCTCTGGAACAGCCACCCGGAAGCTGCGGAAGCCTTCGCGACGCAGGCCCAGGAGGAGGTGAATCAGCGCTTCCGACATTACCAGCAGCTTGCCGCCATGGACTGGGATCCGGGCGAAACGTTGAGTTCTGCGCGCGCGCAGCTGCGCAAACAGGAAAGCACGGCGCCAGCGCCCGCGGAGCAGCCGGCGCCAACGGAGCACAACGATGGCTGATCTCGCGAGTACCTATCTCGGCCTCAAGCTCAAGAACCCGCTGGTGCCGTCCTCGTCGCCGCTCACGGGCAAGCCCGATGAGGCGCTGCGTCTGGAAGACGCCGGCGCGGCGGCGATCATCATGCCGTCGCTCTTCGAAGAGGATATTCGCGCCGAGCGGGCGCGCCTCGATCGCTTCTTCGATACGCAGGCCCTCGGCCACGCCGAAGCCGACAGCTTCCGTTCGCTCCCGGAGAGCTACCGCACGCGCGAGGAGGTCTATCTCGACAAGCTGGCAGCGCTCAAGGCGCGCCTCGATATTCCGGTGATTGCCAGCCTTAACGGGGTCTCCCTCGATGGCTGGCTTGAGCACGCGCTGCTTCTGGAGGAGGCCGGTGCTGACGCGCTCGAGCTGAATGCCTACTATCTGCCCGGCGAGGTCGAGGACACGGCGACGCGGGTAGAAACGCGCTATGTGCAGCTTGCGCGTTCGCTCGTTGAGCGCGTTCGCTGTCCCGTGGCCATGAAGCTGACCTCGCAGCTGACGGCACCGCTTGCCCTGGTCTGTGAGCTGGAGGCGACGGGAGTCAAGGGTGTGTCGCTGTTCAATCGCTTCTACCAGCCGGATATCGATCTCGAAACGCTCGACGTCATTCCACGCCTCGAGCTGTCCACGCCCGCCGAGGCGCTGCTGCGCATTCGCTGGGCCGCGATCATCCACGGCCGCTGTGCCTGCGACATCGCCGTTACCGGTGGCTTTCATCGCACGGAAGAGATCGTCAAGGCGCTGCTCGCGGGCGCCAGCGTGGTGCATCTGTGCAGTGTGCTGCTACGCGAGGGTCCGGCGGTGATTCGGGATCGCCTGGTAGCGCTCGCGACCTGGCTGGAAGACCACGAGTACGCCTCCGTGCACCAGCTTTGCGGCAGCATGAGCCAGCGCAATGCGCCGGATCCAGCCCGCTACGCGCGGGCAAACTACCTGGAAGTGCTGGACAACTACAGCAGTCCGCAGGGGGTGCGCGGCTAAGACCTGGCCAAGCCTCGGCCAGGGCCTGCGGGCAGCCGGCGCATTCGTGGGTCCCGGGCGGCCGCTTCGGGTGCGACTGCGCGATCGCCTCTTCCAAGGGGTCGATGCATGTTGACGCTCGTGGGGCGCATCTATAGAATGCCGCCTCCTTTTCGCAGGGGTGGGTCGTTGTGCCCGCTCAAGCGCCCTTGGGTTGATGCTTTTCCGGTGTTGCGGCCTCATCTGTTCGTGTATTTGAGGCCTGCGGCCCCGACAGCGTCGGCTACGTGTTCCACGTCGTCCGTCGCTGGCTTTGGCACTCCGGGTCGCTGCCTGAGTTTATGCTGGAGATAGCAAGGAATGGCAACAATCAATCAGCTTGTGCGCAAGCCGCGCAAGCGCAAGGTCGAGAAGAGCGACGTACCCGCCCTGCAGGGCTGCCCGCAGCGTCGCGGCGTTTGTACTCGCGTTTACACCACCACGCCGAAGAAGCCGAACTCCGCGCTGCGCAAGGTTTGCCGCGTGCGCCTGACCAACGGCTACGAAGTGTCCTCCTACATCGGTGGTGAAGGCCACAACCTGCAGGAGCACAGCGTGGTCCTGATCCGCGGCGGTCGCGTCAAGGACCTGCCGGGTGTTCGTTATCACACGGTTCGCGGCAGCCTGGATACCTCGGGCGTATCCGATCGCAAGAACGGCCGCTCCAAGTACGGCGCCAAGCGTCCCAAGTAACTCCAGCGAGGGAGTTGCACCGGCGGGCGCGCAACGCCCGTTGACAACGTAGTAAGGCCGGATCTCTGCCGCCCCCGCCTCTGTGGCAGGTCGGTGTCCGGGTAACCTGAAGATGACAAGGAAGTAGACATGCCCAGAAGAAGAGTGGCGGCCAAGCGTGAAGTGCTGCCCGATCCCAAGTACGGAAACGTCACGCTGGCGAAGTTCATGAACCACGTGATGGTCAGCGGCAAGAAGTCCGTTGCCGAGAGCATCGTCTACGGTGCCCTGGATATCGTGAAGGAGCGCGAGAGCA
>JAZBOX010000213.1:0-3997 GCA_036351355.1 Halieaceae bacterium
GGCTTCCGACATGCGGGTGAGGCCCAGATTGAGGCCGTCGGCGATGAGGGCTGCGTAAAGCGTGCGCCGATCCTTCGGCGGATGACCGGTTCGCAAATGGGGGTCGCGTGGGAGTCTCTGCAGGATTGTACGCTAAGCGAAGCGGAAGCGGGTCGGGTCGAAGCGGTTGGTGCGCAGCGGCCTGAAGCGCTCCCTCGGTCGCTCGATCTCGGACCAAAGGTAGTCGCCGGTGAGCGCGATGTGGTCCCATTTGACCGGAGCGACGTGCGACAGCCGCTCGTTCGTCAGCTCGACGCCCTGGCCCCGCACGTAGTGGATGGTGCGGGCGAGGTAGGTCGTGTTCCACAAGATGATGGCGTTCACGACCAGGTTGAGGCCCGAGGCGCGGTAGGCCATCGCTTCGGCCGTGCGGTCGCGTAGCTCCCCCAGGCGGTGGAAGAACACGGCCCGTGCCAGGGCATGCCGGCTTTCGCCCTTGTTGAGGTTGCCATGGCTGCGCCGTCGCAGCTCGAGGTCCATCAGCCAGTCGGCCATGAAGATCGAGCGCTCGACGCGCCCGATCTCGCGCAGGGCCTTGTTCAGGGCGTTCTGGCGCGGGAAGGCCGCGATCTTCCTCAAGATCACCGACGGCGGCACCGTGCCGGCGCGGACCGAGGCCGCGAGCCGCAGCACCTCCTCCCAGTTCTCCTCGACCAGCCCGAGGGCGGCCGTGCCGCCGATCATGGCGTCGAGTCGACCGTAGTCGGCGTGCCGGTCGATCACGAACAGCCTGCGGTCGCCGAGATCCCGGATCCGCGGTGCGAAGCGGTAGCCGAAGAGATGGAACAGGGCGAAGACGCTCTCGACGGCACCCGCCGTGTCGGTCGCGTGCTCCCGGATTTCGAGCGAGCTCTCGTTGTACAGCAGGCCGTCGAGGACATGGGGCGCTTCGCTCGCGGTGGCCGGGATGACCTTCGAGTAGAACGAGGCAAAGCGGTCTGAGATGAAGTCGTAGAATACCGCCCCTGGGTCCGAACCATGGCGGGCGTTGTGGTCGGCGGCCGCCTCGCCGCGACCGCCGGCCGGGAAGAACTGCCCGTCGGACGAGGAAGTGTCACCCAGGCCCCAGATCGCCGACAAGGGCTCGGCGTGCTGGGCATCGACGATGGCGGCGACGCCCGCGGTGTAGGTCTCGGGCCGGACGTGACGCTCGATCACGAGGTTGAGCTGGTGGATGGTCAGGCCCCGCGAGCTCTCGGCCATCCGGTCGAGGCCGAGGTTGGTCGCATCGGCCAGGATGGCGCCCATGAGGGCCGGCTCGCCGATCGCCGCGGCCTCGCCCGTCCGGAAGTGGGTGAAGCGGTCCGCGAAGCCGGTCCAGGCATTCACTTCGGCGAGAAGATCCGTGATGCGGACCCTCGGCATGAGGTTGTAGAGCCGCGAGGAGAGCGCCTTTGCCTGCTCTTGCTCCTCGCGGCGTATCGGCGAGACGGTGAGGCCGTCGGTCGTGATGGTGGCTTCAGGCAGCTGGTCTTTGGCGGCTGCGAGGGAGAGTGCCTTCAGCTTGCGATCGAGCGTTGCGGTGCGCTCGATCCGCCAAGCGGCAAAGTCGCCCGGCACTGCGAGCCCGAGCCGTTGTTCCGCGCGCATCAGGGCGAAGGTGGCCCGTGGCAGAAGGTAGTCGTCGAAGGTGCGGTAGGCGCGGCTGCCCTCGACCCAGATGTCGCCGGCACGCAGCCGGTCGCGCAGATGGACGAGCACCGCGACCTCGTAAGCGCGTGCGTCGAAACCGTCGCTGCCGGCCTTCACCCGCTTGCGCCAGCTCCGCTTCAAGAATACCGCCGGGACACGGTCTGGCAGCTTGCGCCGCTCCCGGCGATAGATCGCCCGCAGCATGTCGATGGCCGTGAGGATCGGGTCGAGAGGTTTGAACGAGCGGAAGACGAAGGCATCGAAGAGGACCGCCGCTGCCTTGCGCAGCGACGCGTGGCGCCCGATCAGCTCGTCCAGCCCATCACCCTCGTCGGTGCCGAGCGCCCCCGCCGCGGCTTCGAGGCTGGCTGCCAGCCGGTCCCAGCCGAGCGAGCCCTCGACCGCCTTTGACAGGGTCGCGCCGTCCCGGCGCGCCTCGACGAGAGCGCGGCCGAGGCTCAGGTGATTGCGGGCGACCTCGGCAAGCGCCTCAGCCTCACCCAGCAGCCGTGCCCTGCGCGACGCCTCGGCCCGGCGATGGGCGGTGCCGAGCATGCGGTCGAACATCGAGATGGCGAGGTCGGTAAGCGCGGCCTGGCGCTCGATGACGAAGGCGACGAGGGTCGCAAGCCGCCGTTCGGCCGAGAAGCGCATGAGCTCGCGGGCGTGAATGATCTTGGCCTCGCGCGCGATGATGCCGTAGCGGTTGGCGTGGATGGCCTTGCGACGGTCATCGGCCAGTCCGATCGGCCGCAGGCAGCTCAACCGGTTCACGACGGCCACGAGGTTCTTGAGCTTCGGGCCCTCCGCGACCTCGCCGATCCAGCCATGGGCCGTGCGTCCGTCCTCGACCCTGCTGGTGAGCAGGGCCAGGAGCCGCTGGCGCGTGCCGGCGTCGAGGCCGCGGATCAGCTCGCGATGGGCGTGGCGCCGCGCGAAGGCGCGTCCGGCCAAGGCGAAACGCTCGACGAGGGGGGCGGGCGGAACGATGATCCGGCGAAGCTTCAGATCGTCGATGACGGCGCGCACGATCGGCTCGCCCCGCTCGGTCCCGACCGCGGCCGCGGCGCCGGCCGTGATCGCGATGCGATAGTCGGTCTGCCGAATGGTGCGCAGGTCGAGATGACGGACGATCTCGCTTGCATGCTCCCGGCGTGTCTCGTCGCGGCGGGCGTATTGGTCGAAGGCGCTTGGCTCGACCCCGAGCTGCTCGGCGACGACGTCGATGACAGCAGCGGGTAGCGCTTCGTCGTTCCGCAGGGGTCGCCCGAGATCGTGGACGAGGGCGAGCTGCACCGCGAAGCCGAGCCGATTGTGCTGTCGACGGCGCTGCCGCGCGAGATCCATGTCCTCCGGCGCAAGCGCGTAACGACGCTGGGCGTCGTCATGATCGGTCGGCGGGTTGAACAGCGCGGCGCGCTGCAGCGGCGAGAGGATCGAGGGCGTCGGGGCCATGCGGGGAACCACCTCGAAGCAGCAGCGGGACGTCCCACAAACCTGTTCGAGGTATGTAGACGACGAGTGGATCGTGGACGTATTTTGTGGACGGGTTCGGGTCGTTCTCGGGGCGGCTTGCAGCGCCGTCCATGAATCGAGCGGTTGGTGGACGGCTGGACCCTCACAAGGCGATCCGCCATGTCGGCCAGCTTGGGCTACGCGCGTGTGTCGACCAGCGATCAGGATCTCGCCGGCCAAGTCATGCGTCTCGAGGCCGCCGGTGCTGCACGCACCTTCGAGGACGTGATCTCGGGCAGGACGTTCGACCGGCCTGGACTGAAGGCGCTTCTCGACTACGCCCGCGCCGGCGACGCCCTCATGGTGGTGCGGCTCGACCGGCTCGGGCGATCCTTGCGCGAGCTTCTCGACGTCGTCGAGCTGCTCAAGCAGCGCGGCGTCGCCCTCGTGTCGCTGGAGGAGAAGATCGACACCTCGTCGGCCGCGGGCGAACTCGTTTTCCACGTGTTTGGCTCGATCGCGCAGTTCGAGCGCCGGCTGATCGCGGAACGCACCCGTGACGGCATCGCGGCTGCACGGGCCGAGGGCCGCAAGCCGGGGCGACCAGCGCTCGATCGAGAGAAAGTGCAGGCAGCGCTGACGCTGGTGCGCAGCGGCCTATCGCCGACGAAAGCCGCGGACCAGGTCGGTCTCGGGCGCTCAACCGTCTACCGCGAGCTCGCTCTGCTCACCGGCATCACGCCGCCACCTGCTTAGCGTACAATCCTGCAGAGACTCCCACGCGACCCCTAAGATTTCGTACTGAGAGCCGCGTAACGGAAAGCCCACCCCTTGCGGACGCCTTAACGTACGATCCTGCCCCCTACCGGAA
>JAZBOX010000214.1:0-2070 GCA_036351355.1 Halieaceae bacterium
AGCTTCGGAGCAGGCTGCAGCACGAGTTACCTACCCAGCAGTTCAACACGTGGATCAGGCCCCTGGAGGCCAGCGAGGATACCGACTGTCTGCGGCTCCTCGCCCCTAACCGGTTCATACGCGATTTCGTGACGGACAAGTTCGCCGCGCGCATCAACGAACTCCTGCGCGAGGCCGGCGGACAGTACGAGGTGGTCCTCGAGATCGGTGCCGCCGGACAGGGAGCGACAGCATCGACGCCGGCGCGCGCAGACATGCCGGCGAACGGCGGCTACGGAGCGAACGGCGGCTACGGCATGGCACCGCTCTCCCGAGCGGCTGCGATGCAACCCGGTGCAGACGGCGTGATGGACCGAAGCCGTCCCGCCGCGGCCCGGCACGAGGCAACCCACAATGCCGCAGAGCCAGCGGAAGAAAGAGGCTCGCACAAGGGTGCGTCTGCACAGCCCTTCGGGCAGGCGTCCCAATCGGAGGTTCACGAAGCGCTGCAGCACCAGCACAACCTCGTTGCAAGCTACACCTTTCGCAATTTCGTCGAAGGCAAATCAAACCAGCTGGCGCTCGCTGCAGCCAACCAGGTCGCGGAAAACCCCGGTGATGCCTACAACCCGCTCTTTCTCTACGGCGGTGTCGGGCTCGGCAAGACGCACCTCATGCATGCTGTGGGTAATGCGCTGAAGGCGAACAACCCCGATGCACGCATCGTGTACCTGCATTCGGAGCGCTTCGTCGCCGATATGGTCAAGGCGCTACAGCTCAACGCGATCACCGATTTCAAGCGTTACTACCGGTCCGTCGACGCCCTGCTCATCGATGATATTCAGTTCTTCGCGAAGAAAGACCGCTCCCAGGAAGAGTTTTTTCATACCTTCAACGCGCTGCTCGAGGGGGGTCAGCAGATGATCCTGACCTGTGACCGCTACCCGAAGGAGATCGACGGGCTTGAGGAGCGGCTGAAATCGCGCTTCGGCTGGGGGCTCACCGTCGCCGTCGAGCCGCCGGACCTGGAGACGCGCGTCGCTATCCTCATGAAGAAGGCGAGCCAGGCGCGGCTTGATCTGCCCCCGGATGCGGCCTTTTTCATCGCGCAGCGGATACGTTCCAACGTCCGTGAACTCGAGGGCGCCCTGAAGCGGGTCATCGCGAGCGCCAATTTCACGCGTCGCCCCATCGACGTGGAGCTGGTCAAGGAGAGCCTGAAGGATCTGCTGGCGCTGCAGGACAAGCAGGTGAGCCTGGACAACATCCAGCGAACGGTGGCCGAGTATTACAAGATCAAGGTGTCGGATCTCATGTCGCGCCGGCGGAGCCGTTCGGTGGCGCGGCCGCGGCAGGTGGCCATGGCGCTCGCCAAGGAGCTGACGAACCACAGCCTTCCCGAGATCGGTGACAGCTTCGGCGGCCGCGACCATACCACGGTGCTTCATGCCTGCCGCAAGATCAAGGAACTGCGGGAAACGAGTTCGGATATACACGAAGATTACAAGAACCTGTTGCGATCGCTCACGACTTGAGCACAATGGGAGGGAGCGGCGTCCCGCCGATGCTATAGTGAGCCCCCACTATCGCTTCACCCCCTAAAGTCGCAGGCCCAAAGGAAATAACATGAAATTCAGCGTGCCGCGGGATGCCCTCATCAAGCCACTGTCGCTCGTGGCAGGCGTCGTCGAACGGCGCAATACGCTCCCGGTGCTTGCGAACGTGCTCCTGCAGCTCGATGCTGATCGGCTGTCCCTGACCGGTACGGATCTCGAGGTGGAACTGGTCGGGCGCGTGCAGCTGCCGTCACCCGGCGATGCAGGCGAGATCACGGTCCCGGCGCGCAAGCTGCTGGATATCTGCAAGTCCCTGCCCGAGGGCAGCGACGTTCAGTTCACGGCGCAGGACGGCAAGGCAACGGTGACTTCCGGTCGCAGCCGGTTCACGCTGGCGACGCTGCCCGCGCGCGAGTTCCCGAACATCGAGGACAGCATCGGCACCCACCAGTTCACCCTGGCGCCAGAGCAGCTGCGCCGACTGATCGATCGCACGGGCTTCGCCATGGCGCAGCAGGACGTGCGCTATTACCTG
>JAZBOX010000215.1:0-4911 GCA_036351355.1 Halieaceae bacterium
ATCGGAAAAGCTGCATGACCCGCGGTGCTCCGATCCCCGAGACGGTTACTCTCCACGTCCCATTCAGGATCGTAAAGCGTGGCGGGCGGAAGGAGATGCAGTTGCCCGAGGGCGCCACGCAATCGCAGCGGACTGACAACACGCTGGTCAAGGCGCTGGCGCGCGCCTTCCGCTGGAAGCGCATGCTGGAGTCGGGCGAGTTCGCCACCATCGCCGACCTGGCCGAGCGCGAGGGGATCGCACCCTCCTTCATGACCCGCGTCCTGCGCCTCACGCTCCTCGCACCCGATATCATCGAGGCGATCCTGGACGGAAGACAGGGGCCGGAGGTGACGCTGGCGAAAGCGCTCGAGCCGTTTCCGTTGGAATGGAATCGACAGCCGGGCCGCCCAACCCGCACCTGACGAAGCCGGCATCGAGCACAGAAATTGATACTTCAAGAGCGCCAACAAGCGGCGACCCGCTGTTGCGCAGCACCGTCCGATCGACGCGCCTGAAACACCGTGAAAGTGTCAGGCGAGACATCCATCATGCATTATCCATGCATGTCATCATTGAGAATACGAGCGATCAGAGCGCGCAGCTCCGGCGATCGCGCCACGCTTGCGACGATCCTCTCCAACCCGATTTCCTTTGCGGCACCATCGACAATGGCCCTGAGTTCATCCGCCTTAGATGACTGTCTCACAATGCCTTTTTCGATGCGTGAAACCGTGCACTGCTCAAGCCCCACCTTCGCCGCGACAGCACGCTGCGAGAGGCCGAGTCGCTTGCGCGCCCGCTGCAGGGCAACACCAAAGTCAGGTTGATCAAGCTTGTCATCATGCATCAGATCATGCATATTTGATGCATGGAAATTTGTGAAGCCTCCTGTTCTCGCAGCCACAGTGCATCGCCCCCGCTTCACGCAAACGGGCAGGCGGAGGTCCTTCCTGGCATCGCAATGGGACGACCGGATGTGATCCTCTCCCCCGCCTATTGGCGTTGGCGCTGCGCGCATGCAGAGGAAGCCGGCGATGGGTACGTCGCGCGAGAATCTACTTTGCACGAGGAGCTGGGATTCTGCCTCCTTGGAGGATACGGAGTGCGCGTTGAGGTGAACGATGCTTTCTTCCGCTATCTTCAGGAGCGCGGCGTCTTTGAATGGGGTGCCCGCCCATCAGAGCAGGACCTGTTTGATCTCCTCTCGGAGCGGATTCCGGTTGCCGATGCGCGTGGGACGACACTGCAACGCTACCGGTTCCCGCGTCAGAAGGCGGCGCGTCTCGCCAGCTCCCTAGCGATGGCTGATGAAATGACGCCTGAGCGTGCAGTGCATGCGAGAGCTCCACGCGTTTTTCGCAACAGACTCATGGCGATGCCTGGCGTTGGTCCCAAGACTGCGAGTTGGATCACTCGCAATTGGCTTGGCGCCGAAGATGTGGCGATCTTGGACATACATGTTCTACGTCTTGGCCGTCACCTGAAGCTCTTTCCTGACCAGGTGCGCCTGCCTGCTGACTATGAGGGCCTTGAGTCGCGCTTTGTCGATTTCGCGGCAGCTCTTGAGGTTCGGCCGTCAATTCTTGACGCCGTGATCTGGGACGACATGCGTCGGTTTGGATCGCGTATGGTGGCGCGCGCCACTGTCGGATACTCTTCTCGAAATTGATCGGGAGGAAGAGTTAATGGGAGGAAGCGGTGGTGATCCAAGCTATCCCAAAGGGGGAAGCCGGACTGGCGGCGGCAGCGGCGGATCAGGAGGAGGTGGAGGAACCCCGGGAGCGGATCCCTGTGCCATATCCTTTCAGGACGATCTCTACTCCCCTGTACCCGGTGTCGCGGACCGGCTCACAACAGGCCAAGTGCTTTCGGTCCGACTGACACCCGCGAACTCCATCGGCGTCTTTCTGGACAGCGGCTCGCAAGCCGGCACTCTCGCAGGCCACGTGCAGCTTCCCACGCTGATCGGCTGCCTCGAGGACGGCGTCGAGTTTGCTGCGGACGTCATCGACGTCACAGAGGGTTTGGCTGGGCGCGTGCGCCTTCGAGTGCGGCGTGCATGAGGGACGCTGAACCCGATATCACGGTCGTAGGTGGTTATTATGCTGAGCGCTGCGTTTCGCCCGAGGTGGACGCCCGCTTTGGCTCAGGCGGCCGAGCAGCGCTCGCGCTTGCTGCAGTGGGCAGACGGGTTCGTTGGCGGTACTACTGCCCAGCTGCTGAGCAGTTGAACGCCACGCGTACCGTGATGCATGAGAACCTCGAGCATGAACCAGCGGACAGCGATGCGCTTGTGTCGTTCCGCTACACTCATCCGCTCGCCCGTCCTGAGTATTTGCCCTTCCCATTACCAAGAGCAGAGCCCCTGGTTGTCGAGGGCGCAGCCGTGCTGCGCTTCGGGCTCATGGAAGGCACCGGCGTCGTAAAGGCTGAGGCCTGCGTGTACGATCCCCAAGGTGATCCGGCGGATTTCCGCGAGAATGGCTCGAGCGCTTCAAGGCTTGCTATCGTATTGAACTTGTCCGAAGTCCTTGCGCTCGGGCGGGCACCGGATGAGGCCGGTGCCGTCGAGCGCCTTTTCGCAGGCGGGAACCTCTCAGCTCTGATTGTAAAGGCCGGGGCAGACGGATGCCGGGTGTACGAGAACGCACGCCTTTCCGCGGAAGTGCCGCCCTATCAATCCGCTCGCGTGTACAAGATTGGCACGGGCGATGTCTTCAGCGCCGCGTTCGCCGAGAACTGGATGCTGGCGGGGCGATCAGCACCAGATGCGGCCGACGTGGCCTCGCGCTGCGTTGCGCATTATGCGCAGACGCGTACGCCGGCCGTTCGAACAGATCAGGCCACCAGCGTCGGCGCGCCGATAAAGCCTGGGGTAGGCGGCGGACAGGTCTATATCGCAGGGCCCTTTTTCACGACACATGAACTTTGGCTCGTCGAGGAAGCATATCGCGGGTTGAAAGAATTGGGGGTGAAGGTATTTTCTCCCTACCATGAGATTGGGCTTGGACAGCCCTCCGAAGTCGTCCCGGCGGACCTTGCAGCGCTAGATCAGTCCACGGCTGTGCTCGCCCTTCTGGATGGTGGCGACCCGGGGACTCTATTCGAAGTAGGCTATGCAACCCGCATCGGCCTACCTGTTGTGGCGCTAGCCCAATCGACAAAGCGCAGCGACCTGACGATGTTGCTGGGTTCTCCCAATTGCCGTGTCGTCGACGACTTCTCTACCGCGCTGTACCATGTTGCGTGGGCAGGTCGCCGAGCTTTGACATGAGGGTCCTGCTTTTCTCCGGCGGCGTCGAATCCACTGCTCTTGCCTACTGGCAGCGGCCAGACTTACTGCTCACCATCGATTATGGGCAGCGGCCGGCCGCCGGAGAACTAAGGGCCGCATCACACCTTGCTCAACAGCTTGACTTGCCGCAGGAGGTGGTGACGGCGAACGTTGGTGCCCTGGGTGCCGGGGACATGGTCGGCAGAGGGATGGCGTCTCATTCCAAGGTTAGCGAGGCGTGGCCATTTCGGAACCAATTCCTTGTGACGGTAGCCGCCATGGCATGTGCGGATCGCGGCTTGAAGGAAATCGCCGTGGGAACGGTGATTACGGACCGCGTTCATCCCGACGGCAATCCTGAATTCATCACGGCGATCGACGCCTTGATACGTTGCGAACTGGCAGACGCCCGGGTAACGGCTCCGGCAATCAACATGACGACTGTCCAGCTCGTGCGCGAAAGCGGAGTTCCACACTCGTTGCTTCGCTGGACGTTCTCGTGCCACAGGGAAACCGTTGGATGCGGGCTTTGCCGAGGGTGCACCAAGACTTTGGAGACTTTCGCAGCACTGGGCCTTAACACCGCCTAGCACAGAAATACTCCTCCTCCCCGCGGTCGCATCCTTCACAGGCGCGGACTGAGTTTCCCGACGATCTGATCTCGCATGTCCCTGCCGTCGACGGTCTTCTCGACCACGACGAACAATCCCTTGCCGCTGCTCTTCCTCTCCCACAGCTGACCGATGGTCCGCTTTTCGGCGGTGTCGGGGCCATCGGCGATGTGAGCTCCCTTGTACTCTACGACGAGCAGTCGGCCGTCCGCCAATTGAGCCACGAAATCAGGATAGAACTTGTCCGTGGCCGTCGGCAACCAGAACGAGTTGGGGTGGCGAGCGACGTTGCGTATCCAGAACTTGAGACCCGGCAAACTGTCGATGGCTTGCGCGCACTGGAATTCTTCACCGTTCTCGGCTCCATCGAAGGCAGGCACATGGTCCGGCCCAAGGAAGTGCTTGCGAGGTTTCCAGCGCCCACGATACCGGCGCTGATCCCAATACATCCCGTCCTTGAACGAGAAAGCCTGCTCGAATGATACCTCGACCTTTGCCTCCGGAGCAAAAAGGTACCGCTGGTAGACGCCATCGCGCTCCTGCTGGCGGATGGCGGCGAGCTTCTCGCGGACCTTGCGGGCGAGGATGAACTTGCACCGCATCAGCGCCGCGATGTGCATGCCGCGTGCGGTGATCAGGTGGCCGACAAGGTCGCGCAGCCAGCGGAGCAATTCGCTCTGATGGATATCCGGCTGGCGCACCTGGCGGTCGAGCCAGAGCACCAGCGCCTCCGGTGTCCAGCCTTCGACATCGACGTCGAGTGCCAGTTGCTCCTCTTCGTCCGCGAACTGGTACGTGATGCGGTTGCCGTCGAGGTCGATCTCGAAGCTGCGCGCCGTCTCGCGGATCGCGAACTCGCCTTCACCCAGTTTCGACGAGTGGTCGAGCAGCGACCAGTCGTGGAATTCCATGAACACGTCGGTGTCGGCGAACTCGAACTCGCCCTGGATCTCGGAGACCAGGCGAGGGACCTCGAACGCCTCGCCCTGTTCTGCAGGCGATAGCTGGTCCTTCACCTCGACGCGATACTTGGTGACGGCCGCC
>JAZBOX010000216.1:0-2625 GCA_036351355.1 Halieaceae bacterium
TCGGCAACAGATAGAATGCAGAGGTAGGATGCGCCTGGCGCAGAAGCTCAGGGCAAAAAGTCTGCGATCTTTCGTTGCGTTTCGGGCCAGGGATGTGCTGACGACGTAGCCCGAGATCACGAAAAAGATGTCGACGCCCCTGAGTCCGCTAGGCATCAAGGCTGGGTCCAGATGATAGAGTAGGACGGCCAGCACAGCGAAGGGGCAGAGCCCATCGATGCCGGGGATATAGTGTCGGTTCACGGCCTATGCTGTGGTCGTCCACATCGGTTTCATTGACGTCCAATCAACTCGCCGGCGGGGCGCTTGTTCGCCGATAATGGTACCGAGTATGGCAGCGCGCTACCGACTGATCTGGTTCCAGCATTTCCATAAAGCGGGTGGCACGAGCGTCGTGGAGTTGGCGCGACGCAATGGAGAGGTGCTCTGGCCTCGACAGGCCAACGGAAACCCGCTCGATGATCGAGGGAACGTGATTCCGTTATGGGGTTACTCGTGCGATCGCCTGACCGATTTTGTCGACCGGTGCGAGAGGCTGGGCATCACCTTCATTGCGACGGAGTGGGGTTTGCCACTGGTCGGTGCCTTGCGCCAGGATCCCCGCGTCACGCTGGTCACCTGTCTGAGGCATCCGCTGGATCGGCTGGTGTCGAACTTCTACTTCGATGTGCATTATGGATATACGGCAGCACGTTCCCTGGATGCGTTCGTTACCAGCGGCGACGGTGCGCACAGCATGTTCGATTATTACACACGCATCCTTTCGCGCCACGGTGCCGCCTCGCGCCCTGTGGATCGTCCGCTTTACGATAGTGCGGTGCGAGCCCTGGGCAGTTTTCACGACTGTGTCATCTTGGAGACGGGGTTGGAGGCGTTGAGTGCTCGGCTGGGCTGGACGCAGACATCGGATGCGCATTGCAATCGCGGGAGCCTGAACCCGTTGCGCCTGTACAAGATCCTGCGCTGCCGCGACTGGCGGCGTCTTGGTCGGGTGCTTCGATGGCCTCGGCGGCATGCGCCAGCCGAATTCGTCATGCGGTTCCAGGACGAGAGCCCATGGGATTTGCGTCTCTACGCACAGTTGAGGTTCGGGCAACGCAGGCACGCCTGACCTTGACCCCTCCGCGGTATCACTCGATCCGACGACGCAGCCGCCGCCCGATGCGTTCAGGCAGCCTCACGACGACACGACGAATGCGTCTTAGGCGTCGCTGCAGGCGCGGCCAGGGGGCGTCCCCGAGCAGGGCGACGCGTCCGGACCATTTTCGGACCAGCATCGCCTCGTGGTGGGCCTTGCGCGGATCATCCCGGCGGGCATCGATGGACCGGTAGCAGTGGTGGAGGCCGGGCTCGGGTTCGAGCCGATGGATGCCGAACCCCTGCGCTCTGGCCTGGAAGCAGAAATCGGTATCCTCGCACCAAAAGGGCGAGAATCGAGTGTCGATCCGGATGCGTTCGAGCAGCTGTCGCGGAAAGATCTGGCAGAATCCCGAAACGCAGTCGACGGCCCCCTCTTTCGTGTACGGTTTCAGATGGAGTTGGCCCCCGCTGAAATGGACCCGATAGCCCGATGCGCCGCAGATGCCGATGTCGGGATCGCCTACCAACAGGGCGCGCGCGGCGCGCAGGAAACCGCTACCCTTGAGCATCACGTCGCTGTCCAGGGAGGCGATGAGAGGTCCCCGCGCCAGTGCAAACAACCGATCGCGGCCGCGTGCGACGCCCAGATTCTGATCGCTGCAGATCACCCGAACCTTATCAATCCCTGCGAGTGACAGTATGTATTCCCGGGTTCCATCGGAGCTGGCGTTGTCGAGGATGAGCAGTTCCTCGAACATCGGCTCCGGCAGGATGGCGAGGATGGAGCCCAGGCAGGTGCGCGTCGTCTCCAAGGCATTGTGGGTCAGCATCACGACCGAGAGGCGCGCATCTACATCGAGCGTTTCCATGTCGATTAGTTTGATCCGAAAATTGCCGCGGAGAAGCGGCGTCTTCAACCGATTGGGTCAGTGCCTGCCGCTCGAGTGCCGACGGTGAGGATGGGAAGAGAGTATGCGGCCCTGTCCGCGCTCTGGCGTTACCGCGGCTTCGTCTTCGCCGAGGTGCTCCGGCAGTTCCGCGCCAAGTATCATGGCTCAGTACTCGGCGTATCCTGGACACTTCTCAATCCGCTGGCAACGATCCTGATCTACACCTTGGTGTTCTCGCAGGTGATGGCTGCCCGAATGCCGACCCTGGAGAGCCCCTTCTCCTACGCCATCTATGTCTGCGCCGGCCTGCTAACCTGGGGGCTGTTCCAGGACGTGATCACACGCTCCGTGGGCGTCTTGATCGGCCATGCGGAGCTGATCAAAAAGGTCGCCTTTCCGACCTCGGCACTGGTTGCCACCGCTGTCCTGGTCGCGATGCTGGACTTCGCACTCGTCTTCGCCGTGTTCCTGTTGCTGCTCCTCGTCACGGGCAACCTACCGGGGCTCGTGCTGTTGGCGCTCGTCCCCCTGCTTCTGCTGCAATTGGGTCTGTCCGCGGGACTGGGATTGCTGGTTGCGGTACTGAACGTCTTCTTCCGCGATGTCGCCCATGTGACCGCAATCGTGCTGCGGCTCTGGTTCTGGCTGACCCCAA
>JAZBOX010000217.1:0-8232 GCA_036351355.1 Halieaceae bacterium
AGACCTCTGAGCACACGCGCGTCAGCGCCGCCGTCAGCGTCGTCTTGCCGTGGTCAACGTGTCCAATCGTGCCCACGTTGACGTGGGGCTTGTCGCGCTCAAATGTTGCTTTTGCCATTACCGCCGCTTCTCCCGTAGCGATTCCAAATGCGCACGTGTCGACGCGCGTTTTTCACTCTTCACGCAGCCACGATGCATTGTCATCGCGCTGTCAGTGGCGTCTGCCCGCAGGCATTCCAGCAGACAGCGCAAAGGTGGAGCTCATAACCGGACTTGAACCGGTGACCTCTTCCTTACCAAGGAAGTGCTCTACCGACTGAGCTATATGAGCCCTGATCGTTGTGGCGCGCCTGTTACGCCGCGCCCTTACCACGCTCTTGCCACGCTCTTGCCACGCCTTCGCCGTGCGCATGCCGCATCCACGGTGCCAGGCTTCGGACACTGGAGCGGGTAGCGGGAATCGAACCCGCATCATCAGCTTGGAAGGCTGAGGTTCTACCATTGAACTATACCCGCGCGACACTCGCGCGCCCCGAACAACCACCCTTACCGGGCGCCAGCGGCAACCCTGAACGGCACCCTAGCGACTGGACGAGCGCACCCCCGGGTTTCCTGCCGCGCCTGCTTCTGCGTGGCCGACACCTGCAATAAACGCTGGCTTTTCAATAATTTATGGTGGAGGGGGGTGGATTCGAACCACCGAAGCTCGCGCGTCAGATTTACAGTCTGATCCCTTTGGCCACTCGGGAACCCCTCCCAGAAGGCCGCGCATTGTCCTCGTGGTCGATGCCAATGTCAACATTTTGCGTACAAACACAGCCGCCAGCCGGTCAGTGGCTGCGGTGTCGGGAGGCCGCTCTTACGCCGAGCGGTAATGTCGCGCAGTATGTCGCGCGGTAATGGCCGGGGCCGCTGAAAATGGAGCTGGCGAGAGGAATCGAACCCCCGACCGGCTGATTACAAATCAGCTGCTCTACCTACTGAGCTACGCCAGCATCGCGGGTGGCGCGAGGATAGAGGAAGGGGGATGGGGATTCAATCTTAGCGTGCGTGGCGCTTGCACTCACATACCGAAAGGCGCCGGCCGGTCGGCGCCTGCCATGTACATCGTGGCAGCAACAGGTGAACATAGAGCCTGAAAATCGAGGTACTGACCCGGCGAACCTTGGGCGACGTCACACCAACAGAACACCGGACCACCGATCGCAGCCTGATCGCAAGGGTCCGCGCGCGCACCGCCGAGATCCTCGATCTGCCCGACCAGGGCGATCACGCGTCGAGGCTGGCGGACATCGCGATCATCGTGCTGATCGTGATCAACATCGTCGCCATGACACTCGAGACCGTGCCCTCGCTGCGCCATGCATGGGGTGTCGCCTTCGGCCTGATTGAGCGCATCTCGCTGATCGTGTTTTCCGTGGAGTACCTCCTTCGCGTCTGGTCGATCATCGACAGCAAGTGGCGCGAGGAATACCGGCACCCGCTCTGGGGGCGCCTGCGCTTCATGCTGTCACCGATGGCGATCGTCGACCTCCTCGCCGTGCTGCCCTTCTGGCTGCAGATGTTTTTCCCCATCGACCTGCGCTTCCTGCGCATCGTGCGGCTGCTGCGAGTGCTCAAGCTCACGCGCTATTCAGCGGCCACCAACCTGCTGTTCGAAGTCGTACGCGAGAAGGCGCGAGTACTCGGCGCTTCGCTCTTCATGCTTTTTCTGCTGCTCGTATTCGCCGCCACCGCCGCCTACCTCGTGGAGAATCAGGCGCAACCCGAGAGCTTCGGCAGCATCCCGGCGGCGCTGTGGTGGTGCATCGTGACCGTGACCACCGTGGGTTATGGAGACGTGGTGCCTATCACGGCCGCGGGAAAGATCATCGGTTCCGTACTCGGCTTCATCGGCGTCGCGATCGTCGCACTGCCCGCCGGCATTCTGTCCGCCGGCTTCAGCGACGCCCTCGACCGGCGGCGCAATACGCTGCGCAAGGAGCTCCAGCGCGCCCTGATTGACCAGGTGGTCGACGATAACGAGCGTCGCGACCTCGAATGGGAAGGCCAGAAACTGAGCCTGTCGAAAAAGCAGATCGAGGCCATTCTGGCCGAGAACTCCAGCGCCGGTAACAGTGGCGTTACCAGCGGCGTAGCGCCCGCGCACTGCCCTCACTGCGGAAAGACGCTGTCGATTCCTTCGGAGTGAACCTGTGACGCAGATCAACGATGCCCGGGCGGTCGGCGAGTAGAGTCCAGGGATTCCCGACGGTCCAAAGCGGTAGGTGGTATGCAGGAACCGGGCTCAAGCAATAACAAGAAACGCATCCGGTAGTCCCGCGGCCGTGGCGAGCAATCCACCCTCCGGGACACAGCAACACGTTCAGGCGTTGTTCGATGAGAGCGATTCGATCAACCTGCTCCTCGACCCTGAGCGAGGCGCCATCATCGAAGTCAATCGCGCCGCCTGTGAGTACTACGGGTACTCGCGCGAGCAACTCGAGCGCATGTCGATCTCGGAGATCGAAGCCGCACCGCTCGATGGAAGCGCTGGGACCGCAGCTGCCCCTCGCCCGACGCCGCGGCTCGAGCCCCTGAGTCAGCATCGCCTCGCAAGCGGCGAGCTCAGATACGTGGAAGTCCATTCGGGAACGGTCCGTATAGATCATCGTCCTCTGCTTTACTGCGTGGTCCGCGATGCGACCGAGCAGCGTCAGCATGGTGCAGAGTTGGAGGCTATCGCGGGATCAGTCAACGCCGGCATCATCGCCTTCGACCGGGAGAACAACATCTCCTACCTGAGTCCTCACTTCACGGAACTCTTCGGGTACAGCGCGGGCGACCTGCGCGACTGGCAGGCGTGGTCGGAGCTTGCAGCGGCTGATGCAACTTCCCAGAGGGCGCTTCGCCGCGTCCCGGCCGTGGACGACCGTCTCGATGAGGCCGAGGTCAGAATACACACCCGGTCCGGTGTGATTCGTGACACGCAGCTGTCCATGCATCGGGCGCATACGGGACCGGTGCTCACCTTTACGGACATCAGCAGACAGAAACAGCGTGAGGCGTCCATTGAGCGCCTTTCGCAATACGACGTGCTCACGGGCCTGCCCAACCGGGCCCTGCTGAGCGAGCGCCTCGACTGGCACCTGAAGCAGGCGCGACGAAGTCGCTGGTTTCTCTGTGTTGCCTTTCTCGACCTCGACGGGTTCAAGGCGATCAACGACCGCTTCGGCCACGGAGCCGGCGACCAGCTGCTCAAGGTCGTCTCGCAACGCCTGCTCAGCACCGTGCGTGAGTCCGATACGGTAGCCCGCCTCGGTGGCGACGAGTTCGCCATCGCGTTCACGGAACTCGCTACGCGGAACCAGATCCTGCCGCTCATCGAGCGCCTCCTCGCGACGATCCAGGAACCGGTTCTGCACGATGGTCACGCGCTCACGGTCTCATCCAGTATCGGCCTTTCCTTCCTCGCCCAGGACCCAGCAGTGGATGGCGACCAGCTGCTGCGCCAGGCCGACAAGGCCATGTACGAAGCAAAGCTGTCCGGAAAAAACCGCTTTGCCGTCTTTGATAGCGATGCGGACGAAAGTCTGCAGCGACACTTCGAGGACATCAGCGCCATCGAGGGCGCGCTTCGCCGGGGCGAGTTCAACCTCCACTATCAGCCCAAGGTCGACCTTTGCAGTGGACGTGTCATCGCCGTCGAGGCGCTGCTGCGCCGGGAGCGGCCTGACGGGGAGATACTGACGCCGGACAGCTTCCTTCCCATCATTGGCGACCATAAGCTGTCGGAGCGCCTCGGAGCCTGGGTGCTCGACCGCGCGCTGATCGATCTCGACGAACTTCTGCAGCGGGGCTTCGAGCTGGGTATCTGCATCAACATATTTGCGAGCCAGATCACCACGGAGTCATTCCCCGAGCGCATCGCAGCGCTGCTTCGCAAGCACCCCGGCGTTGAGCCGGCGCTGGTAGAGCTCGAGGTCGTCGAAACCGCCATGCTCAACGACATCGACGCAACGCGCAAAGTCATGTGCGCCTGTCGCGACCTGGGTGTCAGCTTCGCGCTGGACGACTTCGGCACGGGATTCTCATCGCTGTCGCATCTCAGGAATCTGCCCGTGAGCACCGTCAAGGTCGACCGGAGCTTCGTCGACGGAATGCTGAGGGACAGCGACGACCAGGCCATCGTGCGCGCCACGCTGGGCCTGGCGAATATCTTTGGTCTGCAGACCGTCGCCGAGGGCGTCGAGAGCATCGAGCACGCTCAGGCTCTGAAGGCGATGGGCTGCACGCTCGCCCAGGGCCATGCGATTGCGATGCCCATGCCTCTAGATGCACTCCTCGATTGGCTTGCGGCGTGGAAAGCTCCGCCAGAGTGGGCGGCACTGCGGGAGAGCTGAGCCAGACGCTCAGGAGAGACCGGCCAGCCACATGACCAGCGGCATGCTGACCACGGCGAACAGCGTCTGCGTGGCGATCAGGTTGGCCATGAAGGGCGCGTCGCCCCCCAGCTGCCGGGCGAGGATATAGCCGTTGGTTGCCGTTGGCGTGGCCGACGCGATCGCCACCACCACGAGGCCGACGCCGTCCACACCCAACAGCAGGGCGGCGGAGATGGCTAAGGCCGGCATCAGCAGCACTCGAAGCAGCGACCAGAACAGGGTGAGCATGCCACCGCGACCGAGCGCCTGCAGATCGATGCCCGCGCCGGCCGCAAGGAGTCCCAGGGCGAGCGCGGCGGAAGCCAGCATCTCCATCACCGCATCGAGAACCGCCGGTACAGTGATACCGCTGAGGTTGATCGCGATCCCAAGGATGCAGGCGATCACCAGGGGATTTTGCAGTAATTCCACGAAAGGGTGACGCCTGACCTCGGC
Source organism: Halieaceae bacterium (assembly GCA_036351355.1). Classification (GTDB taxonomy): domain Bacteria; phylum Pseudomonadota; class Gammaproteobacteria; order Pseudomonadales; family Halieaceae; genus Congregibacter. The sequence continues at coordinate 4,860 of JAZBOX010000217.1, forward strand.
ATTGCCGTAGCGCGCGAAGCCCAGGATGGAGATCACGTTGGCCGTTGGAATCATCGCCGCCGCGGCAATCGCGGTGAGCGCCAGCCCTTCGTCACCAAAGAGGGCACCGGCGAGAGACAGCGCCACAAAGGTATTCCAGCGCACGTTGGACTGGATGATGCTCGCCACCGTCGGCCCTTGAAGCCCAGGCCAGAGACGCGCCGCATGCCCGAGCGCTGCCATGAGCAGCTGCGCCGCAACGAGGGCGAGCGCAAGGCGCCAGGGCATGTTCTCGAAGGGTGCATTGGCAAGCACGCGCACGATCAGACAGGGAAACAGCAGCACGAAGCAGAGGCGCTCAATGGCACGCCAACCCTCCGGTGGGGGCACATCGCGCGCCGCCAGGAAATGCCCCAGGGCAACAACGGCGATCACGGGGACGAGGGCCAGAACGAAGCTCATGGGTGGTCCGCAGAGAAAAAGCGCGGGAAGAATACACGGGTGCTCACCGCCACGCTCGACCCGCAGAACTGGCAGGAGTGGCAAGATTGGCAGGACTGACTCTGGAGGTGAGTCGCGAATAGCCCCGCGGCTGGCGGCTCATCGGATCGAAGGGCGAAAATTCAGTAAGCTCTGCACGAAAAGCGACTGATTGCAGCGCTTGAATCGGGAACAGGACCTGGCCATGTCACGCTACATGCTTCGCTTCGGCGCCCCTTTTCTCGCAGCCAGTGCTGCCCTCACGCTGCTGGCGGGACCGGGCGCGCCGCCTGCCCTGGGCCAGCACATCGAACACCCACCGATCGACGACCGCCGCATCGAGCTCGTCCCCCTACCGGCGGGATTCAAGGCCTACGAAACGGTGATGGCCTGTATCAACGACCAGCGCAAGATGCGTACGATGCTCGCGCGTGAGTTTGAGCGATCACCCTTTCCGCGCGGTGAACCGATGGAGCGAAGTCTGCGCCGCGAGTGCCGAGGCAGCGGCGGGCTGCTGCTCGGTCCATCGGAGAGTGCGCTGCGCGAACAGATCGAGGCACACAACCGGACCGATCACGGCGGCGAGTGATCAGCGCGAGGTGACGGCATCGACGGAACACCGCGCTCAGCGCCACAGCGACTCTTCACAAAGCGGTCCGCTCAGCTTTCGATCGCGGTCAAGCATCATCCAGGGCAGCCCCACGGTCTCCAGCCAGCGCGTAGCTTCGGCGGGGGGCTGAAGCATCGCCACCGTTGCCGTGGCCCCGGCCAGCAGACATTGCGCCGCGGCCACGCTCACGCTGATTGGGCCATGCACGGGTGTGCCCGTTCGCGGATCGATACAGTGCGACAGACGCTTGCCGTCAACAACCGCGCTGCGCGCATAGTCACCGCTTGTCGCGACCGCAGAGGCGCTGAGCGAGAGCTCGCCGAGGGGCTTGGCTTGTGCGTCGGGGTGGCGAATCGCAACACGCCAGGGAGCGCCACCGGGCGCCCTGCCCAGCGTCGCCACGTCACCGGCCAGTTCGACCAGCGCGTGCTCCACGCCGGCGCGACGCAGCAATGCTACGACAGCGTCGGCGGCGTATTCCTTCACCACGCCGCCAAGGTCCAGTTCCATGCCCTCCACCGGGAGGAGTGCTTCGGCGTCAGACCACTCCACGCGACGCCAGCCGACACGGCCGCGCAGCTCGGCAAGTTCGTCGTTGCCCGGCGCGCGGGCGTTGCGAAAATCCCAGGCCCTGCTCAGGGGCCCGGTGGTCGGATCGAACAGCGCATTGCTCTCGCGGTGGAGCGTATCGATGAAGCGGAAAAGCGCCGCAGTCTCCGGGTCAATCGCGATTGCTTCGCCAGTACCAGCGGCGGCATTGATCCGTGAGACGAGGCTGTCCGGGCGATAGCGGCTGTAGCGGGCTTCAAGGGCTTCCAGCATCGCGAGAACCTCAGTGATCAGGTCCTCGGATGAAAGCGGTCGTGGGGCAGTGAGCAGCAGGCGGGCGGGGCCGCCCATTGCCCGAAAGCTGTGTTCGACGATAGCAGCCGAAGAGGCGCGGCGAACAGCTGCCTTGTCAGCCTGCAAGCCTCTTCCCTGTGGCTTCAAGGAAGCGCCCGGACCCCTGAACTGGCCCCGGGCTATTCGAAAGGCCGGCTCACTCGTGCAGGTAGAGGTAGTTGGTCATCATGGCCCGGATCACGCTTGCCCAGGCGCCAGCCATGCCCTCCGGGTCGTACTTCTGCGAATCCCAGATCAGCTCACCGAACTGCTCGTTACCAATCCAGCAGGGACGATCGATCCAACCATTCTGCTGGTATTCGCGTCGCCGTGTCTCCAGCAACTCGTAGAGGACCTGAACACCCGGGTCGTTGCGCTTCACGGTCACGCCGTACATGTAATCGTAGAGCGCGACGATCTGATCCTCGATCTTTCTCTTATTACCGGCGTTGGGCACTGTCTGTTTGGTGACGTGCGTGAATATTGGCGAGCGCGCTTCCGGAGGAAGAAGCTGACATTGCGTCTCGTTCGGCCAGCCATCCCACCACTCGTCTTGAGAGCAGTGGTTGCGCATTTTCGTCATTTCAGCGGGATTGAAATCCCACGTGGGAACGCGACACGAGTACTCGATGGCCATTTTCTCTGCGACGTTGGTCATCAGCGGCGTGAGCTCGCGCGACCTTTCGAGGATGGCATTGGAGTCGATGCCGCCATAAGCGAGATACATCTCCGACCCTTTATCATACAACGGGCGCCAGTTCTTGTAATTCCAGCCTGCGACATTGTCTTCGTTCCAGCGTGCGCCGAAAAGGGCGAAGTTCTTCCGGTCCAGCTCTTCGGGCGTCAAGAGGCGCCCGGAACCGATCGTCGCCAGCTCGACATCGCGGTTTTCCCCTTCCTGGACCTCAAAGCCTTCGGCGCGGAACCAGTCGCTCAGCACCATATCAGCGAAGAGCTGCTTGGCCTTGAACCCTCGATTCCTGAACTTCTTGGCGAGGTCGTCCATGAGCGCCTGCTGGGCGTTGTAGGCGTTCAGCTGCTGCTGGTAGCCAGGATCACTCGGCTCCGTGGGCTGTTCGATCGGCTCTGCGCCCATGATCGCCGGCCACCAGAAGGCGACGGTCGCCTTGGCAAAGCGCGGATCCTTGGTGATCTGCTTGGCGAGCCACTGCAGGCTGTTGTTATTGTTCGGCGCCTTTTTCTTCTCGAGGCCGGGCGCGCGCATGTCTCGGTACCAGGTATCTCCGAGGCGATACGGTGTGTCACTGGGGCTGCCGCCGAACCACTCCGGGTTGGTATAGGTATCTGCCAGCGAATGCGTGCCCTTCTGGCGGAACTTGCCGTCATCACCGAAGTTCTGGAAGGTGCCCGCCATGGGATCGAGCCGCTCATGGCAAACCGTGCAGGCGGGGTTTTTCATCG
>JAZBOX010000218.1:0-9757 GCA_036351355.1 Halieaceae bacterium
CTTGATCGGCGTCCCAGCTTCTTCCCCGAGCCTACCCTTGATCAGCGCTAAAAGACGCTAACAGGCCCTAACAGGCCCTAAGAGGCGCTAGGAAAGGCAGCTGAGCTGTACCGGGCGCCCGGATGGCCGCTTGGCTTGGATAGGCGCCTGAGATAAGCGCCTGAGCCCGGCACGCGCCTGAGCGCTAGCGCTGCAGCAGCTCGAGCTTGCCCGGCTTGCCGGCGTATTCCTCAGCCTCGGGCATGGCTTCCTTCATCTCGGTGATGTTCGGCCAGATTTCGGCGAGTTCTGCATTCAATTCGATAAAGACCTGCTGGTCTTCCGGGAGCTCATCCTCGGAGAAGATCGCGTCGACGGGGCATTCGGGCTCGCAAAGAGCACAGTCGATGCACTCGTCCGGATGAATCACGAGAAAATTGGGGCCCTCGTAAAAGCAATCCACGGGACATACTTCCACGCAGTCCGTGTGCTTGCACATGATGCAGTCTTCACCGACGACAAAGGTCATACCACTGATCCTTGCTAGCTTGGGTTGGGAGCCCGGAGCGGGCCGGACAGCGCAGAGTGTAGCGACATGATGCAGTCAAGAGAAGCGCTGCGCCGCGGCTCCTTGCGCCCGACTTCGGCTCTATCCCCGCTCGCCTCAGTCGAGAAGCGCGCGCAGGCGATAGAGCGCCTCCGAAGCCTGCCGCGGAGTCAGCTCATCGGGGTCCGTTTCCCGCAGCAGTTCGAGCGCCGGGTGATCGGTGCCGCTCTGGAACAGGTCTCTCTGGGGGCTGACGGTGGTCGCCGGATCAGGATTTCCCTGCTCGAGCTCGGCGAGCTTTGCCGCCGCCGCGGCGATCACGGCAGCGGGAACGCCCGCGAGCCTCGCGACCTGCAGGCCGAAACTTCGGCTCGCCGGGCCCTCCTGGATCCGGTGCATGAATACCACGTGATCGCGGTGCTCGACGGCGTCGAGATGCACATTGCAGACCGTCGGCAGCTGCTCGGCGAGCGCCGTGAGTTCGAAGTAATGCGTGGCGAACAGTGTGAAGGCGCGCAGTTCGCGGGCCAGGGCAAGCGCCGATGCCCAGGCCAGCGACAGGCCGTCGAAGGTGCTGGTGCCGCGTCCGATCTCGTCCATGAGCACGAGGCTGCGCTCGCTGGCGTTGTGAAGAATATTGGCCGTTTCCGTCATCTCGACCATGAAGGTTGAGCGCCCGCTGGCGAGGTCGTCGGCCGCGCCGATGCGCGTGAAGATACGATCCACAAGCGAGAGGCGCACGGCCTGCGCCGGCACGAAGCTGCCGACATGGGCGAGGAGCACGATCAGCGCGTTCTGGCGCATGTACGTGGACTTGCCCCCCATGTTCGGTCCGGTGATCAGCAGCATGCGCCGTTCATCGTCGAGCAGCGTGTCGTTGGCAATGAACGGATCGGCGAGGACCTGCTCGATGACCGGGTGGCGGCCCTGCTCGACGCTCAGGCAGGGCGATGCGCTGAATTCGGGACGGCAGAAATTCAGGCTGCGCGCGCGCTCGGCGAGGCAGGCATACACGTCGAGTTCCGCCATGGCGGCCGCGCTGGCCCGAAGCCCCTGCAGCTGATCGCGCAGGCGCAGGAGCAGTTCCTCGTAGAGCTGCTTTTCGCGCGCCAGGGCCCGGCTCTTCGAGGACAAGGCCTTGTCCTCGAATTCCTTGAGCTCCGGCGTGATGAAGCGCTCGACGTTTTTCAGCGTCTGGCGGCGCTGGTAGTCCGTTGGGGCGCTGTCGCTCTGCGTGCGGCTCAGCTCGATGTAGTAGCCGTGGACGCGGTTGTAGCCGACCTTGAGCGACGACAGTCCCGTGCGCTCGCGCTCGCGCGTTTCAATCGCCAGCAGCACGTCGGCGGCGTTTTCACTGATGCCTCGCAGCTCATCGAGCTCGGCATCGAAGCCCTCGGCGATCACGCCGCCGTCGCGGATGACCACGGGCGGGTTGTCGACGATCGCCGCGTCCAGGAGTTCGACCAGATCCGGGAATTCGCCCAGCGCTGCGCTCAAGCGCTCGAGCGCCGCGCCTGCGTCGCCCGGCGTTGCATCGCGCAGTCCGGGAATGGCCTCCAGGGCCAGCAGCAGCCGGCACAGGTCGCGCGGTCGTGCACTGCCGAGGGCAACGCGGGCCATAATGCGCTCGATATCGCCGATGGGTTTGAGGCGATCGCGCAGGCGCTCAAAGCGGTAATCGTCGTGAAGTCCGGCAACGGCGTCGAGACGCTCCTCGAGCGCGGCCTGTTCGGCGAGCGGGCGATGCAGCCAGCGGCGCAGCAGCCGGCTTCCCATCGGCGTGCGGCAGCTGTCGATCACCGACATGAGCGTATGCGTATCGCCGCCGGCAAGATTGCGATCGATCTCGAGGTTGCGCCGCGTCGCCGCGTCCATCACCACGCTTTCTTCGCGTCGCTCGGGCGCAAGGGCCGTAATGTGGGGCAGACTGTTGCGCTGCGTATCGCGGACGTAATTCAGCAGGCAGCCCGCGGCGCCGATAGCCAGGGTCATTTCGTCGCAGCCGAAGCCGCGCAGGTCGTGGGTCTGGAACTGTTCCGTGAGCACGCGGCGGGCGCTGTCGAGGTCGAACTCCCAGGCCGGCTGGGACCGGCAGCCGCGGCGAGCCGCCGCCGGGTGCTGGGCGAGATCTTCGTGAATCAGCAGCTCGGCGGGATCGAGGCGCTCGAGCTCGCCACTGAGAGCCTCCTCGCCCTCGACCTCGATCACGCGAAAACGACCGCTGCCGAGATCTAGATAGGCCATTCCGTAGTGACCCTGACGCGCCGTCAGCGCGGCGATCAGCTGCTCGCGTGATTCGTCAAGCAGAGCCTCGTCGCTCAGCGTTCCCGGCGTGACGATTCGTACGACGCGGCGCTCGACGGGCCCCTTGCTGCTCGTAGGGTCGCCGATCTGCTCGGCGATGGCGACGGACAGGCCGGCCTTCACCAGACGGGCCAGGTAGGACTCGGCCGCGTGGTAGGGCACGCCGGCCATGGGAATGTCTTCGCCGGCGGACTTGCCCCGCGCCGTCAGGGTGATGTCGAGCAGTTCGGCGGCGCGCTGCGCGTCCTCATAGAACAGCTCGTAAAAATCGCCCATGCGATAAAAAAGCAGCTCATTGGGGTGCTCCCGCTTGATGCGCAAAAACTGCTGCATCATCGGGGTGTGCTGGCTCAGGTCGCTGGGCAAGGCGCTCGGGGCTGCGTTCAGGGGAGCCGCGAGTGTACGCGATGCCGCCGCCGCGGTACCAGTTTGGTGTGCTGCAGTCGGGCGAGCCGCGGCTGTGCGAGTGCTGGCACGGGCCCTGCGCCGACGCTGTTCCACGCCTGCCTCGGCATTTATGATGTTCCCCCAGGCAGGCGCTGAAGCGGAGGAGTTCGATGGGCATCGAGATCACAAGCTCCAGCTTCGACGAGGCGCAGCGGCGGCTGTTCGCGGCACGGCTCGAGCGTCAGCTGACCCGGCTCCAGGAGCTGCTCGCCGCGCCCGCCTTTGGTCGCGGCGAAGCGTCGATGGGCTCTGAACTCGAGCTCTACCTCATCGACGAGCAGGCACGGCCGGCCTACTTCAACCAGGAACTTCATGAGCAGGCCGCCGATCCGCAGCTCACGCTGGAGATCAATCGCTACAACCTGGAGTACAACCTGCTGCCGCGCGTGCTGGCGGAATCGGGCTTTGAAGCGACGGAGCGCGAGGTGCTCGACAAGCTCGCCTCGCTGCGCGAGCTCGCCGCCGACTACGATGCGCGCGTGGTGCCCGTGGGTATTCTTCCGACGCTGCGCCCCGGCGACTTCGGCCGCCACTGCGTGACGGATCGACCGCGCTACCGGGCGCTTGTCGACCAGCTACTGCGCTGGCGCGGCGCCGATTTCCACGTGAAGATCAACGGGGCCGAGCCGCTCGAAATAGGCATGTCCGATATCACCCTGGAAGGCGCGAACACATCCTTTCAGGTCCACCTGCGCGTGGATCCGGCGGAATACGTCGACACCTTCAATGCGATACAGCTCGTCACACCGCTGGCGCTCGCGATCAGTGCGAACAGCCCCGGCCTTTTCGGCCACGATCTCTGGGATGAGACGCGCGTGCCGCTGTTCAAGCAGAGCATCGACACGCGCCATACGGATCGCTACCGCTGGCATGAGCCAGCTCGCGTAAGCTTCGGCCACGGCTGGCTTCGACGCGATGCTGGCGAGCTGTTCGAACAGGCGGTCCGCCTCTATCGCCCCCTGTTACCGGCCTGTACGGAAGAGGCCCGCGAGGGTCCCGTTCCGGGCCTCGAGGAGCTGCGTCTGCACCTGAGTACCGTGTGGCTTTGGAACCGGCCCGTTTATGACGATGCCGCCGGGGGCCATCTGCGCATCGAGATGCGCGCGCTGCCAGCGGGACCCTCGGCGGTTGATATGGTCGCCGGCGCCGCGCTGCTGATCGGTCTTGCCCGCGGCGTACGCGACGAGCTTGATCGGCTGCTGCCTGCGCTTCCCTTTGCCCTGGCCGAGTACAATTTTTACCGGGCGGCGCAGCACGGTATCGATGCCCGTCTCGTGTGGCCGAGTGCGCGGCAGCAGGGGCTTCGCGACGCGGCTCTCGTCGATATCCTTGCGCAGCTGTTGCCCGTAGCCAATGACGGTCTGCGCTCGATGGGCGTTTCCCTGCGCGAGCGCGATCGCTACATGAACGTGCTTGAGGCACGCCTCGCGGCGCGGCGCAGCGGGTCGCGGTGGCAGCGCGACTGCCTGCGTCGCGTTCTCGATCGCGGCCTCGACAGACGGGCCGCCCTTGCGGCGATGCTCGAACGCTATCTCGAGCACAGTACGGAGAATGTACCCGTGGCGGAGTGGCCCTTGTGATCGCCTCCCATTTCCACCCCGAGCGCGCGACGCCCTAGGAACGACGAGTAATTGATGCAGCGTCTTCGGATTATTCGCGATCCATCGCCGGATATCGCCGGTGAGAGTGCCGAAGCTTTTCTCGGGAATCTCGCTGGCCCCGTCGGTCTGCTCTTCAGCGGAGCAGATGCCACGCGGACACGCGCCCTGGTCACCCTGCTGCATGGCAACGAACCTTCGGGTCTGTTCGCGCTGCGGCGCTATTTGCTCGAGCGCTCGACGCCCGCCGTCAATCTGCTGTGCATCGTTGCCTCCGTCCATGCGGCGCTCGAGGCGCCGATCTTCACGCATCGCATGCTGCCGCGAGCGCGGGACCTGAACCGCTGCTTCCGGCCGCCTTTCGACGACGAACAGGGCCGCCTCGCCGAGGCAATCCTCGCGGCCCTCGGCGAGCACCGCCCCGAAGCCGTCATCGATATGCACAATACCTCGGGTTCGGGACCGTCCTTCGGCGTTTGCACCCATGTCGATCGCCAGCACGATGCCCTGATCGCGATGTTCACGCAGCGTCTGGTGCTGTCCGAGCTGCGTCTTGGAGCGCTCATGGAAATCAGCGATAGCCGCTGTCCAGTGGTAACCATCGAGGTGGGTGGACGCGGGGACGAGGCCGCCCACCGGCTTGCCTGGGAGGGACTCAAGCGCTACGCGAAAGCGGAGCGGGTACTGGCCGGGGACATGGATGCAGGCCAGGAACTCGAGCGTTTCCACGCTCCGGTGCGCCTGGAGCTTCGCGACGGTGTGACCCTTGGCTACGCGCCGGCTGTGCTACCCGGACGCGATATCACGCTGAATGCGGATATCGAACATCACAACTTCGGCGTTGTGCGGCGCGGCACCGCGCTCGGCTGGGTGACCCGCGAGCCGCAGAGCCTGTTTCGCGCCGTCGATGCCAGCGGACGCTGCGCCGTCTCTGCCCTGGTGCGCAGCGAGAGCGGCGTGCTCTGCGCAGCGCAGGATCTCAAGTTGTTCATGATCACCACGAACGCGGCGATCGCCGAGAGCGACTGCCTCTTCTATGCGGTCTCGGGCAGCGGCGGGCCGCTCGCGGCGCTGCCGCCTGCGCCGCGGGGCTCAACGGTGGATGCGTCGCACGAGGCGACACGCCGCATGACGGGGGAGGTTTCTGACCAGTTTTGAACGCTTAGGATGCTTGCATTCCTCGAGCGGACCACTGATCATATGTACAGTAGTTTGTTGTGAGGCACTTCCGCTCGCGTCTCCGCAGCGGGGGCAGGCGCGGCAGGATTCACGGAACCGTTCACACGACAGTTCACAGATAAAGCCCGGGAGCATGAGATGAACGCAAGCAACGCCAATCGCGAAAAAGCACTGGAAGCGGCCCTGGGCCAGATCGAGCGCCAGTTCGGCAAGGGCACGGTCATGCGCATGGGGGACAGCGATCGCGTTGCGATCCCGGCGATTTCCACGGGTTCGCTCGGTCTTGATGTCGCCCTGGGAATCGGCGGTCTGCCCAAGGGGCGAATCTGCGAAATCTTCGGCCCTGAATCCTCGGGCAAGACAACGCTGACGCTGCAGGTGATCGCCGAGGCACAGAAAGCCGGCGGCACGGCTGCATTCATCGACGCGGAACACGCCCTCGACCCGATTTATGCCGAGAAGCTCGGCGTGCAGATCGATGACCTGATCGTATCCCAGCCCGACACCGGTGAGCAGGCGCTCGAGGTGGCGGAGATGCTGGTGCGTTCGGGTGCCGTCGATGTCCTGGTGGTGGATTCTGTCGCGGCGCTGACGCCGCGGGCAGAAATCGAAGGTGAGATGGGCGATTCGCATGTCGGTCTGCAGGCGCGCCTGCTCAGCCAGGCTATGCGCAAGCTCACGGCAACGATCAAGCAGACCAACTGCCTGGTCATCTTCATCAACCAGATCCGTATGAAGATCGGCGTGATGTTCGGCTCGCCGGAAACCACGACCGGGGGTAACGCACTGAAGTTTTACTCGTCCGTACGTCTCGACATCCGTCGTATCGGTGCGGTGAAGGATGGCGACGAGGTGGTCGGTAACGAGACCCGCGTCAAGGTGGTCAAGAACAAGGTGTCGCCACCCTTCAAGCAGGCGGAGTTCCAGATCATGTATGGCCGCGGCATCTATCGCATGGCCGAGGTGATTGACTGGGGCGTGAAGCTGAATCTGCTCGACAAGTCGGGGGCCTGGTACGCCTACCGCGGCGACAAGATCGGCCAGGGCAAGGCCAATGCCGCCAAGTTCCTCGAGGACAACCCGGCTGTTGCCAGCGAGATCGAAGGGCTCATCCGTTCTCAGCTGCTCGATACGGTACCACCGAAGGCCGCCGCCGAAGCGTCTGAAGAGGCTTCTGCCGAGAAGGAATAGGGCAGCGGATCCGTGAGCCTTGGCTCTGGCGACACGCTCACTTTGCGGCCTTGTTCATTGTCCTGAAAACGGGTCACGCATCGCAGGAATCCGTTCGCTTTCTCCCACAGGGCGAGCGGGTTCGCGATCCAGGCACTGGGGTCACCACTTCCCCTTACCACTGCCCCAGTGCCTTTTTATCTCTTATGTTTCCCTGCTTGCCGACCTGCCTGATTTCCCATTGCGCTTTGTGCACAGACGTTTTTTCTCCTGTACCGGGCGCTCATAGCGTGCGCTGAGCATGCCTGAGCAAAGCCCGCGCCGCGCCGCGATGGACCTGTTGGCGCGCCGCGAGCATTCCCGTCGCGAGCTGCAGCTGAAGCTCACAAAGCGCTTTGACGAGCGGCAGGTCATCGAGGCCCTCGATCGCTTGCGCGACGAGGGTCTGCAGAGCGATGAGCGCTTCGCCGCAAGCTTCACCCGTGAGCGCCTGTTGCGCGCCTACGGTCCACTTCGTGTGCGCGCCGAACTGCGGCAGCGCGGCGTCGATGAGACAGTGATCGACGAGGTACTCGCGCGGATACCGGCGGAGGAGGGCAGGAGCTGGTCCGACGCCGCGCGCGACGCGCTGCGGCGCCGCTTTGGCGAGTCACCGGCAGTTGATATCAAAGAGCGCGCCCGTCGCGCTCGCTACCTGTACCAGCGCGGCTTCGATCGTGGGGAGCATGTGCCGGACTCATGAATCTTCGCTTCTGCCATGGTCCTTTTGCCTACGCTTTATGACTTGTCGTCCTCGCGAAGAATCCGTATCGGCAGCGGTTCGCTGGCATCGAGGTGCACGTCGCGCTGCGGGAAGGCAATGCCTATGCCGGCGGCATTGAAGTCGCGGTAAATCTCGCGACGCAGCTCCGTGCCCACGCGCAGGTATTCACCGAGCGCGTGGCAGCGCAGCCAGAGGATCAGCGCGTTGTCGCCAAAGTCCTCGAAGGTGATGAAGGGCACCGGGTCTGCGAGCACGTCGGGATGAGCGTCGGCAATGCGCTTCAGGCGCGCAATCGCGTCTTCCACGTCGGATCCATAGGCAATGCCGACAGGCACGACAATTCGCAGGCGCGTGGAGCTGAGCGACCAGTTGGTGACCGTGCCGGTAATCAGCTCCTTGTTCGGAATCATCACTTCTTTACCATCGAAGGTTTCGATCACCGTTGCGCGTGGATTGATGTTGACCACGGTGCCGTCCAGTCCGCTCGCATTGATGATGTCGCCGACGCGAATGGGGCGCTCGAAGAGTACGATCAGCCCCGATATGAAGTTAGCGACGATTTCCTGCAGACCAAAGCCGATGCCCACGCCGAGCGCGGCTACCAGCCACTGCACCTTGGACCACTGGAAACCGAGCATCGCGAGCGCCGAAGACAGGCCCACACCAATCACCAGGTACTGCAGCAGCATGCCGGCGGCGTAGCGCGTACCGGCCGTCACCCGGGTCCATTCCAGCAGCAGCACGTTAAGCAGCGGTGGCAGGTGTTTGGTGACCAGCAGCGTGATCACAATCACAACGATGGTCAGCAGGAGCACGGACAGTGAGATTTCGCGCAGTTCGCCGGCCGGCAGACTCGGGTCCGTGGTCGTCCACAGCACAACGCTGTCGAAGATCGTGAGCGCCGGCAGCGCCGGCGACCAGATCAGCCACAGCAGGGCACCGAGGCTCAGCAGGCGCGCCAGACCAAGCAGCTGCGTGTAGGCCTCGGATAGCGAGGTCACGGCTTCCATCGCGTCGCTTGTCTCGGTCGTCGGCGCCTCGTCCGTGCCCTCGGTGGTCTGATCGGTCTCGCGGGCCTTGCGCTCTTCGCGCGTTTTTCGCTCGAGGCCCATGCGATAGATGATCAGACAGCGCTGCAGCACGTTGGCAATGAACAGTGTGATCAGGATGGCGGCGATCGTGAGCGCCAGCGCGCGCAGGTACAGATGTGCGGCGAACAGCTGACCGCTCAGATGCATTACCACGATCGCTAGGCTCATGAGCACACCCGCTCGAAGTCCGTAGCGCAGAATGCGGTCGTTCTGGTAGACGCCGGCCTTGAGCTGGTGACGCATGAACAGCAGAAGCAGGAGGGCCTCGGCGAAACTGCCGATTGCGGCAAGGGGGCCGCCGCTCTCCGTTGGCGCAAGCGTGCGACCGAGGATCGACACGAACACCGCAATGGCGAACAGGGGGCGCAGCCAGCGCAGATCGGCGAGCAGCAGATCCGACTTCGGAGAGTTCCACTTCAGCAGGCGACGTCCGACGCCCAGCTTGCCCGCCAGACGGCCAATGAAGCGCAGGGCGAAGAGCACCACGGCAGCGCTGAGAAGTGCCGAGCCGATGGCCTGGATTGCCGGGTTCTGACCTGATAACACGATCAGCGCGCGGGCGGTCACCGCGAACGCCAGTGTGCCGAGCAGAGTCGCCACGAGGGTGAGAAACAGCCCCTTGAAGATGCGCGCCGCACTCTCATCCCGAGGGCGTATCGGCTTGCCAAGCATCTCCTGC
>JAZBOX010000219.1:0-7829 GCA_036351355.1 Halieaceae bacterium
GACCCGAGCCTCCACACAGTTTTTCCCACACGTGGTTGTCTACTCAGCCCAGTTGATTTGCTGGGAGTGTCTCGCCGTTACGGCCATACCTGACGCTGTGTAGAGTGCGCCCGGCCTCACGGGGGCGCCTTCGCACGCCGGCAGCGAAAACCTCACGTGATCTCTAGAAAAATCTCCGCGGAAACGCCAGTCGCTGAACGGCAGAGTTTGTTTTCTGGCGGCCCGCTGATAGTCCCCTCGCGGCCAGGCGCGGTCGATTACCTCGGTCCCGGCAGCGTATTTTTCGCCTTGCATGAAGGTTTTCGCGGCCGACCTATTGATAGGATGCAGAACTTGCGGTGCGGTTTACCAAGGCTACGAAATCGTCGATAGGAATAGGCCGACTGAAAAAATACCCTTGGAACAGATGGCAACCGCTGTCCTCCAGGATCTTCATCTGTGAGGCCGTCTCCACGCCCTCGGCGATCACGCTGATACCTAGGGAGTCAGCAAGTGCGATGATCGATCGCGCGATGGCGAGGTCGTCGCAATCTGCTTCAATATCTTGCACGAAGGATTTATCGATCTTTAGTTCATCGATGGGGAGCTGCTTCAAGCGCGTAAGGCTCGAGTAACCCGTGCCGAAATCGTCGAGCGCAAACTTTATTCCAAGTGCTTTCAATGACGCCATTTCCTCTGCGATGTTCAGGTTAGCGTTGACTAGCGCACTCTCCGTGACTTCGATCATCAATTGCTTTGGGTCGACCCCTACAGCGTTCAGATAGTGCATTATCCGCTTGTCGAATCCCGGCTCATATAGCTGCACCGCACTGACATTAATGGCGAGGAAAAAATCGCGATCAACGTATGATGCGATGCGATCCCGAAGTGTCTCCAGCGCTGTGCGTATCACCCAGTCCCCCAGTTCCCTGATCTGCCCGGAGTCCTCGGCGATGGGGATAAAATCGTTCGGCGATACGAAACCGCGCGTAGGGTGTTGCCAACGCAAAAGGGCCTCAGCACTGCGGATGCGTCCTGCGTTGTCAAATTGTGGTTGGTAATGGAGCTTCAGCCCGCTCTCTTGCAACGCTAGCTGTAAATCCTTCTCGAGATTGACGCGTTGTAGAACATTTTCCTGCATGACCGGATCGAAAAAGCAGGCAGTGTTGCGGCCGTTGCTTTTGGCCCGGTACATAGCGAGGTCCGCCTGGCCCAGCAACTCCTGGCCTGTGACATTAGGTCCGGCAAACAAGGTGATGCCCATGCTTGCCGTGATGATGTGCTTTCCAGTGCTCAGGTATATTGGTTTACGTATACGGGCGGCAATTTTGCGAGCATAAGACTCGGCAGCCTTCGCCGCCAGCATTCTGGATTCAGGCAAGTTATTGAGAATGACGATGAATTCGTCGCCACCGAAACGCCCAACCGTGTCAGCGGCTCGCAGAGACGAGGCTAGACGCTTGGACACGGAGGCGAGCACCTCATCGCCGACGGCGTGACCCACGCTGTCGTTGATGGTCTTGAAATCATCGAGATCAATGAAAATCAGGGCAGAATATTGGCCGGTTCGCCGGCTACTGGCTACTGCTTGTGCCAGGCGGTCTTCGATCAGGGAGCGGTTTGCGAGGCCGGTTAGTGTATCGAAGTACGCTAATCGCTCGATCTGTGCTTCATTACGTTTTTGTTCAGTGATGTCATAGTTAACACCAATCATCCGGATAGGCCGGCCGTGCGAGTCATGCTCGCTGGTGGCGACGGCCAAGATGTCGCGGACCTCGCCGTTGTCCCGTCGGACTATACGAAACTCGCTTCGGAATACGCCATCCTTGGCGATGGCTGCGTCCAATTCACGCGTCGCCCGTTCTCTATCATCCCTGTGGAGGCCCTGCTCCCAGGACTCGTAAGGAAGACTGATGTCGACGGGGTCCACTCCGTAGATTTCGTACATGCTCCGGTCCCAAACCAGTCTGTTGTTCAGAATATCGAAATCCCAGACCCCGAGATTGGCCGCACGTGCCGCAACGTTCAGGCGTTTGAGCGAATGTTCTAACTCTTGAGTTTTCTCGACCAGTCTCGCCTCAATTTCACGATAAGTGGATACATCTACCCCGCAGCTGATGAACATATCCCCCAGGGGGATTGACACCATTCTGAGAATCTGACCGGTGTTGTCGAATCGCTCCTCCCACTCATAAGGGGTATTCGACTCAAATATTTGCTGGATGATCGGCATGAACTGTCGAGTTGCTTCGGTCCCGGGGAAGATTTCTTCCACGGTCTTGCCGACAATGTCAGTAAGCGTGACTCCCCAGGAGTCCAGTGCTTTGGTGTTCGCATCGACTAGCCGCCAGGTGCGGATAGTGCCATCGGCATCTTTCACGAGCCTCCAAACATGGATCTCATCGGGGAGATGGTCGAAGACTGCCTGTAGTACTTGTAGTTTTTCTTTTATGACGACAACCCTCCTATGACTGCGTAATGCTAAGCCTGAGGTTGAGGTTCAGGCAAGTGAGGCAGATCGTCGCTGTCGAGGAACGACGCGAATGCTAAAACGAATGAGCCTTGTGGGTCCGAATACGCCGTTCATTGCAGCCATAAGGGAACTTCCGCGCTTCGCGAGATCATCGACGCATGGCCACCACCACAGCCCGCCCATCCCCATCAAAGCGGCCGACGCTGGTCGTATCGATCAGTGCGTCACGGAACCCGGCCGCCCGCAGCCGCTCGACAATATCCATGCCATAGGTACGGAACGCGAGCACCCCCCCTTTGCCGCGAATCCTGTCGTCGTGATATTCGGGTTCCGTGAGGTGCTCGATCTTGCCATCGACGAGCCGCGCCCGCTCAATCGTGTCGTGGTCGAGCAGTAGCGGGACGGAGAAAACGAGCGCACCGCCTGGCGTAAGAACCCGGTGCACCTCGCGGAACCCTTTGGCGTCATTCGGCACATGCTCAAAGACCTCGGTGGAGGTGACAAGGTCAAAGCACGCGTCGGGGTAGGTGAGTTGCTCGACATCCTGGCACTGCATCTGGTTCCGCCACTCGCCGGGTGGCACATCGGGCCAGAACTCTGACCCTGTGACACTGGCGCAGCGGTAGGAAAGAAAGCGGAACAGGGGCCCTTTCGCTGACAGCTCGTAGCACGCTGCGTGCGCCAGGTGGTCGACATGGGTTTCGACGGCGATCCCGACTGACAGGCGTGTGACGCCTGCGAGACACTTGGGGCAGCGCACGCCCGCCTCGCCGTCGAAGAGGCGCACCAGCCTCGGAAAGCGGCAGAGCGCGCAGGGCGTTTCGAGGAGTTTTCGCTGCCTGGGTACCGAGTCGCGCAGAAAGGCGAGGCCGGTGCGGCAGAAATTGGCGGCCCCCAGCAGGCGTGGTAACAGCGGTCGTCGGCGCGCGGGTGCGTTCTCTGACTTATCGTGGACTGACACGCTCTGATGTCCCGGTGACCGGCGTAAATGCACAGTCTACTGCATCAAGTGCGCGGCGCAGATGCTCTGCGACGCTGGCGATCGATGGACGCACGCGCTAGAGTCCTCGCATGGACGCCAATACCCTCAGCCCCGCCGATCATCAGGCCATCACCGACCTGCTCGTGGATTACTGCGTGTATCTCGACCGCATGGACCTGGACGCCCTCGCGGCGCTTTTCACCGAGGACTGCGAGGTGGAGTACGGTGACCACCCCGCGCTGCGCTCGTTGGGTTCGGCGGCTCTGGCGGCCTCGCTGCAGCGCATGTGGCGCTGGTCGCGCACGTCGCATCACCTGTCCAACGTGCGCCTCAGCAGTGAAGACCCCGATACCGTGGAGGCCCTGAGCTATGTGCTGGCCTGGCACGAGCGCGCTGACGGCTCCACGGCCACGATCTACGGGCAGTACCGGGATCGTGTCGTGCGCGCGGACAAGGGCTGGCGTATCGCGCGGCGGCGCATGCTCATGAACGGCAGCGACGCGGGCTTCTCCGTCCCCATCACGCCTTTACCTCGCCAGGAGGCGCCGCCAGGCTGGACGCCGCCGGATATCGACCGCTAGGCCGGGACAAGCCGCCGGCACCGAGCCTCCGGCTCAGCGCATCTGCCGGACTTCATCATCGCGGCCGGTCATTTCCCAGCGAATGAGCGAAATCGGGATGGCGCCGGCGGCGAGAAAGCGGTCGTGGAAGGTCTTGAGGTCAAACTCCGCGCCCAGTTGCTCCGCGCGCTCGGCGAGCAGGGCTTCCAGCTGCAGCTTGCCGAAGTAGTAGTTGATACCCAGCCCCGGCTGGCGCAGGTAGAGGCCGAGATCGTAGATCGCCGTGTCGTCGTCAGCCTCCATCCAGTAGGGCGTCCGGCCGGTCAGGCTGGCCAGCGCCTCCTCGAAACTCCAGTCGTTTGAATGCATGAGCAGCTCCGGCGCGATGCGCGCCGCGCGCTTGATCTGCAGGATGTAGTGAATCTCGCGGGCCTTCGGGCGCGCATCCAGGAAGCCCGCCTGCAGCAGCATTTCCTCCAGATAGAAGGCCCAGCCCTCGATGCGCGAGGAATCGATGAAGTAGAGCCGGTCGTCACCGCGGATGGGCCGCGTGTCGCGCGCCATGATGAGCTGATCCAGCAGGTGTCCCGGCACGTTGTGCGCGCGCAGTGGGCGGGGGTCGCGGTCCTCTGTTTCGCGAAAGAAATTGCGGCGGATCGGGGGCGCAAAGGGGTCGGTGCGCTCGGGGTCGCGATCGACGGGCATGAGGTAGGGGCCTTCCCCCTTCGGCGGCACGAGATAGTCCGGGACGGTGAGAATGTTGCCTGACTCGAGGAACGCGAGCAGCTCCGCGTCGGCCTCGCTGCGCAGCGCCTCGAAACCCGCGAGGCTGGTCACCGGTTCGGGCATGGAGAGGCCACGGTGCTCATTTTCCTCAATCTTCAGAAAGGCCATGGATCGTCGGTACTCGCGCTCGCCCAGCACGCGCATCTCCCCCCAGGTGTAGGGCAGGAGGAGAACATGGCGCAGGTACCAGTCGAAGGCCTCCTTGCCGATGCCGGCGCGCTGGGGGACGTTGTTCTTTTGCACCTCCAGCCAGGAGAGGAATCCCTCCGTTGCCACGAGTGCCGCTTCCGCTGCGGGGACCAGGTCCGGGTGTTGCTCACCCAGTTCCTCCACATACCGTGCGTAGAGGTTGCGCTCGATCTTTTTCTGCTCGATGCCGAGCCGGGCCAGGTCGCCGCGCAGGTCGGTAAGGTTTGCGCGTGCGCGTCGTAGCACTTCCGGCACCTGACGCAGGTCTTCGCTGAATTTGGCCAGCGCGTCCGCCTCCTCGATGGGGAATTCCGGCAGCGGGATGGCGTCGACAATGCGCGGGCCGAAGCCCAGCACCAGGGTGCTGTAAAAAGAGGGGTCGCGCTCCCAGGGCCGCAGCGTGCGGTGGTGGAAATCGAGCGCGCGCATCTCCGCCAGGGTGAGCAGGTAATCGACGCGCTCGGAGGTGGGCCAGGCGCTGTCGTCCAGGGCTTCCATGTCCCGCAGCAACGAGGCCAACGCGGCGTGACGTTCCGCCATCGCCTCGGCGCCGTAATCGCCGACTCCGTCGCGGACAGGGTCCTGTGCCAGTTCCCGGAAGTCGTTGTAAAGGGCGAGCAGTTCACGGTAACCCGATGCGAACGTGGGACTTGCGAAAGACAGGGTCAGTATCAATACCAGCAGGAAGGAGGGCGGGGTTTTCATGGGAACTCCGAAGACGCCGTGAGGCTTTATTTTTCTAGGAGTATACCGAAGTTCGCCATGCGAACCAGTGGGCGCTTTATTGCAGGTCAAAGGTGCCGTATAGGGCGGCGTGATCCGACAGTTCACGCCAGGGGCCGCCCGCCAGTCGTTCCGCGCTGATGGGCGAGAGCCCCCGGTAGTACACGCGATCGACCGGCAGCACGGGTGCCCAGATGGGGAAGGTGCGGGCGTGTGAACCGTTCAGGCCCATGAACAGCTCTTCGAGTTCGAGGTCATCGTGCAGGTGCCTCTCGGCGCGCTGCCGCCAGTCGTTGAAGTCTCCGGCAATGATCATCGGCTCGTCGCGCGGGACGTGGGCATCGATGCGTTCGGTCAGCACCCGCAGCTGCTCGCGGCGCTCCTGTTCCAGCAGGCCCAGGTGCACACAGAGCGTATGCAGGCGCGTGCCTGAATCTGGCAGCTCGATGACGCCGTGCAGGATGCTGCGGCTGGAGCGCGGGAAAAAGGACACGTCGATGTTCTCCCAGGCGCTGAAGGGAAACTTGCTCAGGATGGCATTGCCGTGATCGCCGCGCCGGTAGATCGCGTTGCGGCCGTAGGCGTAGTGAGGCCAGACGGTGTCGGCCAGAAATTCGAAGTGCGGCTGGTCGGGATAGGTGTGCTTGCGGCGTTTGCGCGCGCTCTTCTCGGCGAGGCCGTGGACCTCCTGCAGGAAGACGATATCGGCCTCGGTCTCGGCGAGGCGGTCGCGAATGCCATCCAGCACGAAGCGCCGGTTACCGCTGCAGTAGCCCTTGTGAATGTTGTAGGTGAGCACGCGCAGGGTCTGCGTCATGAGCTGCCCGGCTCCCGGAGTGACACGCGGGCCCGCCGTGACCAGGACAGCACGTAATGGACGCCGCTCACCACGGCGGTTGTGGCAACAGCAGCGACGAGTGCGAAACGCGTTGCGGTGGTAAGGAAGGGCGTCATGGCATCGACGAGGATACAGATCAGGAAGAGGACCTGCACGGCCATATTGAGCTTGCTGAGTCCCGTCGGCGCAAAATCGAAGGGCCCCACCAGTAAGCGGTAAGCGGTTGCCCCGGTCACAATCACCACGTCCCGTCCGACCACCAGGCCGGCGAGCCACCAGGGGAGCAGGCCGACCTGGGCCAGGCTCAGGAACATGCAGAACATCAGCAGCTTGTCTGCGGCCGCGTCCAGGCCGGCTCCGAGCCGGCTGTGCGCATTCAGGGCACGGGCGGCGAGCCCGTCCAGGGCATCCGTCAGGCCCGCGATCAGGCCGAGGATGAGTGCCCAGTCGTAATCCTGACGCAGTATGCACAGGGCTATCGGCAGGGACAGGGCAATCCGCGTGCCGGTGAGTAGATTGGGCAGATGACTCAGTGCCTGCATGGGTCGGGTCGCTTGATCCTTCTGTGTCTCAGAAGCCATCGTTGATCACGCTCACTGTAGCGTCATCCATCAGGGTGCGCATCCGGATTTTTTTTCGCCTTGACCCCGGCCGCACGCGGGCAGCGCGACTGCCTGTCGTCACCGAGCCGATCCAGTCGTCTGTGTCCGCAGGCTTTGCTAGACTCGCGCCATGTTGCAGGTCACGCCACAGGTTGCGATCCCGCTCGAGGAAATCGAGCTGACCCCCATTCGTGCCCAGGGCAGTGGCGGGCAACATGTGAACAAGGTGTCGACCGCCATCCATCTGCGCTTTGACAGTCAGGCCTCATCCCTGCCCGAGGTTTATCGACAGGCGCTCCTTAACCGGCGTGACCACCGGGTGAGTGCCGACGGCGTCGTCACGATCAAGGCGCAGCGCTTTCGCAGCCAGGCGCGCAACCGCGAGGATGCGCTCGAGCGGCTTGCGGAGCTTATCCGGCGCAGCAATCAGCCCCGCCGCAAACGCGTCGCGACACGCCCCACGCTCGCCGCGAAGCGGCGTCGCATGGACAGCAAGACACATCGGGGCCGCATCAAGGCAGCGCGCGGTCGGGTCAAGCCTGTCGACGGCTGAGCGCCGTCCCGTCAGCGACCCTTGATTTCCCCGTAGGCCGCCAGAGCGGCTTCACGCGCCTCGCGGTGATCCACCATGGGCTCGGGGTAGGTCTCGCCGAGCACAATTCCCGCTTCTTCCAGCACTTTCGCAGGCGCCGCAGAC